>NZ_DASXHA010000050.1:0-102629 GCF_036488795.1 Paraburkholderia sp.
GATTCACGGCACGTTCATTCTGGGGCTGCCGGGCGAGACGCAGGAAACGATCGAAAAGACGATCGAGTACGCGAAGGAAATCAACCCGCACACGATCCAGGTGTCGCTCGCCGCGCCGTATCCGGGCACGCGGCTCTACGATCAGGCGGTGGAAAACGGCTGGCTGCAGGAAAACAAGGTGATCAACCTGGTGAGCAAGGAAGGGGTGCAGCTGGCGGCGATCGGTTATCCGCACCTGTCGCGTGAGGAGATCTATCACCACGTCGAGAGCTTTTACAAGCGCTTCTATTTCCGGCCGTCGAAGATCTGGGAAATCGTGCGCGAGATGCTGATGAGCTGGGACATGATGATGCGGCGTCTGCGCGAAGGCGTGGAGTTCTTCCGGTTCCTGCGCGCGCACGAAGCGTGATGACGGCGGCGCAAGCGATGGACACGCGGTGCTTGATCTGTCCCGGACACCGCAGCCGCTTCAGCAGGATGCTCCGATGATCAAGCGTGCAGGGTGGCTCGCGTGCCTGATGAGCGCGTTGCTCGTGATCGGCTGGATCGGTTACGAACAAGGGCCGCAGCGCAGCCTGCATCTGTTTGCCGTCACCCTCGCAGGGATCAGTGGCACCGGTGCCGTGCTGGGCATGCTCTATACCTTGCTGGCAGGCGCCCTCGTCACGCGGTTCTTTGCGCGTGCGCCGGCCGAGCCCGCCAGCTTTCCGCCTGTCACTGTCGTCAAGCCGCTCCACGGTGCGGAGCGAACGCTGTTTTGCAATCTGTCGAGCTTCTGTGAGCAGACCTATCCGGGGCCGGTGCAATTCCTGTTCGGCGTACACGATCCCGCAGACCCGGCCTTGCACACCGTCGAGGCATTGCGACACCGCTATCCCGAGGCGCATATCACCGTGGTCGCCGATACGCGGCTCTACGGACCGAATCGCAAGATGAGCAACATCATCAACATGCTGCCCGAAGCGCAGCATGATGTACTGGTGTTCGCAGACAGCGACGTGAGCGTCGGCCCGAACTATTTGCGTCATCTGGTTGGCGAACTGGAAAAGCCCGGTGTCGGGCTCGTCACGTGCGCGTATCGCGGCCAGCCCGATCCCGGATTCTGGCCGCGCCTTTCGGAGGCCACGACCAACTACCAGTTTCTGCCGGGGGTGGTGACCGGGCTCACCTTCGGTCTCGCGCGTCCCTGTTTCGGACCGACGATTGCGATGCGCCGCGCCACGCTCGACAGGATTGGCGGCTTTGGCCGCTTCGTGCATCACCTGGCCGAGGATCACGCGATCGGCGAAGCAGTGCGCAAAATCGGCGAGGAGGTGGTCGTCCCGCCGTTCACCATTGCACACGCATGCGTCGAGGTGGGCCTGGGCGAGCTGATGGCGCACGAATTGCGCTGGAGCCGAACCATCCGCACGATCGACCCGGTGGGCCACCTCGGCTCGGCGCTCATGCACCCGCTGCCGTTCGCGCTGCTGACGGTGATCTTCGCCGGTGCCGCCACGTGGTCATGGGCACTTGCTTTCGCCGCGCTGCTCGCACGGCTGACACTTAAAATGCAGTCGGATCGTGCTTTACGGCAAGCGCATCGGGACCTGTTGTTGCTGGCGTTCTGGGATATCGTGTCGTTTGCGGTCTTCGTGGCGAGCTTCTTCTCGACACGGGTGATCTGGCGCGGCTTCAGTTTCGAGGTGGATGGCAACGGCTTGCTGTCCCCGGTACAGGACGAGTAACGGGCCATGCAGATTTTTTCCCAAAGCGGCGGCGAGGCGCTACAGCGCCGACTCCGCAGGGTGCCGGCATGAACCGGCATCTGGGGCGTGTCGCGGCGCTGCTCGGCCTCGTGGCGTCGCTGTGGCTGGTGTTTCACGACAATCCGGGCGCGGTTCTGGGGTTGATGCGCGCTGCAGGCGCGGGTTTGCTGCTGGCGGGCGTCGTGCACGTGCTGCCCATGTTCGCCAACGCGCGCGACTGGCAGACGCTGATCCGTGGCGCGAACCGCCCGAGCCTGCTGGCAATGCTGCAGATCGTCTGGGTTCGCGAGTCGGTGAACTGCATGCTGCCGGTGGCGCGCATCGGCGGCGAGGTGGTGTCGTTTCGCCTGCTGCGGCGGCGCGGCGTGCGTGCGTCGACGGCGGTGGCGAGCCTCGTGGCCGACATCCAGCTCACGCTGATCAGCCAGTTGATGTTCACGATGGTCGGCATAGGCTTTCTGTTTGCGCACGCGCAATCCGGCACGTTACGGCTAGCGTCTGACCTCGCGTGGGGCATTGTCGCGCTGACGCCGCTGCTGGTGCTGTTTTCGCTGGTGCAGCACGCCAGTCCTTTCGAGCGCCTCACGCGCATGCTCAATCACGCGACCAGCGGCAAGCTGGCGGCGCTCGTTGGACAGTCCGCGCAGATCGATCAGGCCATCAAACTGATCTGGCGCCGCCGTGGCGTGGTGCTGCGCTACCTGTTCTTCTGGCAACCGGTGCAATGTCTCGCGACGGCCCTCGAAATCTGGGTGGCGCTGTATTTCCTCGGCACGCAGGTGAGCTTTACCGAGGCCGTGGTGATCGAGTCGCTGATTCAGGCGGTGAGCAGCGCGGCGTTTTTTGTACCGGGCGGCCTGGGCGTGCAGGAGGGCGGTTTCGTGTTGATCGGCGGTGCGCTGGGACTCGATCCGGCCACCTGTCTCGCGCTGGCGGGCGCGCGCCGGATTCGCGACCTGCTGATCTTCATACCTGGCCTGTTTGCCTGGCAGATCGCCGAGACGGCGGGCAAACCGCGCAGCGGCTGGGTCAGCGCGCTGGCCGGCAACGGACGGGACGCGGACAAGTCCTGAACGTGTGCACCGCGCCAGCGCGTGATCTCAACCTACCGGCGTTTCACCTTCGCCCGGCTTCTTGCCGGGCTTGTCCGCGGGCGACTGCTTGCGCGATTCGTCATGCCGTTCGGGCATTTTGCTTTTCTCATTGTCACTGTGACGGGTGGGATCCGGATGTTCGAGATCCGGGGGCGTGGTCTGTGGCGTTTTGCTCATCACGTACTCCTTGAGTGAGGATCTACCTTCAGTAGCAATGGACGGTCCCGACCGGGCGCAGCCATCCGCCCCGCTCAACCAGACGTCGCCACCCGAAGCCGACAAAACTGCGCAGCTTCGGCGTCGGCCGGCGCTCCTCGGCGAATAGCAGAGACATGGCGCGGACCGGCGACTGATAGCCGGGCAGCCCCTGAACGAGGCGCGCGGCTGCGAAATCGTCGTGACCACGTGGATCCTGAGCTGGCTTAGGCCCACTTGAACTGCCGTGGCCTGTCTAAAGCTGAAGGAGCGCCGCGAGGCTGGCCACCGCGACAACAAGTCCAATGGCGCGGCTTGTGCAGCAGCACGCGTCGTCTATGCTGAAGGAACGCGTGTGTGACCGCGGCATGACGAATCGCCATGCATGCGCTCACGCAGACGTCCGATCTCGTTGGGTTCGCCGGCATGCAGAGCCCACGGAACAGCCAGGCAGGTGTCATGCACATTCATTTCCCGCAAGAAAGCCCGGAATACTGCGGCCGGGATCTCGTCGTCGCCTTCACGGCCATCGTGGATGACGAGCATGTCCAGTGCGCCATCACCGCGGAGGCGCTCGAAGATCACTTCGGCGCGGTCTCGCTGCGGGAAAGCGACCTGATCAGCGCGTTCGATTCGCACCGGCATGCGATCGAACAGGCGGCCCGCGAAATGCTCGCCGAAGTGGGCGCCAGACCGGTGCTGCTGCATAGCGGCTATTTTCGCTTCACCGAATGACCGCGGGCGGCGTGGCAAGCTCGCGCCGCCGGCAATTTGAACGCAGTGCCGTCCTCACCTTTCAGGGGCTGTCATTCAAATGAAATACAAGGACTATTACGCAACCCTCGGGGTGGAGCGGGCCGCGACCCAGGACGATATCAAGCGCTCGTATCGCAAGCTGGCTCGCAAATATCATCCGGATGTCAGCAAACAGGCCGACGCCGAAGAGCGCTTCAAAGATCTCGGCGCGGCGTACGAGGTGCTGAAGGACCCGGAAAAACGCGCTGCCTACGACAGGCTGGGCAGCGAATGGCAAAGCGGTCAGGACTTCCAGCCTCCGCCTGACTGGGACGCAGGCTTCGAATTCCGCGGAGCGGGCGACGGCGGCTTCGGGCAGGGAGCAGGCCACGAGGCGGGCGCTGAGGCCAACCTCGACGATTTCTTCGAAGCGATGTTCGGCCGCGCCCGCGGCGGCCACGCCCGGCACGGCGCGTCGGCCAGCATGGGCGGTCAGGACCATCACGCGAAGGTGCTGATCGACCTGGAGGAGGCCTACCGCGGCGCGCAACGCGCCATCTCGCTGCAGATGCCCACAGTCGACGAACAGGGCCACGTCGCGCTGCAAACCCGCACCTTGAACGTGACCATTCCGAAGGGCGTCAAGGCCGGGCAGCACTTGCGGCTTGCCGGACAAGGCGGCCCGGGCGTCGGTGGCGGACCGGCCGGCGACCTGTTTCTGGAGATCGCGTTTCGCGAGCATCCGCGCTTTCGCCTCGACGGGCGCGACGTTTCGATCGACTTGCCGGTCGCGCCGTGGGAAGCCGCGCTGGGTGCACCGGTCGCCGTGCCGACACCGGACGGCCTGGTCGAGATGACCGTGCCCAAAGGCTCGGCGGGTGGCCGGCGCTTACGCCTCAAAGGCAAAGGCATTCCGGGCAGCGGCGGCAACGCGCCGGCCGGCGATCTCTATGTGGTCTTGAACATCGTCTTGCCCGCTGCCGACACGCCGGGTGCCGAAGCCGCCTACAAGGCGCTGCGGCAGGCGTGCAACTTCGATCCGCGTGCGCATTTTTATGGATGATCGCTCATCATGAAAGAGTCCGTGACGACCTATCTGGAAGGCCAGATTGTCAATGACGAAGTCGAATTCACGCTGGTCGAGCTATGCCGGGCGAGCGGTGCGTCGGAGCAGGAGGTCACCCTGTGGGTCGCCGAGGGCGCGTTCGATCCGCGCGGCGCGAATCCCGACGAGTGGCGCTTTGGCGGCGCGTCGCTGCGGCGCGTGCGGACCGCGCGGCGGCTCGCGCATGATCTCGAGATCAATCCGCCCGGCATTGCGCTGGTGCTCGATCTGCTCGACCAGATCGACGCCTTGCGGGCGAATCCGCGGCGCTCCCGTACTGGATGACTTACAAACGGGCGCGAACTTGCGCGCCATGCGCGTGACCGGGGCCCGGCCAGCAACGGCCCGACGAGGACTGCACCTCAGCCGGCCGGCGGGCCGTGGCTATTCATGCGCCCGCCTTGCACCGTCGAACAATCCGCAATTGCGGCCTTTCTCCCGTTCTTTTCCGCCGATTAGAAGCACTCGATCCCCCTAATAATCCATCCTCGCTGTGTAAGGTGGCGCAAGTCAGAACACGTCCCTGCGCGCGATAAGAAAACCCGGGAGAAAGAATGACAGGCAGCATGCTTCGCGCGGTGGCGGGGGTGATCACGCTAGCCGCCGGCATCCCCGCGCAGGCCGCGCTCGGCGGCGCGCCGAGCTGGCCGGCGAGTCGTGCCAGTGCGGCCACGCGGCTGGTGCAGCACACCAGTTCAGCGGCGGTGGCCTATACGGTCAATGAAACCACGCTTCTATCCGGCACTGTCGTGCGCGAATACATTGCGCAGGGTGGCAGCGTGTTCGCCGTGGTCTGGCAAGGCCCGCAGATGGCGCCGCTCAGCACGCTGCTGGGCAGCTATTTCCCGGCGTATCTGCAGGGCGTGAGCGCGGCACGCGCGACCCAGGGCGGCGGCCACGGGCCCGCCACGGTGCTGCAGACGGGGCTGATCGTGCAGTCCGGCGGACACATGGGCCACTTCAGCGGCCGGGCCTGGTTGCCCGGGGCACTCCCACAAGGTACGAGTCCCGACGACCTGCAATGATCATGATCAAGATGACAAAAAAATTCGCGTGGGCGTTGCTTGCGGCCATTCTGTGCGGTTTCGCCGCGTGCGGCGGTGGCGGCGGCAGTTCGTCGTCCACTTCGACAAGCGGAAATTCGAGCAACGCCCCGTCCAACCCGCCGACCAACGGCCCAGCGGCCACGAACGGCACGATCAGTCCGTCGAATCCGGGTGCGGTGCCGACCGCGCTCGCCGCCAATGCGGTGTCGATCAGCGTGTCGCACACGTCCTTTAACCGGTTCAACCTGCCGATGGTCAGCGTGACCCTCTGCACGGCCGGCAGCGGCGCGGCTGCGAACTGCACGACGATCGACAACGTGCTGCTCGATACCGAGTCGTTCGGCTTGCGCCTGTTCGCCTCGGCCATTCCTGCGACGACGCTGGATACGCTCAACCCGCAGACCCAGACATCGAGCGGGGCCACCATCGCCGAATGCGCGCTGTTCGGCAGCGGCTACTCGTGGGGCACCGTGCGCAACGCCGATCTCAGGCTAGGCGGCGAAGTGGCGCAGAACGTGCCCATTCAGGTGATGTCCGACCCGCTGCTCAACGCTTCCGCACCCGGCGACTGCCAGCAACAGCCGCCGTTTGCGGTGCCGACGGATCTGGGCGCGAATGGCATTCTCGGACTCGGCGTGGCGCCGCAAGACTGCGGCAGCCAGTGCGTGACGAATAGCCCGGCGGGGTTCTACTACGCGTGCACAAGTTCGAACTGCAGCGTGACGAACCAGGCGATCACCCAGCAGGTGAGCAACCCCGTGCAATTCTTCGGGGCGGACAGTAACGGCATCGTGGTGGAGATGCAGCCGCTCGACGCGAGCGGCGCGCAATCGGCAAGCGGTACGCTCGTATTCGGTATCGATACGCAGCCCAACAACACGCTCGCCGGCAGCGGCGCCACCGTGCTGACGACCAGCTCCTGGGGCGACTTCAACGCGAACTACAACGGCACCGCTTACGCCGGCACGGCGTTCTTCGATTCGGGCTCGAACGTGCTGTTCTTCCAGGATGCGAGCATTGGCGTGAACAGCCGCAAGGACTATGTTCCGGGCACGACGCTGGCGCGCTCGGTTTCGATTGCCGGCAACAATCTCACGACGGCCACCATCAACTTCAATGTGGCCAATGCGAACACGTTGCTCAGTTCCGGCAACTACGCGTTCAACGATATCGCCTCGTATATGTCCGGCACCTTCGATATGGGCTTGCCGTTCTTCTTCGGGCGCCACGTCTACTACGGCATGGCGGGTGCGAGCTCGCCAGGCGGCGGCACCGGTCCGTACGTCGCTTTCACTTCCAGCTGAGCGCCTCGCGCGCGTCTTTCGCTTCTACAGGTTCGGCAGATTCCCGCTGCATGCCCGCAAGGGCGCAGCGGGCATGGCGGCTGGACGACCGGTAGGGAGGCGGCGTGCGTGCGGCCCGTTCGATCGCCCGGCTCGATGATGCGAATTGGCATTTTTGTTTAGAATCCGTCGGTCGACAGTAAGCCGGGTTTTGCCAGGGCTGCAGAGACAGAACGAAGTTCAGCCATCGGCGATGGCTTTCCCGGAGCGGTATCGTGTGGCAATTCCCGACAGCTATTCCACCGTCGCTGTGCGCGTGGACCGTGTTCATGAGCGTGCTGATCACGCAACTCGGCATGCCGTTGCCGGCCGCGCCCATGCTGATTCTGGCCGGCACCATGGCCGCCATGGGGCAAGTCTCCTATGCAGGCGTGTTCACGGCCGCGATCTGCGCGACGCTGCTCGCCGACGCGCTCTGGTTCACCGTGGGACGGCTGCGCGGCCGGCGCATGCTCAATTCGCTGGTGCGCTATTCGCTGTCCTTCGACGCCACGGTGCGGGTCGCGCGTCACTTCTTCGAACGCTTCGGCGCGCCGCTTCTCACGGTATCCAAATTCATCCCTGGACTGGGTCTCATCGCGGCGCCGTTGCTCGGCACGACCTCTATCGATCCGCGCATTTTCCTGCTCTGGGATGTGCTCGGTGCATCGCTATGGGCCGGTGCGTGGCTCGTCGGCGGTGCGGCCTTGCATGATGAAATCGCCCAACTGATGCTGCTGGTTCGACACAATCACGGCACGGTGTTCGATATTTTCGGGGTGCTGGGCGCGGCCTTTCTTGCGTACCGGTGGATTCGCCGCGTGCAGTTTCGCCGCTGGCTCGCCAAGGTGCGCATTTCGCCCGAGCAACTGGACGAACTGATGAAGTCGGACGCGCCGCCGCTGATCTTCGATGCACGTCCCAAGGAGGTGCGCGAGAAGGAGGCCTACCGGATTCCCGGCGCCCGCGCGCTGGATCTGGAGTCGCCGGATCAGCTCGAGCCCGCCTTGCTGGCGCGTCCGATCGTCGTCTACTGCGTGTGTCCCAACGAAGCCACCGCCAAGCGCATCGTGACGCAGTTGCATCGCAAGAATATTCATCACGTGCACGCGCTCAAGGGCGGTCTCGATGCCTGGGAGAAGCGCGGTTATCCCGTCGAGCCGCTCTCGGCCGATTTCCATGCGCGAGGAGACGAGGACCACGATTTCGATGCGGTGCTCGACAACGAATACACCGTGCGGGCGCGTTTGACGAAGTGACAATGTGACGAAGTGACGAAGTGATGTAAGCCGCACGCAAGGCTGAGTGGCCGGACACCTGATTTCTGTCCGGGTGCTATGCTTTTTGTCCGGTAATTCACTCGACAGGAACCGTCATGCAGCAACGCAAAATCGGCACATCGGATCTTCAGGTCGCACCGCTCGTGTTCGGCGGCAATGTGTTCGGCTGGACCGCCGACGAACGCACTTCGTTCTCCATTCTCGATGCGTTTGTCGAGCACGGCCTGAATTTCATCGATACCGCTGACGTGTATTCCGCGTGGGTCGACGGCCATCAGGGCGGCGAGTCGGAAACCATCATCGGCAAGTGGTTCAAGCAAAGCGGCAAGCGCGAGAAGATTGTGCTCGCAACCAAAGTAGGTATGTTGAGCACGCGCGCCGGTTTGTCGGCCGCGAACATCCAGGCCGCCGTCGACGATTCGCTGCGTCGCTTGCAGACGGATTACATCGACGTCTATTTCTCGCATCTCGACGACGAAAAGACCCAGTTCGACGAAACGCTCGGCGCCTATCAGAAGCTCATCAAGGCAGGCAAGGTGCGTGTGATCGGCGCGTCGAACTATAGCGGTGCGCGCTTGCAAGCCGCCATGGCGATCGCGAAGGACGAGGACTTGCCGGCCTATCAGATCGTCCAGCCCGAATACAACCTGTACGACCGCGCAGGGTATGAGAACGACATCGAACCGGTTGTCACGGCAAACGGGCTTGCTGTGGTGACGTATTTCAGTCTCGCCAGCGGTTTTCTGAGCGGCAAGTACCGTTCGAAGGAAGATACGACGAACGCCGCGCGCGGCTCGCGCGTCGAAAAGTATCTGAACCCGCGCGGTTTCCGGATTATCGATGCACTGGTCGACGTGGCGAAACGCAACCACACCACGCCGGCCGCCGTCGCGCTGGCATGGGTCATCGCGCGTCCGGGCGTGACCGCGCCGATTGCCAGCGCCACCTCGGTGGAGCAACTGGAAAGTCTCGCGGCCGCGACGCGTCTGACGCTGTCGGCCGAGGACCTGAAGACACTCGATGTGGCTAGCGCGCCGGCAAAGTAAGCGGGCAGTTGGTAACGCGCAATGAGACCTGTCTCATGCGAAACGACCCAGGCGCCCTGCGATCGGCAGGGCGTTTTTTTTAGTGCAGTGACTTTGGTCGTCGCGAGAAATATTCAGTAATAGAGACGCGCGCGTCCCGCAGCGCGGCGCAATGGCAGCAGATTATTCGCGCATTAGCAATGATCGAAATGTCGCAGTAAAGCGCCACTGAGGAAGCGCAAATGTGGTCCTGTCGCCCCATCTGTGTGCACGGTACTCAAAAAGGGATACAGAACTCACGCGGTCGCGGGAGTACAGTTTTATTGAGCCGCGAATACCGGCACTTGTTGATCGACAACGCGATTTGTCGCCCTATCATATGCGCCAGTTTGACGCACCGCCGAGCCCCTGGCGACGGGCGGGAGACCAACCTCTGGAGCAATGATGTACGCAGACAGTATCGACAAATTCGCAAAGACCGGTGCACATAAAGTGTCGGCTATTGTGCGCTCGCCCCTCGCTTTTCTGATTGGCGCGGCCATGGCTGGAGCCTATATCGGCTTCGGCGATATCCTGATGTTCTCAGTCGGCTCGCACGTCGATCCAGCTTACGTTCACCTGATCATGGGCGCTGTGTTTGCGTGCGCGCTCACCATCGTCGTGTTCGCCGGCTCGGACCTGTTCACGGGCACGGCGATGTATATGCCGCTCGCGGTGCTGCGCGGCGAGACGGGTGTTGGCGGCATGGTGCTGGTGTGGATCGTCTGCTGGATCGGCAATCTGATCGGCGCCGTGGTACTGGCTGCGCTCCTGCATGCGGCCGGCGGTGGCGTGCTGCTGACCGACGGTTCGGAAGTGTTCTTCAAGGCGGTGACGGCGAAGATGTCGGCGCCGGGTCTGGCGCTCTTCGCGAAGGGCCTGCTGTGTAACTGGCTCGTGTGCCTCGCCATCTGGATGGCGGCACGCACCAGCAACGACGGCGCAAAGCTGGGCCTGATTTTCTGGCCGGTGTTTGCTTTCGTTGCATGCGGCTTCGAGCACAGTGTCGCGAACATGTTCGTGTTCGCACTCGCGCTGCTTGGCGAGCATCCTGAGAATGTCACGCTGGCTGGCGCGATCCACAACGAAGTTTTCGTGACCCTCGGCAACCTCGCCGGCGGCGGAATCTTCATGGCTCTCGGCTACTGGCTGCAGGAAGGCGGCATGGGCCATCCGTCGAAATCGCGTCTGCCGGCTACGGCTGGCAATGCAGGCACGAACTGATTAGCAGGTTAGGGCAGGTTCGATTGGCACGCGCCTGATACGTCAGGCGCGTGCGCAGTTCAGGCACTCACGGTGCGAAGCAGCGTGCGAAACAGGATGCGAAGCAGGACCTTCAGCCTGGCATCGACACGCTCAGATGGGCGCCCACGGCGCAACCGGTCAGCACGATCAGAAGAACCAGCGCGGTGACCGCGCTAAACCGGTAGTCGCGTCGGTGCAGGAACACCCCAAGCATCAGCGCAAGCCGCAGCACCGGCAGCAGAATAAACAGCCCAATCCCCACTGTGACGATAGACGAGCCCGACAGCGTCAGGCCGCAATAGATGTGCGCGTGTGGCTGGCCGAGCGTCAGCAGCAGACCGGTCGCAATCGTTAGTGATGCGATCCATGTCCCACCCTTGAGCAGTGCAGCGAGCAGGCGTTCGAGCGAAGCGCATGTTGCCGGGATCCCGCCGCTCATGCCTGGCCGCCGAACGGGTGGAGGTGAAACGCCTCGAACAGCATCTGCGCAGCGAGCGCCACCAGCACCACGACAAACAACACCCGCAGCCTCTCGTTGGACACCCGCATCAGCACGCGCGCTCCCAGCACCGCACCGGCGACGGAGCCCAGCGCAACCGGCCCGGCAATTGCACTGACGATATCGCCGCGCAGGAAATACGCGCCTGCGCTGGCCGCGGCCGTCACGCCGATCATGAAGTTGGAGGTCGCCGACGAGACCTTGATCGGAAGGCGCAGTGCCGTATCCATGGCGGGAATCTTCAGTACACCGCTACCGATTCCCAGCAGCGCCGAGACGAGCCCCGCGCCGTACATCAGCAGCATGGCCGCCGGCACTCGCTGCACCTGATAGGCGATCTCGCGGCCCGAGGCGTGGTCCGGATAGCTCGAATCGAGTCCGAGCGACGCGCTCCATCCGCCGGCACCGGCTGCGCGTAGCGCTGTGCCCGGGTCCGCGCGGCGCGCAAGCATTTGCCGCGCCGATACCAGCAGGATCAGCGCAAACAGCAGAAAGAGGGCGGACACCGGCAGCAGGCCGACCAGCAACACGCCGCACAGTGCGCCCAGCGTGGTAGCCGTTTCCAGTACGACCGCCAGCTTTACATGGGTGGTGCGGCCGCGCAGGAACGGCGCCGCGCCGCCGCATGAGCACGCGATCACGGAGACGATACTGGCGCCGATCGCGACGTGGATGTCGAGGTGCCCGAACATGGTCAGGATGGGCACGATAAAGATGCCGCTGGCCATGCCGAGCATGCCGCCCAGCGCGCTTGCGCCAAGCGAGACCGCGAAGAGCCAGAAGGTAAAGCCCACATCCATTGCTGCTGTCCTCGCTAGTCGAACGATCCGCGCGTGGCCGCGCGTCAGGTGCCTTTCATTGCGCGCATTCCGCCGCGCTGGCGGTCAGGATTTCGGGCGCCGGGCGAGGCGCGTCACGAACTGGATCTGATCGCCACGGTAGTAAAGCTTTTCGTAATCGACCGGTTGATGCCCGGCGCAATACGAGGTGCGTTCGATCAGGAAAATCGGGCTACCGGGTTCGACGCCGAGCGCCTCTGCCACCGTTTCGTTTGCGCAGGTGGCTTCGAGCCGGTATTCGGCTTCGACGAGCGGCATGTCGTATTTCTGCTCGAGCAGCGAGAAGATTGGTTCGGTTTCCAGATCGTTGTTGATGATCTTTTCGCCAATCGCTTTGGGTAACCAGGTTTCGTCGAATGACAGCGGCATGCCGTCCGCCAGCCGCACCCGCTGGATGCGCACCACCGGCGTGCCCGCCGGAACCGCGAGCTGGCGCGCGACGGCATCGGTGGCATGCAGCACTTGCTTGTCGACGAGGCGTGCGCTCGGATGACGTCCGAGCGCCTGCATGTCTTCGACGAAACCGCTTAGCTCGGTGAGTTCCTGGGTGATCTTCGGTTGGGTGACGAAGGTCCCTTTGCCGCGGCGAATTTCGATCAGCCCGCGCTCGATCAGGTTGCGCACCGTCTTATGAAGCGTGGTGCGGCTCACGCCGAAGCGTTCGAGCAGCGCGTCTTCATTGGGCAACTGGCTGCCGGGCGGATACGTGCCGTCGGCGATGCTGGCCGCAAGCACTGCTTCGACCTGAGCGTAGAGCGGAATACGGCTGTCGAGATCAATGTCCATAGACGACATAGTGACATCATGACGTCACTATGTCAATGCGGTACACTCGGCCTTTCAGCCTTCAGCCTTGCGGTCCCCAGGACAGGAGCGCGTGCCGTCAGAGCAGCGCGCCGAATCCTTCCTGCACGGCCTGCACGTCCACCGGCCGCACCACCCGCGCGACTTCGGCGCCATCCTTCAGGAAGATCAGGGTTGGCCACAGTTTCACCCGGAACGAACGGCCAAGCGGCCGGCCGGGGCCATCTTCGATCTTCAGGTGACGCACGCCGGGATGCGCTTCGAACGCCTCGCGAATCAGCGGTTGCGCGCCCTGGCAATAGCCGCACCAGTCGGTGCCGAAGTTGAGGACCGTCGCACCGGCGAGCGCATCGACCTCCGTACGCGAAGGCGAAGTGGTCGAATAGGGAACGTCTCGAGAGGCCATTTTTGCTCCGTTGAACGCGGGCGGCTCAGCATGAATTACCTGCCGCCCGTCAGGGAATCGGGTCGTGCAGCAAACCTGAATGTATCGGAAAGCGTCGCGCGTCGCAGAGCGCGAACGCCGTGCGTGCAAGGCGGCTTTGAATCAAACTTTGGCGCGTTCGAACAGCCGTTCTGCATGCGAGAATCGCGTTACGTTCCCTCGTTCGCACAATGTGGCCGAAGTAGTGGCGTCACTTCGTATCCGTCGGCCCAACAAAAATCTGAACAGCCGTGTTGAGGAGATTGGGTTAATGAAGCTGGACCGCTCAACGGCAGACGCATTGCGTGCCAGTTTGACCACGACCTTCCTGGTCGGCGGCGGGGAGATGGGCGCGCTGATCCGCGCTTACGACTGGTCTTCCACCGCGCTCGGTGCGCCGCAGAACTGGCCACCTGGGCTGAAGACCGCGATCCGCATCATGCTGACCTCTCGCCAGCCCATCTGGATCGGCTGGGGCGACGAACTGCTGTTCTTCTACAACGACGCGTACCAATCGATCGTCGGCGGCAAACATCCGGGCGCGCTTGGCCAGCCCACGGCCGTCGTGTGGCATGAAATCTGGAACGAGATCAGTCCGCTGCTCGATACGGCGATGACCGGCGCGGAAGGGATCTTCGTCGAACAGAAGTTCCTCATCATGGAGCGCAACGGTTTTCCTGAGGAGACCTACTACACCTTCTCGTACAGCCCGGTGCCGGACGACGACGGCGCGGCCGGCGGCATCATCTGCGCCAACAGCGACGATACGGCGCGCGTGATCGGCGAACGTCAGCTGGCCTTGCTGCGCGAACTGGCTGCGTCCACCGCGGACGCGCGTTCCTGGCGGGACGTATGCGAGCTCAGCGCGCTGGCGCTGCAAGGCAATCCGCGCGATCTGCCGTTCGCGTTGCTGTATGCCGTGGAACCGGGCGGCGCGAGCGTCTCGCTGGCGGCGGCAAGCGGGATCGCGGCGGGCCATCCGGCTGCGCCCGCATCGATCAGCACTGCGGAGGATGTCACGCCCTGGCCCATCGCCAGAGTGCTCAGTTCGCAAAGCCCGGTGTTCCTGAACGAGCTCGCGGACCGCTTCGACGTGGCGCTGCCGAGCGGCGCATGGAGCCTCGAACCCAGCCAGGCGGTCTTGCTGCCCGTGACGCCCGGCGGTGAGACAGGGCGCGCGTGCGTGCTGATCGTCGCGCTCAATCCGTGCCGTCTGTTCGACGAGGGCTATGGCGCCTTTTTGAAGCTCGTCGCCGGCCAGATCGGTGCGGCGATCGGCTATGCCCAGGCCTATGAGGAGGAGCGCCGGCGTGCCGAAGCGCTAGCCGAAATCGACCGGGCCAAGACCACCTTCTTCTCGAACATCAGCCACGAGTTCCGCACGCCGCTCACGCTGATGCTCGGCCCGCTCGAAGAATTGCTCGCGCGGCCGGCGCCCCTGCACGACGCAAGCGGCGCGGCGAGCCACGCGGACGATCGCCACCTGATCGAGATCACCCATCGCAACGGGCTGCGTCTGCTGAAGCTCGTGAATGCGTTGCTCGATTTTTCGCGCATGGAAGCGGGGCGCTTTCAGATCAATCCGCAACTGACCGACATCGGAGCCTTCACAGCTGAGCTCGTTTCGCTGTTTCGGTCGGCGATCGACGCGGTCGGGTTACAACTGGTGCTCGACTGTCCGTCCCAGCCGCTGATGACGCTGATCGACCGCGAGATGTGGGAACGGGTCGTGATGAACCTGCTGTCGAACGCGTTCAAGTTCACCTTCACGGGCACGATCGCCGTGACGGTGCGGCAGAGCGCGGAGGGCGGCGTCGAGATGCGTGTGGCGGACAGCGGGATCGGCGTTCCGCCGGACGAATTGCCGCGTCTTTTCGAACG
Organism: Paraburkholderia sp.; assembly: GCF_036488795.1. GTDB lineage: Bacteria > Pseudomonadota > Gammaproteobacteria > Burkholderiales > Burkholderiaceae > Paraburkholderia. Next base: position 15,282 of record NZ_DASXHA010000050.1, read on the forward strand.
TTTTCACCGGGTGGCAGGCGCGGCGGGCCGCTCGGTCGAAGGCAGTGGCATTGGCCTTGCGATGGTGCAGGAACTGGTCAAGCTGCACGGCGGCACGATACGCGCGGACAGCGAGGTGGGGGTGGGCAGCCGCTTCACCGTCGTGCTGCCGCGCCTGCCGGGCGCGGCAACCGACACCCTGACGGACGCGCCGGCCGCGACCAGTCTGCATGCGCGCAGCTATGTCGAGGCCGCACGGCGGTGGATTCCGGTGACTCCCGGGCAGCAGCCGACCGACGCGACGCTCGTCGACGCCGGGCTGGAAGCCGCCGCGTCCGCGCCGCTGGTCGACGACGCATCGTCTGAGAGCCTGTCTGGCGGCCGTGTCACCGGACGCGTGCTGGTGGTCGACGACAACGCCGACTTGCGCGAATACATGCAGCGCATCCTCGCGCAGGCAGGCCACGCAGTCAGTCTCGCGGTCGACGGCGAAGCGGCCCTGCAAGCCGCCCGCGCCAATCCGCCTGATCTGATCGTTTCGGACGTGATGATGCCGCGGCTCGACGGCTTCGGACTGCTGCGCGAACTGCGCGGCGATGAAGTGCTGCGCGACACGCCGGTGCTGCTGCTATCGGCCCGCGCCGGCGAAGAGGCGCGCGTGGGCGGTCTCGAGTCCGGTGCCGACGACTATCTGACCAAGCCGTTTTCCGCCCGCGAACTGCTCGCCCGTGTGGCGGGCAACCTGCAGCTCTCACGGCTGCGGCGCGACACCGAACGCAGCCTGCGCGAAGAGTCGCGCACGCTCGAGATCCTCAACCGCGTCGGTACGGCGGTCGCGGCGGAACTCGATCTGAGCCGCGCGGTGCAGGTCGTGACCGACGCGGCTACCGAACTCACCGGCGCCGCGTTCGGTTCGTTTTTCTACAACGTGCACGACGAAACGCGCGGCAGCTACATGCTTTACTCACTGTCCGGCGCGCCGAAAGAGACATTCGCCAGTCTGCCGATGCCGCGCAACACGGCGGTGTTCGGACCCACCTTTCAGGGCGAGGGCATCGTGCGGCTCGACGACGTCACCGTGGACCCGCGCTACGGTCTGAGCGCGCCGTTTCACGGCATGCCGGCGGGACATCCGCCGGTGCGCAGCTATCTGGCGGCGCCCGTGATTTCGCGTACCGGTGAAGTGCTGGGCGGACTGTTCTTCGGGCATCCCGCGACGGGGGTTTTCACGGCCCGCGCGGAACGGATCGTGAGCGGCATCGCGGCGCAGGCTGCGATCGCGATCGACAATGCGCGTCTTTATCAGGCTGCGCAAACCGAAATTGCCGAACGTGCGAAGGCCGAGCGCGCGCTGCTCGATCTGAACGAGACGCTGGAGCTGCGTGTGAGCGAAGCGCTCGCCGATCGCGACCGGCTGTGGGAACTGAGCGAAGATCTGCTGGCGATCGCGTCCTTCGACGGCACGCTGCTGCGCATCAGTCCGTCGTGGTATCGCACCTTGGGTTATCCGTTGCAGTGGCTGCTATCGCACTCGTTTCTCGAACTGATCCATCCTGACGAGGTCGCCGGCGTCAATGACCGGCTCGAACGATTGCGCCGCACGGGTGTGCCGGTGCGCTACGAGAACCGCCTGAAGCGCAGCGACGGCACGTGGCGCTGGATAGCGTGGACCTTGTCGCTGGATCCCGCGACGGAGCTGTTTCACGGCGTGGGGCGCGACGTCACCACCGACCGCGAAACCACCGAAGCATTGCGCAACACCGAAGAAGCATTGCGCATGGCGCAGAAGATGGAGTCGATCGGCAAGCTGACGGGCGGCGTGGCGCACGATTTCAACAATCTGCTGCAGGTGATCGGCGGCAATCTGCAACTGCTCGCGAGGGACGTGGCGGGCGTCGAGAAGGCCGAACAACGGGTGCGCAATGCGCTTGCGGGCGTAGCGCGCGGCGCGAACCTCGCCGCGCAATTGCTGGCGTTCGGCCGGCGCCAGCCGCTTGCGCCGAAGGTCGTCAATCTGGGGCGCTTCATTCGCGGGCTCGACGATATGTTCCGCCGCGCGCTCGGTGACGGCATCGAGATCGAAACCGTCGTCTCGGGCGGCCTGTGGAATACGCTGGTTGATCCGTTCCAGGTCGAAAACGCGCTGCTCAACCTCGCCATCAACGCGCGCGACGCCATGAAGGGCCACGGCAAGCTGACGATGGAAGCCGGCAACGCGTCGCTCGACGACGCCTACGCGCAGCGCAATGCCGAGGTCACCCCGGGTCAATACGTGATGCTGGCGCTGACCGACACCGGCGGGGGCATGTTGCCCGAGGTGCGTGAGCGCGCCTTCGAGCCGTTCTTCACGACCAAGCCGGAAGGTCAGGGCACCGGTCTCGGACTGAGCATGGTGTACGGCTTCGTGAAGCAGTCGGGCGGGCATGTGAAGATCTATAGCGAGCCGGGTCACGGCACGACGGTGCGAATCTATCTGCCGCGCGTGCGCGAAGAAGAGGATCGCGAAACGCAGGTGGATGCCGGTCCGGCGAGAGGCGGAGCGGAGACCGTGCTGGTGGTGGAGGACGACGAAGACGTGCGCGCCACGGTCGTCGAGATGCTCACCGCGCTCGGCTACAGCGTGCTGAAGGCGAAGGACGCGCAAAGCGCGCTCGCCATTGTCGAAAGCGGTGTGCCGATTCATCTGCTGTTTACCGACGTCGTGATGCCCGGTCCGCTGCGCAGCACCGAGCTCGCGCGCAAGGCGCGCGAGCGGCTGCCGTCGATTGCGGTGCTGTTCACCTCCGGCTATACGGACAACGCCATCGTGCATGCGGGGCGTCTGGACGAGGGTATCGAACTGCTCAGCAAGCCATACACGTACGAGGCGCTCGCACGCAAGGTGCGGCATGTCTTGCGCCATCAGTTTGCGCAGACCTCCGGTGAGGCGCAGTTGCAGACAAAGGGCCCTGTTCCCGCTGTTCCCACTGTTCCCTTCCGCGGCGAAGGCGCAAGGAGCGCCGACGCCGCCGTGAGCCGCCTGCGGATCCTCTATGTCGAAGACGACGAACTGGTGCGCAGCAGTACCGCCGAACTGCTGCGCAGCTTTGGCATCCATGTCGTCGAAGCCGACGGCGAACTCGAGGCGATGCGCGTGCTGCGGGAGGCGCCCGTCGACGTGCTGCTGACCGACGTGGGCCTCGCGGGCCGCTCGGGCGTCGATCTGGCGATCGATGCGCGGCGCGATCATCCGCACTTGCGGGTGATCTTTCTGACCGGCTATGAGCTCGAACTGACGCCTGCGCAGCAGACGGCGTTGCCGGACGCAGTGCCCCTGCGCAAGCCATATGAGCCGCGCGCACTGGTCGATGCGTTGACCCGTTGCATCAGGTGATGATGACGGGGCGGGCGCCTGTGTCATCACGCCTGCCATGGCTAGCCCGCGTCCGCTCGCTTGGGAAACAGGATGCCTTCGCTGATACGGGTACCCGGCTTCACAGCGTCGCCCCACCGCACCTCCCATCCCGGCGCTGGCGCCATGCCGAGCAGCGCGCGCAGCGCCTGCATCTTGCCGGGCATCACGGGCGAGAGCAGATTCGCCACGGCCGATAGCGCTTCGAGCACCGTATAGAGCACCGTGTCGAGCCGCCCAGACGCGTCAGGATCTTTGGCGAGCGTCCACGGCGCGCTGTTCGCCACATACACGTTGAGCTGCGAGACGAACTCCATCACGGATTCGGCCGCGCGGCCAAGCTTCATCTCGTCGACGAGCGCCAGCACGAGCGCAGGCAGCTGGGCGGCCCGCGCGATGAGGGCTTGCTCACGCGCTTCGTAGTCGTGTGGAGCGGGCACGATGCCGCCGCGATATTTCGTCACCATCGCCAGGGTACGTGCCGCCAGGTTGCCCAGATCGTCCGCGAGGTCGCGATTCAGGCGTTGTTCGATCACCGCATGGCTGATGATGCCGTCGAAGCCGAAGCTGACCTCGCGGATCAGCGTATAGCGCAGCGCGTCGACGCCATAGGTCTGCGCGGCCTCGAGCGGATCGACGCCGTTGCCGAGCGACTTGCTCATCTTGCGGCCGTCGGCGCCGAGCAGATGCCCCGACACATGCAAGCGCTGGTACGGCGCAATCCCCAGCGCGTGCGTCATGCTCAGCCAGAAGAGCGTGTGGGTGCGCAAGATGTCCTTGCCGATCACGTGGCGCACCGCCGGCCAGAAGTGCCGATAGGCCGGATCATCCGGATAACCGAGCGGCGAAACATAGCTCAGCAGGGCGTCGAACCAGACGTAGGTGACGTGGCCCGCGTCCCACGGAATCGGGATGCCCCATGACAGCCGGTCCGCGGGCCGCGAGATGCTCAGGTCGCCGATCGGCTCTTCCAGCAGTTTCAGGATTTCGTTGCGGTACTGGACGGGCTGGATCAGCCCGGGCGTGTCCAGCACGAGCTCGCGCATCCATTGCCGATGCGCTTCCATACGGAAAAAGTAATTCGGCTCGCGCCGCAAGACGGGCGGCTCCTTGTCTTCGGCAAGCTTGCCGTCGACCAGCTCCTTCTCGGTGACGAAGCGCTCCTGGCCCACCGAGTAAAGCCCTTCATAGTCGGACAGATAGATTTCGCCCGCCTCGAAGAGCCGCGTAAGACAGTCGGACACGACGCGCGCATGAGCCGGCGCCGTGGTACGCACGAACCGGTCCGGCTCGACCGACAGGCGCCGCCACGCGTCCTCGAAAGTCCTGGCATGCCGTTCGGCAAACGCAGCCGGCGCCTCGCCTGCCTGTTGCGCGGCCCTGGCAATTTTTTCGCCGTGCTCGTCCGCGCCGGTGAGCAGCATCACCTGATGGCCGGCCGCGCGCAGATAGCGCGCCATGATGTCCGCGTGGACGCTGGCATAAGCATGGCCCAGATGCGGCCGGTCGTTCACGTAGTAAATCGGGGTGGTGATGTAGCGGTACGTCATTGCTGCTCCAAAAAAGAAAAGGGACGCCCGAGGCGTCCCTTTTTCAGAAGCAAAAAAGCCCTTAGCGCCTGGGGGGAGAACCTGCCAGGAACATTCGCATCGAGTGAGCGAGGACTTTGATAGCTTGCGATTTCATTGAGAAGAAGTGTAGACCGTCAGACGAGAGACAAGCGGCGGCAAGCCGCGGAATTTGCATCCTGCCAGCAATTCCGGCGAGTGTCCAGCGGCGGCGGCTGCGCGTTGCGCGCACGCGATTTCATCGCACGCCTGATTACCCTTGAACCCCCGTGCGCGGCCGATCGCGCTGACGAATGGCGGCGCACGGCCCGCAAAAGCAGACTTCGGAGCGGCGCTCGTAGATAATGGCGGGCATAGAGCCGTCTACCCGGCACTGGCTGCGCAACTGATGAACGCGCCTGCAGATGCCCGGGGCCACACAGCCGTTCAACCGTGACCGATGAGGAGTATCCGCATGGACCGCCTGCAGGCGATGGAAGTGTTTACGCGCGTGGTCGAGACCAATAGCTTTTCGAAGGCGGCGGAATTGCTCGACTTGCCGCGTGGCTCAGTGAGCAACCTGATTCAGGGCCTGGAGCAGCATGTCGGGGTTCGTTTGTTGAACCGGACCACGCGGCAGGTGAGCGTCACCGAAGACGGCGCGCTGTTTTACGAGCGTTGCGTCAGCATTCTTTCGGAGATCTCGGATGCGGAATCGTCGCTGTCGAACAAGCGGCAAAGCCCCACCGGCACGATTCGCGTCGACACGTCCGGCACGCTCGCCAAGGCGCTGCTGTTGCCGGCGCTCGAAGACTTCTATCGGCTGTATCCGCAGATCGAAGTACGGCTGGGACTCGCCGACCGCAACATCGATCTGATTCAGGACGGCGTGGATTGTGTGATCCGCATGGGCACACTCGAGGAGTCGAGCCTTGTTGCGCGGCGCATCGGCAATTCGCGCATCGTCACGTGCGCGTCGCCTGCCTATCTGGATGAGCACGGCACGCCGGAGACACTCGACGATCTGCAGGAACATCGCGCCGTCAACTATGTGTCGGCGCGCACGGGCAAGACTTTTCCGTTCGAATACGAAGTGGACGGCGAAGTCGTCAAGGTCTCGCTCACAGGCGCACTCGCCGTCAATGACGGCACGGTCTACATCACGGCCGGCGCGCTCGGTTACGGCATCATTCAGCCGTCGCGCTTCATGGTGGCCGATATGATCGAGCGCGGCGAGCTGCGTGAGATCCTCACTTCGTTTGCGGTTCCGTCCACGCCGCTATCCATCGTCTATCCGCACCGGCGCAATCTGAGTTCGCGCGTGCGCGCGTTTACCGAGTGGGTGACGGAACTGGCGAAGCGCCATCCGGATCTGGGTCAGTGAATGCAGGGTCAGGCAAGCATTGTCGAGGCGCATTCGCCAGATCCTTTACCACCCGTTACAAAAGCGATTTTCTTCTCGCACCGCATTTAATGCGTGCCTTCTAGAATGCGTGGCGCCCGCTTCGATTGAAGCTGGCTGCCGCGACACCCTCACACATCCAGCGCGGCGGCACTCGCGGGCTCAGGCTCGTGCTTGCCGGTTTCATCATCGTCATACCAAGGAGAACACATGACTCGCTATCCTCTCGCTTCGCTCATCGGTGCTTGCACGGCCAGTCTGCTACTCGCCACGACCGCGCATGCGCAAACCGCCCAGGCCACGCCGGCCGCCGCGGACGACACGAAACTGCACGCCGCCGATCAGGCGTTCGTGGCTGACGCGACCCAGGCGGTATCGACGCAGCGCGACGCCGCACGGCTCGCCACGTCGCGTTCCACGGATCGTGATGTGAAGGCTTTTGCGCAGCGCGTCTCGGACGATAACGCGAAGCTGTCGGCGGCGCTGCGCGCGGCGAGCCCGCGTGGTGTCGACGTGCCGAACAACGATCCCGATAGCGCCGTGCTCGACAGCATCAAAAACCTGCGTGGCAGCGACTTCGACAAGCTCTACATCCAGCAGGTTGCGCTGGCTGACGAGCGCAAAGCGTTGTCGGTATTTCAGGCGGAAATTGCAGCGGGCCGCAATGAGCAGCTGAAGACGGCGGCACAGAAGGCCCTGCCGACGCTGCAAGCCCACTATGCGGAGGCACAGCAGCTTGCCGGGAGAAAACATCTGAGCGGCAGCGCGCAGTAATGCGCGTGCGCGTTTGGCGCGACAGGTTGTGATATTGCAGCTTCGCAACCGGGTGCGTTGACATCTGCGTAAGGCAAATTCCATTCGCCTTACGCAGGCCTGCTTAACATGCCAGACGGCTGCCCATCGGAAGTCTTAAGCCACGATCATCGCGCCTTAGCAATCGCAATGCCTGCACCTCTCTTGGGTGCACTTTATCAGCGTCGCGGCGATTTATTTTTCGCAACAAAATAATTCAGGCACGCCGTGGAATTTTTTTAAATTGAGCGCGGCCGGCACCGACGATTTTTTTTTACTCCATTGCATCCTATGATGGGCCGAACGCTCGGGGGCATTCCATGTGCGGACTGGTTTTGCCATACGTACACCCACACGGACGATGGCATTCATGGACAAGAGAATTCGCGGCTTCGACGGACTACGCGCAATCGCCGTGCTAATGGTGTTTCTGCAACACCGCGTGCTCAGTGACAGAAACGACACCGGGCATCTCGGCGTGTGGATTTTTTTCGCGCTGAGCGGTTTTCTGATCACCGGCATTCTGACGGCACAGCGCAAGAAAATCGAAGCGGGTGACAGTCAGTTTTTTACCGAATTAAAGCGCTTCCTGTTGCGCCGGACACTGCGCATTTTTCCGGTCTACTACCTCTTGCTGGCGGCGCTGAGCATGCTCATGATGCTGGGTTTCGTCGATCCGCAGCTCAAGAGCGGTATCCCGTTTCATATTTTTTATTTGTCGAATTTCTGGATCGGCGAGGTGCTGCGCTACTGGCCCGGACCGTATTCGCATCTCTGGAGCCTGTCGATCGAGGAGCAGTTTTATCTGTTGTTTGCGCCGCTGCTATTGCTCGCACCGGCGCGCTGGCATCTGCCGATCTGCTATGCGGTCTTCGTGATCGGCGTCGCGTCGACGCTGTTGATGCGCGCCTCGGGCATGCCCGAGATCGTGATCTACACGCACCCGTTGACGAATGTCTGGCTGCTGGCGCTGGGCGGCATCGGCGGGGCGTGGTTGCGTCGTGAAGGCTCGGTGGTCCGGCAGGTTCTGTCGCGCGGGCCCAGCTTTATCGCGTTGCTGTTCGCCGTGACGGTGCTGTGCATCACGGAGCCGGATTGGACCCGCACGGATAGCGCGGTCGTTTATACATCGGCGTGCACGCTCTACGGCACATGCATCGCGGCGCTGGTGTGCGCGCTTGCATGCAGCGGCAGTACCACGCTGGTGACGCTGCTGGAGACGGGCTGGCTCGCGTCGTTCGGCCGGATCAGCTACGGCTTTTATCTGTATCACAACTTCGTGCCGAATCCCGCAAGGCTCACGCGCGTCGAAGCGCTGTTCCATGGGGCAGGCGTGCCGTGGTGGCTGCAGATGACCGGCGTCGCGGTTTCGTTTCTGATCGCGCTGGCGCTGGCGCAGCTGTCATGGCGCTTTATCGAGGAGCCGATTCTGCGGCGCAAGTCGGACTGGACGGCGCGCGTCGTGAATGCCGCGCCGCGTCGGCCTCGCGCGTACGAGAGTTAGCCGGCAAGCGGCAGCGCCGGCTAGGGCGCTTCCTGTTCCGCCGCCTCGGCGACCTCCGGTGAGGGGCGCGCAGAGCCTTTCGGCACGTCACCGTCAATGCTCACATGCAGTCGCCAGCCCTCCAGACGTACACGCAGATTGCGGTATTGCCTGAGGTAGTAGAGGCCGACCAGCGCCGCGGCAAATCCGGAAGCGGCGCCCACGGCCAACGCCCAACGCGGCCCGGCGTGATCCGCCACCCAGCCGACGATAGGCGCGCCCAACGGCGTGCCGCCCAGCGCGATGGCCAGCAGAATTGCCACCACGCGGCCGCGCATGGCGGGCTCGGTGGACAGTTGCACGAGGCTGTTCGTCGACGTGGTGAAGGTCTGGGTACACACGCCGATCACCACCAGGGTGATGCCGAACAGCAGGTAGGTGGGCATCAGCGCGGCAACGGTGCAGCCGAAGCCGAACAGGGCGGCGCTCACCAGCAGCAGCGAGAGCCGTGGCCGCGCGCGCCGCGCCGCGAGCAACGCGCCGGTTACCGAACCAAGCGCCATCGTCGATGACAGCAGCCCGTATTGACTTGCCCCGGCATGAAATGCCGTGACGGACATGGTCGAAATGAAGATCGGAAAATTGAGGCCGAAAGTGCCGATCAGGAACAGCATCAGCAGCAGCGCCACCAGATCGGGGCGTTTCCAGACATAGCGAAAGCCGTCGACAAAACCGCCGCGAGCCCGCTGCGCGTTCGGCCTGAGATGAAACTCGTCGACCCGCAGCATCTTCAACGCCCATAGGACCGCGGCGAACGACGCCGCGTTGAGCAGAAACACCGCGCCGGTGCCGACCGATGCAATCAGCACGCCGGCGACGGCCGGTCCGATCATGCGCCCCGCATTGAACGAAGTGGAGTTGAGCGCCACCGCGTTCGACAGGTCTGCCTCGCCGACCAGTTCGAAGACGAAGGTCTGACGGGCGGGCGAGTCGAACGCGGCGACGCTGCCAAGCAGAAATGCAAACACGTACACGTGCCACAGCTGCACGAGCCCGCTAAGGGTAAGCAGACCGAGCCCGAGCGCCAGGGCGCCCATCGCCGCCTGGGTGACGAAGAGCACCTTGCGCCGCTCCAGATGGTCGGCCACATAACCGGTAAGCGGCAGCAACAGCAGCATGGGGCCGAACTGCAGCGCCATCACGATGCCCACGGCCGTCGCATTGCGGTGGGTCAACTCGGTGAGCACGAGCCAGTCCTGCGCGGTGCGCTGCATCCAGGTGCCCACGTTGGAGACGAGCGCGCCCGCCGCCCACATACGGTAGTTGAAGCCGCTCAGCGAACGGAACGTGCCTCTCACCGGAGCGGCCTCGTGGGCGTGGGCTGGATCATCTGCGTGGCTGTGGTTGGCATGGACTCGTTCGATCTGCGCGATAGATGGCTTGAATGTGCGATCCAGGCGCACCAGTTGCGCGTGCGAAATGCGCGCGTGAAATGCCCGAAGGCGTCTTAAGCGCCGTGCGTCTTGTCGAGCAGTGCGATGACTTCCTGGGTCGTGCCGGTTTCGCCGAGACGCGGGAAGATCCGAGTGATCGAATTTTGATGCGCGTCGGCATTCAGATCCGTCATTGCATCGACGGCGAGCGTGACGTTCAGGCCGAGTTCGGACGCATAGCGTGCCGTCGATTCGACGCCGATACTCGTCGCCACGCCGACGATCACCACTTGCGTCACGCCCTTGCTCTTCAGATGCGCTTCGAGGTCGGTGTTGGTGAACGCGCCCCAGGTCCGCTTGGTGACGAGGTGATCGTCCGGCTGCCGGTTCAGTTCGGGCACGAGGTCGGCCCAGTCCGCGGGGAACTCGCCGGTGTGGCGCGGCTGCTCGTTACGGCCGGGCGCGACGCCCGCCACGTTGACGAGCACGACCGGCAGCTTGTGACGGCGAAACGCGTCGAGCAGCGCGCGGGCTTGCGTGACGATCGGGCCAACGGCGTGCGCCACGGGCAACGCGACAATGCCTTTTTGCAGGTCGACGACGATGAGTGCGGTCTTGGGGTCGAGGGTGGTGAGTGCCATCAGGGTTCTCCTTCGGATGAGAGGGCTGGGACGGGTCGCGCGTGAAGCGGCCAGGAAGCGGCCGCTTGCATGGGCGGACCGGGAAGTCGGTAGAGCAGTGCAGCGGGCGAGCCGCGGACGGAAAAGCAAAATGCCGGCTCGCGGAGCGGCGCGATCAAGGTTCAGGATTCAAGGTTCGACCAGGCGTTTCAGCAGCCCGACGGCAGCGGCAAGCTGTTCCTGCTCGGCCGGCGCGAGCTTGCTGCGAATGGTGTGGAACAGCCAGTCTTCGCGTGCGGCGCGGCCGCTCTTGATGGCTTCCACGCAAGCCGGTGTCAGGGAGAGCACGGTCTGCCTGCCGTCGCTCGGGTCGGGCGCGCCGCAGACGAGTCCGGCCGTCTTCAGCACCGCCACGGTTTCACCCATTGATTGAGGCCGGATGCCTTCGGCGCGTGCCAGCCCGGTGACGGTTGCCGGCCCGTCGCTGTCGAGCCGCGAGAGCACGCGAATCTGGGTCCACGTGAGGTCGCCGAGAAAGGTCTGCTCGCGCAGGCGGCGCTTCAACTGCCCGGCGACGACGCGCAACTCCCCGGCCAACGCCAGCGCGCGCGCAACTTCGGGGTCAACAGGGAGCTCGTTCATAGGCAGGATCCCGGCGAGCCGGGAAATATGAAGGCAACCTGTGAAGGTTACCTTCGCAACTGCCTGAAGTCAAGATGAGACGGTTGTGGTGGCGGCGTCCGGCTCGCTATCGGGGGCTTTTTCCGCGTCGGGTCCGGCTTCGTGGATGGCTGCGTAACCGGCTTTGTAGCTGTCCTTGTAGCTGCCTTCGTGCGCGATCTGGGAATCCGCCCGATAAGCGGCTTCGCAGGCGCCTCGCTGATGCGTCACTTTGTGGCCTGGGTCCGGCAGACCATACGCAGGCGTTTGCTGGCGCGCGTCGAGCAGTTCCTGCAGATCCCGATAGCGCAGCCATGAAGCGTGCGGGCCGGATTTGGCGGCATACATCGCGGCATCGGCGTTCAGGAGCAGGGTTTCGGCGCTGATGCCGTCGCCCGGGTACTGGCTGATGCCAATGCTCGCGCCGACCATCACGGGCTGTCCGTCGATCACCAGCGCCTCGTTGAGCGCGCCGACGATGTCTGCAGCGATGGAAGGCGCTGCATGGGTCGCGCGCGCGCCCTTGACGAGCACGATGAATTCGTCGCCCCCCAGCCGCGCGACCATATCGTCTTTCGCGAGCACGCGTTGCAGACGGCGCGCCACGGCGACCAGCACACGGTCGCCGACCGAATGGCCGAACTGGTCGTTGATCTGCTTGAAGCGGTCCAGGTCGACGAACAGCACCGCCAGATGTTCGCCGTTGGCCGCGGCCTCGTGAATCGCCGCTTCCAGTTTCTGTGTGAAGAGCATCCGGTTGGGCACGCCCGTCAACACATCGTGACTCGCCAGATGCGCGAGCTCATGCTGCTTGCTATGCAGCACGTCGATCTGCACGCGGATCTCGCGGCCCATCCGGTCAAAGCAGCGCGCCAGCACGCCGATTTCGTCGGTGCGCCTGAGCGGCAAGGCGTCCATCGTGTGATCGGCGAAGAAATGTGTCGCGGCGTTCGCGATGATCTGCAGCGGCTGCGTGAGCGCGCGGGCGAACAGGATGGCGAGAAACAACGCGAGCACGCTGGAAACCAGCACCATCCGGACAATCCGGTCGCCGAGCAGATTGGCCCCGGCGAGCACGTCGGCGAGCGGCCGTGCCAGCCCGAGCACGATAAAGCGGTTGCCGTCCGAGCCGCCGAACGGCTTGCGTATGAAGGTGAGCACACGGCCCGCTGCCTGATCGGGCTGCGCCGGTTCGTCGACCAGCACGTCGTTGCCGGTCTGCTCGAACAGCGCACGCGTGAGTGGAAAACTGTCCTGCATGAAAATGCGCCGGCCACGGTCGAAACCGAAGGTCTGCGTGGTGTCCGGATGGATCAGGAAGTCGCCCCACTGATTGGCGAGATACACCTGGTAGCTGCCGGGCAGATCGACCTGCAACAGTTTGAGCAGGCTGGCGAGATCGACGTCGATCACCACCACGCCCACCACGCGGCCCTCGGCGCTGGCAACCGGCGTGCTGAGCCGCAGTGTCGGTTTGCCCTCGGCGGAATGCGCGCCCTGTTCGTGATTGACGGCGATCGGCGAGATGTAGATCGCGCCGGGCGGTAGTGCTAGCGTGTCGAACACGTAGGGGAACTGGCTCTTCTCCTGCAGGCGACTGTCATCGACCTGGACCGCGCTGTGCGCTTGCCGGTCGAAACGGATCAGTTCGAGCCCGTTGTGCTGTCGCGTGATCAGGCGCACCTGCAGATATTCCGGGTGATACGCCATGAAGCGGGAAAACACCTGCGCGAGCCGGGTGCGTGCCTCACTGTCTCCGGCAGCGTCGCCTGCTTCGGCGATCTCTGCGGAAGACGGCAGATTGGCGAGCACGTGCGCGTCGGCGGCGATGTCGTCGATGGCCGAAGAAAAACGCTGGCTGAGCAACTGCGTCGAGGTCAGCAGATTCTGTCCGGCCTGGTCTACCAGCATCGCGCGATTGGCGCGGTACGCGTAGTAGCCGGTCGCCCCGGACGCAATCACGCCGATGCAGGCGAGCAGGAGAGCCAGCTTGAAGGTGAGGCCCGGGCGCATCATCTGAAACTCTCCGGCCGGTCGCCCGAGACGATCTTGCTCCACAAGGCTTCGCGCTGCTGGATATCGTCCACGGGTCTGAGCCAGATCAGGTGCGCATTGGCGTTGTCTTCCGGCGCGGCCGTCAGTGTATTGGCGAGTCCCTGGCGCTGCGTCAGGCGCCCGCTCACGCCTGGTTCGAGCATGGTGTTGATCCAGGCAAGCGCAAGCGGACGATTCGCCGCGCTGCTCGTCATGGCCCAGCAGTCGAGCCACGCGAGCGCGCCTTCATCCGGAATCACATAGCCGACGTCCGCACCCGCGCGGCGCAACTGCGCGACCTGTTGCGTGCCGTAGTTGCCGAACATCAGCGCGACCTTGTGCTGGATAAAGAACGCGGTCGCCTCTTCGGGCAGGTTGTAATAGGTGAGCAGGTTGCGGCGCAACTCCACCAGCTTGAGCGCGATGCCGTGCATCTGGGCGGCACTGAGCTGGAACGGGTCGGGGTAGCCGAGCGCGAGCGCTGCGAACGAGAAGTTGTGTTCCGCGCTGTTGAAGTCGAGCACCTTGCCGCGATAACGCGGGTTCCACAGCTCAGCCATCGAAGTGGGCGCTACGGCGATCTGCTTGCGGTCGTAGATCAATCCCATGGACGAATAGGTGAACGGAATGGCGTAGACCTTGCCGCCCTCCGTCAGGCCGTCGATTGACGCAAGCGCCTGAAAGCGCGGCAGCTGCCGGCGGGTGTTCGGCAGCCGGGCGAGCTCAAGCGGCGCCAGCAGATGCTCGCGGGTGTAGCGGCGAATCTCGACGGGATTGGCGGCGAGCACGTCGAATGGCGGCGCGCCGGCTGCGTGCATCTTGTCCCACAGTGCTTCGTCGGAATCCACCAGCGTGACTTCCACGCGGGCCTTGTAGCGCGCTTCGAAATCCTTGACGACGTCGCGGTCCGCGTAGCCGGGCCACGCCAGCACGCGCAACACGTTTTCCGCGGCGCTGGCCGTGCCGGGCGGCATCAGCATCACCAGCGTGAGCAGCGTCAGGGCCGGCATCGACAGCCGCGATGCGTACACCCTCAGGCGCGGCACCTCGCAGCCGAATGAATATGCGCGTTGCATCTTGCGTGGCGAAATCGCTGTTGTCCTATGGGGCTGGTGAGGCCGCGGCCAGAGGAGGAGGGAGCCCCAGCGCATTTCTTCGGTCCTTTTGCAAGCATGTGCATGAACGTGATACGGGCCGGCGTCATGCGCCTGAATTCGCGCCGTCGCGGCCTCCGTTGCCCGGACGGGATGGCCGATCATGTTGTTGGGACTGCTGACGGCATGACCTCCGTCGGAATGTTCGCGTTTTGCGCAGATCGGCATGGGTGGCACGCGAGTGCGTCGCCGGCGTCGATCGAACGATACTTCGGCTTACGAAAACCGAGTCTGCTGCATGGCTTTATAACGGCTCGAGCGGGGATTTCTTTAGCGGGATCGGGGTCGCGAAAGTGTTCTCTGGAATGACATGGGAAGCCGCGCTGCATCGCATGTGAGGGCGGCCGTAGGGTTCGGCGGCGCATAAAAAATGGCCCCGTGCAAAGAGGGGCCATTCAGTTTTAAAGCGCGCCTGGTGCGGAATTCATGTGGCATCGAAGCAGCTTTGAATCAGCTTTGAAGCGGCTTTAAGGCCGCTTCAAATTCCGTTTATGCCGACATCACCGACACCGCCTTGGTCACCAGGTAAGCTTCCATCGCTTCCGGTCCGCCTTCCGAACCATAGCCGGAATCCTTGACGCCGCCAAACGGCATCTCCGGCGACGGCGTGGCGGGCTGGTTGATCCACAGCATGCCCACTTCCAGTTGCTGCGACAGCAGATGCACGTTGCTGAACGACTTCGTGAACGCGTAGCCGGCGAGCCCATACGGCAGGCGACTCGCTTCGGCAATCGCTTCTTCGAGCGTGTCGAAGCCGCGCACCGCCGCGACCGGGCCGAACGGTTCGTTGTTGAACACGTCGGCTTCGAGCGGGACGTTGGTGAGCACGGTCGGCGCGAAGAAGTTGCCTTCCGAACCGACCCGCTCGCCGCCGGTGGCGACCGTCGCGCCAGTGGCGCGCGCGTTGTCCAGCACCTTTGCCATGGCCGTCAGACGGCGCGCATTGGCGAGCGGCCCAAGCGTGGTGCCTTCGGCAAGGCCGTCGCCGAGTTTGAGACCCTCGGCATGCTTGACGAGCGCCGCGACGAATTCTTCGCGGATGCTGTTGTGCACGAGAAAGCGCGTCGGCGAAATGCAGACCTGTCCTGCGTTACGGAATTTCGCGCCGCCCGAGGCCTTCACGGCGAGCGCGACGTCGGCGTCTTCGGCGACGATGACCGGCGCGTGACCGCCCAGCTCCATGGTGGCGCGCTTCATGTGCGCGCCGGCCAGTGCAGCCAGTTGCTTGCCGACCGGCGTCGAGCCGGTGAACGTGACCTTGCGGATCACCGGATGCGGAATCAGGTAGCTGGAAATTTCAGCCGGATCGCCGAATACGAGGCCCACGGTGCCAGGCGGCACGCCGGCGTCGACGAACGCCTGCAACAGACCCGCCGGCGACGCCGGGGTTTCTTCCGGCGCCTTGACGAGGAACGAGCAGCCGCTCGCGAGCGCCGCGCTCAGCTTGCGCACGATCTGGTTGACCGGAAAATTCCACGGCGTGAAAGCGGCCACGGGACCGATCGGTTCCTTCAGCACGAGTTGCTGCGCAGCGAGGTTGCGCGACGGCACGATGCGACCGTAGACGCGGCGGCCTTCGTCAGCGAACCATTCGATGATGTCGGCGGCGGCCATTACTTCGACGCGCGCTTCCGGGAACGGCTTGCCCTGTTCCTGGGTCATCAGGCGGGCGATGTCGGAGGCGCGTTCGCGCACGAAGCCGGCGGCCTTGCGCATGGTGGCGGCGCGCTCATTGGCCGGGATCTTGCGCCAGGCTTCGAAGCCCTTTTGGGCCGCGGCGAGCGCGCGGTCCAGATCGGCGACGCCTGCGTGCGCGACCTTGCCGATGGGCTTGCCGGTGGCCGGATTGACGACGTCGAGCGTCTTGCCGCTGGCGGCGTCGCACCATTCGTTGTTGATCAGGAGACGGGTATCGGTATAGCTCGATGTGGCCATGCTGGATTCCTCTGTTGGGGGAGCGACTGGCCGCGCGCGTCGCGAGATGCGCGCGGTCGGGAATAAGCTGCTCAGAGGATCAATCTTAACGGATTGTTGAAGATGGCACAGGCGGCGAGGGCGCCCGGCTGCCCGCTCAGCCCGTCATACCGGGCGCGTGCTTACGGCGTCTTCGCTGCGGCACCCTGCGTGGAGGCGTCGCCCGTTTGCACGGGCGCGGCGTGTTGTGCTACCGGATGCCGTGGGTCGTGCAGGTCGCCGGCCGACCAGCCGCCGCCCAGGTCGCCGAACAGAGAAGCCGCATCCAGCAGGCGCGACTCCTGCACGTTCAGCGCGGTCTGCTGACTGCTCAACTGCGTGGCCTGCGCGGTCGCCACCGTCGTGTAGTCCACGGTGCCCGCCTGATACTCGTCAAGGGCAATCTCGGCGCCGCGCGTCGCATCGCGCACGGCATTGTCCAGCACGACCGATTGCTGCGCGAGAATCCGCAGCCCGGACAGATCGTTTTCCACGTCCTGGAAGGCCGTCAGCACCGTGCCGCGGTAATTGGCGACTGCCGAGTCGTAGGCCGCCTTCGCCGCGTCCACGTTGGCGCCGCGCAAGCCGCCGTCGAAGATGGTTTCGGTGGCGCTGCCGCCGAGCGACCACACGTAGTTGGCCACGTGCAGCAGACCGGACAGCGGCGACTGCGTGAAGCCGTCGAGGGCGGAGATCGACACCGCCGGGTAGTACGCCGACACGGCCACGCCGATCGCCGCATTCTGCGCGGCCATCTGGCGCTCAGCCGTGGCGATGTCGGGGCGGCGCTCCAGCAGCGTCGACGGCACCCCGACGGGAACCTCGGGCAACGCGGGCATGGCGGTGCTGTGCGGGATCGACAGCTCTTCCGGGTTCTTGCCCACCAGCACGGCAATCGCATGGGCGTCTTGTGCACGCGCCACGCCGAGCGCGATCAGGCTGGATTGCGCCGCTTCGAGCTGGGTGCGTGCGCTGACCAGGTTGGACGGCGGAATGGTGCCGGCCTTGTCCTGATCGGAAATCACGTCGAGAAAGTGCTGATACTGCACGACCGTTTTCTGCAGCAGATCGATATTGGCGTCGCTCGTGCGCAGTTCGATGATCGCGGTGGCGAGCGCAACCTGTTCGGCAAGGGTCGCGTTGGCGAGGGTGGCCTCGCTCGCCTGGGCGGTGGCGGAGTTCTCCTCGATCGTGCGGCGCACCTGGCCCCACAGGTCCGGTGCCCAGTCGATATTGCCCTCGAGCGAGCCCGAGTTGAAGATGCGGGCCGAGCCGCTGCTGAAATTGCCGGTCGTGCCGCCCGTGCTGAACGAGCCGGTGTTGGCCCGCTCCCTGGTGGCCGATCCGGTCACGCCGATGGTCGGGAACAGACCGGCGCGCGCCACGCGCACTTCGGCCAGCGCTTCCTGATAGTTCGCGTAGTCCTGGCGCACGGTCTGGTTGGAGACCGACACCAGCGGCTCGAGTTCGTCGATCAGCGGATCGTTGAAGCTGGTCCACCACTGGCCTTTCGGTCCGGCCGCGTCCGGTTGCGCCTGAGTCCAGCCCGGCAACTCCGCGTAGGTCGCGGGCACGTTGACTTGCGGCCGGTGGTAGTCGGGTCCGACCATGCAGCCGCTGAAGAGCAGCGCGAGCGCCGCGACGGCCAGCGGCCGCAGCGGCCCAAGCCTGCCGAACCGGCGCGCTGCGCCTTGCCGGCTGGCTTGATGAGTGGCCGCTCGGGTAGTCTTCAGGGTGCCGGCAACCCCAGCGCGTGTAGAGGAAATCTTCATGGTCATGCCTTCGTATCCGGTTGTCCGGGTTGCTCCGCGTCCCGATTCCATGGCAGGCCTGCGGACCACCTGACCAGCTTGCCCCGCAGGCGGTCGAGGTAGAGGTAGATCACCGGTGTCGTGTACAGCGTAAAGACCTGGCTCAGGATCAGGCCGCCCATCACCGTGATACCGAGTGGCTGACGCAACGACGCGCCCTGGCCGATGCCGATCGCAAGCGGCACCGCACCGAGCACCGCCGCGAACGTGGTCATCATGATCGGCCGCAGCCGCACCACCGCCGCGGCGTGGATCGCCTCCTTGGCGGGCATGTTTTCGCTGCGCTGCATCTGGATAGCCACGTCCACCATCATGATGCCGTTCTTTTTGACGATACCGATCAGCAAGATGATGCCGATCAGCGCGATCACCGAGAAGGGCGTGCCAAAAATCAGCAAGGCCAGCGTCGCGCCGATGCCGGCCGACGGCAGCGTCGACAGAATGGTGAGCGGGTGGATCGAGCTTTCGTACAGCACGCCGAGCACGATATACACCACGCCGAGCGCCGCCAGGATCAGCAACGGGATCGTGCCCATCGACTGCGAGAAGGCCGCCGCGGCGCCGGCAAACGAGCCGTGCACGCTGGCCGGCATGCCGATGTCGCGGATCGTCTCGTCAATCGCCTGGCCCGCCTGGCTGAGCGATCCGCCCGGCGGCAGGTTGAACGAGATCGTCGCGGCCACGAGGCCGCTCTGGTGGTTCACCTGAGTCGCCGTATGGCTGTTCGCAAACGACGCGAGCGCCGAAAGCGGCACCATGGTTTCCGCCGAGGTGCTGTCCGCGCTGCCGGTCGAACTGCCGCCCTTGCTGTTGGAGATGCTATTGGTGGTCGCATTCGCCTGGGCGTTCGAGTTGAGCGAGTTGGTGTTCGACGTACTGCTGGGCGAGCTTTCGGCAAGCGTGGGCTTGACGCCCGACACCGTGCCGCCCGGCATCTGCGTGCCCGCCGTGCCGGTAGCATTACCCGCCGCCGTGCTCAGGTATATCTGCTGGAGCGTCTGCGGATACTGCCAGTACTGCGGCGCCACCTCCATCACCACGAAGTACTGGTTGAGCGGGTTGTAGATGGTCGACACGCTGCGCTGACCAAATGCGTCGTACAGCACGTTGTCGATCTGGTTCGGCGCAAAGCCATAGCGCGCCGCGGTCGCACGGTTATATGTGACATAGGTCTGCAGACCGTTTTGCTGCAGGTCCGAGTTCACGTCCTGCAATTGCCCGCGGTCTTTATTGAGCGCCGCCACCAGCAGCGGCGTCCACTTGAAGAGGGCGGCCGAATCGTCGCTGGTGAGCGTGTACTGATACTCGGCGGCCGACTGCCGTCCGCCGATGCGCAGGTCCTGCTGTGCCTGGATGAACAGGCGCGCGCCCGAGACCTGGTTGAGCTTGGGCCGCAGACGGTTGACGACCTCGGTGGCGGTGACGTGGCGCTCGGCGAGCGGCTTCAGTTCAATGAAGACGTTCGCCGTATTCAGCGCGCGGCCGCCGGTAAAGCCCGCCACCGAAAGAACCGCCGGATCCTTCTGCACGATCTCCTGCAACTGCTCGAGCTTCTTTTCCATGGCCGGGAACGAAATGCTCTGGTCGGCGATGATCTGACCAATCAGGATGCCGGTGTCCTGCTCCGGAAAGAAGGTGGCCGGCAGCAGCTTGAACAGGAACACGTTGCCGATCAGCAGCCCGAACAGCACCAGGATCACCAGCAGCGAGTGATCGAGCACCGCCGCGAGCGAACGCGAATAGGCGTCCTTGAAACGGTCGAATAGCGACTCCACCCAGCGCGCCCAGCGGGCTTTCGAATGCCCCGAGTTGTCGCGGCTCAGCACGTAGGCACACATGGCCGGGGTGACCGTGAGCGAGATCACGAGCGAAATCAGGATCGCGATAGAGAGCGTGACGGCGAACTCATGGAACAGCAGGCCGACCACGCCCGGCATCAGCATGATGGGCAGGAACACGGCGATCAGCGAAATGCTCATCGAGATCACCGTGAAGCCCACCTCGCCGCTGCCTTTGAGCGCGGCCTCCCTGGGACTCATCCCCGCCTCCATGTGGCGCACGATGTTCTCGAGCACCACCACCGCGTCGTCGACCACGAAGCCGGTGCCGATGGTGAGCGCCATCAGCGAGAGGTTGTCGATGCTGTAGCCGAGCAGGTACATCGGCCCGAAGGTGCCCACGATCGACAGCGGCAGCGCGACCGCCGGCACCAGCGTGGCGCGCGGCGACTGCAGGAAGATGAACACCACGCCCACCACCAGCAGCACCGCGATGAACAGCGTGCGTTCGGTATCGCCCACCGACGAGCGGACCGACTCCGAGCGGTCGATCGCGACGCGCACATGGACGCTGCTCGGCAGCGTCGCTTCGATCGCCGGCAGCACGTTTCTGATCTGCGCGACCGTGCTCACGACGTTGCTGCCGGGCATCGGATAGACGATCACCAGCACGGCCGACTTGCCGTTGTAGAGCCCCGCGTTGCGGATATTTTCGTTGGAATCGCGCACCTGCGCGATATCGCGCAGCACGACCGGCGCGCCGTTCCGGTAGGCGACCACCAGATCGCGGTAGGGCGCCGCTTTCGTGATCTGGTCATTGGAGGTGACGACGTAGCGCTGGCTGCCCACGTCGAGGTGGCCCTTGGCGCTATCCGCGTTGGCCGCGGCGATCGCCGCGCGCACGTCCTCGAGGCCGAGCCCGTAGCTGTTCACCTTGTCCGGCTGCAATTCGACCCGCACCGACGGCAACGCGCCGCCGCCCAGCGTGATCTGGCCGACGCCCTGGACCTGCGAGAGCTGCTGCTGGATCACCGAGTCCGCCGAGTCGTAAAGCTGGGCCTTGGTGAGCGTGTCCGAGGTCAGCGCCAGCACCATGATCGGCGAGTCCGCCGGGTTGTACTGGCGGTAGGTCGGGTTGCTGCGCAGCGTGGTCGGCAGGTCGGCGCGGGCCGCCTGGATGGCCGCCTCGACGTCGCGAGCGGCGCCGTTGATATCGCGGTTCAGTCCGAACTCGACCACGATCATCGAAGTGCCGACCGTGTTCACCGAGGTCAGCTCTTCGACATCGGCGATCGTGCCGAGCCGCCTTTCGAGCGGTTCGGCCACCGTGGATGCCATGATGTCCGGGCTCGCACCGGCCATCTGCGCCTGCACCACGATCACCGGAAAGGCAATGTTGGGCAGCGGCGCAACCGGCAGCCGGAAATAGGCGAGCGCCCCGGAGATCAGGATCGCGATCGCCAGAAGCGTGGTCGCGACCGGGCGCCGGATGAATAACGCCGAGATGTTCAAGGCGCGTCCTCCGCCGCATCGCCAGGTGGAGTGGACGGTGCATTGCGCTTGCGCCAGCGGCTAAAACGCAGCGCCATGCGGTCGAAGAACAGGTAGATCACTGGCGTGGTGAAGAGCGTGAGCATCTGGCTCAAGGTCAGACCGCCGATGATCGCGAGGCCGAGCGGCCGGCGCAGTTCCGAGCCGGTGCCGGTGCCGAGCAGCATCGGCAGGGCGCCCAGCATGGCGGCGAGCGTCGTCATCAGGATTGGCCGGAAGCGCAGCAGCGAGGCTTCGAAGATCGCCTCGCGCGGCGGCTTGCCGTGGTTGCGTTCGGCGTCGAGCGCGAAGTCCACCATCATGATGGCGTTCTTCTTGACGATACCGATCAGCAGCACGATGCCGATGATGCCGATCACATCCAGGTCGCTGCCGGCGATCATCAGCGCAAGCAGCGCGCCGATCCCCGCCGAAGGCAGCGTGGAGAGAATCGTCACCGGGTGGATGAAGCTCTCGTACAGCACGCCCAGCACGATATACACGGCGACCAGCGCGGCGATCAGCAGATACACCTCGCTCGACAGCGAATCCTGGAATGCCTGGGCCGCGCCCTGCAGCGACGAGGTAATGGACGGCGGCAGGTTCACCGCCTGTTCGGCCGCCTTGACGTCCTTGACCGCCGTGCTGAGCGAGGCGCCCTTCGCGAGGTTGAACGAAATCGTGACCGACGGGAACTGCGCCAGATGGCTGATCACCAGCGGCGACTTGGTGATCTGGATATCGGCGATGCCCGACAGCGGCACCTGGCCCGTGCTGCTCGTCTGGCTCGGCAGATACAGATCGCCGAGCGACTTGACGGTGGGCAGCGACTCGGGCTTGGCGACCAGAATCACCCGGTACTGCGCGGACTGCTCGAAGATGGTCGAGACGATCCGCTGGCCGAGTGCGTCATACAGCGCGTTGTCGATGGTCGCCGGCGTAATGCCGAAGCGCGCGGCCAGTTGCCGGTTGACCTGGACGTTCACGCTCAGGCCGTCGGTATTCATGTCGCTTTGCACGTCGGCGAGCGAGGGAATCTGCTTCAGGCGTGCCACCAGTTCCGGCACATACTTCTGGAACGCCTGCTGGCTCGGGCCGCGCAGCACGAAGCTGTACTGGTTCGGCGAAACCGTGGTGTCGAGCGTCAGATCCTGTTCGGGCTGCATGTAGAGCCGCACGCCCGGCACCTCGGCGACCTCCTGCTGCAGACGCCGGGCAATCTCCTGCGCGGTATCGGAGCGCTTGTCGCGATCGCGCAGATTGATCAGGAAGCGGCCGTTGTTCAGCGTCGAGTTGGTGCCGTCGATCCCCACGTAGGAGGTGAGGGAGGTCACATCCGGATCTTTCAGGATCGCGTCGGCGAGCGCGCTCTGGCGATTCACCATGGCCGAATACGAGACCGAGTTGTCGGCGACGCTGATGCCCTCGATCACGCCGACGTCCTGCACCGGGAAGAGCCCCTTCGGAATCACGATGTACAGCACGGCGGTGAGCACGACGGTGCCGACCGCCACCATCAGCGTGAGCACCTGGTGGTCCAGCACCCAGCGCAGTCCGCGCTCGTAGGCATTGAGCGTCTTGTCGAACAGGCCTTCGCTGATCCGCTCGAAACGGCTCGGATGGCGCTCGGCCTGGGCTCGCAGCATGCGCGCGCAGAGCATCGGCACCACGGTCAGTGAGACGACGGCCGAAATCACGATGGTCACCGCGAGCGTCACGGCGAATTCGCTGAACAGACGCCCGATGACGCCGCCCATGAAGAGCAGCGGAATCAGCACGGCTATCAGCGAAATGGTCAGCGACAGAATCGTGAAGCCGATCTGCCCGGCGCCTTCCAGCGCGGCCTCGAGCGGCGTCTTGCCTTCCTCCAGATAACGCACGATGTTCTCGATCATCACGATCGAGTCGTCGACCACGAAGCCGGTGGCGATAATCAGCGCCATCAGCGAGAGGTTGTCGATCGAGTAGTTCATCTGGTACATCACGGCCAGCGTGCCGATCAACGAAACCGGTACGGACACGCTCGGAATCAGCGTGGCCGGCACGTTGCGCAGGAACACGAAGATCACCGCGATCACCAGCACGATGGCGAGGATCAGCTCGAACGCCGCGTCGTGGACCGACGCGCGGATCACGCCGGTACTGTCCGACACCACCGTGACCTTCATGCCGGCCGGCAGCGTCGATTCGAGCTGCGGCAACTGCTTCATGATCTGGTTGACGGTGGCGATCACGTTCGCGCCAGGCTGGCGCTGCACGTTGAGGACGATGGCGGGCGTGCCGTTGTACCAGGCGCCGCGTTCGACGTCCTGGGCGGCCTGGCTCACCCGCGCGACGTCGCGCAGGAACACCGGCGCGCCGTTCTGGTAGGCGATCACCGTGTCCAGGTAATCTTTCGGGTCGCTGATCTGGTCGTTGCCGTTGATGGTGTAGTCGAGTTCCGGGCCGTCGAAATTGCCCTTCGGCTGACTGACGTTGACGTAACTGAGCAGCGTGCGCAGATCGTCGATATTCAGGCCGTAGGCGGCCAGCTTGTGCGGGTCCGCTTCGACGCGGATGGCCGGCACGTTGCCGCCGCTGGTGGTCACGACCCCCACGCCCGAGACTTCGGAGATTTTGGTGCCGAGCCGGTTGTTGGCGACGTCCTCGAGCTGCGTGAGCGACATCGACTTCGAGGTCACGGCGAGCGTCAGGATCGGCTGGTCGGCCGGATTCACCTTCGCGTAGGTCGGCGGACCCGGCAGACCCGACGGCAAGAAGCTGTTGGCGGCGTTGATGGCCTGCTGGACGTTCTGCTCGGCGACGTCGAGATTCAGCGACAGGTCGAACTGCAGCGTGATGACCGACGCACCGTCCGAGCTGTACGAGGTCATCTGCTGCAGACCGGGAATCTCGCCCAACTGCACTTCGAGCGGCGCGGTCACGGTGGTGGCCATCACGTCCGGACTTGCGCCCGGATAGAAGGTCTGCACCTGAATGGTCGGATAGTCGACGTTGGGCAGGGACGAGACCGGCAACACCCGCATGGCGACGAGGCCCACCAGCACGAGGGCGATCATCAGCAGCAGCGTCGCTACCGGTCGAAGAATAAACAGACGGGAAATATTCATCGGCGCGAGGGTCTGCGGCTACGAAGCAGCATCGACCGACGCCGCGGATGCCGCAGCGGGCCCCGAAGCACCGTGGCCATGCCTGTGCTGGCCGTGCGCGGCGGACCCGCCGGCGCCGGCTGCCGCACCCGAGGCACCCGAAGCGCCGCCGGCTGCAGCCGAAGCACCCGAAGCGCCGCCGGCCGCCGCCGCGCGGGAGCGCGGCCTGATCTTGGCACCGTCGTTCAGGCGGTCCGTGCCGTCCGTCACGACCACGTTGCCTGCCGACAGGCCGGACAGGATGACGGTGTTCCTGCCGTCGCTCGGGCCGAGCGTGACCTTGTGCACGGACACCGAATTGTCCGCGTTGACGAGGTACACATAGTCGCCGGGTGCGCCGCTTTGCACGGCGGGCGTGGGCACCAGCACCGCATTTTCCATGGTGTCGACCAGCAGCTTGATGTTGACGAACTCGTTGGGGAACAGCGCCTCGTCGTCGTTGGCGAAAGTGGCGCGTAAGGTGACCGTGCCGGTACTCGTCGCCATCTGGTTGCTCACGGCATACAGCGTGCCGGTGGCGATCTGCTTGCTGTTGTCGCTGCTATACGCGGTGACGGGCAAGGTGGCGCCGGCGTTCAGGCGCTGCACCACCGAGGCGAGCGCATCCTGCGGCACCGTGAATTGCACCGTAGTCGGCTTCACGGTGGTGATGACGACGATGCCGGTGGTCGACGAGGCCGTCACGTAGTTGCCCGGGTCGACGAGGCGCAGGCCGACCTTGCCGGCCACCGGCGCGGTGATGCGGCAGTAGGCCAGATCGAGGTCGAACTGGGCAATATTGGCGAGATCCACCTTGACCGCTGCCTCGTCCTGCTGGACGAGGAACTGCTGGTCCGTGAAGGTCTGCTCGGCGATCGACTTGCGCTCGTTCAACTGGGTGAAGCGGGCGAGGTCCGAGCGGGCCTGGGCGAGCGAGGCGCGGTCCTTGGCGAGGGTCGCCTCGGCCTGCTGCTTGTCGATCTCATACTGGCGCGGATCGATCTGCGCAAGGAATTGCCCCTTCTTGACTTCCTCGCCTTCGTGATAGCCCACTTCCGTCAGGTAGCCGCTCAGTTGCGGCAGCACGGTGACGGTGGCGACCGGCGTGACCGTGCCGAGTTCGCTCAGGGTGACCGGCATCGAGCCGAGGGTTGCGCTCGCAACGGTGACGACGAGGGGCGCGGCGCCGCGCGCGGGCTTCTTCTGGGTCAACAGGTGGACAACGACAAGCGCGATCAGCGCCAGCACGATAACCACAAACAGGATGAGCCCGCGTCGGGAGCGCTTTGGCTGCTTGGACACGGCTTCGCTCATAGGTATCTCCGAAAACAGATGCTGCCGTTGATGAGTGGGCGGGGAGTGATCCTCAGCCAGGACTGCGGAAAAGTGCCACGATTCCCACGCGTTGTCACCATTGATCGAGCCCTTTGATAGTGTGTTATGAAGTTGTAAGCCACTCTGGACTAATGGAGGATGGGAATAATGAAAGAGTGAAAGAATGAATCGCGACAATGTACCTGCCTCGCGCGAGACTTGAGTTACACGAGTGCAACATTGTCGAGCCCTGAAATACACCGGCGCAGGTTTTTCGGCGTCGGGTTCGCGCCAACCGGCGGCTGGACGCGGGGCCCGCCATTGGAATCCGGTCGCAACGAACTGTAATACAGGTCGAAAGCCCGGTGAAGTATGCGGGACATTGAATTGACTTTTGAACTGCGCAACCGGGTGAATTCGCGGGCTGTGGGTCCGCATGGCAAGCGTGAACTGCGGACCGGGCGGCATCTCCGGGTGGTTTCGCGTTTATTTCAGACTGCTTTCATTGTGTCGTCGGGCCATTGCATTGAATACCTGCCAGGCCCGACCGCGCGAACAACCCAGCCGGGTACGACTTCCGCTCAGTTCATGCACGCCTTCATCAGCAGACGGAACGGCAATGCGAGCAGCATCGCACCGGCCACGCCGGCGCACCATAGGGTGACGAACCAGAACACCCGTTTCAGGCGGGACGGCGCGTCACCCTGCATTGATGTGGATGACGGGCTCGCCGGGTGCGGCCTGTGCATCAGCGAAAATGGAAAGACCCGCATGACAGTGCTCCTTGTGCTGCGTGTTCGTGCACGGCTAGTGATACTTCGCGCCCGGCACGGACTTGCCTCTGAAGACGCGATACCCCACCGTCGTATAGATGAGGATGATGGGCAAAATGATCACCGCGCCCACCAGTGTGAACAACTGGCTCGCACGCGGCGCGGCCGCCTCGTCGAGCGTGATGACGTTCGGTATCGCGTACGGCCAGATACTCACCAGCAAGCCGATATAGCCGAGCAGGACCAGCAGCAGCGCCAGCACGAACGGCGCGTTGTCGTGATGGCGGCGCACCGCGCGCAGCATGAACAGCGCGACGACGGCAACGAGGAACGGCACCGGCAACAGCCGATACAGGAGCGGCGTGTCGAACCAGCGCCGCGCGATCTGCGCGTCGGTGAGCGGGGTCCAGATCGACACGAGCACCATGAAGCCGAGCAGCACGAATGTGAGCGGACGAATCACTTCGTGCAGACGGTGCTGGAGACTGCCGGTGGTTTTCATCACCAGCCAGCATGCGCCGAGCAGCGCGTAGGTCGCCATGAGTCCAAAGCCGGTGAGCAGGCTAAACGGTGTGAGCCAGAAGAATGACGGCCCGGCGAAACCGTTGTTCGCGACCGGCACGCCCTGCAGATAGGCCCCCAGGATGACGCCCTGAAAAAACGTGGCGCCTGCCGAGCCGGCAATGAACGCGAGGTTCCACAGATTCTTCGTACGGGTCGCCTTTTCGCGGATCTCGAACGACACGCCGCGAAAGATCAGGCAGACCAGCATGGTGACGATGGGCAGATACAGCGCGGACAGCACGATCGCGTACACGTCCGGAAACACCGCGAACAGCGCGGCGCCGCCCAGCACGAGCCAGGTTTCGTTGCCGTCCCAGACGGGCGCGATCGTGCTGATCATCAGGTCGCGCTCTTCGTCGTCTGGAAAGAACGGAAAGATCAGGCCGATGCCGAGATCGAAGCCGTCGAGAGCAACGTACATGAACAACCCTAACGCAATGATCGCGGCCCAGATAGTCGTCACGTCCATACCACGCTCCGCTTCAGATGATGGCTCGTTGATCCGCTCGTCGACGCACTGGTTGACGTCCTTACTCCACCGCGGCAAGCGGCCGGCGGCCGCTGCTGTTCACGCTGGCGCCCGGCACCGGCTGGGGGGCGCTGTCGTCGTGCGGCGGTCCCAGCCGCAACAGCTTCAGGATGTAGTAGATGCCCGTGCAAAACACCAGGAAGTAGACAATCACGAAGATCATCAGCGACACGCTGACGTCCTGCTGGGTCACGGGTGACACCGCCTGTGCCGTGCGCATCACGTTGTACACCACCCAGGGCTGGCGTCCCGCTTCGGTGGTGATCCAGCCGGCCAGCAGCGTGATGAAACCGGCCGGTCCCATGGCGAGCATGCAGCGCTGGAACAGCCGGTTTTCATAGACACGGCCGCCGCGCCGCAATGCGAGGCCAATCAGCGCGAGCAGGATCATCAGCATGCCGAGGCCCGCCATGATGCGAAAGGTCCAGAAGATAAGCGACGAATTCGGCCGGTTCTCTTTCGGAAATTCCTTCAGGCCTTGAATTTCGCCGTCCCATGTATGCGTGAGGATCACGCTGCCCAGATGGGGAATCCTGATCGCATAGCGCGTGACTTCGGCCTGCATGTCGGGAAAGCCGATCAGGTTCAGCGCGGTGCCGCCTTTTTCGGTTTCCCACAGACCTTCGATGGCCGCAATCTTCGCGGGCTGGTATTTGCGCGTGTTCAGACCGTGCTGATCGCCCACCACGGCCTGCACCGGCGCGAGCACGAGCAGCAGCCACAGGGCCATCGAAAACATGGTCTTCACAGCCGGATCGCGGCGCCCGCGCAACAGATGCCAGGCGCCCGCCGCCGCGACCACCAGCGCGCCGACGATAAACGCGGCAATCGCCATGTGCGCGAGCCGGAACGGGAACGACGGATTGAAAATGACCTTGAACCAGTCGACCGGTACGACGTGCCCGTGCTCGACGATGAATCCCTGCGGCGTCTGCATCCAGCTATTCGACGCGAGAATCCAGAAGGTCGAGATCAGGGTGCCGAGCGCGACCAGCAGCGTCGCGCCGAAATGCGCATGACGCCCTACGCGATCCCAGCCGAATAGCATGATGCCGAGAAAGCCGGCCTCGAGAAAGAAGGCCGTCATGACTTCATAGGTGAGCAGCGGTCCGGTGATCGGGCCGGCGAATTTTGAAAAGCCGGCCCAGTTGGTGCCGAACTGGTAGGCCATCACGACGCCCGACACCACACCCATGCCGAAGCCGATCGCGAAGACCTTCGACCAGAACAGGCACAGATCCTTATAGTGCTGCTTGCCGGTTTTCAGCCACGCGCCTTCGAGCACCGCCAGAAAACTGGCGAGGCCGATACTCATGGCCGGAAAGATAATGTGAAACGAGACGGTGAAAGCAAACTGCAATCGCGAGAGATCCAGTGCACTGAGATTCATCATCGTTCGCTCCAGTGGACGAGGGCCGTCTGGCTCGTAGCGGCGACCGCGCTGTCGACTGCCTGCGCGTGTGCAACTTATAGCATCTTATGCAGAAGCCTGCATTTCGGCGCTGCTCCGGTCCCTCTGGTACAGGTGTCGCGCGCTGCGTCGCGGCCCTTGAGGGGTGCGGTGTGTCAGGCCTGCCCGAGCCGTGCGCGCACGAAGCCGACATGTTCGCGCAACACGTACATCGCGTCGGCATACGCGAGCGGCATGCGCAGCTCGTTCAGCGATGCTTCGATATGATCGAGTTCGGCGAACAGCGCCTCGCGTTCGTCAGCCGACGGATTCTTCAACGCATCGCGTTCGATCGCGATCAGCGAACCGTAGTACCGGTAGATGCGCGAGCGCACGCGCCAGCGGTACAGCGCCGGAATCAGCCGCAGCGCGGGAAACAGCAGCACGGCCATCGGCACCAGCAGCACGAGGGTGCGGTCGCCGACGCTCGCAAGCCAGAACGGCAGTGTGCGGTACAGAAAACTTTTGCCGGTTTTGTAGTAGCGCTGCGCGTCTTCGCTGATCTGATATTCCCGCGCGACCGGACTCGGAAACTGTCCTGCCCGTTGCAGCAGGTTGGCCGTGCTGTGCACTTCCTGGGCGGCCTCGATCAGCAGATCGGAGATAGCCGGATGCAGACTGGTCCGGGCGACGAGTTCGACCGTGGGACTGATCAGATGCACGGTGAAGGGCGGGATCTTGCGTTTGAGATCGAGCACGCCGGGCGGCAGGTCGATCTCGTCGAGGTAGGGGAAAAGCCGCGTATAGGCGGCAGCTTCCGCGAAGTCCATCACGGAGATGCCGGGTACCCTCAAGAGGCGCAGCATCAACATGCGGGTTGCCGAATCGCCATTGAGGAGGGCGGCGTCGACCTGGCCGGAGACGAGTGCGGTGGCGGCCTGCAGACCGTCGTACGGCAACAGCGACGTGTCGCCGCCCGGGGTGATGCCGTTTGCCTGCAGCAGATCGAGCGAGAGCACGCGGGTGCCGCTGCCTTCGCGGCCCACCGCGATTCTTTTACCTTCGAGCTGCGACAGACCGGTGATGCCCGTACCGCGGTAGAAGACCACCACAGGGGCGTAGAACATGCTGCCGAGCGACATCAGGGAAGAGGTGTCGAGGCCGTCCGTCACACCGCCTTGCACAAAGGCGATATCGACGTGCTGTTTGGGGTCCAGCAGCCGCTGCAGGTTTTGCATCGAGCCGTCGGACTCCAGCACGTTCAACTTGACGCCGTTGCGCGCGAGCAGTTTTTTGTATTCCTCGGCGGCCACCCAGAAGGTACTGTCGCGCGGTCCGGCGCTCATCGTGATGGTCTTCGGCGGCGCGGGGTCGACCAGCCACACGACCAGCGTGACCGCGACCACCACCAGCAGCGCGATGGGCGCGAACGTCAGGGTCAGGTCGCGCAGGTCCGCGTGTGAATGGTCGCCCGGAAAACCTGGTGGACGCTGACGCTGGTGTTTCAATCGGCAATACGCTTATCCGCCAGCGCGCGCTGACAGTCGGTCAACACCTGCACGACCAGTCGCGCCTGGAAATTGAGGTCGTCCGTATCGAGGATTTCTTCGACGGCGTCTCGCGCCCATGCGGCGTCGACAAAGCACGCGTGCTGCTGGGCGATGTCCTGGGCGAGGGCGGAGAGCTTGGCGATGCTGAGCCAGTCAGCCTCGCGCGAGTGCCGGTCCAGCCATTTGTGGGCAGCCTGCACCTGGAAGGCGGCTTCCGGCCAGGACTCATTCAGATAATAGGCACCGAGGTTCCCGCAGGTGAGCCAGCAAAGCAGCTCCACGCGGTCACGTGGGCTCAGATGAAGGCGTACATCACTCATGGCGACGCTCGCTACGGTGAGTTGCGTTCGGTTCGCGACGGCGCACGAACCGTCCTGTGATGCTTACTATGTTTGATGCGACTCAACAATATCATGCAGTCGCCAGAAGCTGAAATACCTTCTTGCCATGAGTGGCAATAATCGTGCAGGTCGGCGCCTGTGTCCGTGAAAACCCTTGCCCGCTGGGCGTTTCAAGCAGGTGTCACGGCGCGTCGAGCGCGCCTCCCGGGGGGCAGGACGATCCTTCGCGCGCATGCGATGAAATCTGATTGTCAGGTTGGCGAGGCGCGCGAGCGTCATCGCCGCTCAAGCGGCGACTGACGTTCAGAAGTTGTACTGCAGATAGACTTCGCTGAAATTCGCGCCCGGATTCGGATGCTCGATGCCGGCATTCGAAATGTGCTGGAAGCGGAAGCCGGCCTGATATTGCTGATGGCCGCCGAACTGCGCGCCGACGCCCACCACGTCCGCAAACTGGAACGACGACGAGAAGGTCCGGTCGTCGGTCTCGCGTACATGGGACAACAGGCGTACGCCGACGCCGGCTTCGAAATACGGCCGGAACCAGCCCGCACTTTTGATGAAGCGGAATATCGGCGTGAGCCCGAACTCCCAGATGTTCGGATGCGCGGCGTGGTCTTCCTGGATGTCCCAATAGGCTACATGCGCTTCGCCGACCAGGCTGAAATGGAATCCCGCAATCTCCCACCAGTTCAAGCCGGGGTCCCAGACGAAGCCGAGGTCCGCTTTCTTGATGTCGTGATCGGCGACGCCGCCGGCAATCTGAACGCCGAACTGATCGGCATGGGCGGACGCTGCGCCGGCTGTGATTGCACAAACAGCAAGGGCGCGGATAAGTTTTCCCTGTGGAGACGTTTTTGTTCGCATGAGTTTTTCTCACAACTTTAGTGTTTATTAGAAAAGTTGCTTTGCAACCAGACCTGGCGCAAGAGGTATGCAGCCTCCACGCGTCTGCGCGCTTTCACGTCGGTTGCCACAAAAGCGTAACCGCATGTCGCAAAGTCTGCACGCCACGTGCTCAAGATATTGTTTAGATTGCCTTGTGCAATGTTTGCGCTTCAGTTCGATGCGGACCCGCCGGCTTTGCGTCCTGGGGCATGCTTAGCCGTATGCCTTGCGCTACCGCGGATCTCACTCGACTGGGTCTTAAGTATGAAGAACGGGCGAATTTTTCGAGCGGGGCGGCTCAGAGAAATCGTCAGGCCAGGGCAATGACCGTGTATAAGATTGCAAGGTTCGCAGGGGTACGTAGCCTGCGCGCAGGGGCACCGCCTGGTTTGACACAGCGTCCTGGTGCGGCTGTGGGTGTGGTTATGGTTGCGGTTGCCGCAAACCACAAGGAGCAGCATGTGGACGCATGAGGTCCGGAGCACCTGAGGTGCGCGGGCATCTTCGGACGCGATCGGATAGCGCGCTCCGGTCAATTAATACGGCATCCTGATGGACTGTGCCGGCGCGCGGTCTTCTGCCGGTTTTGCCGCGCGTACGTCACGTGGCCAGAGCAAATTAGCGCAATCGCGATTCGATGCGCATACAGTCAATAGTATTCAGGCGTTCTTGCATACGTTGACGCGTCAATAGCGTTGACGACCTTTTGATTTGACAGTAAGGTCAGCGGTTACACGCTCTGGTAATGAGTGGGTGCGGTAGTTACGGTTTCATTTGCAGTCAGGATGTCCAGCGTCGAGACAGAGCGCCCGGTACGGGCCAATCCACGAGATGGCACACGCAAAAAATGAGACTCCATAAAAAGCTCTCCGTTGCTTTACTACTGGCAAGTCCACTCGCTCATGCACAATCCACCGTCATCCTGTACGGCCGGCTCGACGCCGGGGTGCAATATCTGAATCACATTGCCAACGGCAATGGCGGCACCAACAGTCTATGGAGCGCCGAGGGCGGCGATTGGGGCACCAGCATGCTGGGCTTCAAGGGCAATGAGGACCTGGGGGGCGGCCTCAATGCCATCTTCACTCTGGAAACGGCACTGCAAATTCTCAACGGCACGACGGGCGGTGGCCGGCTATTTTCGCGGCGTGCGTTCGCTGGTTTGAAGAGCGATGACTACGGCACGCTGCAGGCCGGCCGCAATCTGTTCATCGACAGTGACGGCGTATGGGAATTCGACCCGTTCGTGCAGCAGGCGTTTTCATCGGCGTCGCTGGTGCGCGGCCGCAACTGGCAACAGACCAGCAATAACGTCGAGTATCACAGCCCGGTGATCCACGGCTTCGACGTGCAAACCCAGTTTGCCTTCGGTAATCAGGCCAACGGTTTCAACACGGGCGCGCCGGGCGAGTTCGGCCGCTCGGATGGAGTGATGGTCTCGTATCACTCCAAACTCCTGGACCTGCGTGGCATCTACGACGAACTGCGTGACGCCAACGGACAGATGACAAGTATCTTCACCAGTTCGCGCGAGTTTTTCCTCGGCGCGAATGTGCGCGTCGACAACTTCAAGATCCAGGGGGCCTATACGCACCTGGCCGCGCCGGACACGCCGCAAGGACTGGCCGACAGCGCCAATTACTACTGGCTTGGTGCAACGTATACGTTCAATCCCGCATGGGCGGTTACTGCGGCGGGCTTTTATGTGAACGTGGGCAGCGGTGCGGGCGATGCGCTGCACGATCCGTCCAGTCACGCCACGATGTACACGCTCGGCGCCACCTATAACTTCACCAAGCGCACCTTCCTCTATGGGACGGTGGCGTACGTCGATAACAGCAAACAGGCGAATTTCTCCCTGCTGGCGAATCCGCGTGAAGGGAGCTCGAGCACGAGTCCGCTGCAAGGCGAATCGCAGACGGGTGCCTATCTCGGGATCATGCATCTGTTCTGATAGGCCGCGAACCTCCGGGGCGAACGGAGGGTTATTGCGTCGTCATGCCGCGACGAAACGTTTCCCCTGTATTCATAGCCTGGTTCAGCGCGATTTTCCGCTTCGAGGTAGTCTCGCGTTAAATCGCATAGGACACAACCGGCACGACCATGAGCAGACAGTGGAACGTAGACGATATTGCCGCGCAGACCGGCAAACGAATTCTCATCACCGGTGCTAACAGCGGCATTGGCTATCATGCCGCCCGCGTATTGGCGAGCAAAGGTGCACAGGTCGTGCTCGCTTGCCGCGACGCACTGCGAGGCGAAGCGGCCTTGGCCCGCCTTAAGGCGGACGTGCCGGAGGCGCGAGCCGAACTGGCTCTGTTCGATCTTGCGTCCCTCGCGTCCGTTCGCTGGTTCGCGCAGAGCGAACTCGCAAGGCAACGCCCGCTGCATATGCTGATCAACAATGCCGGCGTGATGGCGCCGCCCAAACGTCTCGAAACGGCGGATGGCTTCGAGCAGCAGTTCGGCGTCAACCTGCTCGGCCATTTCGCGCTGACTGGGTTGTTGATGCCGGCGCTTGAACGCGCCGCTGACGCAGCGGGCAGCACAGGTGACAGGCCGCGTGTGGTGACCATCGCATCGATCGCGCACAAGACAGGGCAGCTCGACTTTGCCGACCTGCAGTCGGCGAAAAGCTATTCACCGATGCGCGCCTACCGGCAGTCGAAACTTGCCGATCTGATGTTCGCCTTCGAACTCGATCGTCGTCTGCGCGCTGCTGATTCGCGGGTGATGTCGGTGGCGGCTCATCCGGGCGTCGCACACACCAACCTGTTTGTCGCGGGCGAGCATCCTGCGATTGAAGTGGCGTTTCGCAATCTGGCAAGCCGACTGATCGGCGTCATGCTGAACAGCGCTTACGCGGGCGCGTTGCCGACGCTGTATGCCGCCACTTCCGCTGGCGTTCGCGACGGCGGCTACTACGGTCCGCAAGGTTTTCTGGAGGCGCGAGGGTACACGGTAGGCGACGCAAAAGTCGCTCCGCAGGCGCGTGATCCGCGAGCCGCGCAGCGGTTGTGGCAAGTGTGCGAAGAACTCACGGCAATCAGGTACTGATGCCGGCCGGATCACGGCATGCCAATCCGTCACGCATGCGGTGCGTTGAACACACCGTTACTCCAGAACGCCTCAGTGCGAGATGCCCGTGCTGCTCGCGGACGCTGGATTCGTCATGGCGATCCTGATAGCCGGCACGAGGATCACCGAGACGACGGCGAACGCGCAGATCACGAGTATCGACACGAAAGTCAGATGTAGCGATTGATGCAGCGCGAGCCGTACGGCCGCGCTGCCTGCCGTACTGCCGGACGCCGAATCTAGAATTTGCCGCAACTGGTCGGCCGTCACCGCGGCAATCCCTGACGAATGCGCGAGACCGTAGTTCAGCACCGCGCCGAACATCGCGGCGCCAAGCGTACTGCCCAGATTCCGCGAGAACAGATTGGACGCGGTGGCGCTGCCGCGCTCCGAAGGCTTGACGATCTCCTGGATCAGAATCAGCGAACTGACGCTGACAATGCCCATGCCGAGACCCATCACCAGAGAGCCGACCCCCGCAAATGCGGGCGAGCTGTCCGGGTTCAGCGTCGCAAAGAAAATCGCGCCCAGCGGTAAAAACACACTGCCGCCGATCAAGGTACGGCGCAATCCGAACCGGTGAAACGAGCGTGCCGCGAAGGTGGCGCCCGACGGCCAGCCCACCATGATCATCGTCAGGGCGAGGCCGGCCACGACCGGCGAGCGGCCCAGCACGCCCTGCACATACATGGGCAGAAAACTGGTGAGTCCCATCAGCGCCATTCCGGAGAGCACCGTTGCCGCATTGCACGCGGCGATGGGTCGATGGCCCCACAGCGCAAACGAAATCATCGGGTCGGCCGCGCGCCGCTCCTGCAGCACGAACAGCACCCCACTGACGACGAACAGCGCGAACTCGAATAACACCAGCGCGTTGCTCGAACTGCCGGCGTCGGTGAGTCCCATCATCAGCGCACCGATGGAAATCGTGAAGAGCGTGGCGCCGGCCAGATCAATGGAAGGGCGCGCGTGATGCTCATGTTCATGCAGAAACGCAATGAAGCCCGCTGCCGAGGCAATCCCGATCGGCACGTTGATCCAGAAGATCCACGCCCATGAGAGGTCGCGGATCAACAGGCCGCCGGCCATGGGGCCGATCACGGCGGCGATCGCCCAAACGCTCGCCAGATAGCCCTGGATCTTGCCGCGTTCGCGGGCCGGATACAGATCGCCCACGATCGTCAGCGTGACCGGCTGGATCGCACCGGCGCCCACCCCCTGTATCAGGCGAAACACGATCATGGCCGGCATGGACCATGCAAAGCCCGCCAGCACCGAACCCACCAGAAAAATGCCGATGCCCACCAGCACGACCGGCTTGCGTCCATAGAGATCGGCGAGCTTGCCGAACACCACGGTCATCGCGGTCTGGGCGAGCAGGAACGAAGAAAAAACCCAGCTATAGAGACGCAGGCCGCCAAGTTGCGTGACGATCTGCGGCATGGCCGTGGACACAATGGTTGCCTCGATGGCGACCATTGCCATGGAGGCCATGACCGCCGCGATCACGAGCGGTCGATTTGTCTTGGGGTGTTGTGACATGCCGTTTTGTAGAGAAAGTGTCCGCACGCCTTAGCAAGGCCGGATGCGGTGCAGGGGGCAATTGCGGGGCTAGCATCGGCGTGATGAAGGAAGGGCATGCGGCTACTTCGTCTCCGTCAATACGATGACGCTATTGTTGTGTTCGCTCCTGCGAGAATGAGAATGTTACCGCGTCATGCAATAGCTTGCTGGCGCGCTGACGCAAATATCGCAGTAGATGAGCGGTTAAAAATGCGGCGACCGGTACCGTCGCAATCTGCCAATGACCGCGCAAAGGCCTGTTTGACCGGGGTTTCACGCCAGTCGGAATAGACAGGCGAGAACCTATGCGCCGCGCGGTTCGGTATGAATCACCAGTTCCGGATAACCGGTGCCTGCATCGGGTTCGCGCGCAAACGTATGGTCAGGCAATAACACCAGCAGGATCTCTGCGGTCGTGCGCACGATACAGCCGCGCGTCACGTGCCCGCCATAGACCCTGCCGCTCGCGTCGGCCACCGACATATGCAGATGCGCGCCATCGGGCGAAACGGAACCGGCTAGCGTGAGGATTTCCAGATCGCCGCGCAGCTCGCTCGGATCGTCTGCGCCGGCATAACGCAGGTGCGCGACGTTCAGACTGCCGATGCCCTGAATCACGAAGGCTGCGTGCTCCTCCAACGTGTGCAATGCGGCTTCGAGTGTGACGCGCAGGTCGTCGCCGGGAGAAAGGCGCAACGGATGAGCTTGCATCGCTTGGCTCCGGGTGGAGGACGCGGGGACCGCTATGCCAGGTATTGTGCCATCGATACGCCAGCGGACCGTGTGGTCGCGGTGGCGTGTGAGCCTCGCACTATCGTACTGGTGTGCCGTTTCCCGCGCACGCCGATAGTGCAATGCACCATTGTTTTGCACCAGGGCGATTCTCGTACTGATTACTTCGGTGCGTGTTCAGGCCGGCACCGCGGGGCTCCGTGAGTCGCTTTTCAAGGCGTCCATGCAACTTCATGAAAGTTCTCTGCAAGGGCGCCAGGCCGCGTCGGCTGGTGCATGGCGGGAAACGCGCGCGTGCCTTCAGGTCTTCTTCCAGCGCCGCCTTGTTCAACGATGGCACAGCCCTTGCAATACATCGCCGCGAGGTCAATGGCGGCCTTCGAGTACTGAATTCTGAACTGGCGTCCTGAAGCTTGGGGACGTCGTCAGGGACAACGGCGTCCCGGCACGCGCTTCACGCTGAACGAGCAATCGGTCTGTGTGGACGCGTCCGGGACGCTTTTTTTTGCGCCGACGAAAGGTTGCAGCGACCCATCCCTTCGCCTCCGGGAGAGACCCATGAACACCTTGATCAAATCGTTGAAGAGCGGCAATTGGCGCGCGTTGCTCGCGTGCTTTCTGTACTTTGACACCGGCTTTACCGTATGGGTCATGTTCGGCCCGCTCGCACCGTTCATCCATAAGGACATCTCGATGTCGCCCGCCGAGCTGGGCTTCCTCGTTGCGGTGCCGGTGCTGGGCGCGGCCATCCTGCGCGTGACGCTCGGCAATCTCTATCAGGCTTACGACGGCCGGCGCATCGCGTTGCTGGGGGTGGCGCTCTCGGCGATTCCGTCGGTGGTGCTGCTGCTTTCGCCAACGGCGCCGTCATACACGATGCTGCTGGTGCTTGGCGTGCTGCTAGGCGTCGGCGGTGCGAGCTTCGCCGTGGCGCTGCCGATGGCGGGCAGCAACTACGCGCCGAAGGTGCAGGGTCTCGTGCTGGGTCTCGCTGCGGCCGGCAACATCGGTGCCGTGCTCGACGGCTTCATGTTTCCGGGCCTCGCCGATCACTTCGGCTGGGCCAAGGCAGCCGGCGCCGCGCTGCCGTTGCTCGCGCTCGCAGCGCTCGCGCTGTTCTTCTGGGCGAAGGATCAGGGTGTGAAATCGGGCAGTGCGTCGAAGGCATTCCGCAGTTTCGCCATCACGCTGGCCGGCTTGATCGCACTGGTGCTGCTGGTGCATGCCGGCGCGTTCGGGGCGGGCAAAACGGGCGTGCTGCTGCTGCCCGTGCTGGGTGCGTTGCTGGCCATCGCCGTGTTGCCGAAGCACTACCGCGGCGTGCTGACGGAAAGCGATACGTGGGTCGTGATGCTCGTGTACAGCATCACGTTTGGCGGGTTTGTCGGGATGTCGTCGTATGTGACGACCCTGCTGATTTCGCTGTATCAGTTGCCAAAGCTCGAAGCAGGCCTGTTCATGTCGCTGCTCGCGTTCACGGGGGCACTGGTGCGTCCGGTTGGCGGCCTGATCGCCGATCGCATCTCCGGCGTGCGCGCGCTGGTCCTGCTGCTGGCGGGCATTTCGCTATGCGATTTCGCGTTCGCCGCGTGGATGCCGCCACTGCCGGCCGGTATCGCGCTGCTGGTCGCCACCTATCTGTGCTTCGGCCTCGGCAATGGCGCGACCTTCCAGCTCGTGCCGCAACGCTGGAAGGGCAAGACCGGTTTGATGTCGGGCATCATCGGCGCCGCGGGCGGGATCGGCGGTTTCTATCTGCCGGTGATCATGGGGATGGCCAAGGAGAACACCGGCAGCTACCAGATGGGCTTTGCGACTTTTGGAGTGATCTCGGCGATCGCCTTCGCGCTCGTCGTACTGCATCGGACGCGCTGGCTGGAATGGGCGCTGCCGCGGGAAAGCCATGCCGTCGCGGAGCCGCTTCAGGTGGCGGGCGTGCGAGCCGACAGCGGGGCGTGAGCGACGCATCGTGTACGACGCGCCGCGTGGTTCGCGGCGCGCACGTCGCATGATTGAAGTTAAGCGCGCCGCAAAGCCGACCCTTGCTCGAACGCTTCCGGCATCACGGAAAGCACCGCTTCACCAATTGCATTGCCGACCAGAATCACCGCCGGGCTGCCCAAGCCCGCTT
Source organism: Paraburkholderia sp. (assembly GCF_036488795.1). Classification (GTDB taxonomy): domain Bacteria; phylum Pseudomonadota; class Gammaproteobacteria; order Burkholderiales; family Burkholderiaceae; genus Paraburkholderia. The sequence continues at coordinate 54,830 of NZ_DASXHA010000050.1, forward strand.
CCAGCGCGATGCTCGCGATTCGCTCCAGGCTCGCTATCACGCTGCGTTCTTCGGCCGTGCCCGCGGCCTGCACCACCGCTGCGGGCGTCGACGCGGGCAGCACGCCCATCAATGCTGCGCAGAGGTTTTCGATCCGGCTCATTCCCATATAGATAGCGAGCGTCGTGCCGGTGGCGGCGAGTGCGGCCCAATCCGGTTCGCTGTGATCGCGCAGATGCGCGGTCACGAAAGTCACGCCCTGGCAATGATCGCGATGGGTGAGTGAAATGCCGAGACCCGCTGCCGCGGCGAATCCGGATGACACGCCATTCAGAATCTCGCACGGAATCCGTGCCTGCCGCAGCGCGGCGAGTTCTTCGCCGGCACGGCCAAACATCAGCGCGTCGCCGCCTTTGACGCGCACCACATGCTGACCCGCTTTCGCATAACGCAGCATGAGGCGCTGAATGAAGGCTTGCGGCGTCGACTTGCAACCGCCGCGTTTGCCCACGCGAATCACGCGCGCCTGCGGTGCAAGCGCCACGATCCCGGGATTGACGAGGTCGTCGAGCAGCACGACGTCGGCACTGGCGAGTCGCTTCGCGGCACGGATCGTCAGCAGGTCCAGGTCGCCGGGGCCTGCGCTGAGCAGAGTGACTTTGCCGGTTGTCATCGAGAGGTTCCTTGTCATGCGTCATGCGTCAGGGTCAACGCGCGTCACGCCGAACGCAAACGGCGTCCGCTCGTCGTGTTGAACGAGGGGACGCCGTTGTCCTGATGCTCACTATAGTCGACTGCAATTCGAATTGTCGTGCACGGGCATCGTTGCCGCATGCGGACCGAAAAGCGAACGCAATAAGTGAGCCAGAAGGTCGCTGCAAGCAAGCCGGAAACTCGGGGCGCGCTTCTTCGCGCCGGTTACGTCATGACGAGCGCACGGGTGGGGACGATGTGCACCGTGAACGCCCCTTCGCGACACCCGGATGCACAACCGTCCTGCACGCTCGCTGTGCTGCGTCGCACCAACGCTGTGCTATCGCGCATCGAAATGAATTGTTCGAGATGAGCCTTACGATTGCAGCATTTTCTCGTGAGGCCCTGTCAACCAGGGCTTTTCGCGAAACGCACTAGATGGCACGGCCTTTGCATAATGCTTCAGCGCGGGCCAATGGCGGTTCGCACTGAATGCAGCAAAAGTCAGCTTCGTATCACGGGCTTTTGGACAACGGCGTCCCCCGAATCCGGTCTCTTACGACCGGATTTCGCGGGACGCCATTTTTATTTTGCCGGGCAAAAAACGATGTCGCGAATCCAACCTGAATCGAACGAGGCCACTGTCATGAACGTTATCGTCATCGGCCACGGCATGGTCGGCCACAAGCTCCTCGAGTGTCTGGCCGAGGACGGCGCACAGGCGCTCCATGTCACCGTGCTGTGCGAAGAACCCCGGCCTGCGTACGATCGCGTGCATCTGTCCGAGTTCTTTTCCGGCAAGTCGGCCGAAGACCTCTCGCTGGTCGCGCCGGGCTTCTTCGATCGCGACAACGTACTGCTGCGGCTGAACGCGAAGGCCACTGCGATCGACCGCGCCGCGCGCACCGTGACGATCTCGACCGGCGAAACGCTGAGCTACGACAAGCTGGTGCTCGCGACCGGTTCGACCCCGTTCGTACCGCCGATGGCAGGCAGCACGCGCAGCGACTGCTTCGTGTACCGCACGATCGAAGACCTCGAAGCAATGCGGGCCTGCGGCGCGCGTTCGAAGACAGGAGTAGTGGTGGGCGGCGGCCTGCTCGGACTCGAATGCGCGAAGGCGCTGCGCGACATGGGGCTCGAAGCGCACGTGGTCGAGTTCGCAGCGCGTCTGATGACGGTGCAGATCGACGATGGCGGCGGCCGTGTCTTGCGCAGCAAGATTGAGGAACTCGGCGTGCAGGTTCATACGGGCAAGCACACGCTGTCGATCGTCGACGGCGAAGCGGGCACGCACCGCATGCAATTCGCCGACGGCACGCATCTCGACACGGACATGATCGTGTTTTCCGCCGGTATCCGTCCGCGCGACGACATCGCGCGCGCCTGCGGCCTCGAACTGGGACCGCGCGGCGGCATCGCCATTGACGACACCTGCCGCACCAGCGACGAGCACATCTACGCCATCGGCGAATGCGCCGCATGGAACGGCCAGACCTTTGGTCTCGTCGCACCGGGTTATGACATGGCGCGCGTCACCGCAAAGCAGTTGCTTGGCATTGAAGCGTGTTTTAGCGGCGCCGACATGAGCACCAGACTGAAGCTGATGGGCGTGGACGTGGCGAGCCTCGGCGACGCGCACGGCAACACCAGCGGCAGCCGGTCATATCAGTTCGCCGACGAGCGCAAGCAGGTCTACAAGAAACTGGTGGTGTCCGATTGCGGCAAGTTCCTGCTCGGCGCGGTGATGGTTGGCGACGCAACCGAATACGGCATGTTGCTGCAGATGATGCTCAATCGCATTGAATTGCCGCAAGCGCCCGAATTCCTGATCCTGCCGCAAGCAGACGGCAACGCAAAGCCGGGCCTCGGCGTCGATGCGTTGCCCGACGCCGCGCAGATCTGCTCGTGCAACAACGTATCGAAAGGGCGCATCTGCGCGTCGGTGGGCGCGGGCGCAACCAGCATCGGCGCGCTGAAGACCGCCACCGGCGCGGGCACCACCTGCGGCGGCTGCGTGCCGCTCGTCACGCAGGTCATGAAGGCCGAGATGAAGAAGCAGGGCCTCGCGGTCAACAACCATCTGTGTGAACACCTGCCGTTCTCGCGTCAGGAGCTGTATCACATCGTGCGCGTCGAGCAGATCAAGACCTTCGGCGAACTGCTATCGAAGCACGGTCACGGTCTCGGCTGCGATATCTGCAAGCCTGCTGTCGCGAACATTCTGGCCTCATGCTGGAACGATTTCGTGCTGAAGAAAGAACACGCCGGTCTGCAGGACTCGAACGACTACTACCTCGCGAATATCCAGCGCGACGGCACGTATTCGGTCGTGCCGCGTATGCCGGGCGGTGAGGTCACGCCCGAAGGCTTGATTGCCGTGGGTCAGGTGGCGAAGAAATACGGCCTCTATACGAAGATCACCGGCGGCCAGCGCGTCGATCTGTTCGGCGCGCGCGTCGAGCAACTGCCGCTGATCTGGGAAGAACTGATTGCCGCCGGCTTCGAATCGGGCCATGCGTATGGCAAGGCGCTGCGCACGGTGAAGTCGTGCGTCGGTTCCACATGGTGCCGGTATGGTGTCGATGATTCGGTCGGCCTCGCGATTGCGCTGGAGAACCGCTACAAGGGTCTGCGCGCGCCGCACAAGATCAAGTTCGGCGTGTCGGGCTGCACCCGCGAATGCGCGGAAGCGCAAGGCAAGGACATCGGCGTGATCGCCACGGAGAAGGGCTGGAATCTCTATGTGTGCGGCAACGGCGGCATGAAACCGCGTCACGCTGAACTGCTCGCCTCCGATCTGGACCGCGACACGCTGATCCGCTATATCGACCGCGTATTGATGTTCTATGTGCGCACGGCCGACCGTCTGCAACGTAGCAGCGTATGGCGCGACAACCTGGAAGGCGGTCTCGACTATCTGATCGACGTAGTCGTGCACGACAGGCTCGGTGTCGCCGCCGAACTCGAAGCGGAAATGAAGCACGTGGTCGACACCTATGAATGCGAGTGGAAGAAGGCCGTCACCGATCCCGAAACCCGCAAGCGCTTCCGCCATTTCGTCAACAGCGATGCCGCGGACAACAACGTGGAATTCGTCGAGGAGCGTGGCCAGATCCGCCCGGCCACGCCCGCCGAGCGTGCCGCGCAGCAGCGCAAGCCGATTGCGATTCCGGTCGTCGTCGAGACCGTTTGATCAAACCCGTGAGTTATCCAAAGGAATTCATCATGAACAACGACCGCATGGCGAACGCGTGGGTGCCCGTGTGTGCGCTTGACGATATCGTGCCCAACACCGGCGTCTGCGCGCTCGTCGACGGTGAGCAGGTTGCGGTGTTCCACCTCGATGCGGGCGAGAGCAAGGTATTCGCGATCGAGAACTTCGATCCGGCTTCGCAGGCGTCCGTGCTGTCGCGCGGGCTCGTCGGCAACCTCGGCGAACGCGTCGTGGTCGCCTCGCCGATCTACAAGCATCACTTCGACCTGCGTACCGGCGAATGCCTCGAAGCGCCGGAGCATTCGGTGAGTGCCTTCGCGGCGCGTGTCGAAGACGGCCGCGTGTGGGTTTCCCTCTGATTCCGGACAGGCACCGAAGACCCGATTGGGCAGGCCAGGCAAACGATGAGCAGCAGCGTCAAAACGGTGTGTCCTTATTGCGGCGTCGGCTGCGGCATGGTCCTGCAAGTCGCGGACGGCCAGGTCGTCAAGATCTCCGGCGACCGCGAGCACCCGAGCAACTACGGGCGGCTGTGCACCAAGGGCAATTCCGCACACGTCGCGCTGCGCAAATCGGGGCGTCTGGAAAACGCGTACGAGCGCCGCGATCGCAATAGCGATCCGATTCCGCTGCCCGCCGACGACGTCATCACGAATACGGCGCGCCGCCTGCGCGGCATTCTCGATGCACACGGCCCGGATGCGCTGTCGTTCTATGTGTCCGGCCAGATGTCGATCGAGGCGCAGTATCTCGTCAACAAGCTCGCCAAAGGCTTTGTCGGCACCAACAATATCGAATCGAATTCGCGCCTGTGCATGGCGAGTGCGGGCAGCGGCTACAAGCTTTCGCTGGGGGCAGATGGGCCGCCCGGCTCTTACGAGGACTTCGACAAGGCCGATCTGTTCTTTGTGATCGGCGCGAATATGGCCGACTGTCATCCGATCCTGTTCTTGCGGATGATGGACCGCGTGAAGGCCGGCGCCAGACTGATCGTCGTCGATCCGCGCCGCACGGGTACTGCGGACAAGGCCAATCTGTTCATGCAGATCAAGCCCGGCACCGATCTCGCGCTGCTCAACGGCCTGCTGTATCTGTTGCACGAAAACGGCCACACGGATGCCGCTTTTATCGCGGAGTCCACCGAAGGCTGGGACGCCATGCCCGCGTTCCTTGCCGACTACACGCCTGAGAGAGTCGCCGAAATCACCGGCATCGCCGCGGCGGACCTGCGCACCGCCGCGCAATGGATGGGCGAAGCACGCGAGTGGATGAGCTGCTGGACCATGGGCCTGAACCAGAGTACGCACGGCACCTGGAACACCAATGCGATCTGCAATCTGCATCTGGCAACCGGCACGATCTGCCGTAGAGGGAGCGGGCCGTTTTCGCTGACCGGCCAGCCGAATGCGATGGGTGGCCGTGAAATGGGCTACATGGGGCCCGGTTTGCCGGGACAGCGTTCGGTGCTGGTGGAGGCAGACCGCGCGTTTATCGAAGACCTGTGGCAAGTCCCGCACGGCACGCTGAAGACGAAGTTGGGGCAAGGCACGATCGACATGTTCTCGCGCATGTCCGAGGGCGACATCAAGGCCTGCTGGATCATCTGCACCAATCCGGTCGCGAGCGTGGCGAACCGGCAGAACGTGATCGCCGGTCTGCAGGCGGCCGAACTGGTGATCGCGCAGGACGCGTTTCTCGACACCGAGACCAACCGCTACGCCGACGTGTTGCTGCCGGGCGCGCTGTGGGCCGAAGCCGAAGGCGTGATGATCAACTCCGAGCGCAATCTGACGCTCATGCAAAAGGCGATTGATCCGCCCGGCGCCGCGTTGCCGGATTGGCAGATCATTGCGCGCGTGGCCTGCGAAATGGGCTTTGCCGAGGCGTTCAGCTATGCGTCGGCAGAAGAGGTCTTCGCGGAGATCGTGCGCGCATCGAATCCGAAGACGGGCTACGATCTGCGCGGCGCGAGCTATGCCCGACTGCGCGAAACGCCGCTGCAATGGCCGTGTGCGCCTGAGGCCGGGAGCGATCGCAATCCGCTTCGCTATATCAACGACGGCGTCAGTCAAACGCTCAGGCAGAACGTGGACGGCAGCGTGCCACGCGTCGCCTTCCCGACGCCGAGCGGCAAGGCCGTGTTCCTTGCGCGTGCGCATGTCGAGCCGGCCGAAATGCCGGTGCCCGAATTTCCTGTCGTGCTGAACACCGGGCGGCTGCAACATCAATGGCACACGATGACGAAAACCGGCAAGGTGGCGACGCTCAACAAGCTCAACCCCAAGCCGTTTGTCGAGATTCATCCGGACGATGCGGCCGCGCTCGGCATCAGTGAACAAGACGGCGTGGAAGTGCGTTCGCGTCGCGGCCGCGCGGTGCTGCCCGCCATCGTGACGGACCGCGTGCGCCCCGGCGCATGTTTCGCGCCGATGCACTGGAACGACGTGTACGGCGAAGAGCTGTGCATCAATGCGGTGACGAACGACGCGATCGATCCAATCTCGCAGCAACCCGAACTCAAGTTTTGCGCGGTGGCGCTCGCTCCGGTTACCCGCGCCGAGCCTGTGCCGATGAACTCAGAGAGTGACAAGGCGAGCTTCGGCGCGGCGCTGCCGGCACCGCCTGTGTATGCCGATTCGAATCAGGAAATGGATATGCCCCGTGTCGATGCGTTGCTTTCCCAGCTCGGGATAGCCGAGATGTCTGCACCGCAACTGAGTGACGCGGAACGTGCCTATGTCTCGGGCTTCATCAGTGCGCTGCGTTCCGCTGAAGGCGCGAGGAGCGTGGCTGGCGTACCGGTTCTGCCGGTCAGCGCGCCGTTGCAGGCCGCCACACGACTGTGGTTCGACGGCATGCTGGCGGGGCTGTATAGCCGCGTTGAAACAGCTTCGTTGAATACGACGCCCGGGCCAGGAGAGCAGGGCGGCGCGCATATATCGCCTTCTGCTGAAGCGGCATCGTCCAGTACGGTTCGAATCGTGCGGCCGCGGCCGAAGGTGGTGCTGCTGTGGGCCTCGCAAACCGGCAACGTCGAATCGCTCACCGAGCCATACGCGACGCAATTGATGAACTCGGGCTTCGAGATCCGGACCTCGTGCATGGCGGACTATGCCGTGACGTCGCTGCAAAAAGCACAATACGTGCTGCTGATGACCAGCACCTTCGGCGACGGCGATGCACCCGACAACGGCGCGGCATTCTGGAGTGCATTGATGGCCGAGTATGCACCGCGTCTCGACGGCTTGCGTTTTGCCGTGTTAGGTTTTGGCGACCGCAATTACGATCGGTTCTGCGGCCACGCGCGCGAGCTCGATGCACGGCTCGCGGAGCAGGGCGCGTTGCGCCTGCTGGAGTGCGTCGACTGCGACACCGAGTTCCAGCCAACGGCAGATCAATGGCTCGAACGCGTGACCGCGCGCATCAAGGAAGAAGACGCGGCGCTCTATGCAGTTGCCTCTGATGGCATGATTCCGGCGATGTTGCCCGGCACGGTGCCGACAAAGGCGCGGCCCGCTGCCTCAAGGCTCGTGCAGAATCTGCGCCTGAACCGCCAGGGCGCTGCCAAGGACACCCGCTACTTTTCGCTGGCTACGGCGGATTCCGGCCTCGAATACGAAGTGGGCGACGCGTTGGGCGTGTGGCCGAGCAACTGCCCGGACCTCGTCGACGAGCTGATCGATCTGACCGGTCTTGCCGCGGATAGTGCGGTGCACGTGAGCGGCGTCGGCGACATGCGGCTCGCCGACGCACTCGCGAGGCACTTCGAAATTGCCCGACCGAATCCCGATGCACTGGCGTTCATTGCGTCGCGTCGCCCGGACGACGGCTTGAAAAAGCTGCTTGCCGAAGACAACAAGGCGGACCTGAAGAAATGGCTGTGGGGCCAGCAACTTGCCGATGTGCTGCATGAATATCCCGTCGACCTCAGCGCGGCTGAACTGCTCGCCATGCTCAAGCGTTTGCAGCCGCGTTTGTATTCGATCGCTTCAAGCCCGAAGGCGCATGCGGGAGAAATACATCTGACGGTGTCCGCGGTCCGGTACAGCAATGGCCGGCGCCAGCGCAAGGGTGTTTCGTCGACCTTTCTCGCAGATCGTGCCGACGGCATCAGCGTGCCGGTCTTCGTGCAGAAGTCCGCGCATTTCCGGCCGCCGCGTCAGGGCGATACTCCGATGATCATGGTCGGGCCCGGCACGGGTGTCGCGCCGTTTCGCGGCTTCCTGCACGAGCGCCAGGCGCGCGGCGACACTGGCCGCAACTGGCTGTTCTTCGGCGAGCAGCACGCGGATACGGATTTCTACTATCGCGACGAACTCGAAACCATGCGGAGAAACGGCGCGCTGACGCGGCTCGATGTGGCATTCTCGCGCGACCAGAGCGAAAAAATCTACGTGCAGGACCGCATGCGCGAACACGGTGGCGAACTGTTTCGCTGGCTCGAGGACGGCGCGCATTTCTACGTCTGCGGCGACGCGAACCGGATGGCGAAGGACGTGGATGCGGCGCTGAAGTCGGTGGTCGCGGCGCACGGCGGCATGAGCGCCGAAAGCGCGCTCGATTATGTGAACCGGCTTGCTCGCGAGAAGCGCTATGTGCGCGATGTGTATTGATGAGCCTTGCGGGATTCGTGCTGGGTTCGAAAGCGGCCCCGGGCACGGTCACACGCGCCCGGCGGTGATCAGGCGTGAGCCGGCGGCGTGCGTCAGCGCCTGCAGGCGCGCCCGATCTTCCTTCTAGCCCGCGACACTTTTGGTCGGCTGCGCGCCCGAGGGACCAAAGAACATCCTTTTGAGCCGGTCCCTTCCTATCACGCGGGCCAGTTCCGCGACCATGCAATAGTTGGCGATCAGCGTGACCAGCAGGATCTGGATAGCCCAGAAATGCGCCCAGTTGAGCTCGGCGAACAGCTGATGATTCGCGGCGAGCAGGTTGGGCGCTTCCTTCCAGTAATCATAGAGATGCTCCAGGTAGTGCACGAACAGGGCCACCACCGTGTAGATCAGCGTCCTCCAGCCGGCATTCCAGATCAGCGGCTTCTCAGGAAAGCGATTGACGAAGGGCAGCAGATTGGCAAGCAGCACCGATTTGCCGAGCACCAGCGCGGCGATGGTGACGGACGCCGAGGTCGGCAGGGTGATGCCGGTGCCGTGCGTCATCAGCGAACGGATGATCGCGACGATGTGCAGGATAACGAAGAAAAATATCGTCGGCGGCAACATCTCCAGGAATTCATGCTTCATGGTGGCAGTCAGCTTGCTCATCTTCCTCTCCCGGCGTGGTTGAGTTCGGCAGCATCCGCTAGCACGGCCGCACACGACATCCTCCGGCGTATGAGCCGAAAAGACCCGCGCAGCGCATGGAACACGATAGCACCCCGCGAGCGGGCCCGAACAGTTGAAGCGATACTGAACCATTCAACAATGAAAGCTTTTTATTAGCAATAATATTGGTAGACGCCCAACTATGCCGATTGCTTAAATGACAGCAAAGGGGCGAATCATTTGAATTGCGGCACTGCAGCTAGGGGATTATCCTGGCGCGCTACGGCGATAATATTGCCTAATATTACTAATAGACGAGGGCGCCAGCACTCTGCTGGCATCATGCTCCCTCTGCGCGGCGAGTCGCGTCATGCGGCACAACATTCTCTCAAGCGCCGCTAACGAGTAACGGTTCCGCACACTATCTGCTTGATCAGTGACGATTCTGTGTAAATCAGTTTGCATAACTAAGCTTACCAGGTCTAACCCAAAGGGTGGTTCGATAGGAGGAGGTCATGATGTCCAGAGGAGTGGGATTGCTTTCTGTTTTACTGGCGGCCACTGTTGCACTCGCTGCGTGCAATGGCGATAGCGCCGGCACATCTGCAGCACAAGGCGTGGCGAATCTGAGTGCGTCACCCGCCTCGCAAGCAAACACTGCCCAGTCGGATAGCAGTGCGGAAACGGTAGCGGCGGGTGCGCTCGCCTTACCTTGCGACGCCGCCGCATCGGCCAACACACCATGCTCCGCGGCTCACAGCGTGACACGCCTGCTGACGCGGAATTATCGAGGCCCGCTTTTCCAGCTTCAAAGAGCCTCTGACAATGCAAAGCAGGATATCTATGCCTACACGTCGAGCACCTTGCCGAACGGCGCCGATCGGCAGCAGATCGGCTCGACCAACGTTAAAAGCGCAAACGCGTTCTGCAACAATACCTCGTGTTCGGTCTCTTACATTTACGATCAGATCGACTCGGTTGCGGCGCTGAAGGCCGGCGCGTTTGGCAACGTGCCCGCCGTGCTCACGCTCAATCCGGACGGCACGGAGTCACTGAGTTTCACCAGTAGCGCTTCAGGATCGAACAAGACCACGACCGTACCGGTCATCAATGGCTTTGCGACGATCACGCTCCCCGGCACGGGCGGGACACTGATCGTACAGTTGTCGCAACCGCCCACCGCGCTGACCGCGCAGTCGCCCACGCAGCAGATATCCATCGGCAACGATTTGCCGGCGCTGCCGGGCACGTCGGCAAAGCTGGGTTTTGTCCCGCTCGATGGCGCACAGATTCCGGCGTTGAATACGTTGGCGGGGCAGGCTTATCGCAACAGATTCGGCACGGTGAACCAGTCGATCGGCGATACCGATATCGCCGAATACATGGTGGCAGGCGCCCACTATGACCAGTCGTCCACCTGTTGCGGCACCTACGGCAATATGGAGAGCAGCGCCAACCCCAGCACCTATGTTCATGGCGAAGTCGAGGGCGAAATGTTTGCGCTGGCGTTCTCGAACGGCAACGCGGCGGTGTTCGGCTATTGCGATGGTGATTCGAACCAGCCACCCAACGCGAAAGATCCCGTATGTAACGGCCTGGATATCAACTGGCCGGGTGTCGACGCCGAGGCCGGGGTCTATCTGTACGGCCCGCAGCAGCCTAAAAATGAAAAGTTCGTGACGGTGCTGTCCAAGTATTCGCCGGTGAATGCATCGAATATTTTCGTCGTCAAAGGCGGTTCCGCTTCGCAAAACGTGCTCACCGCACTGTTTGATCAGGCTCCGCCAGAAGCCCTTAACTTTGGCGGCGATGCGGGTCACGCCTTCAACGGTCAATGGCAAGGGGGCCTTTCGCTGGGTGAAGGGGGCGACGGTAGCGCTGCGCCGGTTCAGTTCTTCGAAGGCGCGGTCATCACCAAAGCGACCTCCGACGTGACGGACAACGCGATCCAGTCCAGCATTGCGAGTTTCTACGGGCCGCCTGCCAACAAGACCGCGGCCGCCTGCTCTGCAGACAATCTGGTCAATTCGCCGCTGAGTCTCGCCATGCCGGACGCATGGAGCCAACAAAATGGCGGCACCGCTGTGCCTGCCACCGACATCACAGGCAACAGCCAGCATGCGGCGACGGTGATCGGCACGAACGGCTCTTCAGTTGCGAATATCCGCGAGATCATCCGCGTTCAGGGCGGCCAGACCTATAGCTTTACGGACTACGTTTTGGCCACGACCAACGCAACGGTCTTTCCCGGCGGGTCCATCCAGACTGACGATTCGAGCGGCACGGAATTCGGCTGGGTCGTCAACACCAATACAGGGCAGGTCGTGAGGGGCACCTGGGGCGCGGGGCAAGCGAGTTCGCTGAGCGCGGTGCGAGCGGGCAACTGGTGGAAAGTGACGATGACCTTTACTGCGCCTGCGGGATCGAATAACGCCTCCGTCTTTATCGATCCGCCCACCTCGAGTGCCGCAGGAAACCGGTCACAGCAAGCGGCTTATCTGAGCGCCACGCACTATTGCCCGAGCCTCGCCATTCAGACTGCTTCGGGGATGTAAGGCCCGTCAGGTGGGAGCGGCGGCGCCTTGGGTGTGGGCGCCACCGCGCTCGTCGACGACGCGAGCGCGGCATGACGCTGCAACGGAGCGAGCCCGATATTTTTTCGCAAACGCTGACAATCGGGGTTCGGTGTCCCGTCCTCGCGCCACACCCGATATTCACGGCATGGCGTAGGACGAAGCGGGTATATCTCGCAGCGGATGCCGGGTTTGCCCACGACCCCGCGCAAAGCAACGCAGCGGCCGTGGCCCATTTCCGTTCCCTTCATGCAAACGATGAACGGATTGACGGCGCTGACGAGTTCATCCGGCACGGTACCGCCGGGTGAACTCGCCATTTCGCCCATATACATCGACACGCGAAAGTGCTGGCAACACGCGCCGCACGACAGGCAGGGATTGTCTTCCTGGTCAGCCATATCCGCAAAGACACGACTGTCGGTCTGCACGTGGAGTCGTTGAACGGCCTCGCTGGTGGCCGTTTTACGCCTTGACACGTCTTCTGTACTGACTAACTGCGACGACACCATCTTGGGATCGAAAAAGATTGTCTTGCGTTGATAAAAATAATTCGGCATCCGAATTGTGCAGATGCGTCACTTGCCTGGTTTACGACAGCGAGCCGGACTTTTACTTGCTTCGCACGAGGCGTAAAACTCGTCAGATGTTAGGGGCTCTTCAAAGCGCCGGGCAAGTAAAAAGGTAGTAAACAGGGCCGGGACCAGGGCATTGCCGGGAACTCCATTGAACGGGGGCGTCGCCGTACTGGTGTGAGCCGCACGAGCAGCCCGCTCAAACCGGGCAAAACCAGCAAGCCGCAGACGGTGCCGGCCGTTGTCTTGCCGGACAAGTGACCCGAGATTTTCGGTTTCGTCGCGGCGGCCTTCATTGTTTCGATTCCGCTGAACGCCCGCGCGTGCGCGGTGCGGCTTCTTCCTGTCTATCCGACGCAACCGGTCGGATCGCAGCCACTTCGCGACAACCTCAATCCATTCTGGAAAGCACCCTATAACGGGATATACTGTTTATATCGTTTGTCAGGGTAGGGATGAGGATAAACGCGTCGAGCATCAGGAAGTCGAGGAATGGACATGCCGGACAAACACCTTTCAAGCAGTTTTGACGCTGACCTCAACCTGCTATCCACCAGGTTGCTCGAAATGGGCGGACTGGTGGAAGCACAGATTGCGCTCGCGGTTGAAGTCCTGAACACGTTCGATATGACGCTTGTCGAGCAGGTTCTCGACGGTGAACGTCGGCTCAATGCGATGGAGATTGCCATCGACGAAGACGTGTGCAACATCATCGTTCGACGCCAGCCCACGGCTCGCGATCTGCGATTCTTGATGGCCGTCTCGAAGTGCGTCACCAACCTCGAGCGGGTGGGCGACGAGGCTCGCAAGATTGCGAAGCGAACTCGCCGCATTGCGCTCGACAACGCCAGCCGCAGCATCGACATCACCGAAATCAGGGCTTCCTGCGAAATGGCCTTGACCATCTTGCGCAGGGCGCTGGATGCATTTGCGCGGATGGATCATGTTGGCGCCGCGAAAATCGTCACCGACGACGAGGTCATCGACAACGAGTTTCGCGCCTTCATGCTCAAGCTTGTCACGCACCTGATGGCGGACCCGAAGACCATCTCGATCGGGCTCGACTACCTGGTGATCGCGAAGGCCGTCGAGCACATCGGCGATCATGCGACCCATATAGCCGAGTGCGTCGTCTATGTCGTCAAGGGCACCGACGTCCGGCATGTACCGCGCGACCAGCTGGAACGTCATGTGTCCGGCAGCTAAGGTCCGCCGGCTCACGGACCGGCGACCGGCTTGCCCGCGGCGTCCTTCACCTTGGTCTGCCATTGCGAGCGGATTTCGCTGACTACGGAGTCCGGCAATGAAATGTAGTCCAGGTTTTGCGCGGCCGGACCGCCGTTTTTAAATGCCCAGTCGAAGAATTTCAAGGTTTCCTTGCCGTGGTCAGGCTTGTCCTGCGTCGTATGCAGCAACACGAACGTCGCGCCGACAATGGGCCACGCATCCTTGCCCGGCTCGTTGGTCAGGATCTGATAGAAGGACGTTTTCCAGTCGGCTCCCTCCGCGGCCGCCTTGAATGTTTCGGGACTGGGCTGCACCACGGCACCGGACGCATTCTTCATGGCCGCATAGGTCATATGGTTTTGCTTCGTATATGCCCATTCGACATACCCGATGGCGCCCGGCAGGCGCTGCACGAAGGCCGCCACGCCATCGTTGCCTTTGCCGCCCACGCCGGTTGGCCAACTCACCGTCGTGCCTTCGCCAACCTTGCTCTTCCATTCGGGATTGACCTGCGCGAGGTAGTGCGTCCAGATGAAACTCGTGCCTGACCCGTCCGCGCGCCGGACGGTGGCAATGTCGGTGTCCGGCAGCTTGAGTTTCGGATTGAGCGCGGTGATGGCCGGGTCATTCCACTTCTTGAGCTTACCCAGATAAATGTCGCCGAGGACCTGACCCGAGAGCGTCAGATCTCCAGGCTTGATACCAGGAAGATTGACGACCGGCACCACGCCTCCAACGACCGTCGGGAACTGGAACAGGGCGTCTTTCGCCAGTTCGTCGTCCTTGAGCGGCGCGTCGGACCCCGCAAAATCCACGGTCTTTGCAATGATCTGCTTGATGCCGCCAGACGAGCCGATACCCTGGTAGTTCACCCGGCCGCCGCCGCTCTTCTGGTACGCGTCGGCCCACCTGGTGTAGATGGGCGCTGCGAAGGTGCTGCCGGCACCGGTGATGTCGGCAGGGTGTGCCGCGACGGTGACGAGCGCCGCCGCGAGTCCGGCAGCCAGCGTGAGTGCGAGTCTCATGAGTACCCCTTGGGAAAGCGTGGGGGAAGGGTGAATTGAACGTAGACCTGCCCGATGTCAGATTAATGACAGTAAGGGACAAACCGGGGATGCAGGTGCGCGTGAACAGTCGCGTCGCCAAGTCCGGATCTGGTATGGAGAAACCCCGTGCCGGGCTATCGGTTCATTGACCCGCGACGGCCTTCCCCGAAACGTCCTTGAAGTGGCTGCGCAATTGCGTGCGGACTTCGGTGAGTACTGCTTCGGGCAAGGGGATGTAGTCGAGGGCTTCGGCAGCCTGGCCGCCGTTGGCGAATACCCAGTCGAAAAACTTCAGCGTGGCATCGCTCTGCTCAGGCTTGTCGTGGGTAGCGTGCAGCAACAGGAACGTAGCGCCGATCAGAGGCCATGCGTCCTGACCCGGTTCATTGGTGAGGAATTGATAAAGCGACTTCGACCAGTCGGCGCTTGCGGCGGCCGCCTTGAATGTGGCGGGTCCCGGTTCGACCGCCGCGCCCGTCGAGTTTTTCAGGGCCGTGTACGACATACGGTTCTGCTTGGTGAAGTCCCATGCAACGTAGCCTATGGCACCGGGCACGTGTTGCACGTAGGTGGCCATCCCGACGTTTCCTCTGCCGCCAATGCCGCGCGGCCAGCGCACGCTGGTTCCTTCGCCAACCTTGCTTTTCCACTCGGGATTCATCTGCGCAAGATAGTGCGTCCAGATGAGCGTCGTGCCGGATCCATCCAGACGGCGGACCACGGCAATCGGCATGTCGGGCAGTTTCAGTTTCGGATTGAGTGCTGCAATGGCAGACGCATTCCAGTTGATGATTTTGCCCAGATAGATGTCGCCGAGAACCGGACCGGAGAGCGTCAATTCTCCCGGCTTGATGTCCGGAATATTCACCACCGGCACGACGCCGCCGACCACGGTCGGGAACTGGAGCAAACCATCTTTGGTGAGCTCTTCGGCGGTGAGCGGGGCGTCGGAACCCGCGAAGTCGACCTCTCTGGCGACGATCTGCTTGAGGCCATCCGTCGAACCGACGGCCTGGTAGCTCACCTTGCCGCCGCCGGACTTCTGGTAAGCGTCAGCCCATTTGTCGTAGATGGGAGCGGCGAAGGTGCTACCGGCGCCCGCAATGTCGGTGCCGTGAGCCGCAATGGAGAGCAGGGCGGCAGTCAGGCCGGCGGTCAATATTGTTGGAACTTGTCTCACGAGGACCTCACTTTGAATTCTTGTTGGAGATCGCGGCTGTCTGACCACTCCTTCGTGTCGGGTTGCGACGAACTCGACATCATCAATAGATGCGGGCGGCGCGCAAACATAGATTGCATTACAGGACGATGAAGACCGCGATGCAAATTGAATCGCCCTATCAGGCAGGACGTGCGCGAAGGCTCGATTCCGTCACAACGTCGCGCGTCGGATCCGGTGACCGGCCATTCCCGCGCTTGACCTCTTCAACGCACGACTCATCGAGACGTTTCTACGCGTTTTGTGTGATGCAGCCGGCACCGACCGAATGGGCGAGGGCGCTCATCGCGATCGCGCGGCCGGCGATTTCGCTTCCTGGTCGCCGTGAACTGACATGACGAATTCTCGGCGCCGCCGTGTTCGCGACTAAAGATTCCTTTCAATCAGCCGATAACCCGTCACAACACTCAAGTCGAAACCCGGAGCACTAGTTGAACAATACGAGGTTGGCTTCACCCCTCGCGGCAATCATGGCTGCACTCTGGCTGTCCGGGTGCACAACAGGAGGGCAAAGGCAGGTCCCCGTCCAACCCGTTACGCAATCCACACGGGGCGCTGCGACAGTGCCCGTCGCTTCGGCCGCTCGCCCGGCTGTTGCCACCCGGCCGGTTGTCGTCGAACGGGTACTCCCGGACCCCAATGATGTGTATATCTCCGGCGCCGCTAATAGCGACGTCGTGTTCGTCGCGGGCAGCACGTACATCTGGGTGACCGGTCAGGATGGTCGACGGTATCGGCATTTCTACGGCCACGGCGACCGCCGCCGCGAAGTGTTTCGTCGCCGCGATAATCTGCGCTCGGTCGGCGCGCCGCGGCCCGGACATCCGACGACGCGCTACGCCGTCCGCGAACATGGCCCGCAGCGCGAAAACTCCGGACGCGTGCAGCTATTGCATACTCGCGCGACGCTCGCCCACGGTCATCCAGAACAGAAACATCCTCTGGCCTTGAACAATCCGTCGCGTCACGCCGTTCAACCCGGCCATCAGGCGCCAACACAAAACCCGGGTATTCACACGGCATCCGCCGGCAAAGCCAGTCTTCACACGCAGCCTGAGCCTCGCATCTCCGCGGCGAAAGCCGAGGCATCGCCCAGGTCCTAGCAGATCTCACGGGACACGGTTGGCCTCACGAGACGTTTGAGCGGCGCGTGGCAATCTCATCACGGCTCGTCGGCGCGATCCGTTTCGTTGCAGCCATCGCAGCCTCCGGTGGCGGATAACCGGCCACCGGTCAGTCGACGATGGCCCGAAAAGCGGACATTTCTAATGAGCCAGAACCGGACATTTCTAAAAAGCTCTAACATCAAAAAGCTCGCTAATTTATATTATGTCAAATAATAGAATCGGGTCTTCGTCACGATCCCAGTCCAGCACTGCTCGTCCGCATGCTCGCCAAGTCGAACCGTTGCAGCTCGCCGCATTCACCATCGTCACGAAGCGAGTTCTGCCGGCAAGCGATCTACCGGGCTCAGCGGTTCGCCTGAAGCTACGCCTTGCCTGCACATCAATTGATGCCAGCAGTCCCGCCAGAGTTGATCCGCTTGCCGAAACCGGCCGACGCCGCGTCATTGGCGACGGCTCATCGCGGCTCACGTGTCAATGACGGACGTAAATCGACTTCAGGCCCACGTCAGCGGCGGGATTGAATGCGGAGTCGGAAACGGTGCCTGGGTGCGCGTCAGCGTGGTCACCGATCGAATCGATGTGGAGTGGCTTCTGTGCGGAATCCCCACCGACAGCCTCGTACGCGATCATCTCAGTCTGGTTCTCATCGACGTGAGCGATCGGTTGCGCGAACGCCACGGTGGGCAAAACGAATACAGCGGCAAGCAGTGTGGAACGGAAAAACGTGTTCATGGCGACTCTCCTGCGAGACATCGAGCTTCGATGCGGGTTGGGGTCACTCGACCCATGAAAGCGATACTAGGCGCGGACAATTAGGCCAAAGTGAGCGCCGCGCGCTGACGCGTTTTGCCATGGGGCAAAGCCTTCCAGCCACCCGTCAGCACTGTCGGAAAAGCTCTGGTCCACGCCTTCAGAAACCTCGTCGATACAGAAAATCCGGCTTTGAGCTGCGGATGGAATGAAATCTGCTGCGCCACTCGCCAAGGCGCCCGACGACGTCACCTGGCTGCACAACGCCCTCCCCAACCAATTCATGTTTCACCGGAGCCACGCATCCATGGATGGGCTTGACCCAGAATGCCTGCGCCGTTGCGGCGCCGGTCCAGTCGCGGCTGCCAGGTAGCCCGGATCGCAAGGGAAAACATGCCGAGTCCGTATCCAGAACAATCGCGAGCCCGCGACGATGCACCCCGGTCACCGTCATCACTCAGCTTGCGTGGCCTCGACGGGCTCAACTTCCTGATGGCAGACGTGCGAGACGGCCTTGGCCCGTTCCTGTCCGTCTACCTCAAAGGCACGCAACATTGGGGTTCGGGCAACATCGGACTCGTCATGGCGGCGAGCGGGGTCGCAGCGGCGATCTGCCAGATTCCCGCGGGGCTGCTGGTCGATGCGGTCCGTGCGAAGCGTCTGCTCATCACGATATCCGGCTTGCTGGTGGCCACCGGATGCCTTCTGATCGCATTTTTGCCAACGCTGCCAACCGTGTTCGCAGCACAACTCGGCCTCGGCGCGGCCTCTGCCATCATTCCGCCATGTCTCGCGGCACTGAGCCTCGGCGTGGTAGGGCACCGCTTGCTGCCCGCCCGGATCAGCCGCAATGAGGGATTCAATCATGCGGGCAACTTCGCAGCCGCTCTTCTGGCTGGCGGCCTGGGGCAATATGTCGGGGTCATCTGGCTGTTCTATCTGATCTGCGGCTTCGCGGTCGCGAGCGCGCTCGTGGTTCTGCTCATCAAGCCAAAGGAGATTGACCACGAACTGGCTCGG
The DNA here is from genome assembly GCF_036488795.1 of Paraburkholderia sp. Classification (GTDB taxonomy): domain Bacteria; phylum Pseudomonadota; class Gammaproteobacteria; order Burkholderiales; family Burkholderiaceae; genus Paraburkholderia. The sequence goes on from NZ_DASXHA010000050.1 coordinate 73,520, forward strand.
GGATTCGAAAGCGCCGCCGATGCCGTGGGACATCGCAGCCCCATGCCGTTCGCGCAACTGTGGAAAAAGCGCGACCTCAAGGTGTTCCTGATCGCGGTCGCCCTCTTTCACTTCGGCAATGCGGCGATGTTGCCGCTCGCCGGCCAGGTCGTCGCCAGGCTTCACCCCGGGATGGCCGTCGTCGCGCTGAGTGCGTGCGTCATTTCGGCACAACTGGTGATGGTCGCTGTCGCCGCCACGGTCGGCCACGCGATGCGCAAAGGTGTCGGACGAAAGAAAATCTTTATGGTCGCGCTAGCCGTGCTGCCGGTCCGAGGCATTCTCTTTTCGATGACAGACAGCCCCTATGCCGTGGTTGTCATTCAACTGCTCGATGGCGTGGCTGCCGGCATTTTCGGCGTGATCGCCGTGGTCATCGCCTCTGATCTGATGCGCGGCACCGGGCGTTTCAATTTCGCACAGGCACTCATGGCGCTGGCGGTTGGAATTGGCGCAGCGTCGAGCAACGTGACAGGCGGCTATGTCGTCGAGAAGTTTGGCTTTACTGCGGCATTTCTGACCTTGACCGCCATCAGCGTGCTCGCCCTTCTGTTCTTCGCGGTGTTCATGCCCGAAACCCGGCCAGCCTCGCGTGCGATAGTAGCGACCCATGTTACGAGCTGAGCGGACCGGCCCGCTGCTGCGCCGTCTGCACTAGAGTTGTCATCTGGTTGCGTCTATCCTTGTCTCACCTTTAACTGCCAGCAGCGCCTGCGCCGCATCGTTTGCTTTTCGTAAGAAGCGGGCCTCGAAGCATACGGGAACGCAAGCAATCTACCCTGCTACAGCAAGGTAAAAACCAAACAGGAGAACAGCAAATGACCCATTCGATCTCTCGCCGCGCTTTCACGCTTCTAGCCGGTCTCACCCTCGCCGGCGCCATGACCTTCGCCGAGGCGGCGCCCGTTTCGTTTACCGTGCCGCTCACAGGCGACCAGCAGGTGCCGCCGGTGCAGACCCAAGGCAACGGCACGGCCAACCTCACCTACGATGCCAGCACGCATGTCGTCACGTGGGCCATTACGTTCAGCGGCCTGTCGAGCGAAGCCACCATGGCCCATTTCCATGGTCCTGCGCCTGCCGGCAAGAATGCCGGTGTGAAGGTGTGGATTTCGCAGAAAGGCACCATGTCCATGACCAGTCCGCTCAACGGGCAGGCCACTCTGTCGCCGGAGGATGCGCAAATGTTCGAGGCGGGCCAGATGTACATCAACGTGCACACCAAGACCAATCCGGGCGGCGAGATCCGCGGTCAGGTGGTGCCGCCCAAGGGCTAAAAGCCCCCCAGAAGACGACCCTGCAAACGACCGGTAATCAGCCTAAAGATACGTCGCGAGCAGGGTCACGACAGCCGCGCCGACCGCGAGCAGAACCAGCGCCAACCACGTTGGCCTCTGCTGCGGCACGGCGACGGATGGCGGTAATGGCTTGTAGCCGGTCAGCATGGGGCGCACCAGGTTGTGCCCCTTCACCACCGCGTACAGTGCGATCACCAGCACGTGTACGACGACGGCAGCGAGCAGCACGTCCCACCCCAGCGCATGCACGGACGCGATGGCGTTGGCGAGCCACGCGGGCACCCATTCGCTCAGCGGTCCCTCGTCTGCAATGTCGTTGTTGAGGTAAAGACCGCTCAGCGTCTCGATCAGCAGCAACGCGAGCAGCAGCATGACCATCCAGCCGCCGGCCGCGTTGTGGCCGACCTGCGTATCGTCGTCGCGACGAAACAGATGGCGCAGATGCCCGAGCGCCGCCGCGGGTGAGGCGAGAAAGCGGCGAAAGCGCGCAGTCTCGCTGCCGAAACAGCCCCACAACAGCCGAAAGATCAGCAGCGCGAGCAGCGCTTCGCCCACTCGCACATGCCAGTCGATCCAGTTCAGCTTCAAGGTCACGTAGGCCGCCGTCACGAGCGCGACCACTAGCCAGTGAAACAGCCGCGTCGGCGCATCCCAGACGAGCACGCTCCGACGAACCGGCGGGACCGGCGGCCTGACGGGTTCGTCGGTATTCATGGATTGCGCCTCTTTGATCACAGTCGCTACTCGCGCTTCACGCATGCTCGGCAAACCACCAGCCGTCAGAACAGATACAGCCCGGCGACGAACACCACGCCCGAGAACAGCAGCGCCGTCACGCAATAGCCCATGATGTCGCGCACACCGAGCCCTGCAATCGCAAGCGCGGGCAGCGCCCAGAACGGCTGCGCCATATTGGTCCAGGCTTCGCCGTAAGCAATCGCCATGGCCGATTTGCCCAGGTCGGCGTGCAGCGCCTGCGCCGCCGGCATCACGAACGGCCCCTGCACCACCCAGTGGCCGCCGCCGCTCGGCACCGCGAAGTTGATCACCGCCGAGCTCAGGAAGGCGAGCAGCGGGAAGGTGTGTACGTTGGCGATATCGACGAACCATTTGGTGATCACGCCGGCCAGTCCCGAGTGATCCATCAGCGCCTGAATGCCGGCGTAAAACGGGAACTGGATCATGATGCCGGAGGCGCCCTTCGCCGCCACGCCCACGGCGCGTGCGTAGGCCATCGGCGTCTTGTGCAGCACCATGCCGGCGGCAAGGAACACCAGATTGACCGTGTCGACGTCGAGCACGAAGCCCTTTTGCACCGTACGCACCACCAGAAAGATCGCGCACACCAGCGCAACCAGGATCGCCAGCACGCGGCTTTCTTCGAGTCGCTCAGCAAGCGTCGCGTTGGGCGGCAAGATGCGTTCGACTGAAGGCGGTTCCTCGAGCAAGGCCGGATCCACGGCAACCACGTCTTCGGGCCTGGGCATCATCAGGCGCGCGAGAATCGGCAGCAGCACGATCAGGCCAAAGGTGATGAACGCGTTATAGCCGGTGAAGATGGTATGCGACACGGGAATCAGGCCAATGGTCTTCTCCATTGGATTGCCCTTGGTGGCGGCGACGAGCGGCACCGAGCCGGACAGGCCGCCGTGCCACGTCAGAAAGCCCATATACGCGCTCGCCACCAGCAGCCGGTAGTCGGTGCCCTTCACGCGGCGCGCCACTTCGCGCGCCAGCATCGCACCCAGCACGAGGCCGAAACCCCAGTTGATCGCACAGGCCACCGCGCCGCAAAACGCCACCAGCATGACGCCCTGCGCCGGCGTGCGCGCCGAACTCGCCAGCGCCACCAGCAAACGCTTGACCGGTCCGGAACTGGCCAGCGCGTGACCGGTCACGAGAATCATGGCCATCTGCATCGAAAAGGCCAGCAGGTTCCAGAAGCCGGCACCCCAGAACGTCACGAGCTCGGCCGGTGCCTTCGGTGTCAGGCCGAAGGCCAGCAGGAAGGTGGCGATGGTGAGGAAAATTGCAAAGATAAGGGGATCCGGCAGGACGCGATGCACCACCTGCGTGAAGAAACCCGAAATACGCTGAATCAACTGTCTACTCCTCTTCACCAATGATTTTTTCTAATGGGCAGATTCAGGTTCGATTTGCTTTTGTACCCACTAGCCCGGCCGCGATTCTTGCATAAAACAGCGAGATGTTCTTGCGAACCGGCAATCACCCTGCGCGCGTCGTTCCCGCCGGGTTCCGGCGGGAAACTTCAGACGTTTAAAGAGCGGCGCGGGCAGCCTCTTCAGCCCGCCTCTTCGGTGGCCGCCTCAGTTGCCATTTCAGGCAATTGCAGCAGGTCCAGAAAGGCCCGCGCGACCGGCGTAAGCGGCTCCCCTTGCCTGCCCTTGAAGACGGCAGCCAGTTCCCAGCAAGGTTCGTCGGCCGCGTGCAGCGTCGCGATGGCCACCGGCGCGCCGCGCGTATCGCGCGCGCGGGCGGCGGCGACCGACTCGGGCACCAGCGTGATCGCGAGACCCTGCGCGGCGAGGTCGAGCAGCATGGGCATGTCGTTGACCTCGAAACCGGTGCGCCGCTGCAGTCCGGCAGCGGCAAAGCTTTGATCGATCAGTCGGCGCACGCTCCAGTCGGGGCGCAGATCGGCAAACGTCTCGTTGACGAGGTCGGCGAGCCGCAGGTCGCCGGCACCCGCCAGCGGATGCTGCGCCCCGCACACCACCACCATCCCTTCGCAGGCGAACATGCGCGAGCCAAGATCGTCGGGCGCGGGCATGACCGGCTGCGTGAAGGCGATGTCGATGCGCCCGTCGCGCACCTCGTCGATCAACGCGCGCGAGCCGTCGAGCGTCAGTTCGATATCGATACCGCCGAACGCCGCCCGAAACGTGCCGAGCGACGCCGGCAGGTCGATGAACGGCGCAAGCCCATGGATCGCACCGATGCTCAGGCGCCCGCGCGCCAGTCCGTGAACCTGCGTGACGGCGTTGCGCGCGTCGCGCGCTGCGGCGAGCACATTGCGCGCCTCTTCGAACAGCACCTCGCCGGCGGGCGTCAGCGCGACCCGGCGTGTGCTGCGGATGAACAGCGGGCCGCCGAGATCCTCCTCGAGCGCTCGAATCGAGGCCGACAAGCCCGACTGGACGAGGTTCAGGCGTCGCGAGGCGCGCGTGAAATGGCGCTCTTCGGCGACCGCCACGAAATGTTCAAGCTGCTTCAGGTCCAACGGCTTCTCCTGCTTCGGCATTGCGTTACGACACGGTTTGGGTTTGACTACGGGATTAAGCAGAAATATCGCTTAATGCAAGCATATATTTCTGTTGGAATGATTAGTGTATCTCCGATATCGTCGCGGGGTTGGGCTTGCGTGCAAAGGCGGGTGCAGCGCACACCGCGAGGCAAGCTCGAAACATCACGAAATCCCCCAGACAGGCACGGCGTGTGCACAGCCAACGTGGCAAGCCCTGGCCGTGCGGCGGCACTGTCCCGTCCTGAGTCACATTCAACGGAGATCGCTTCATCATGGAATATCGTCAACTCGGCCGTTCGGGCCTCAAGGTGTCGACCATCACGCTCGGCACCATGACAATGGGCGGCAAGGGCAAGTTCGCAAGCGTCGGCGAAGTGGGGCTGGACGACGCGCGCCGGCAGATCGACATGTGCATCGACGCGGGCGTCAACCTGATCGATACAGCCGACGTGTATTCGAACGGCGCGTCGGAGGAGATCGTCGGCGAGGCACTCGGCGGCAAGCGCAAGGGTGGCGTGCTGATCGCCACCAAGGCGCGTTTTCCGATGGGCGACGGCCCCAATGATCGCGGGGCGTCGCGGCATCATCTGATCGCGGCGTGCGAGGCGAGCCTCAGGCGCCTGAAGACCGACGTGATCGATCTGTATCAGATCCACGAATGGGATGGCCTGACGCCGCTCGAAGAAACCCTCGAGGCGCTGGATCAGCTGGTACGACACGGCAAGGTGCGCTATGTGGGTTGCTCGAACTATTCGGGCTGGCATCTGATGAAGGCGCTCGCCATCAGCGAACGCGACCGCCTGCCGCGTTTTGTCAGCCAGCAGATTCACTACACCCTCGAAGCGCGCGAGGCGGAATACGAACTCGCGCCGATCGCGCTCGATCAGGGCCTCGGCATACTGGTGTGGAGTCCGCTGGCGGGCGGTCTGCTGTCGGGCAAGCATCGCCGCAATGCGACGCCGGAAGGCACACGCCAACTCGCCGGCTGGACCGAGCCGCCGATTCGCGATGAAGAACGGCTATGGTCGATCGTCGACGTGCTGGTCGAGATCGCTGCGCAGCACAAGGTCTCGGCGGCGCAGGTCGCGCTCGCATGGACGCTCGGACGCCCCGCGGTCGCGTCCGTGATCATCGGCGGGCGCAACGAGACACAGCTGCGCGATAACCTCGGCGCAGCCAATCTCACGCTGACGGCCGAACAGCGCGCGCGGCTCGACAAGGTCAGCGCACCGCCGCTGCTCTATCCGTACTGGCATCAGGTGCAAACCGCAAGCGACCGCCTCGGCGCCGCCGATCTGTCGCTGCTGGCTGCGCACATGAAAAAGGCCTGAAAGGCGCACAGGCCGCTTGCGTCAAGCAAGGCAAAACGGGTCGTCAGCGCAACGCCGACGACCCTGTTTTACACCGCCCTGCTCCCGCTCACCGCTCCCCGTGAATCCGACCTCAGAACTTGTGCCGCAGGCCGAGGCTGACCAGTTCTTGCGTATTCGTGCCGGGGTAGCCGTACGAGCCCACCGAGGCCTGCGCCCCCACCACCGCCGTGCCGTCCGCGTTAAGCGTTTCGCCGATCGCGTGTTGCCATGCGCCGACCAGATACACGTCCGTACGCTTCGACAGGCTGTAGTCCGCGCCCAGTGAAACCTGGTGGTAGTTCGCGCTCGCCTGGCCGCTCGAATGCGTGTAGCTGTAGCCGGCGCCGAGCAACAAGGCTGGGCTGAGCTGATAGTTCAGGAAGCCCTGCCCCGTATTGAATATTTCGGTCGAGGCGAAGGCCGACTGGCCGTCTGCCCGGTATTGCGAATTGCTGTAGCCGGCGCCGAACGTGAACGGTCCGAGCACATATTGCGCCGCCACCCGGGCAATATTGATCGACTTCGCGGTCTGCAAACCGAGGTTGATCAATGAGCCATCGAACGTGCCGTCCGAGGTGCCGCTCCAGGTGGTACGCACGAGGCCGGTCACGGTCGGATTGTCCGCCACGAAGTAACCCGCAGCGACCGAGAACGGCCCGGTGTTATAAGACGCCGCCGCCGACCAGGTTTGCCCTGAACCGGTGGCCCCCGCGACGCCGCCGAACGCATACATGCCTTCGACCTGGACGCCGTAGAAAACCGGTGATACGTATTTGATCGCGTTGCTGGTCCGCGAACTGTTGTCGTAGTTGTCCACGTCGCCAGCGGTGGCGAAAGTGCTGCCGAAGTAATTATCGGCGGTGATGCCCTGCACCATGTCCACCAGTGGATCGTACTGACGGCCCAGCGTAAAAGTACCGTACTGATCGGCGGTCAACCCGACGTAGGCCTGACGGCCGAACAGGCGGCTACCCTGCCCGAGCTGTCCGTTCGCCGGATTAAAGCCGTTTTCCAACTGGAAGATCGCCTTCAGTCCGCCGCCCAGGTCTTCCTGGCCTTTCAAGCCCCAGCGACTTCCGGAGAGATCGCCGCCGCTGTTATTGCCGATCGACCAGAGATTCTGGCCGGCTGCCCCGTTGGCGTTATGAACGAATGTGATCGAGGTATCGATGGTGCCGTATAGCGTGACACTGCTTTGAGCATGCGCTGCACCGGCTATACCGAGCAGCGCCAGCGAGAGGCTGGAGAGAGCAATTCTTTTCATCATTTCTCCGTGAAGGTGAAAGATTCAGTTATTGCGAAAAGGACAATAACGCTACGAATCCATCCGGGACACAGAAAAATGCACGTTGTTGTGAAAAGTTAACACTCTCTTAAGCCTTGTCACGTATGCCCAGGCTTTGAGCCGCCCTGATTATTGCGCAATGGGAAATAAGTAATTGCCGGGATAGATAGTATTTATGCATCATTTATCTATCAGACGAAAGCACCGGTACGCCTGTCACAGCGGGATCCAGCGGAGAAAGCCCGGAGCACCATTCTTGCAATGCGCCTTCAGTTCGAACCGGATAATATACTGAAAGCAATTTTCATTCTAGGAACTGGGCTCGTATTCGGGTGGGCATCATCCAGAACGCCTCCCGACTCGAACCCTTTTATTATTGCGACGGATTATTCGTACGATATTTAAAACAATATAGGGACGATTACACCGGCGCATTAATTATTTTTATACCGGTTCGCTACCCAATTACACCGGACCGGTATGCGAACGCCGGTAATGAATCTGCGCCGGCACCTGTAGCGAGTCAGGATGCGGCTCGCCTTCGAGGAGCGCGAATACGCAGCGCAGACTATGTTCCGCGAGTTGCCGGCTGTCCTGCACGATCGCATCGATGGACAGCGGCAGACAGTCGAGCAGCTGGTGATCGTCGAAGGTCATCAGCCGGCCGGGCGCCTGCGCCAGTTTGTGCGCCTCGTTCATGAACGACAGCACGCCTTCGAGCAAGGTGATCGAGCCGGCGAACAGCGCCTGCGGATAGCGTTGGTGCGTGTTGAACCAGGCCTGCATCAGCGCATGGCCCGATTCGCGCTGAAAGTCGCGCTGATAGACCCAGCCTTTTTTCTCAGTCACGCCGTGCCTCGCGAGCGCGAGGCGATAGCCGGCCAGACGGTCGCGGCTCGCGGACAGTTCAGGCTGGCCGCCGAAATACACCACTTCGCGCGCGCCCTGCTCGATCGCGTCGCCCACCAGCGTCGCAACGGTTTCGCTCGCGTCGGTCACGACATACGGAATCTCGCTGTCTTCGACGCGGCGATCGGCGAACACCAACGGCAAGCGCTTCACCCATTTCTCGTAGCGCTTCGCGTCCGCGGTGCACGGCACAACCACCACGCCATCCACCTGATGCGACACGAGATGCGCAATCCCTTCGGTCTCGCGCACCGGATCTTCGTCGCTCGTCACGACGACGATCTGAGAGCCGTACCTGGCGCGGCATTGCCATTCCAACGCCTGCGCGAGCGCGGCGTGGGTGGAGTTGGTGAGATCGGGAATCACGAGGCCAATCGTGTTGCTGCGGCGCGAGCGCAGCGCGCGTGCCGATTGCGACGGCGTGAAGTGATGGTCTTTCGCGACCTTCAGCACGCGCTCGACGGTCGCCGCGGAGATCCGATAGCGCGCTGCATAGCCGTTGAGCACCATGCTCGCGGTGGTGCGCGAAACGTTCGCCAGACGGGCGATGTCGTCGATAGTCAGACGCTCGAACTGGGACACGCGGGTTTCCTGGAGGCAAGTTGTCGACGCCTTCGATCACGAAGACTTTGCATCGGCGCAGCGACGCCATTGCATGGGCAACGGGCCATGAGCCAGAAAAACGATGAGGGGGACACGCCGCCACGCCGGTTGATACCGGGTGGCGGCAGGCACTGCGTCGACGTTGATATCAGTGCCAGATGGTACTACGTGCGCGGCGCGCTGAAAACTTACTGCTTGTAGAGGTTCAGCGGCACCGGGATGAACTTGTCCACGGCCTGGCCGTCCACCAGTTTCTTCGCCGTCTGCACGCCGTACTGGCCGATCAGTTCCGGCTGCTGCTGCACCGTGGCGGCCATCGTGCCGGCCTTGACGGCGGCAATCGCATCGTCGGTGGCGTCAAAGCCCACCACGGCCACGTTCTTCAGGCCCGCGGCCTGCAGCGCCTTGACGGCGCCCAGCGCCATTTCGTCGTTCTGTGCGAATACGGCCTGGATGTCCTTGTTGCTCTGGATGATGTTTTCCATCACGGACAGACCCTTCGCGCGATCGAAGTCAGCCGGCTGCTTCGTCGAAATCTTCAGGCCGCCCTTGGCCTCGACTTCCGTGTCGAAACCCGCACCGCGTTCGTTCGCCGCGGACGAACCCGGAATGCCCTGCAGCTCCACCACGTTGCCCTTGCCGCCCAGCTTGTCGAACATGAAGTCCGCCGCCATCTTGCCGCCGGCCTTGTTGTCCGAGGCAATGTGCGAGCTGACTTCGGCGCCGTTCACGCTGCGGTCGAGCGAGATCACCTTGATGCCCTTGTCGGTGGCTTCCTTGACGACGTTTGCGACTGCCGACGAATCCGTCGGGTTGATCATGATCACGTTGACCTTTTTCTGGATCAGATCTTCCACGCTGGCCTGCTGTCTGGCCGGATCGTTTTGCGCGTCGACGGTGATCAGCGTCACGCCTTCCTTCTTCGCTTCATCTTCCGCGCCCTTGCGCAGCGAGACGAAGAACGGATTGTTCAAGGTCGAGATCGACAGCCCCACTGTCACTGTGCCGCCCGCCGCCGGTGCGGATGCGTCGCTTGCGCCTGCGGCGGCGCTCGTGTCGGGACCCTGCTTCGAGCATGCGGCAATGCCGACTACCAGCAAGGCGGCCACCAGCGGCGAAATGATCTTTTTCATTGTCTTCCTCCAGATTTCTGTGTGTAGAGTGTGTTGTGCATCGTTAGTCGTACTACGCGGCTTGCGCCGCTTCCTGGTTAATAAAATCTTCAGAGCGCGCTGCGCACGCGGCGCGTTCGAACCGCGCGCGTGAGCACCGCAGGTATGGGCTTATTTCTTGTTGCCGCGGTCGATCAACACCGCCAGCAGGATCACACCGCCCTTGATGACCTGCTGATAGAACGACGACACGTCGAGCAGGTTCAGGCCGTTGTTGAGCACGCCGATCAGCAAGGCGCCCACCAGCGTGCCGAAGATCCAGCCGCGCCCGCCCGTGAGGCTGGTACCGCCCAGCACGACCGCCGCGATCGCGTCCAGCTCGTAGCCGGTGCCCGCTGTCGGCTGTGCGGAATTCAGGCGCGAGGTCAGCACGACGCCGGCAATCGCCGCCATCACGCCGGAGAGGGTGTAGACCCACAGCTGGATGCGATCGACCTTCACGCCCGAGAGCTTCGCGGATTCGGCATTGCCGCCCGTCGCATACACGTGCCGGCCGAACACCGATTTTTTCAGCACGAACCAGAAGATCGCGAACATGATCAGCATCAGCACGACCGGAATCGGCACGAGGCGCGCCACGTAGCCGCCGCCGAGCATCGAGAAGAAGTCGCTGTTGAAACTGCTGATCGGGCTGCCGTTCGAGACGACGAGCGCAAGGCCGCGCAGCACCGTCATCGAGCCGAGCGTGGCGATAAACGGCGCGACCTTGCCCTTGCTGATCACAAGGCCGTTGAAAAGGCCCATCACGCCGCCGGCGACGATGCCCGCCAGCGTCGCCAGCACGGCCGACGTGCCGCTTTGCATCAGGCTGGCGATGATCACCGACGACAGCGCGAGCACCGAGCCCGCCGACAGGTCGATGCCGCCCAGCAGAATCACCAGCGTCATGCCGAACGCGATCAGTGCATTGATCGACGCCTGGCGCATCACGTTGAGCAGATTGTCCAGCGTGAGGAAGCTCGGGCTGATGATGGAAAGCCCGACTGCCACGATCAGCAGCGCGATAAACGGCCCGAGCTTTTGCAGCGTGGCCTTGGTACTGGGTGTCATGGTGAGTGTTGCCATCTCGGTTCTCGCTCGTGTCTCGCTCGGTTCTTGAGGGCGGCCCGCGCCGCCTTGGTTCAGATCTCGGATCAGGTGAACAGGTGCTGTCTGTACCGCCGTGGCTTACGCGGCAATTGCCGCTTTACCGCCGGTGGCCGCGGTCATGATCAGTTCCTGGGTTGCGCCGGCTGCGTCGAAAATGCCGTTCTGCCTGCCCTGATGCATGACGAGGATGCGGTCGCTCATGGCCAGCACTTCCGGCAGTTCGGACGACACCATCACAATCGCCACGCCTTGCGCTGCGAGCTGGTTGATGATGGTGTAGATCTCGGCCTTGCCGCCCACGTCGACGCCGCGGGTCGGCTCATCCAGCAGCAGTACCTTGGGCGGCTCCGCGAGCCACTTGGCGAACACGACTTTTTGCTGGTTGCCGCCGGACAGCGACTTCACGTCCAGTTCCGCGTCGCGCGTGCGGATCCGCAATTGCTTGATCAGATCGGCGACGGCGTTGCGTTCGGCCGTATCATTGACGATGCCAAAGCGCGCATAGCGATCCAGATGGACCAGCGTGGCGTTTTCACGCACCGACATGCCGAGCACGAGGCCCTGGCTCTTGCGGTCTTCGGTGACGAAACCGATGCCCGCGGCAATCGCGCCGGAGGCATCGCGCACCTCGAGCGAGCGGCCGTCCAGCGCAACCGAACCCGCTGTCTTGCGGTTCAGCCCGAACAGCGTGCGCAGGATTTCGCTGCGCCCCGCGCCCATCAATCCGGCCACGCCGAGCACTTCGCCCGCGCGCACCTCGAAGGAAATGCCGGAGACGTTGCCGTCGTCCGCGAGTCCCGCGACCTTGAAACGCACCTCGCCCGGGGTATGCGCGCGTTTCGGAAAACGCTCGCCCAGATCGCGGCCCACCATCAGGCGCACCACTTCGTCGAAGCTGGTTTCTTTCACGGCGCGCTCGCCGACGAACTTGCCATCGCGCAAGACGCTGACCTTGTCGCAGATGCGGAAAATCTCTTCCATGCGATGCGAGACATACACCAGCGCGACGCCGCGCGCTTTCAGCGCGAGCATGATGTCGAACAGCGTTTCGATCTCGCGATGCGTGAGCGCCGCAGTCGGCTCGTCCATTACCAGCACGCGCGCGTCGAGCGAAAGCGCCTTGGCGATTTCCACCAGCTGCTGCTGACCGATCGACAACTGCCCTGCTTCGGTGGCCGGATCGATGCCTTGCGCGCCGACCATGTCGAGCCACTTGCGGGCCTGCTTGCGCATGGCGGCGCTGTCGACCACACCGAAGCGGCTCGGCTCACGGCCGAGGAACATGTTCTCCATCACCGACAACTGCGCAATCAGGTTCAATTCCTGATGGATGATGGCGATGCCGGCGCGCTCGGCCTCGACGGTGTCGCGGATCTGCGCGGGCTTGCCGTCGATCAGGATGTCGCCTGCGTCGGCCTGGTAGACCCCGGAGAGGATCTTCATCAGCGTCGATTTGCCGGCGCCGTTCTCGCCCATCAGCGCGTGAATTTCACCTGCGCCAATCCTGAATTCGACGCCGTCGAGCACGCGCACAGGACCGAACGCCTTGTCGATGCCTCGCATGATCACTTGCATGAGGTGCCTCTCAGAAGATGACGCCTGAATGGAGGATCACATTCGCGTACGGGCTGCATTCGCCGGTGCGAATCACGGCCTTCGCTTGCTGGCACAGGCGCTTGAAGGTGTCGTGGGGGACTTCGTCAAGCGCCACGCCGGCCGCTTTCATCTGTGCGATGCGCGCGGCCACGGCGGCGTTTTGCGTCAGGCCTTCGCTCGCAAACACGGCGCGCTCCACCTTGAAGTCAGCCAGTACGCTGTCGAGCACGTCGAAGAAACCCGGCACGCCGAGCGTCAGGGAGACGTCGATGCATTCGACGCCATCGGGAACCGGCAGGCCGCAATCGGCGATGACGACACTGTCGGTGTGGCCCATGCCGGCCAGCACGCGCGCGATGTCGCGATTCAGGTGTCCGAGTTTTTTCACGATTGAGCCTGCAAAAACTGTTCGAGTTCGACGAGCGTGGGCATGCCGCCCTGCGCCCCCGCGCGGGTCACCGACAAGGCGCCGGCCGCATTGGCGCGCCGCACGGCTTCCCCGATGCCCAGATGCCAGAACGCGGCCAAGGCGCCGTTGAAGGTATCGCCGGCACCCGTGGTATCCACCGCGTCGACGCTGAAACCGGCCTGATGCACGAGCGCGCCGTCCGCAGCGGTGTAGTACGCGCCGTCCTTCCCGTGCGTCATGGCGATCCGGCCCGGCATGCGCCTGAGCACGTCGGCCCAGTCCGAGCCGGCGGTGTGCAGCGCGGTGGCGAGTTCATGTTCGTTGGGGGTGAGCAGCGTGGCGAGCGCGACCAGCTCATCCGACAGCGCGACGGCCGGCGCCGGGTTCAGGAAGAACGGCTTGCCATGCGTTTTGGCGAGCTTCGCCGCGTGCAGCACGGTGGCGAGCGGCACTTCCAGCTGCGCGAGGACCACGTCGGCGTGGCGAATCGCTTGTTCCGCGCGGTCGATATCCGCCGCCGACAGTTCGTGATTGGCGCCCGGCACGACGACGATGGCGTTATCGCCGCCGGACAGCGTGATCGATGCAATGCCGGTGGCTTCGCGTCCGGTCGAGACCCAGCGCGTGTCGACGCCTTCGCGCCCGAGTGTGGCTTTCAACTGGTCGCCGAAGCCATCCGCGCCGACGCAGCCGATCATCGTGACCTGCGCGCCGAGGCGCGCCGCGGCGACGGCCTGGTTGGCGCCCTTGCCGCCCGGATAGGTGGCAAAGCGCGTTCCGAACAGCGTCTCGCCCAATCGCGGAAACGTACTGGTTGCGACCACCAGGTCCATGTTGATGCTGCCCACCACTACAACGCGCGCCATACCGCTCCTCTGACTGCTGCCCCTGCGGCTGCTTGTAATCCAGCTGAAGGGTCAATATTTGCCGTGCTAAAACGTAATCAGCTTGGGAACGGATTTATACCAGAGCCGTTCGCGCGACGGAAGACATACCAGGGTATTACCCGATATGGCGCGTGTTGGCTTCAAACCGAAAGTTTTGGACGCGGCCGATTGCGCCGGATTGCGTTGCCCGGTTGGGTCGCTCAGTGGCGCCGCTGTTCGAGACGTTGCGAGAGCAACGAGGGCAAGCGGACCAGAAAGCCGAAGAAGAGCCGCAGATGCATCGACGACAACAGCAGGTTGTCGCGCAGGTAATTGAAGTGCGAGACCCCGCCTTCATCGGCACGGAAATAGCGCACGGGTGCTTCGATGTTGACCGGGCGTACGCCGGCCCAGCACAGACGCACCGCTGCTTCGGGATCGAAATCGAAGCGGCGCATCCACGTATGGCGGCGCATCACCTCGCGCAGCGGTTCGACCGGATAGACACGAAAGCCGTACAGCGAATCGCCGATGCCGGACCACAAGGTCTCCAGATGCGCGAGACCATTCGACATGCGCCGCCAGTAGACGCGCAGCAGCGGCGCGTTCGCGTCGAACTTCGGCATGCCGAGCACCATCGCGCCGGGACGTGCCAGCGAAGCCTGCATGAACGTGTCGATCAGCCAGGCCGGATGCTGGCCGTCGGAGTCCATTGTCAGGACGTGTGTGAAGCCGAGCGCCGCGGCCTCGTCGAGCCCGGCGAGCACGGCCGCGCCCTTGCCCTGGTTATGCGGCAGCACGATTATGCGCAGGCCGGAGTCGGCTGCGGCCATCGCCTGCAGACGCTCAGTGCTGCCATCCGTGCTGCCGTCGACCACGACCCACACCGGGTTCCAGTTGTCGCGCGCGCTGCGCACGGTTTCATCAACTTTTACGCCGGGGTTGTAGCTCGGAATCAGAACCAGATGGGTCGACGAGGGACGGGTTTGGGGCATGGAAAACTGCGAGTTGAACACGATTTTTCTGTGGTGTTGCCGGGCCTGCACGCTTATCGAAAGCGCAGGACGTGCCCTCAGCGCCCACTTCACTGCGGCACGAGCTGCCCGCCGCCAGGTTCGCGAAGCCGGGCCGGACTTGCGGCCCTACGACATGCCGCCGTTGATCGACAGCACCTGTCCCGTCACATAAGCGCCCGCGTCGGATACGAGGTACGCCACCATGGCCGCCACTTCCTCCGGCTGGCCGGCACGCTGCGCGGGGACGATCTGTTTGATCCGCTCGGGCGGAAACGCCTGCCCGGCCATCGGCGATTCGATCACGCCGGGCGCCACCGCATTCACGGTGATGCCGCGCGACGCCAGTTCGAGCGAGAGCGACTTCGTGGCACCAATCAGCCCCGCCTTGGCGGCCGCATAGTTCACCTGGCCGCGATTGCCCATCACGCCCGCCACCGACGCCATGTTGATGATGCGTCCCCAGCGGGTGCGGATCATCGGCATCAAAAGCGGCTGTGTCACGTTGAAAAAGCCGTTCAGCGACACGTCGATCACGCGGCGCCATTGCTCTCGCGTCATGCCGGGCATGGGCGCGTCGTCGTGGATGCCGGCGTTGTTGACGAGAATCTGCACCGGCGCGCTTTCCAGCAAGCCTTCGAGCGCGGCCTGGGTGGCATCCGGGTCGGTTACATCGAACGCGATCGCATGCGCGAGGCCGCCCGCCGCGACGATGCTTTGCGCCGTGACCTCAGCCTGCTCGAGGCTCCGGTTGGCGTGCACCCACACTTCGTGGCCGGCTAGCGCGAGCGCCTTGCAAATGGCCTGCCCCAACGCGCCGCTCCCGCCTGTCACCAGCGCTCGCATTGATCCTCCATTACCTTTCGCTTTCAGTGTCCGCCCACGCGCCGTCAGGCGGGATGCCGCGCATTCGAATGCGCGCCCTAACGCACCCGATGCTGCGCGACATAAGCGGCCAGCGAGCCGATGCTGGCAAAGATTTTCTGGTTGTCCGGATTGTCCGAACGCAGTTCGAAGCCGTATTTCTTCGAGATCAGCAGCGCGATTTCGAGAATGTCGATGGAGTCCAGACCCAGCCCCTCTCCGTAGAGCGGGGTGTCGGCCGACAGCGTCTCGACCTGCGCGTCTTCGAGATTCAGTTCGCGCACGATCAGCGCGGCGAGCTCTTCTTCAAGTTTATTCATTGCTATATACGCCGGGATCATTGCCAGTGGATTGAGGTGCAAGGCAGCCACGAAGCTGAACGGGGCGGGCCAGCTTCCAGCAACCTGGGACGGCGCCTGGCGCGGCCTTCACCCCGTCTGACCGGCAATCGGCCCGCATTATTCAAGATTGTAAGTCTGGGGGCGATTCTAGACGAAGCCGTCCCGCCCCGTATACCGCGAAAGGGTTACACGACGTTTTGCGGTGGCGCGCGGCCGCGCCAGGGAGCGAAAGGGCAGCACTTGGCCTGACGCCAGGCACGGGACAGTAAGCTAGAATTGCGCCCACCGCGCGGGACGTGCGGGACACACAAAGAGTTACAAAACCGGTGGCGAACCCAAGGCGCTCCGGTGGGTCTTTTATCGAGGTTCCCTCCGGGAACGAAAAATGCGTGACGCTGGTATCGCCGCACCTGCGCCGCGCCAATCATGTGATGAAAGAACCAGACGGGCCGCACCGGTAGAGAGAGGCGGCGCCGCGCAGAACCGGCTTATAAATAACCCCAGATATGCAGCGTAATGTATTTTTTTCTGTCGAATCGGCTAAGGCGCGCCTGAGCCTCGGCCAGCCTCGCGAGCCGCGTCGCGGCATGGCGGCACACGCAGTGCGCGTTTGCGCTTCGTCCATGATGACACCCGCCCTGCCCGTCAGCTCATGCGGGAGCGAAGCATGACCTCGCCCGGGCAGATCGCGCGTGGCGCCGGCTCGGTGGCCGTCATCGTGGCCTGCCAGGTCGGCACGCATTACGCGGCCAGCACGCCGGGCGAACAGGGCCTCGGTCTGATGCTGGTGGTCGCGCCGCTACTCGCCATTGCACTTGCCGCCGCCGCACGCACACAGCACCGCGTCTGGCTGCTGCCGTTATGGGCGTTGGCGTGTCTGGGCCTCTGGTGGCTGCGCGCGCCGCTCGTGCGTCACTTCGCATGGGGCGCCTATTTCGAACACCTGAGCTTTGTGCTCGCCATGGCCTTCGTATTCGGCCGCACGCTGTCGGCGGGGCAAGAGCCGTTGTGCTCGCAGTTCGCCGCCGTGGTCCACGGCTCGCTCGCGCCGGCAATTGCACGCTACACGCGCCAGATCACTGTGGCGTGGACAGTATTCTTCCTGATGATCGCCGGCATCTCGACGCTGCTCTTCGCCGTGTCGTCGGTCGTTGTGTGGTCAACCTTCGCCAACTATATGACGCTGCCCCTCGTCGCCGTGATGTTCGTCGGTGAACATGCGTGGCGTCGCGTCGCGCTGCCCGACGTGGAGCGCCCAAGCCTGCTGGCGGTCGCGCGCGCGTACCGGCATACCATGCACGGCCGGGTCCACGGCGATGGCCTTTACTGACGCTATGCCAAGCTTTCCTCTGCTGTTCCATACCTCGCCCGATCAGACGGTCGCCTGGCGCGACGGTAGACCGGTTTCCGTGCGCGAATTTCTCGCGGACGTTACGCGGGTCGCCCAGGCGTTGCCCTCTGGAGAACACGTGTTCAACATGTGCACGGACCGCTACCGTTTTGCGGTAGGCCTGTGCGCCACGCTCGTGGCCCGCAAGACCAGCTTGCTGCCGTCGGCGCACACTCCCGCGGCGGTGCGGCAGCTCGCGGCGTTCGCGCCGGACACCTTCTGCCTGCACGACAGCGCCGGGTGCAACGTCGATCTGCCGCGCTTTCGTTTTCCCGAGCCGGACAGCGCCGACACGCCGGCAAACACGCAGGACATCGCCGTCCCGCAGATCGACGCATCGCAAGTGATGGCGTATCTGTTCACGTCAGGCTCGACGGGCGTGCCGGTGCCGCATCGCAAGAAGTGGGGGTTTCTGGTCAAGTGCCTGCGCACGTCCGCTGAGCGTCTCGGCCTGCTGGAAATGGGCAACTGCACGCTGGTCGGCACCGTGCCGCCGCAGCATATGTACGGCTTCGAGACCACGGTGCTGCTGGCCTTGATCGGCGGCTTCGCGTTCAGCAACCGCCAGCCGTTCTACCCCGGGGACGTCGCCAGCGAACTCGCCGCCGTGCCGCAGCCGCGCGTGCTCATCACGTCGCCAGTTCACCTGCGTGCCTTGATGTTGTCGGATCTGACCTTTGCGCCGGTGGCGCTGGCGTTGTCGGCAACCGCGCCGCTCGCGCAGGATCTCGCGAGCAAGAGCGAGGCACGGCTCGGCGCGCCTTTGCTGGAGATTTACGGCAGCACGGAAACCGGCCAGATCGCCACTCGCCGGACGGCGCGCAGCGCGGCCTGGCACCTCTATCCGGACGTGCGTCTCGAGACGCGGCATGGGCAAAGCGATGCAAGCGACGATGAAGACGCTGAGGCCATCTGGGTATCCGGCGGTCACGTCGAACAACCCGTGCCGCTCGGCGACGCGCTCGAACTCATCGACGACAGCCATTTTCTGCTGCATGGGCGCAAGGCGGACCTGATCAACATCGCGGGCAAGCGCACCTCGCTGGGGTACCTGAACCATCTGTTGACGGAGATAACGGGCGTGGTCGACGGCGTTTTTTTCATGCCCGACGAAACCACCACCGGTCACACCCACGCGCGTGGCGAACCCGTCACCCGGCTGATGGCGTTCGTGGTCGCGCCGACGCTCGATGCCCGAGCCTTGCAAGCCGCGCTGCGCGAACGCATCGACGCTGCGTTCATGCCGCGCCCGCTGGTGTTCGTCGAGTCGTTGCCGCGCAATGCCACCGGCAAGTTGCCGCGCGACGTGTTGACGGCGCTGGTGGCGCGACACGCGCGGCGGCCAAAACTCGCAAGCGCCGCCCTCACCTTCACGATCCCGCACGATCACGCGGCGCTGCCCGGCCACTTCCCGGGCCAGCCGATCGTGCCCGGCGTCGTACTGCTCGATCACGCCCTCAGCGCGATCGGCGCGGCGCTGAACCGTTCATTCGACACCTGGCGCCTGAGCTCCGCCAAATTTCCGAGCCCCGCGCGGCCCGGCGAGCCGCTCGCGCTCAGCTACGAGCCGAGCCCGGGCGGCACGATCCGCTTCAAGGTAAGCGCGGCTGAACGCGTGGTGGCAAGCGGCGTGCTGGCCGCACCCACGCAGCCTGAGCAGCCTGCCGAATCCGCAGAGATGGTGCTCACATGAAGCGGCCGGCCTGGACCCAACGCCGGGAGCGCAGCAATCTTCCGCTGATGCGCCTTTCGAGCTGGCTTTCGCTACGCCTTGGCCGGCGCTTGAGCCGCGTCGTGCTGATGCCGTTCGCCGTCTACTTCCTGGTGTGCTCGCCGGCCGCCCGGCAGGCCTCGCGTGACTACCTGACACGCGCGCTCGGCCGTCCCGCGGGCTGGCTCGATGCGTTGCGGCATCTGGTGACGTTCGGCACGACCATCCACGACCGGATCTATCTGCTCAACGACCGCTTCGATCTGTTCGACCTGCAACTGCACGGCCAGCAACTGGTTGGCGACACGCTTGCCGAAGGTCGCGGCGCGTTTCTGATCGGCGCGCATCTGGGCAGCTTCGAAGTGATCCGCACGATCGGCCGCAAGCGACCCGACATGCGGGTCGCGGTCACGATGTACGAGGACAACGCGCGTCGCATCAACGCGATTCTCGCTTCGATCAATCCAGCGGCGAAGCAGGATGTGATTGCTCTCGGTCAGATCGATTCGATGCTGAAGGTGCGCGAGTATCTGGACGGCGGCAGCATGATCGGCATCCTCGCTGACCGTACCTTGCTGGGCGACGCGCGCGATTCGACGCGCCAGGTGGATTTCCTCGGCACGCCCGCCGCGTTTCCGCTGGGACCGTTGCATATGGCAGCGATGCTCAGGCGTCCGGTGATCTTCATGACCGGGCTGTATCGCGGCGGCAACCGCTACGAGATCCATTTCGAGAAGCTGGCCGATTTTTCGCATGTCGGGCGCGGCGAGCGCGCTGCCGAAGTACAGGCCGCCCTCGCCCGTTACGTCGCGCTGCTCGAAAAGCATTGCCGCGCCGCACCGTACAACTGGTTCAACTTTTTCGACTTCTGGCACACCGAGCACGCTGAACCAGCCACGCATGCTGCAGCGGCGCCCCGTCCTGACAGGCCGGCCGCCATGCCTGCGGCTGTCGCCGTGCATGCCACCGCCGATCTGACCACCACCAGGAACACCTGACGCATGACTGCAGCACGCCTGATGCCCCGAGTCCGTTGTTCGTTAAAGGCGTTCGCGCTGGCCACCACGTTCGCCGCGCTCACCTTGAGCGGCGTATGTGCCGCGGCCCAGCCGGCCAGCGCCACTGCTTCGGGCTGGACGCTCGACCGGCTGATGAACACCCTCGGCCAGAAGAAATCCGGCCATGCGAGCTTTGTCGAAACCAAGTACCTGTCGATCGCGGCGCAGCCGGTGACCTCAGCGGGCATACTGGTATTCACCGCGCCCGATCACCTGGAAAAGCGCACGGACACGCCGAAACCCGAAGACCTGGTGGTCGACGGCGACAAGCTGACGGTCTCCCGCAACGGCCACACGTTCACCATGGCGCTCACGCAGTATCCGGAGCTGTCCGCGTTCATCGAAAGCATTCGCGCAACCCTCGCCGGCAATCGTTTCGCGCTCGAACAGGTTTACCAGGTGGCGGTCACCGGCCAGGGCGACGACTGGACGCTCACGCTGACGCCGCTCGATTCGCGCATGCGCAAGAGCATCAGCACGATCACGCTGACCGGCACGCGCGAGTTGCTGCATACAGTCGCCATCCAGCAGGCCGACGGCGACCATTCGCTGATGCGCCTGCAAAACGACACGGCTAACTGATGTCCGGAATCACGCCGCAAGCCACGCCCGACGGCACGCCACCGCCCGGCCAGGGCACCTCTGGCAAGCCGCTACGGCAAGCCGCGGTCCTGCTGTGGATCGTCTTTCTGCTGGCCTGCGCGGTGGTGATCAGCCGGACCAGTTTCACCGCGGACCTGTCGGCTTTCCTGCCGCGCTCGCCGAGCGAAGGACAGCGCGTGCTGGTCGACCAGTTGCGCGACGGTCTGGTGTCGCGGCTGATCCTGGTCGGTATCGAAGGCGGCGACGCGCAGCAGCGGGCGGCGTTGTCGCGGCGCACGGCGGCCACCTTGCGGGGCGATCCACAGTTCGCGTCGGTGAATAATGGCGAGCCGGTCAGCGAGGAGCGCGATCAGCGCTTTATCTTCGAGCATCGCTATCTGCTCAGTCCTGCTGTCACGCCGCAGCGCTTCTCCGCCGGCGGACTGCATCAGGCGCTGGGCGATAGCCTGGATTTGCTGGGGTCGTCAGCCGGTTTGTTTGCCAAGGCGTTATTGCCGCGCGATCCGACCGGCGAAGTGACTGCGCTGGTGAACCGGCTCGACAGCGGCGCGCAGCCCGCCTCGCAGGATGGCGTGTGGGCCTCGCGCGATGGCCGGCGTGCCGTGCTGGTCGTGCAGACCGCGGGCGCCGGCTCCGATACCGACGCGCAGGCCCGCGCCATCGCCAGCGTGCGCAGCGCCTTCGAGGCTGCCACCCGTGGGATGCCGAACGCGGCGTCGTATCACCTGCTGATGACCGGTCCGGGTGTGTTCTCCGTCGAGACGCGCGACAACATCAAGCATGACGTCGCGCGCCTTTCGGTAGTCAGCCTCGTGCTGATCATCGCGCTGCTGCTGATGGTCTACCGCTCGCCGCTCACGCTCGTGCTGGGCCTCCTGCCGGTGCTGTCGGGCGTGGCCGCAGGGCTTGCGTCGGTCAGTCTTGCATTCGGTACCGTGCATGGCTTGACGCTCGGTTTCGGCACGACGCTGATCGGCGAAGCGGTGGATTACTCGATCTATCTGTTCGTGCAATCGTCGCAGGTGCGCGGCGCATCCGCGGCACAAAACGAAGCGGCCTTGCGTGGCTGGATCGCCGCCTACTGGCCGACCATCCGGCTCGGCGTGCTGACGTCGGTATGCGGCTTCGCGTCGATGCTCTTCTCCGGCTTTCCGGGTCTCGTGCAACTCGGGCTCTATTCGATCGCGGGCCTCGCCACGGCGGCGCTCGTCACGCGCTATGTACTGCCGCATCTGCGTGGCGCGCGCTTTGCGATCCGCGACGTCTCGAAGCTGGGCGCGGCGCTCGCACGCTTCACCGCCGCTGCCCCGCGTTTGCGCGGCGCACTGATCGTCTTGCTGGCGGTGTCGGTGGCGGTGCTCGGATTTCATCGCGAGCACCTCTGGAGTCACGAACTGGCAGCGCTCAGTCCGGTGTCCAGAGCAAGCCAGGCGCTCGACGAGAGCCTGCGCGCCGATGTCGGCGCACCCGACGTGCGCTATCTGGTGGTGATCTCCGGAGCGAGCCAGGAGGCCGTGCTCGAAGGCGCTGAAAAGGTCTCCGCGCACTTGCAGCCTTTGGTGGACGCGGGCGTGCTGGCCGGCTACGAAAGCCCGGCGTTGTATCTGCCAAGCGTGGCCGCGCAGCGCGCCCGCCTCGCCAGCTTGCCGGACGCCGGCGAGCTGACGGCACGCATGCGCGCGGCGGTGGCCGGGCAGAGCATCAGCGTAAAGCCGGAGATCTTCGCACCGTTTATCGCGGATGTGCAGGCCGCTCGCCAGCAAGCACTGCTGCAACGCGCCGATCTGCGTGGCACCTCGATGGCGCTCGCGGTCGATGCGCTGCTCACCCAACGCGACGGCCGCTGGAGCGCGATGCTGTCGTTGCGGGCGCCGCCATCCGGCGCGCGACACGCCGCAGACAACGCCTCACAAGGTGCAGCCGCCGACCAACCCAGCCTCGACGCCGACAAGATCCGCGCCGCGGTCGCCAGCGCCCAGGTACCCGACGCGCTCTTCGTCGACATGAAGGCCGAGGCCGATCGTCTCTACGTCAACTATGTGCGCGAAGACATCCACCTGTCGCTCGCCGGTCTGGGCGCGATCGTCGTGCTGCTGCTGATTGCGCTGCGTTCGCCGCAGCGTGTCGTGCGCACGCTCGCACCGCTGCTTGCCGCCGTGCTGGTGGTCAGCGCCGGTCTCGCGCTGGCGGGCGAGCAACTGACCATCCTGCATCTGATCGGCATGCTGCTGATCGTCGCGGTCGGCTCCAACTACGCGCTGTTTTTCAACAAGCCGACGCACGCCGCCGGCTCCGCTCACGCAAGCATCGCGCCGCAAACACTGGTCTCGCTGCTGATCGCCAACCTCGCAACGGTGGCCGGCTTCGGGCTGCTCGCGTTAGCGCGTGTGCCCCTGCTGAAGGCGTTTGGCTTGACGGTCGGCCCGGGCGCGATCCTCGCCTTGCTGTTTTCCGCGATCCTCGCGCCCGCCATCACGCGGGTTAAAACGCCTGCTAGCGCGGAGCTGCCCAATGGAGAACGGGTATGACCGCGCCGCTGCCGCGCCCGCTCACGACACGCTTTGCCGCGCCCGGCTCGGCCCGGCGCTGGAAACCTTCGCCTTTCATCACCGGCACGGCGGCCCTGCATGCCGCTGCCGCGGCGGGCGTCGTACTGCAGCCGGCCCTGTGGCCCTGGGCAGTGGGCAGCGTGATGGCCTCGCATCTGGCGGTGACCGCGGCCGGATTGTGGCCGCGTAGTGCCCTGCTCGGTCTGAACTGGACGGTGCTGCCGCCGAGCGCGGAAAAACAGATCGCGCTCACCATCGACGACGGCCCGAATCCCGAGGTCACGCCGCGCATGCTGGACCTGCTCGATCGCTACGACGCACGCGCAACCTTCTTCTGCATCGGCGAGGTGGCGCGGCGCTATCCGCACTGCGTCGAGGCGATCGTCGCGCGTGGCCATGCGGTGGAAAACCACAGCCAGCGGCATCGTCATAATTTTTCGTTGCTGGGCCCGGGTGCGTTGCAGCGCGAGATCGAAGCGGCACAGCGGACGCTGACCGACATCAGCGGCATGCGTCCGCTGTTTTTCCGTGCGCCGGCCGGCCTGCGCAATCCGTTCCTTGAACCGGTGTTGTGCCGGCTCGGCCTGCATCTGGCCAGCTGGACGCGGCGTGGCTTCGACACCCGCACACGCGATGCCGCCGTGATCTCGGCACGCCTGCTGCGCGGACTGGCGCCGGGCGACATCCTGCTGTTGCACGACGGCCATCCGGCGCTCGACGCCCGTAACCAGCCGGTCGTGCTGGACGTGTTACCGGCCGTGCTCGAAGCGGCGGCGGCCGCGCAATTGCGCTGCACGACCTTGCGCGCTGCGATTGCGCCGGATGCCGTAGCGAGGTGAAGCGTGCATGCTTTTTGCTACCATTAAAAAATATTGCGCAGCCACGCTGTCATTCGAACGACGGGCGACCGTCACGGAAGACAGGTTGAACCACAGGACCGAAACGTAGTGAAACCCATCCTGCTCACGCACTTTACTGCCACGAGTTGCGCCGGCCGCGGCCTCGACGCCACGCTCGCCGCGCTGCGCGGGCAACGCGGCGGCCTCGTGCCGTGCGGCTTCGGGCGCGCCACGCTGGATACATGGATCGGCGAGGTGGCAGGCGTCGACGATCAGCCGGTGCGCGCGGACCTGCACGACTTTGAATGCCGCAACAACCGGCTGGCGCAGCTCGGTCTCGTCCAGGACGGTTTTGCCGCAGCCGTGCAAGCCGCGCGGGAGCGCTACGGCGCGCAACGGGTCGGGGTGTTTCTCGGCACCAGCACGGCCGGCATTCTGGAAACGGAGCTTGCCTATCAGCAACGCGATCCGCAAAGCGGCGCCCTGCCCGCCGGCTTCCACTATGCAGAAACCCACAATCCGTATTCGGTCGCTGCGTTCGTGCGGGCGTATCTTGCGCTGCAAGGACCGGCGCTGGTGGTGTCGTCCGCCTGCTCGTCCGGCGCGAAGGTGTTCGGTTCGGCGCGCCGCATGCTGGAGGCGGGACTGATCGACGCCGCCGTGGTGGGCGGAGTGGATTCGTTGTGTCTCACCACGCTATATGGCTTCAACTCGCTCGAACTGCTGTCGCGCGAGCCGTGCAAGCCGTTCGACAGCGCCCGCAGCGGCATCTCGATCGGCGAAGCGGCGGCCTTTGCGCTGCTCGAGCGCGCGCCCGATGCAGCGCAAACGCCGGGCGATGCGATCCTGCTGCTGGGCATCGGCGAATCGAGCGACGCTTATCACATGTCGTCGCCGCATCCGGAAGGACTCGGCGCGCGTCTGGCGATCGAACAGGCGCTCGCGTCCGGCGGCGTCAGCGCAAGCGAAGTCGATTACATCAATCTGCACGGCACGGCGACGCCGAGCAACGACGCCGCCGAGAGTCTCGCGGTCAACGCGCTGTTCGACGGCACCCCGTGCAGTTCGACCAAAGGTGCGACCGGCCATACGCTAGGTGCGGCCGGCGCCCTGGAAGCCGTGATCGCGGCGCTCTCGTTGCGCGAACAGATGATGCCGGCGGGCATCAATACGACCCAGCCCGATGCGCAGTTGGGGCTCAACTATCTGCTGACGAGTCGCGAGGCCAGGTTGGGCGTGGTGCTCAGCAATTCATTCGGTTTCGGCGGTACCAATTGCAGTCTGCTGTTGGGGCGTGCCGATCGTACGAATCGCACGAGTCACGCCGGCCCTGCGAGCGACGCGCCTGAAGCAGGTCAAGGGAGTGCAGCGCGATGATCCGGCTGAGCGCTTACATCGAAAGCATCGGCTTGCTCGGCCCGGGCCTGAACGGCTGGGCCGAAGCACGTGAGGTCCTTGCCGGCCGCGCGCCGTACGTCGCCGCGCGCACGGTCATTCCCGCGCCGGCCAGCTTGCCGCCTGCCGAGCGGCGCCGCACCGGCGCGGGCGTCAAGCTCGCGCTTGCAGTCGGTCTGGAAGCCGCGGCAGCAAGCGGTCGCGCTGCCGCCACACTCGCCACCGTGTTTGCTGCATCGGGCGGCGACGGCCAGAACTGTCACGTGATTTGCGAGACGCTCGCGAGCGAAGAGCGGGAGCTTTCGCCGACGCGCTTTCATAACTCAGTGCATAACGCCCCGGCCGGCTATTGGAGCATCGCCACCCGTGCGATGGCGCCTTCCAACGTGTTGTGCGCGTATGACGGCAGCTTCGCGGCCGGTCTGCTGGAAAGCCTCTGCCAGGTCGCCGTGGACGGTGTGCCGACCCTCCTGCTCTGCTTCGATACCGACTATCCCGCGCCGATGCGCGACGTGCGCCCCATCCCCGACGCGTTCGGCGTGGCGATGGTGCTTGCGCCCGAGCCCGGCGTTCGCACGCTGGCGCGCATCGAGGCGCAGTTGAGCGGCGCGCCCGCCAGCGTGCTCGCGGCGGCGCAACTCGAACAGATGCGTGTCGACAACCCGGCCGCGCGTGCCTTGCCTCTGCTCGATGCGCTGGCCCGGCAACGTCCGGCGAGCGTCGTGCTCGATTATCTGCAGGATGTCCAGTTGCAGATCGATGTCACGATGCCCAACGGTGCAGGGGAGTCCGCGCCATGAATTCGAGCTTTCCCCTCGCCCCGCCGCTCGATCGCGGATGGATTGCGCAGCACATTCCGCATAGCGGCTCGATGTGCCTGCTCGACCAGGTCGCGGCGTGGGATGCCGAAAGCATCCACTGCACGGCGACCAGCCATCTCGATCCACACAATCCGCTGCGCGCGCACGGACGGCTCGCCGCGGTGTGCGGCGTCGAATACGCAGCGCAAGCAATGGCGGTGCATGGCGCGCTACTGGGCGCGCTCTCGGGCGCTGGGCATGATCGGCCGCGTGCCGGTTTTCTCGCCAGCGTGCGCGATGTCGAAGCGCACACCGCGAGCCTCGATACGGCAGAGGGTCCCCTGCTCGTGGAAGCCGAACGGCTAAGCGGCACCGGCAACACGATTCTTTACCGCTTTGCCTTGCGGTCTGGCGAACGGCTGCTGCTGACGGGCCGCGCCGCCGTCATGCTCGATGCAGCCGGTATGATGCAAACGGACCTTCCCGCAATGGACCGTCCTTCGATAGACGAACCCGCACCGCCGCACGTGCTGCAAGCCGCGGATCAATCATAGGATTCTGTGACATGAAGAAGCTCACCCTCGTGCTCGCTGCACTCTCGCTCGCCGCACTCAGTCCCATGGCGAACGCGGACATCAAGGAAGGCGCGCATCAGTTCAAGGCCGACGTGAAAACCGCCGGCAAGGAAACCGGTCATGCGTTCCGCAACGCCGGGCATGCGATCGCTCACGGCGCGAAGACGGCCGGTCATGCGGTGGCTGACACCACGCGCAACGGCTATCACGCAACGAAGCGCTGGGTGAAAGAAAAGACCTGAAGCTTACCGGCCACGCTCGCCGGCCTGGTTCGATAAGGCACGACGCTCAGAGGGTGGGATTTCCCCAGGTGTTGATGAACTCCAAACCCTTTCTTTTTGCTTTCAAATTTATTTCGTTTGAAGTTAAATGAGGTCTTCCATGATTTGCCCGGAGACCTTTATGTCGGACTTTATGCGAGGCGCAGTGACCTTGGGTGGCTGCATTGGCTTGTTCACGGTAGTCGTCACCGTGATCGAGATGCTCGGAGGCTGAGTGCCACCTCCGGCCTTGCATTCAGGAACCTGAGAGCTGGCACTCTCATGGGCCGCCGTCAGAGCGGCTTGCTAAATGGTGTGACGAGCGCCGCCCTCTGCGATGATGCATGAGGGCGGCATTCGCATTACGTTCCACTCGCCTCAAACTGCCAACCCGGGCGAAGCCATCACGCGGAGACCGGCGAGGGATTGCGCTCCGCAAACCCTTCCTGATGCCAATACGGGTACACCGGTCGCACGTCGCTCGCTGCGTCGAGCTTAGCGACCTGCTCCGCGGTGAGATTCCAGCCCACCGCACCGAGATTCTGGCGCAGCTGTTCCTCGTTACGCGCGCCGATCAGCACGGTCGACACGGTAGGACGTTGCAGCAGCCAGTTCAGTGCAATCTGCGGCACGCTCTTGCCGGTTTCGGCGGCAACCTCGTCGATCGCATCCAGCACGCGGAACAGATACTCCTCGGGCACCGGCGGCCCCATGTCGGCGGTCTTGTGCAAACGGCTCGTTTCCGGCAACGGCTGGCCGCGCTTGAGCTTGCCGGTCAGACGTCCCCAGCCGAGCGGGCTCCACACCACCGCGCCCACGCCCTGATCGACGCCGAGCGGCATCAACTCCCATTCGTAGTCGCGTCCCACCAGCGAGTAGTAGGTCTGATTGGCGACATAGCGCGGATAGCCGTAACGGTCCGCGACGTCCTGCGACTTCATCAGATGCCAGCCGGAGAAATTCGACACCCCCGTGTAGCGGATCTTGCCCGCGCGCACCAGATCGTCGAGTGTCGAGAGCACTTCGGCGACGGGTGTTTTAGCGTCGAAACCGTGTAGCTGGAACAGGTCGATGTAGTCGGTTTGCAGCCGTTTGAGCGACGCATCGACCGCCTGAATCAGATGAAAGCGCGACGAGCCGACACTGTTCGGGCCGTCGTCGAAACGAAAGGTGGCCTTGGTCGAAATGATCACCTGGTCGCGCTTGCCCTTGATGGCTTCGCCGAGCACCGCTTCCGACGAGCCACGCGAGTAGATGTCCGCGCTGTCGAACATGGTCACGCCTGCATCGAGGCAGATGTCGATCAGCCTGCGTGCTTCGGCCACATCGGTTGCACCCCACGCCTCGAAAAACTCGCCCTTGCCGCCGAACGTCCCTGTGCCGAAACTGAGAACCGGGACCTTGAACCCGGACGCACCCAAATGTCTGTATTCCATTGAAAATCCTCCAAAGGGTTGCCACCGACCAACGAACGATGAGTCTACCTTTGTCTGACGGATCGCGTCGGTGCAGCGGCAGGCCTGAAATGCAGGGGAAGCCGCCCACGGCGCCCCACCCTGCGGGCTTGCGGATCGATTGCATGACAATGCGAAACCGAGGCGCGCAACGCGACTCGGCGCAGGTTTGTGGCGCAGGTTTGTGGCGCGGGTTCGCGGCGCGGGTTCAGGGTGCGCCTTCAGGGTGGGGGTCGTTCACGGCTACACGAGCAGACTACGTTACTCGCAGCTCACCAGCGCGTGCAGTTCCTCGATATTGAACGGCTTGGCCAGGATGGCGACGCCGATATGCTTGGCGCGCTCCAGTTCGTCCGCATAGCCGGTCATGAGCGC
>NZ_DASXHA010000070.1:0-8624 GCF_036488795.1 Paraburkholderia sp.
TCACGCCGGGAATGTCATATGCCAGGGCGCGTTGCGCGATGTGCGGAACGGCCGTGGAGCGTTCCACCGACATCGACATGCCATAGCGATTGTTCTCGCACACGAAGATCACCGGCAACTTCCAGATGGAAGCGAAATTCAACGACTCGTGGAAAGCGCCCTCGTTATTGGCCCCGTCACCGAAGAAACACATCACCACGCTGTCCTTGCGCTGCTTTTTCACCGACAACGCCGCGCCCACCGCGATCGGCATGCCGCCGCCCACGATGCCGTTCGCGCCCAGGTTGCCACGGCTCACGTCGGCAATATGCATCGAGCCACCGCGCCCGCGGCAATAGCCGGTCTCCTTGCCGAAGAACTCCGCGAACATCCGCTTCGGATCTGCGCCCTTGCCGATGCAATGGCCGTGGCCGCGATGCGTCGACGTAATGTAGTCGGCGTCGGTGAGCGGCAGCGTCGCGCCAATCGCGCTCGCCTCCTGGCCGATCGAAAGATGCATCGTGCCGTGGATCAGGCCGCGCATATAGGCCTGCTCGGCACTCTCCTCGAAACGCCGCACGAGATACATCTTGCGCAAGGCTTCGCGCAGTGTCGCCGGCTCGTGACGGCGCAACACCGCCGGCAGCATCGTGGCCGGCCTGACGGGCAACGCTTCGATGATCTGCTGCATGTTCAAGCTCCTTTAGCGTCCGACGGCCTTCAGGCGACGGCGAGCGGTTTGCCGTACACCATTTCGTCTTGCAGACGTCGTAGCGCGACAATCGGCGAATCGGCATCCACTGCGCAGTTGCGATAGGTCAGCAGTTCGCCGCGGCGAACCGGTTGCAAGACCCGGCCGTTTTCGATCAGGCCGCACGGTACCGCATGCTGTGCTTTGGCATCGCCGACTGACATCGCCCAGGCCCGATAGGTGTATTCACCAATCGCATCGAGCCGGTCGCCGGGCTGGAGGTCTTTCTTCGCCACGGCGCAGACCTCGACGACCGGCACGGGCAGCGGCTGCATGTCGGCGCGGCGATACAGCACCGAACGCGCGCAGGTGAGCGGTACTTCGAGACTGGTGAGGTGATAGGGACGATAGAACGTGTAATACGGTCCCTCGCCGAGCTTCAGGTCTTCCATGCGTTCACGCAAACGCGGGTGAGCCAGTTCCGCCACGACGAAGACACCGGGCGCCACGCCCTTGCCGATCGTGTAGTCGACCACGCCCTTGCGCGACAGGATGCCGCCATCGGCCAGCGGGCACAGCACCTTGTGAAGTTCGTCGAGCGTGGCCGACGGACCGTGCATGCCCGGCACGTCCGGCGAGAGGCCGGTCGCATTGCCGATCGCGGCCATCTCGACGGCCGTCTTCGAGCCGTCGACGAACTCCACCAGCATGCGCGGGTTCATGTTGCGGCGGCGCGCCTCGTCCAGATAGACGTCCGGCGTGGCGTCGATATTGAGCGGGTTGTTCTTGCCCTTGCCCGCCGCGACGATCGGATAGCCGAGCGCGCTCACGAACTGGATCAGTTCGATCGTGGAGCTCGGTTCGTCGCCGGCGCCGAGCGAATAGACCACGCCGAGGCGCTCCGCTTCGCGCCGCAGATAAGCGCCGATCGTCACATCCGCTTCGACGTTCATCATCACCAGATGCTTGCCGTGCTCCATGGCAACGAGGCCAATCTGCGCGCCGACTGCGGGCTTGCCGGTCGCGTCGATCACCACGTCGATCAGATCGCTCGTGCATACCGCGTTCACGTCCTGCGTAATCGCGATGTCGCCGGCTTCAATGGCCTGTTCGAGCGCGCTGCGCGTCTCGACCATCCGGTAGCCGCTATCGGTGCCGTTGGCGACCTGCACCGCTTTACGCGCCATCTCGGGACGCAGGTCGGCGATCGCGCCGATTTCGAGGCCATGCATCTGCCGTACCTGAGTCACGATGTCCGTGCCCATCTCGCCGCTGCCAATCAGACCAATGCGGATAGGACGGCCGGAAGCAGCGCGCTTTTCGAGGTCGGCCGCGAGGCCGCTTGGGGTGATGTTGTGCATGGAACATGGCTCCTGAGATTCGGCGCGCGAACGCGCGGGAAGTGCGGGTAGGCGATCAGTCGCTTCGTGACACGTCTAGAACTTATGTATTTCACAATAGCACTTTGTTCACACGAGGTACAAGGACGACTTTGCCGAAAACAGGTGTTCGGAGCTTGGGACTAACCCGTAGAGCGGCCGCACGAGCGCAACACGCCGCGCCACGGCGGGTGGCATGGCGGTGTTTTTTGCCGGGCGTAAGAGTTGCTGGGGAGTTTTGGAGGAAAACGAAGGAAGCCGCGCGCGGGCGCGGGCGCGGACGCGGACGCGCGGGTACTCTTTGTGCGAACTGATCAGGTTGCTAGATGGTGTTAACCGATAGCGCTTTTAGTGCGTCACGCGACATTCCGTTCAGGCGGCGCCCACCAGTTTGAGCACATCTTTTGCGGTGTATTCGTCTGTAATCAGCACCGTGGGCTTGAGCAGTTTCAGCGCGCCGGCGAGCGCCTGCACCTTGCTGGCACCGCCCGCCGCGAGCACACGGATAGGCACTTTCCTGACAATGTCGAGCGGTACCGACATGACGCGCTCGTTGATCGGATGATCGACCAGCTCGCCATTCGCATCGAAGAAGTTGAACAGCAGGTCACCCACCGCGCCCGCCTTCACGACTGACGAACGGTCTGCGTTGCTAATGAATTTCGATTGATGCGAAGTGGCGTCCGCACCCGTGCCTGCGGCACTCATCACGACCGCATCGAGCGACTTGGCGAGTTCAAAAATATCGGCAAGACCGCAACGCTCGATGAGGGTCTGACGCGTAGCCGCACTATCCACGACGAGCGGCGCGGTCATCAGATAACAATCTGCCTGGAACAACGACGCAAAGCGCCACGCGAATTCGGCGGGATTGAACTTGCGCGCTTTCATGATGCCGCCGAGCAGCGAGACCACCGAAACGTTCTCCACGGTCCGTTCGTTCATGAATGCCAGCGAGTTCACCAGGGTTCTCCCCCATCCCACCCCGATGCGCATGTTGGCACGCACCAGCGACGACACATAGGCGCCGGTCGCCGCGGCAACGGGCCCAGTTGCATCTGCGCCGCGCGCCGACAGCGGCACGACGATGGCCTCGTCGATGCCGAAACGACTTTCCAGCAGACGCTCTGCCTCGACGCATTCGGCGAGGCGATCGCCAATCGTGATCTTCACCTCATTGCGTTCACGCGCGGCTGCGAGAAGCCGTACGACCGTGACGCGTCCGATACCCAATTTGGCGGCGATTTCGTTCTGCGTCATTTCCTCGACAAAATACATCCACGCAGCGCGCAAACGCAGGCGCCGCGCGGGATTTTGCTCGTCATTTTCGACGCTCTCAATGGCAACGCTCGCTTTCTGCAACCTTGACTCCTGTCCTTAAAAAATTCAGTCTTTGCGCTGAACACTTGTGCTATCTTAACTTCAAATGTTTCAACATTGAGACGCTCATGGAGTCAAAATCGCCCTTGCCGCAGCATCTGAGCCGCGACATTAGTCAACTGGGGCTCGCGCTGAGAGATTGTGCGCGTCAACTTCGTTATGCGGCGCGCAATGTGCCCGGTCGCGTCAAAAGCGACGGCCCCGTGGTCTCCCGCTCACCGTCCGCCCCACCCGTTAAGCCAGCCAACTACCTGTCGCTCGAATCCGTCGCGCATCTCGCCGACGACCTGATCGAAACAGCCGAGTCATTTGCGGGTCACGCCCTGCCGACCTTGCAGGACCCCTGGAAATCACCGGTCGCGCTGGAACCGCTCACGTGTTATCTGGCGCTTTTGAGCGGCCCCGCGAAGACGCTGCGCAAATTCTCGATGGCGTACTACGCTGCGGCCAAACGCATGCTGATTCAAAGCGGCGCGAACGACGTGTTGATCTTCGAGCATCGCATCAGCGCCGCGCTCGAGGACATTGCTGCCGCTCTGGAAGCACCGCAGGTCAATGCCGCGAAGCCGCTGGCCGGCGCGATCGCCTCGCGTCGCGCGCTCAGCCTCGCGTGCGCGCAACTGGTGCTGTCGCTCATCGACACGCAGCCGATCCGCAGCACGCGCTTCGACGCGCTACCCGACGCCAACGCGCCATGGTGGCTCGTCACCGAACCGAACGCGTACGTGTTCCTGATGCTCGCGCTGGCCTCGCTCGCCAAAGACGTGTGCCCGACCGGAATTCCGGGTGACCCGGATGCCACGGTGCGCTTCTTCTCCGACGTGGTCGGCGCGCGCGAAACCGCGTTCAAACGGGCCCTGAAGGCGCCCGAACCGCTGTCGGCGCTGAGCCACGAAATCGAGTATGTGATCGCGCATCTGTGCTGAAACCGGTGCGCCCTATCCGTCGAGGAGCCGCGTGAATGAGTCAGCCGATCTGTAGCGTCGACGCGCAAGAGATGGGAACGTGGAAGCGCGTGCAGAAGCTGACACCATGCCGGCAGCTGCTGCAGCGTTGCTGCGCCGAATACGATCAACAGCATGGCCTGCAGATCGAGATCGACGACCGCAATTTCACGACCGCTTTCTTCGCGTGGCTCGATGTCGTTGAACGCAACGCCGAGTATCGGCAACACAACGAACTCGACTACTTCCAGTTCGTCTTCGGTCTGCTACTGCGCGACCTGCTGCGCGACAAGGCCATTCTTGTCAAGAAAGATGCGTCGGTGCTGATGCGGCCGTCGTCTGGCAACATCGCCGACTGGTGGCCGACCGGCTACGTGCTGACCTACTTCTGCATCGGCGCGCTCAAACAGACGGTTCGCGAGGAATGCGCAGTCGAACTCGAACCGAGCGATGCGCTGTCTCACCCAGCCGTGTGGCAGTCGTTCCGCGAAAACATCGTCGAGGAACCGGGCCTCGCTATCGCCTTCTTCGACAAGTTCATGGGGCTCGAACCGAACTGGCGCGAACCGAACCAGATCAACAATCGGCCCGCAGCGGAACGATCCGGCACGCACGCCCGTTAGCCGTTCTCGCACACGCATACACGCATACACGCATACACGCATACACGCATACACAGACAAAGCAAAATCCCGTCACATGAAGCCTGACGGGATTTTTTAGCATACCCAATCTTTCGAAGACGCCGCTTGCCGCCTAGAACTGTTCCTTGCCGAACAGCGACTTCGCATTTTGCTGGTCGATCCGCTGGGTGGGCACCACGACATTGCGCGGCACCTCGGTCGCGCAGTCAATCAGGATTTTCTTGGCGAGTTCCAGTGCCTGTGCCGCGCCCGTCGGATAGGTATAGGTAGCAGCCCACTGACCATCCGCAACCGCGCGAATGCCGCCCGACGGTCCGGGCAAACCATCCGTTCCGATGATCTTCACCTGGTCGACCTTGCCGGCCTGCTTGGCCGCAATATAGGCACCCGCCGCCGCCAGATCGTTACTGGTGTACACCAGTTTGATGTCGGGGTGCGATTGCAGCATCGCGGAAAAGACGGTCACTGCCTGGTCTTCCATCCAGTCCACGGGCTGTACCGCCACGAGTTTGATCTTGGGATTGACGGCAATGCCGGCCTTGAAGCCTTCAAGGCGTTCAATGGCGGGAGATGAACTCGGCAGGCCTTCAAGAATCGCCGCCTCACCGCCGTCGGGCAGCAGCGTCTTCGCCGCCCACTCACCCGCTTCTCTCGCGATCTCCCGGTTGTCGCCGCCCACGAAGGCCGTGTAGTTGTCGCCAGTCGTCTTGCGGTCGAGTTCGATCACGGGGACGCCGGACTTGTAGACGGCCGAAACGGCGGGCGTCAGCGGCGCGGCCTCGAACGGCGAGATCATCAGTAAATCAACGTGCTGGGTCTGGAAGTTCTCGACTTGCGACACTTGCGTATTCACACTTGCCTGTCCGTCTGCGATCACGAGCTTGAATTTCGGATAGTTCTTCACGAGGCGCTCGAGTTCGTGATTGACGTGCTCGCGGTAGGGCTCCTTGAAATTCGCCTGGCTAAAGCCGATCACGTAATCGTTATTCGGCCCGCACTCTTTCGCGAGCGGCTTGCCCGCAGCCCATGCGCCGGAGGCGAGCGCCGTTCCGGCGACCAGCAAGGTCGTTTGCAGAAGTGTTTTCATGTACCCGTCTCCAGTCCCATGCAAGTATTTGCGCTTGACAGCCGGGCGCACCTCCCAACTTTCGCTGCCGGGAGTTACGCGAGAAACTACCGCCTCGAACCTCCGCGGCCGACGACGTAAGTTTGCAGCGCTGCGGCGATCACGATGATTGCGCCTGTCGCAAGCAGTTGCATGGCCGCACTGACGTCATTGAGCTGCAGAATATTGGCGAGCGCCCCCAGCATGATGGCGCCTGCAATGGTGCCGACCATCGAACCGGCACCGCCGAACAGATCAGTGCCACCGATCACGACAGCGGCAATCGCGTTGAGCTCGTACCCCAGGCCATCATTAGGGCTACCGAAGGAAAACTGCCCGGCATGAACGATGCCGGCAATCGCAGACGCAAAGCCGGTCAGTGCGTAGACCGAGATCTTGATTGCGCTGACCGGGATGCCGGACAGGCGCGCCGCCTTTTCGTTGCCGCCAACCGCGACGACATAGCGCCCGTAACGCGTGTTGTTGAGCAGGAAAGCCGCGATCACCGCGAGCACGACGAACACCAGCGTCGCAACGGGAAACACCCCGCCGATCCGCTCGCCGAGCACACCGAACGCGGGCGGCGCGTTGCCAGGTCCCTCGCCATACTGGATGTTGATGAATGCGTTGTTGGAGGCGATCAATGACAAGCCGCGCGCCGCCTGAAGTCCGGCGAGCGTGACGATAAAGGCCTGAATGCGCAACGTGGTGGAGATCACCCCCTGAATGGCGCCGAATATCACGCCCGTGGCGATGACGAGTGACAGCGTGCTCCAGAGTCCCCAACCCTGGTTGACCAGCAAGGTCGCAGTCAATACCGAGCAGAGTCCCAGCACAGCTCCGACCGAGAGATCGATGCCCGCCGCGATGATCACGAAGGTCATCCCCAGAGCGAGGATGCCCGTTTCGGAGATCGACCGGATGATGTTGGCGATGTTGTCGGGCGCAAGAAACAGGATATGGCCATGCCTGCGCGGCGAACAGATAATGCCCGCGCCCACCACGAGGATGAGTCCCAGCAGACTCTGAAAGCGGACCAGATAAGTGAGCAGCCCACGCGGACGATCCCCGGACGTGGTGGAGGTCGGCGTCGTGCTCATGCGGCAAGACCCTCCCCTTCGCTGATGCGCCGGACAGCCTCTTCGCTGGGATTCGGGCCGAATTCCTGAATCGTTCGTCCTGCCTGCATCACGATGATCCGGTCGCACAAGCCGATCAGCTCGGGTAGTTCCGAAGACGCCATCAGCACACCAAGGCCCTGTTCGGCGAGGCTGCGCAGGCGCCGGTAGATTTCGGCCTTGGCACCGACGTCGACGCCGCGCGTGGGTTCGTCGAGCAACAGCAAACCCGGATCGTTCAGGAGCTCCTTGGCGAAGACCACCTTTTGCTGGTTGCCGCCCGATAGATTGACGACTTTCGCTTCGGGCAGGCGCGGACGCACGTCGTATTCGTTCAGCGCGCGCCCCACCTCGCGCCGCTCGAGCGCGCGCGAGACGAGACCGAAGGGCGTGACGCGCCTGAGTGTCGACATGACTGTGTTCTGCGCGACGGTGTGCGAGAGGATCAGTCCGGTGCCGCGCCGGTCATCCGTGACATAGGCAATCCCCGCCCGGCGCGCTGCGTGGATGTTGCCGAGTGCCGTCGGCCGGCCGCGCACTTCGACAAGCCCGTGCCAATGTCCGCTCGTGCCGAAGCCGTACAAAGTCGAAAGCAGTTCTGTCCGCCCCACTCCCATCAGGCCGGCAAGCCCGACAATCTCGCCTTCATGCACCGTCAGCGAAATATCGCGCGGCGCCTGCCAGCCAACGCGTGGGATGTCGGGCTCGAACGCAGCATGTTCGAGCCGCAGGATCGGCGCCCCCACCTTCTCCGCACGCGGCGGAAACAGATCGGAAAACGGCCGTCCCACCAGCAACTGAACCAGCGTCGCCTGCGGTGCGTCAGGGGCGGTCGTGCCGACCACGGCGCCATCGCGCATCACGGTCACCCGATGCGCGATGCGCGTCACTTCCTCGAGCCGGTGAGAGATATACACGATGCCGACGCCGCGTTCGGACAGTTCTTTCACGACGCCGAACAGATGGTCCGCTTCGACGGCCGACAAAGCGGCGGTCGGCTCATCCATGATCAGGATGCGCGCATTGGCCGACAAGGCTTTGGCGATGGCGACGAGCTGCCGCTCGCCCATGCGCAAGCTTGCGACCGACAGACTGGCGTCCAGCGACACGCCCGCGCGCGCCAGCAGATCCTGTGCTTTGCGACGCATGGCCGCGCCGGCCAGCACACCCCAATGGGTCATCTCGTTGCCGAGGAACAGATTGCCGGCAATATCGAGCCCAGGAACCAGGTCGAGCTCTTGCGGGATCATGGCGATCCCTGCGGCATGGGCGTCGCGCGGGCTCGCAAAGCCAAGCGGCTTGCCGTCGAGCTTGATGACGCCCGCATCGGGCCGCACCGCGCCCGACAGGACCCCCATCAGGGTGGATTTGCCCGCGCCGTTTT
>NZ_DASXHA010000159.1:0-2094 GCF_036488795.1 Paraburkholderia sp.
ACGACTACCGCGCCATCTTCCGCGCGTATCTTGCCGATCCGGA
This sequence comes from Paraburkholderia sp., assembly GCF_036488795.1. GTDB lineage: Bacteria > Pseudomonadota > Gammaproteobacteria > Burkholderiales > Burkholderiaceae > Paraburkholderia. The sequence goes on from NZ_DASXHA010000159.1 coordinate 44, forward strand.
TCTTGCCGACGCGCGTGCCCGCTGGCCATTCGTCTGCATGTGGGACAATCACGAGTTTTCCTGGCAGGGATGGCAGACGCTGGAGGACTATGGAGACGGGGTGAAGCCGGCACAGACGCGCAAAGTGGCGGCGGCGCAGGCGTGGTTCGAATATCAGCCTGCACGCGTGAAGAAAGCGGACACCGACTGGAACAGCTTTACCGCCCCGAAGGTGAACGACACACCGGTCACCGCATTCGACGAAAACGGACTCGGCCAAGAGCCCAACAACCTTGCCGCCATTCATGCACTCACGCTCTATCGAAGCTTGCGCTATGGCGGGAATGTCGATCTCATCATCACCGACAACCGCAGCTATCGTTCGCAAGATCCCACGGACGCGCCGGAAGCGGAAGCGTTGGGCGACAAGAACTTCCCGGGCCTGGTTCCCCAGGATGCGATCGAGATTCTCGATGCGGGCCGAACGTATAACGGTGGCAAGCCGCCGCTGACCATGCACTTTGCCGGCAAAGACATTCCCAACTGGCGCAAGAACAAGCCGCCGCCGAGCATCCTTGGCGCAGTGCAGAAGCAATGGTTTCTGCAGCAATTACGCGATTCAAGGGCGACCTGGAAATTGTGGGGCAACAGCGTCGGCTCGCTGGACGCGCGCGTGGATGTGGAAAACCTGCCGCACGATGCCGCCGCAAAATGGCCGAGCGAAGGTTATGCCACGCTGACGGGCGGCGACTGGTGCCTCTATCGCAGCGAACGGGGCGAGATACTGGACTTCGTGAGAGCGCAAGCCATCACCGGTTTTGCATCGCTGGCCGGAGATCGCCACGCGTTCTTTGCCGGCTTGCTGTCCAAAGATTTGCCGCCTCGCACTTACGAGCCGGTGGGTGTGGAGTTCGTCACAGGATCGATTTCCGCGCCGGGTTTCGCGGAAGCCATGGAATACAAGCTGCCGAAAGATCACCCAATGCGCGCGCTCTATGTGCAGCAATCGGCAAACGGCGACGTTTGGCGCGCCATCAACCTCACCACGCGGCATGGCGTGCGGTCGAGTTTGTCCCTCGCCAAAACTGGCGATGAAAAGGCAGCGCTGGCGCAATCCAATCCTGACGTCGCGCCACACCTCTCATTTGTCGATTGGGGCGGCCACGGATACACAGCGATTCGGGCGAGCAGCGATGCGCTCGAGGCAGAGTTCGTCTGCGTTCCGCGGCCGATCGCACGCAGCAGCACGGGGGATGGCGGGCCGCTGGCCTATCGCGTGCGTCACGCGGCGAAACTGTGGCGCGCCGGCGAAGCGCCGAAACTGGAGCAGACGGTGATCGAAGGTACGCCACCGCTGTCGACGTAACCGCCGCGGTCATTGACGTTGACGGTTTTCACCATCGGAGTGACATGCAAGAAAGACCGGCGTCGAGCTTGGCGATCTCGGAGACCGGAATTGGCGTAACGGTGAGCCCCTCTGCGCGCAGCATGGCAATGGTGCGGGGATATTCCGCGCCCACGAATACGGTGTCGTTTACGCGTATGGCATTGGCCGCTGCGTCTTCCGGCGCGATGAGGACTTTGAAGCCGTCAAAGAAGCTGGCCGCGGCGGTCGTGCACAGAATCGCGTTTTCGGCGACAAGCGAGGACACGGTCTTGAAGTGCAGCACGCCGGGCGGCGTCTCGCTGATGCGCGAGGCGCGGCCGAGCTCCCGCAACTTGCGCTGCAGCGCCTTGGCGCCGGGGAGGCTGGTGCGCTTCGACAGGCCGATGAAAACAATCTCCGGCGTGACGAGGACGTCGCCACCGTCGACGGGTTCATCGGGTCCGATCTCGATCACCTTGGCGAAATGGCGAGCAAGCGCATCGCGCAGGTGCTCCGGCTCTGCCGCACGCGAGGGCGCACCGGGGCGCAGCAGGATCGCGCCCTCCGGAAACGTCAGCGCGGGATCCTCGACGAAGGTCGAATCCGGGAAATCCTCCAGTGGCGGCAGCACATCGACCTTTAGGCCGGCCTCGCGCAGTGCAGCGACATAATTGGCGTGCTGAGCGGTGACGCCTTGATACGTCGG
>NZ_DASXHA010000109.1:0-30966 GCF_036488795.1 Paraburkholderia sp.
GGCTGGGGTGGCGGCTGGCATGGTGGCGGCCACTACCACTGATCGCACTGATCGCACTGATCAAAATGGTTTGAACCGCGCGGCGTGCGCCTTTGATACCCAAGCACACGCCGCGCTCCTGCCATAGCGCTGACGGCATTCCTCACGACCTACGGCAGCGTGCGCCGCCAGCCTGTTTCCGTCACGCCACCTCGCGCTTCGCCCTCCCACGCCCCCAACCTGACCCGCGCGCCCGGCTCGCGTCATGCCCGCGCCACTTCCGCGCCATCTTCGCGTTGCGTGCGCATTTATTGCGCTGCGCTCGTAGTTTCCCGTCTTGACTGCTTCAGCGCCCGCTTTATGCTGGGAGCTTCCACACTCATTACCTGTTTAAATACGCGGGTCGACGCTCCACTCAGCTACAGCGTCGCCGCCATCCGTCCTGCTACGCCCGGCGCGCCGTGTAGTCCGTCGTGTCGATTCGAACAACAATGAAGGAGACGTGATGTTTCATCAATTATTGACCCCCATCGGCAATTCGCTGTTGCCGTCGTTCCTGGTCGCGGCGCTACCGATTCTGGTCGTACTGGTGCTGCTCGGCTGGGCCCGGCGCCCGGCCTGGCAGGCAAGCCTCGCCGGGCTTGTGGTCGGCTTGCTGGTGGCGATCTTCGGCTGGCAGTTTCCGGCTGGCCTTGCGATCAACTCGGTGGTCGCGGGCGCCGTGTTCGCGTGCTGGCCGATCATGTGGATCGTCGTCACCGCGATCCTGCTGTACAACATCGCGCAACGCTCGGGCCGCTTCGCCGCGTTCCGCATGTGGATGATCGACAATCTGCCGAACGACCGGCGCATCGTGCTGGTGGTGATCGGCTTTTCGTTCGGCGCACTGCTCGAAGGCATTTCCGGCTTCGGCACGCCGGTCGCCATCACCAGTTCGCTGCTGATCCTGCTCGGTTTCCCGACGCTCGAAGCGCTGACCTTCACGCTGATCTTCGACACCGCGCCGGTCGCATTCGGCGCGCTCGGCGTGCCGATCACCGTGCTCTCGGCCGTCACTCACCTGCCGGCCGACAGCCTCGCCAAGATGGTCGGGCGTCAGTTGCCGTTCTTCGCGTTCCTGCTGCCGTTCTACGTGATCGCGGTGTATGCGGGTTTCCGCAACATGCTGAAAATCTGGCCGGTGCTGTTCGTTGCGGGCGGCAGCTTCGCCGTCACGCAGTTCCTCGCCTCGAACTACGTCAACTACAGTCTGACCGACGTGCTGTCGTCGCTTGTGTCGCTGATCGTCACGGTCGCGTTCCTGCGCGTCTGGAAACCGGCGGCTGATCCGAAGTTCGCGGTCAACATCGACCGGATCGGCGAAGTGCGCGGCAAGATCAGCGGCACGCAGGGCTGGTATCCATGGATCATCGTGTCGGTGGTCGTGATCGTGTGGACCATCGCCAAGGTCTTCACCATCGGCGACGTCAAGGTGCCGTGGCCGGGCCTCGACAAGGCGGTCTACATCACGCTCTACAACACGCCCTACGGCGCAATCTGGGACTTCCAGCCGCTCGCAACCGGCACCGCAATTCTGGTCGCCGCCATCATCACGGCCTTGCTGGTGCGCATCTCGGTGGCTGAGTTCGGCCGGGCGATCGTCGATACCTGGGTGCAGACGCGCATCGCCATTCTGACGGTGGCGACCATCGTGGGCCTTGCGTATCTGATGAACTATTCGGGGCTGACCTACACGCTCGGGCTGGGCGTCGCCTCGGTGGGCGCGTTCTTTCCGCTGGTGTCGGCCTTCCTCGGCTGGGTGGCCGTGTTCCTGTCCGGCAGCGACACCTCGGGCAACGCGCTGTTCGGCAATCTGCAGGTGGTGGCCGCCAATCAGCTCAACCTGAGTCCGGTGCTGATGGCCGCGACCAACTCATCGGGCGGGGTGATGGGCAAGATGATCTCGCCGCAGAACATCTCCACCGGCGTCGCGACGACCGAGCTCAAAGGCAAGGAAGGCGTGGTGTTCGCGAAGACCTTCAAGCATTCGCTGATCCTGACGATTGCGCTGGGTATCCTCGTGTGGCTGCAGCAGAACTACCTGCAGGGCATGATCCCGCATTGACCCACGCGAGCGGGCCGCGACCCGCTGCGAACCTGTTGCCCACGGGCGCGCCGATCGGCGCGCCCGTTCTGTTTGCGGCCGGGCAACGGCGATCTGTCAATTTTCCTCACATATCCGTGAGAATTGATCGTTTTACCTGAAGGATAACGCCCCTTATCCTTGGCCCCATCCAACGAGGCCCGGCAAGGAATCTTGCTGTTTCATTCCAGCGTGAAACATTCGCGAAAGCGCGCTGTTACCATGGCCTTGCGTCTCGACTCAACTGCGCGCGACGCGCTTTCCATGCACACCAGAAACCTGTTCCAGCTACTCGTCCTCGCTGCCCTGTGGGGCGCGTCATTCCTGTTCATCCGCGTCGGCGTGACCGATTTCGGCGTGGCACCGCTGATGGCGTTGCGCGTCGGCATCGGTGCGCTATTTCTCGTCATCGTGCTGATCGTGCGGCGGCCGCTGCGCGAGGCCGCCACGACGCTGCGCCTGCGCGCGCTGCCGCTGCTGGTGGTGGGCATCCTCAACTCGGCGGCGCCGTTCTGCCTGTTTGCGTACGCAGAGTTGACACTGTCGGCAGGTGTGACTTCCGTTATCAACGCGACCACGCCGCTGTGGGGCGCCCTGGTCGCCTTCCTGTGGCTGAGAGACCGGCTCACCGCGCTGCGCAGCCTCGGCCTCGTAATCGGCTTTCTCGGTGTGCTGATGCTGGTGTGGGACCAGATCGCGACACCGAACGGTGGCGGCGCGACCCCGTTGACGACCGCGCTCGCCGCGGCGGCGGCGCTCGGTGCCACGCTGCTGTACGGCATCGCCGCCAGCTTCACGAAGCGCCACCTGACCGGCGTCGACGCGCTCACCGTCGCGGCCGGCACGATGGTCGGCGCGACCATCGTACTGCTGCCGCTGGCGGTGCTCTACTGGCCGACCACGCCAATCTCGCTGCAGGCCTGGGGCGCCGTGCTCGCGCTCGGCGTCGCCTGCACGGGCGTCGCGTACATGCTGTTCTTCCACCTGATTTCGATCGTCGGGCCGGCGCGTACCATCACCGTGACCTTTGTGATTCCGATCTTCGGCATCCTGTGGGGCACGCTGTTTCTGGGCGAGAGCGTGTCGCCGGGGATGATCGAAGGCTGCGCGGTGATTCTGGCCGGCACCGCGCTCGCAACGGGCGTGGTCAAGCGGATTCCGTGGTTTGGGCCGCGCCGCGGCGCAAACGCGGACACGCACTAGGCGCACTGAACACCGCGCTTTCCCAGTCCGGCTTCGGCAAACCCTCCCCCGCAAAAAAATCGCCCGCGCTCCAGCGGAGCGCGGGCGAAACCGTCGCCCTACGAGGATAGGCGACGGGGCCACCGGGGCCGCGCGCCACGCGCGCAGGCCTTCATCGGGCAAAGCACCGGGTTGTCGGCCGGTACTCGATCAATTTCACTGGGAGCGGCCACGCCAGGAGGCTCGCTGCGTACAGGGTCGTCCATCCGTCCCCATGAGATAGATAAAGCAGCTTCCGTGCCAGACTGAAACTCTCGGGAGACACGAGCGCAAGTCATTGATTGTTATAGAAATCACTTGCGCGCCAGGATTTGGAGAGCCGCTTTGCGGCCCGTTACGACGTAACGTCACGTTACGTGGGGGGCCGCACATCACGACGCCTGGTAGACCCGGGCCGCTTCCGCGCTCGATGCGCGCGTCATTTCACACGGCGTGCCGCCAGGCGCGCTCGCAGGACGGCGGGCTCCGAATCGTGAATCGACAACGCCGCGCCGCACACCAGCGCGAGGACGAGCAGGCTGACGGCCCACATCCAGTAGGGAATGACGTCGAACATGGCCGGTCTCCGTAGTGATGAGTCCGGCCATTCAAGCAAAGTCCGTGCGACCCGGATGGCGAAGCAAACCGGATAACCGGGCGGCCATAAAAAAACCCGCCGGGAACCATCCCAGGCGGGTTTTGACAGCGCGAAGGCCGGTTGGCGGATCAGCGCAGCTGATCAACCACGAGGCTCATGATCTGCTTGGCCTGAGACGACGTGTCGATGGCACCCTTGTCGTCGACGACCGCCACGCGGGTCTGGTCCGGTGTCAACGCACGGACGTTCACGCGGTACACCTTGGCGACCTTCTCGGTCTTGCCGTGGAACACCTGGCTCCAGAAGCCCTGCTCTGCCGAGCTCATGTCCTTCGGATCCACGTAACGCACCGAGTAGATGCCGTGCGCGCGGTCACGCGTGTCGACAGTGAAGTTGCTGCGGTCGAGTGCAATGCCCACCCGAGCCCATGCGCTGTCGTACGCTTCGCCGAGCGTGAGCTCGTCGGACGTGTACTGCGCCGAGGTGGTCGAGGTTGGGCTTGCATCCGGCGCGGCCTGCTGGGCCGACAGCGCGACGTTTTCCGCCGCCGTCTTCGCCGTGGCCGAATTCGCACCGGCCGTGGCGGCGCCAGGGGCGATCTGCGCGCCAGCCGGCGTGAGCGCCGCGGCGCCCGCACCGCTCGTGTCGGCTGTCGTGGTGCGTGCATCGGCCTGTGCCAGCGACGCCATCAGGCGCTTCAGGTATTCGGTTTCGAGACCCGGGTCATTCGGCTTGGGCTGCCACGTGGTCGAGTCGTTGTTCGCGCCGCTCAGGGCTTCCTGCATGCCCTTCTGGCTGATGAACACGTAGGTCCCGCCGTTCGGCGCGGCTTCCAGACGGGTCCGGTACTTGTTGCGCTCCGACGCCACGTAGGAGTTGCCCATGGCCTTGGACAGCGTGTTGCGGATCAGACCGTCGTTGATCTGCGCATGGGTTTCGTTCCAGTCGGTCTCCATCACGCCCTTGTCGCGCTGGTCGATCACGAGGAGGAAGCCCTGTTCCTGCCAGAAACGGCGAACCTGTGCCCAGGCCTGCTCGGGCGTCTTGTTGTCGAGCACGAGCCAGCTTTCGGAGCCGTCGCGCTGGATGTGCATGCCCGTGACGGGCGGCAGGACGTTCAGCGTGTCCGCCGCCGGTGCCTTCGCCTGAACCTGCTGGAGAGCGGATAACGAGGTCTGGCCGCCCTGCGGCGGCAGCGAACGCTGATCGGCCGTCTCGTCGATCAAGTTAGGCGGTACAGCCAACGACGCTTGCTTGGATTTGGAGTCGCTCTTGTAGTCAACCTGGTTCGGCGACGAGGTACCGCAGCCGGCGACCAGCGCGCCTGCCATCAGCAATACTGCATACCGCTTGGTAAGACGAAGATCAGTCATGTTCGGGGAATCCTTCCGCTACGCCACGGCAAGTTTCCGTGGATCAACCCGTTATTTTACCGATCCCGGACGAACATGTGCAAAAAGCGGGTTTGATGATCCCTTTTGGGGTCGATTTCGAGCCAGCTTTGGCTCTGTTCGACGCCAGTTTGACCGGCCGGAAGTTTGATTTTGCGCTCCTGGGCCGAACGGATAACCGGCCTCTCGTGCGGGCGTTCGTGTGCCCGATTGCGCTCGTCGGCTCTCCTTAAAATGACGCGCGCCCCTCCCCTTGCCCAAACGCGCAGCGAACGTGGCCGCGCCTCGATTTAACAATTCACAACGTTCCCCACAACGGCGTCAGAGAGTCCCGACAGAACCGCTATGTCGTTGTTTTGACGGCACCTTCCCGCAATCCCCGCCGGCATATTTTTGATATCTCAGAAGAGCTGGCCGCTCCGTTCCTACATTGATCAGGAAACCTCAGTGATATCTTGAATTGAGGATCTTAAGCAACATTCCCTGGGCCAAGGACGGTATCGAACGTGACCAATTTTTCCCTCTTCCGGCGCGCCGCATTCCCGGCACTGCTGTCAGCCTTCCTTTGCGTCACAGACGCACAAGCCGAACTCGGCGGCACGATGAGCTTCACCGCTGCGGCGCCGGTGTCGCTGCTGAACGGCGCGGCGCGCATGCGCACGAGCGTCGACGCGGGCGGCACGACGATCGACGAATACGCGTCGAGCACCGGCCGGATCTTCGCCTACACGTGGCAAGGACCGACGATGCCCGACCTGCGCGCGCTGCTGGGCCCTTACGACGCCTCATACCGGAGCGGCGCGACCGCCAATCTGGCCGCCGGGCGCGAGCTGCACGCGGCGCGGGTGGCTCGCCCGGACGTGGTAGTCGAGTCGGGGGGCCAGATGCGCAGCTACGTGGGCCGTGCGTGGCTGCCGGACGCGCTACCCGCCGGCGTCACACCTGACGACCTGCACTGACGGAGCGCGCTCATGACGTCAACGAGACTTTTCCTGCTGCTGATCGGCTGCGTGCTTGGCGGTGTCCTCACCGCGTGCGGCGGCGGAGGGGGTGGAAGCGGGTCCAGCGGCGCGGCTGGCTCAGCCGCGGCACCCGCCGCGCCCCCCAACTCGACCGGCACCCCGGCCACGGCCGCCGCGCCGACCAGCCCGCCGGTCATCCCGCAATCCAGCACGCCGAATGTCCAGCCGATTACGGTGAGCGCGGCGCCCGGCCTGACCCGCAACATGCTCACCACCAGCGTCACTATTTGCGTGTCCGGCACCGGCAATTGCGCGACCATCGACAACATTCAGGTCGACACGGGCTCGCAAGGGTTGCGCGTCCTCGCGTCCGCATTGCCGGCCGGGCTGCAACTGGCGGCACTGCCGGCCGGCAACGGCACGGCCGCCGAGTGCGCCGTCTTCGGCAGCGGCTACACGTGGGGCGCGGTGCGCAGCGCGGACGTGCGAATGGCCGGCCAGCTTGCCACGTCAATCCCGATCCAGTTGATCGCCGACCCCGCTGTGCCCACCGTGCCGTCGGATTGCGCAAGCGCGGGCCTCGCCATGCAGAGCGTCAGCGCATTGCGCAGCAACGGCATACTCGGCGTCGGCCTGTTCGCCGCGGATTGCGGCGGCGGTTGCGTCAATGCCGCCCTGCCGCGCTGGTACTACAGTTGCACCACCGGCCGCGCCTGCGAGGCGAGCGCCCAGCCGCTTGACCAGCAGGTCGCGAATCCGGTGAGCGCGTTTGCGCTCGACAACAACGGTGTTGTGATCGACTTGCCGGCGATCGCAGACGCGGGCGCGCCGTCCGTGTCCGGGTCGCTGATCTTCGGTATCGGCACCCAGGCGAACAATGTGCTCGGCGGCGCGACCGTCCTCAAAGCCAACGCACAGAGCGGCTACGTGAGTACCGTCAGCGGCGGCCAGACTTATTCGCGCAGCTACCTCGACAGCGGTTCCAACGCGCTGTTTTTCTCGAACGGCAGCCTGCCGCAATGCGGGCTCTGGTACTGCCCGATTACGCCGCAAGTGCTCAGTGCAGAAATCAGCGGGACGGATGGCACCACCTCGACGCTCGCATTCCAGATAGCGAATGCGCAGACGTTGTTCAACTCATCGAACAACGGGTTCGACAATCTCGCCGGGATTGCCAGCAACAGCTTCGGCTGGGGCTTGCCGTTCTTTTTCGGACGCCGCGTCTATACGGCCATTGAAGCGCGCCTCACCGCCGCGGGCGCCGGGCCGTATTACGCGTTTTGAGCCGGCTGCGACGCGGCAGGCCGACCGATCGGTCGGTGCGATCGGTGCCAACCGGATCGGCCCTCCCGGCATGCCGGAAGGCTGATTCGCTGATTTTGGCGAAACATTCTTCCAGGCGAATACGTCCTTTCGCGCCCGTCGCAACGAATCATCGCTCAGGACAATCAAGGACTTTCTGACAGGGAAAATTCCCAAATTCTCAAGGCAGGCCAAATTGATATGAGCCAACGGCGATAATCCGATTCTTGGCCGACAACGTCTCAATATTGTTAGTCATGCCTATCTTCGCGAATTGAAGTCACGGCCTTGACGCCAGATCAAGACATCTGGTTTTGCCTGTTCTCAAAGAAACCTAAACGATGGTTGAAACCTTCTCGCTCGACGACTTCGAACAGCTCGTCTACTCACAGGCGCACGATCAAGCCGCGCTCCAGTTGATCGCCGCGCTTTTGCTCCTGCATCGCAAACGCGGTGCGCTCGACGGCGACTTCCGTGCGTCGTGCATGGAAGGTTTGCCGCCTGCCCTGCAACGCGAGCGCTTTTGTACGCGCCTCGCGAGCGCCGTATCCACCCTGTTCGCCAACCCGGATTTTCAACTCGACCCGGCTTGCTTCAGCCTGCTGCTGGCCCTGCATGACCTGATCGGCCTCCTGTTCGCGAGCACCGCGTTCGGCAATACCGACCACATCGTCCGGCATCTGAATCCGCGCGGCCCTGCGGACCGACGCTTCCTGCCCGGCGACCGCTTTATCGACAAGCTGTGCGTGCTCTATTCCGTCGAATCGGAACTGGAAATCGACTTCGCCGCGCTTTGGGCGCACGACAAGGTCATGGCCGCGCGCCTCGCGCTCGTCTTGCTGGCGCCGGTGTTCAAGGGCTCGGCCAGCGCGCACGGCAAACGTGAAGCGCTACTGCAATGGCTGCCCGGCAAACTGCAGCAGATCGACGATCTCGACCTCTTGCCCTCAGCGGTGCTGCACAACGCTTATATGTTCTGCAGCTATGCGGATACGCCGCTGCGGCACGCCATCAAACGCGACATCAACGTGCTGGTGCGTCGCAAGCTGGAGCAACTCGGCCTGACGGATCTGCCGGTGCCTCTGCCCGCCGCCGTCCCGAAGCCGCGCCGCCAGAAACCGTTGATGCTCGTCGTGCTGGAATGGTTCACGGGAGCGCACTCGATCTACCGCACCCATTCGCGGACCCTCGAAGCGGCGCGTGAACATTTCGAAGTGGTGGGTTTCGGCTTCGGCTACGCCATCGACGATGCAGGGCGTGCGGTGTTCGACCGTTTCATCGAACTCGCAGAGCCGGACTATATCGGTCAGTGCCTGACCACCATCCGCGACTTTGCGCAAGCCGAACAGCCGGACGTGCTGTATATGCCGAGCGTCGGCATGTTCGTGCTGACGGTGTTCATGTCGAATCTGCGGATCGCGCCGCTGCAGATTGCGGCGCTCGGCCATCCGGCCACCACCCATTCGGACAAGATCGACTACATCAGCGTCGAGGAAGACTACGTAGGCGATCCCGCGTGCTTCAGCGAAGCCCTGCTGAGGCTGCCGAAAGACGGCCAGCCGTACCGGGCCTCGCGTGACCTGCCGGAGATCGAGCGCCGCCTGCTGGAGCCGCGCGACGCCGTGCATGCCATCGTCACCGCAAGCCCCATGAAGCTCAACCCGGCATTTCTCGACGCCTGCCGCCAGATTCAGGAACGCGCCGGAACGCCGGTCAGGTTCCACTTCATGACCGGCAGCGGTGAAGGTCTGGCGCTTTTGCACATGCGCCGCGTGATCGAGGATGCGCTGCCTGGCGCGCTCGTCTACGGCATGCACAACTATGCCGGTTATCTCACGCAAGTCGACCACGCCGATCTGTTTCTCAGTCCGTTCCCGTTCGGCAATACCAACGGTATCGTCGATGCCTTCACGCTGGGCGTGCCGGGCGTGTGCAAGAGGGGCGCGGAAGTTTTCGAGCAGATCGACGGCGCGTTGTTCGAGCGTGCCGGCATGCCCGCATGGACCGCGGCGGCTACCGTCGAAGCCTATGTCGAAGCCGCTGTGCGGATGATCACCCGGCACGACGAACGCGCAGCGCTGCGCCGCCAGCTGATCGAGACGAAGGCTGTCGAGCGGTTCTTTGAAGGACGTCCGGAAGTATTCGGTGAGCGCGTGCTGAAGCTCGTGCGCGAGAATGAAAAACGTGAGGCGCCGACGCCTGAAGCGTCGCTTGAAGGCTGATGAAACGGCACAGCGCCCGCGCCCGGAACGACTGGAACAATTACGACGAGCCGCGCGCGAGCACCTGCTCGAGGGCCATCGAGCGGGCCGCCTCCTCCGCTTCCTCCACCGTATCGAACACGCTGCCCGACACGTGCACCTGGTGCCAGTCGGGCTGATCGCTCTTGTCGCGAAAGATGCGGAAGCGCGCGCAGAACCCGCGTGGATTCACCGGCGTCACGTCGATATCGACCGAGGCGCCCTCTATCTGATGTCTGACGAAACCGTCCATGCCGACCTCCGCAATGCAACACCACGCTGCAACAGAACCTGCTGCTGCAAAAAGCGTAGCACGTGGCGCGCCAGATACGCGGCGTGCGGCCGCCTTACTCGGCGGTGTCGCTGTCGGTGCCTTCGTTGGTTTTCACGAGTGCAGCCGGCGACAGCCAGCGGAACGACGCCAGGTTCAGCCCGGCGAAAGTGCATTCGGCGGCGGCGGCCGTGACGATCTTTTTCGGTTTGACGGGTTTGGCCGGTTTGCCGGCGGCCTGAGGCGCCGAGGCCGCAGAGGCAGCCGAGGCACCTGATACGCCGGACGCAAGCGTCGTTGCCGTCACAGTTGCGGCTGCTCCGCTCGCCGCATTCGCGGCGGTGCCGACGTCGGCATCACTGGCTGCGCGCGCGGCTGTCGCGTGAGCCGCCGAAGCGCCCTTCGGCGCCGCGGCTACCACCGCCTCCGAGGCCGTCTGCATATGCGACAGCGAGGCTTCGACGACGACGCGCGCGCCGCCAATACCCGTACCGGTGTGATCGATGGACAGCTTGCCGACTGACGCCTCCGGGAACTGATCAGCCGGCACCTCGGCCAGTTTGCTGCGCATCAGCTGTTCACACGCGTCCGTATTCTTGTAGACGGCCGTGCACCCCGCGAGCAGCGCGGCAGCGGTCGTTACGCATGCGATACAAAGAGTGCGGATCTTCATTGATGTTCCGATATTCAGGCTGTCGGCATTGTAGCGTACGGTTTGCCACCCACGCACCGGCGCGCCTTTGTGCGGCGGCGGACCGGTTGCTGGCAGAATGGCGGCTTGCCACGGTCGCGAGGTGCTCCGCAGGTTAGCCATGGTCGCCGCCTACCGTCCGTTTCCCTACCCGCCGTACCGATCCGCCCGCATGCTCAGTCTCGTTGCCCTCGCTGTCGGGGCCTTTGCCGCGACCAATATCGACAACCTGTTCGTGCTGCTCGCCTTCGTCGCCGAAGCGCGTGGCCGCACAGGACGCGTGATGGTTGGGCAATACGCCGGCTCGCTCGCGCTGATCGCAATCGCTATCGGGCTTGCCGCCATGCTGACGAGTCTGCCGCCAGGCTATGTCGGCGTGCTGGGAGTACTGCCGATCGGCGTAGGCCTTGCGAAAGCATGGGCTCGCTTCGGCGCGCGCAACCATGCCAACGGCCACGCGGACGACCCCGCACTTGCCGGCAGGTATGCCGGGCCGGGCGCTTCATCATGGTGGACCGTGGCGGGCGTGGCGATCGCCAACGGCTCGGACAATATCGCCGTCTACGTGCCCTTGTACGCGGGGCATTCGCGCGCGGATTGCACGCTGATCACACTGGTGTTTGTCGCGATGATCGGCATCTGGTGCGCCGGGGCCATCTGGCTCGTCAACCATCCGCTGCTGGGTGCACCCATCCGGCGCTACGGCACGGCACTATTGCCGCTGATTTTGCTGGTGATCGGCGCTTCGGTGATCGCGCAGAACAATACGCTGCATGTGCTGTTCGGGCTGTAAGCGCGAGCATGCGGTTTGGGCGGCGCCGCTGCCGCCCGCAACACCTTCGTCGGAAGCGGCGCGTCCGACTGCAAGCATCCCGCTGCAAAGCAGTTTTCGCGCGCCTGACGGCAATGAACGGCAATGAGCGGTCTGTGCGGTCTGAACGGTCTGAGCGGCCATGAAGCGCAAGGACGCCCAAGGAGGCGCAAGACGCCGCCTCCTCAGGGTTACGTCGTTACCATGCAAACGAACCGAAAGCCCGTCGCGTCTAGTTCGCGCTGTCGCGCCGCGCGGCAACTGCAGCCAGCACGAAAGCCACCCCGGCGACGATACCCGCCGCCTGCCAGGGTCGCTCAGCAGCGAAATCCGCGGCGCGGCCCACCGTGTCGCGAACGTGATCGATCGCGGTGCCGGCCGCATCGTCGAAGGTGCTGCGCGCCTGGGCCAGTTGCTTCTGAAGGCGCTTGCGCAACGCCGCCACATCGACATCGCTGTTGTCCCGCAGCGATTGATCCAGATCATCGAGAAGCGCGCGCATTTCGCTTGCCGCGTCGTGTTGCAGATCGCGTGCGCCGACCCGGACGTTGCGCGCGACCCGACGGCCCGTGCGTTGCGCTTCGGAGAAGCCACGTTCGATCTTGCGTTCGGCGTTGTCGGTAAAAGCCATGATGATCAAGCTCCTTATAAGAGTCATGGACGGCCGACGGTGATCCCGTCAGCGAGGCTTTACCTGTTGCGCAACCGACGTGCCAAGTGCCAATGGCCTGGGCGGAGAGCCTTGTTGCACAAGGCGCACGGAGAAATTGCGCGGGTCGCGCCTGGTGCCGCTGCGAATCCGCAGCCGGAAAACCCTACCTGCCAGGGAAGATGAACGATCGATCCGCGCAGGCAAGCCGATGCCACGATGCGCGCCCATCAGGCGCACGATGCAGCACGACCGTCGCGCATGCGCCCTCGTTAATTCGATGCCGGCGGCGGCTGCACGTAAGTCCGGACACCCGCTAGCGGCGAACCGTAACCGCCCGCCTCAACATTGTTCGGCAAACCGTTGACGAGTTGCGCACGCGGGTCGACCGGATTCAGGTTCATTTCGCCGGCCTGCTGATTGCCGTGCGTCGGATATTCACTGCCGCGCGCCGCATTCGGCATCAGCCGCGTGCTGTTCTGCGGCGCGTTCATATCGTCCTGCGGCGAAAGGCCCTGCGCACCTGCTTGCAGCGCAGCGCCTAACGCTGCCACACACAATCCGGCCTGCCATAGCGTTTTCGAGGTTCGTTTCATGTTGCCTCCAACAAGGTGAAGTGGTCGCGTGCGGTCCGCGCCTTGCCCGCCGGAAAAGCCCGGGCACCATCCAGCAGCATAGACGAGCGGCGCCCGTCTTGCTGCCTCGCGCACAGTCCTCACAGCACGTATACGCAGGCTTGCCGCACATGGTTTCAACGGCCCGATGCGAATTGACAAGCCACCTCATTGGACACGTTTCAGCGCCGTTTCAGGGGAGCGATCAGCGGCGAAAAAACTGGTTTTCCGGCCGCGGCAGCCCGAGATTTTCACGCAACGTGGCGCCCTCGTATTCACGCCGGAAAATGCCCCTGCGCTGCAATTCGGGAACCACCTTGTCGACGAAATCATCCAGGCCGCCCGGCAAATGCGAAAACATCACGTTGAAGCCGTCCGAGCCCTCTTCGACGAGCCATTGTTCCATCTGATCGGCGATCATCGCGGGTGTGCCGACCATCTCCAGCCCCGAATAGCCACCCACGCGCTGCGCGAGTTGCCGGATCGTCAGGTTTTCCCGTTGCGCCCACTCGACCACGCGTTCGCGGCTGGTGCGGCTCGCGTTGCTTTCAGGAATCTCCGGCAGCGGACCGTCCGGATCGAATCCCGACACGTCGTGCCCCAAGGCGATTGAAAGCGATGCGATGCCGCTCTCGTAATGCACGAAAGTGTCCAGCAGGGCGCGCTTTTCCAGCGCTTCGTCACGCGTGTCGCCCACCACGACAAACGCGGCGGGCAGCACTTTCAGATGATCGCGAGCGCGTCCGAGCTTTTCCATGCGCCCTTTTACGTCTGCATAAAAGCGTTGGCCCTGGGCGAGCGTGGTCTGCGCAGTGAAGACTGCTTCGGCGGTTTCAGCGGCAATCTGCCGGCCCGCCTCCGACGATCCCGCCTGCACGATCACGGGCCAGCCCTGCACCGGCCGCGCGATGTTGAGCGGTCCACGCACCGAAAAATACTCGCCCTTGTGATCGAGCACGTGCAGCTTGTCCGGATCGAAGAAGATGCCGGACTGCACGTCGCGAATCAGCGCGTCGTCGGCCCAGCTGTCCCACAGCCCGGTGACGACGTCGAAAAACTCCCGCGCGCGGCGATAGCGTTCGTCGTGTTCGACGTGCTCTTCCAGGCCGAAGTTGAGCGCCGCATCCGGATTCGAAGTCGTCACGATATTCCAGCCCGCGCGCCCGCCGCTAATGTGATCGAGCGAGGCAAAGCGGCGCGCAAGGTGATACGGCGCCTCGAAGGTGGTCGAGCCCGTGGCGATCAGACCAAGCCGCTCGGTCACTGCGGCAAGCGCGGGCAACAGTGTCATCGGTTCGAACGACGTCACCGTATGGCTGCGCTTGAGCGCCTGCACCGGCATATTGAGCACGGCGAGGTGATCGGCCATGAAGAACGCATCGAACTTGCCGCGCTCGAGTGTCTGCGCGAATCGCTTCATATGCGCGAAGTTGAAGTTCGCATCCGGCCAGGCGCCAGGATAGCGCCATGCGCCGGTATGAATCGTCACAGGACGCATGAAAGCGCCAAGGCGCAACTGGCGTGGCGGGCGTGGCTGGGTTGACATGCAGGGCTCTCCGCTGGAATCGAAGCAAACGCATCGCGGCACCGGCGATGCAAAGTAGGCAATCCGCTGTTGCGTCACCATGCGACGAATGGCTCGTCAGCCATCAGCGGACTCGCGAAATACCATACGCTGAATCCGCGGCGCTTGCAGGCGGCGTGCAAAGTGCACCGCAAGCGCTTATCGTTACGCCTACCGCCGGCCGCTTCACGGTCCCAATGAACCCATAACAAAAGCCATGACCCACTCGTCCGCTTCGCCGCTTCGCACCTTGCGACACACCTTCGTTGGCCTGTCCGCCGCGCTTTTTCTGGCAGCCTGTGCCTCGGCCCCGCCCAGCTCCGCCGCGCTTGACGCCGCCGCAGCCGGCCCGCAACGCAGCGCGACGGCCAAAGCGCGCGACGTCTATCGCCATCCGCAAGCCACGCTGCAATTCTTCGAAATCGCCCCGACGCAAACGGTAGTGGAAATCGCGCCGGGCGGCGGCTGGTATACGGACATACTCGCGCCCTACCTGCACGATCACGGCACGCTTTACGAAGCGGAATACGACAGCCCGTCCGCCGCGAATCTCGCCGAGGAGCAGGCCGGCCGCGCGGCATTCTCGCGCAAGCTCGCGGCCAATCCCGCCATCTATGGCAACGTGGTCGTCGGCACCCTACGCGCGGGCCAGTTCAGCGGCTTCCCCGCGAGCGGCAACGTCGACCGCGTCTTCACGTTCCGCAATATCCACAACTGGATCAAGGACGGCCAGCTCGACGCAAACCTGCAGGCCTTTTATCGCGCGCTCAAACCGGGCGGCATGCTGGGCGTCGAAGAACATCGTGCGGCACCCGGCACGTCGCTGCAGCAGATGATCGACAGCGGCTACGTGACCGAAGCCTATGTGATCGAACATGCCCGCGCGGCCGGCTTCCAGCTCGCCGGCAGCAGCGAGATCAACAGCAACCCGCGCGATACCAAGGATTATCCGCATGGCGTGTGGTCTCTGCCGCCGACCTACGAAGGCGGTGACCTCGACCGCGCACGCTTCGCCGCGATTGGCGAATCGGACCGGATGACGCTGCGCTTCGTCAAGCCTGCCCAGTAAAGGTCAAGGCGGCCTTTTGCAGGCCGTCCGGTGCACGCCTTAAAGTCCAAATCGCTGGCGCCGATTTCCTTGTGATCTTTCATTGGTTCGCGAACCGGCAGTCTTTCTTTACATTGAGCGGGTTATACACCGTCAATTGCAAGACCCGGGGAGATCACCTATGAAGCGGTTCTGGAATCGTGCGCTGGGCCGGCTGGCCATCCTGGCGTCGGGCGTGGCCACGATCGCGGCGGCGCACGCCGCGACGCCGCCGGAGATCCGTGTCGACTATGCGTATTACTCGCCTGAGAGTCTCGTGATCAAGCGCTATGGCTGGCTTGAGGACGAATTCAAGCCCGACCATGCCCAGATCAAATGGGTCCTGAGTCTGGGCAGCAACCGCGCGCTCGAATATCTGAACAGCGGTGCCATCGATATCGGCTCCACCGCCGGACTGGCTGCTGTGCTCGGCAAGGCCAACGGCAATCCGATCAGAACCGTCTACATTTTTTCGCGTCCTGAATGGACCGCGCTGGTCGTACGGAAGGATTCGCCCATCAAGACGCTTGCCGATCTGAAGGGCAAGAAGATCGCCGCGACCAAAGGCACCGATCCGTTCCTCTTCACGCTGCGCGCGCTGCAGACCGTGGGCTTGACGCGCGACGACGTCGAGCTGGTGAACCTGCAGCATCCGGACGGCCGTACAGCTTTGGCGAACGGCCAGGTGGATGCATGGGCGGGACTCGATCCGCATATGGCGGCCGCGCAGATCGACGACGGCGACCGTCTGTTGTACCGCAACGTCGACTTCAATACCTACGGTTTTCTGAACGCACGCGAGGCATTCCTGCAGCAGTATCCGGAGACTGTCGCGCGCGTGCTGAAGGTGTATGAAAAGGCACGCGTGTGGATCGTCGCCCATCCGGACGATGCCGCCAGAATTGTCGCAGAGGAATCCAAAGTTTCGCTGCCTGTGGCAAAACTGCAATTGCAGCGCAACGACTTTAGCCAGCCGGTGCCCGGCGCGCAGCAGATTGCGGCGCTCAAGGCCGCCGCCCCGATTCTCGTCGACGAACAGCTGGTCAAGCCCGGCACGGATCTGCCTCACGTGATCGACGCGCTGGTCGATTCGCAAGTCGCGCAACCCGTGGTCACCGCTGCCCGCGCGCAGTGAGCGTCAATGATGGCCTCAGCTTCTGATGAATCGTTGCCGTTCGATGCCGCCGACGCAGCACGCTTGACCATGCAGGTGCAGTTAGAGAATCATGCCAGCAAGCGGCCCCAGGGTGACGCTTTGCGCCGCTGGCGTATGGCTGGTCTGTTGCTGCCGGTGGCGCTGCTTGCGCTGATCGAAGTACTGGTGCGCACCGAAGTCGTACCCGATCATCTGCTGCCAGCGCCGTCGACGATTGCACAGACGCTCTGGCAAATGGGGGCTGCCCGCCTGTTCCGTCATATCGCGGCGAGCACCGCGCGTGTATTCGCGGGCTTCGGCATCGGCGCCACGCTTGCGCTTCTGCTGGGCGCGGCAATGGGTCTGAGCCGCCGTCTCGAAGCATTGCTGGAGCCCTGTTTTCAGGCACTCCGCTCGATACCCTCGCTCGCATGGGTGCCCGTTTTGCTGCTTTGGATGGGCATTGACGAGGCGCCCAAAATTACGCTGATTGCAATCGGCGCTTTCTTTCCCGTTCATCTGAGCGTGGTGGCCGGCATTCGCGGCGTGGATCGAAAGCTGCTTGAGCTTGGCGCGATCTACCGGCTCAGTCCTGCCGCCCTGTTCCGACGTATTCTGTTGCCCGCGGCGTTGCCGCAAATCTTTACCGGCCTGCGCACGGGTTTGAGTCTTGCATGGATGTTCATGGTCGCCGCCGAACTGATCGCCGCGACGCGCGGCCTCGGCTACATGCTGAGCGACGGTCGCGAAACCGGCCGTCCCGATCTGGTATTCGGCGCGATCCTGCTGCTGGCGGTGCTTGGCAAGCTCACGGATGGCGCGCTACGCTGGCTCGAACATCGCGTGCTCGGCTGGCGCGATGCCTTCGACGAAGCCGCGCGCGCGGGAGACTCGCCATGAACTCGACCGGGCGCCCCACCCTGCTCGACGTGCGCGTCGAGGCCAAACGGTATGAAGCGCGCACCGTGCTCGATCATCTGTCGTTGCGCATCGGTCGCGGCGAAATCGTGAGTCTGGTCGGCCCGAGCGGCTGCGGCAAGAGCACCCTGCTGCGGATCGTCGCCGGACTGGATCGACGCTACGCGGGCGAAGTGCGCATCGACGGCGCGCCGCAACACGGACCGTCGCCACAGATCGGCGTGATCTTTCAGGAACCGCGCCTGCTGCCATGGCTAACGGTCGCGGAGAACATCGGCTTCGATGCGGGCCGTCAGGGCGGCCGCGATCCCCGCGTCAAGCAGTTGCTGGCCGAGGTCGGCCTCACGGGTCTCGAACATGCGCTACCCAAAGCCCTTTCAGGCGGAATGGCACAGCGCGTCGCAATTGCGCGCGGCCTGTTCTCGCAACCGGATCTGCTTCTGCTCGACGAACCGTTCAGCGCCGTCGATGCCATGACGCGTATGCGTCTGCAGGCGTTGCTGCTCGCCGTGGCACATGCACACGGCACCGCTGCCCTGCTCGTCACTCACGATCTTGACGAAGCACTGTACCTGAGCGACCGCGTGCTGCTGATGGCCGCATCGCCCGGGCGCATCGAACGCGAATATCGCGTCGCCCGGCCGCGTCCGCGCGACCGGCGCGACCCGATACTCACCGATCTGCGCGCACAACTGCTGGAGCGGCTCGACGCATTCGCAGCACATTGAAGCGCCGCGCGCCAACAGGGCGTATTGCGCTTCCTGTCCGGCTCATTTACCGCTCGACCGCGTGCGGCTCCTTGAGCTTGTTCGCCACGCGGATTGCGTCGAAGTAAGCGGCGTTTGGCGGACGCTTCAGATAGCGGCCGGCACCGCGTACCGCACGCAAATCGCCCTCTGTCCACGCCAGCGCGCCGCGCGTTAGCGTATGCGTGGCGACGCCTTGCACCGTCATGCCTTCGAACACGTTGAAGTCGACCTTCTGGTGATGCGTCTTGACCGAGATCGTCTTGCTCGCAGCCGGGTCCCACACCACCACATCGGCGTCTGCGCCGACTTGCAGCGCCCCTTTGCGCGGATACAGGTTGAAGATCTGCGCGGCGTTGGTCGAGGTAATACGCACGAATTCATTCGGCGTCAGGCGCCCCGAGTTCACACCGTGATGCCAGAGCACCGACATGCGATCTTCGACGCCCCCACAACCATTCGGGATCTTCGTGAAATCTTCGCGGCCCATGGCCTTCTGCGAGGCGCAGAACACGCAGTGATCGGTTGCGGTGGTATGCAGTTGCCCCGCTTGCAAGCCGCTCCACAGTGCTTCGCGATGCGCGCTGGAGCGAAACGGCGGACTCATCACGTGCGCGGCCGCGCGGTTCCAGTCGGGATCGCGATAGACGGCCTCGTCGATCACGAGGTGTCCCGGCAGCACTTCGCCGAACACGCGCAAGCCTTCGCTGCGAGCGCGGGCGATGGCATCCGCCGCATCCTTCGACGACACGTGCACGATATACACCGGCACGCCCAGCACCTGGGCGATCCGGATCGCGCGATTGGCCGCTTCGCCCTCCACTTCCGGCGGCCGCGAGAGCGGATGCGCTTCGGGTCCGGTCATGCCGCGCGCCAGCAATTGACGCTGCAACTGGAACACGAGTTCGCCGTTCTCCGCATGCACGGTAGGTAGCGCGCCGAGTTCGAGCGAGCGCGCAAAGCTGTTCACCAGCACTTCGTCGTCGGCCATGATGGCGTTTTTATAGGCCATGAAGTGCTTGAAACTCGACACGCCGTGTTCATGCACGAGGGTGCCCATGTCGCGATGTACCGATTCGTCCCACCACGTCACCGCGACGTGAAAGCCGTAGTCCGACGCGGCTTTTTCGGCCCAGCCGCGCCATGCCTGAAACGCTTCCATCAGCGACTGGCGCGGGCTGGGAATCACGAAGTCGATGATGCTCGTGGTGCCGCCCGAGAGCCCCGCCGCCGTGCCCGTATAGAAATCGTCGCTGGCCGTCGTGCCCATGAACGGCAATTCCATGTGCGTATGCGGATCGATGCCGCCGGGCATCACATACTGCCCGTGTGCATCGACGATGGACGCACCCGCCGGCACCTCGAGGTCGGGGCCAATCTGCAGAATCGTGCCGCCGTCTTGCGGGTCCGCGCATAACACGTCTGCCCGCCAGCTACGGTCCGCGTCGATTACCGTGCCGCCGCGAATCAGGGTCGTCATCTTGTTGCCTCCTCATAGACTGCTACGTTCAATGCCGCCTGGGATCACGCGCTCGCCACCCGCGGGCTCGGTCCCTTGCTCAACTTCATCCACGCGCTATAGACGATTGAAGCAAGCGCGAGGCCGACAAACCACGCATAGGTGTAGAGCGTGTTGAAAAATGCCGGCACATTCGGAAACGTCGCTGGAAACGCCGTATGCAAAAAGCCCGGCAGATTCGGCAGCACGCCGACCAGCAACGCCACGACCGCGCCGATATTCCAGCCGCCCGTATAGCTGTATTCGCCGTTTTCGTCGAACAGTTCACGCGCATCGAGCCGTGTGCCGCGAATCAGGAAGTAATCGACCATCAGGATGCCGGCAACGGGGCCGAGCAAGGCCGAATACCCGACGAGCCACGTGAAGATATAACCCTGCGTGGTAGCCAGGATTTTCCACGGCATCATCACAATGGCGATGGTTGCCGTGATCATGCCGCCCGCGCGATAGGTAATGCCCTTGGGCCACAAGCTGGAAAAGTCATACGCGGGACCGACGAGGTTGGCCGCGAGATTGCAGCACATCGTATCGAGCGTGAGGATGACGAGTGCGACACCCACGCCGATGCCCGTCATGCGGCTGGTCAGATCGATAGGATCCCAGATGGCTTTTCCGTAGATCACCACGGTCGCCGACGTCACCACGACCGAGATCACGGAGAGCAACGCCATCGGCGCCGGCAAGCCGATCGATTGCCCAATCACCTGGTCGCGCTGCGAGCGGGCGAAACGCGTGAAGTCGGGAATGTTGAGCGCCAGTGTCGCCCAGAAGCCGACCATCGCCGTGAGCCCCGGCCAGAAGGTCACCCAGAACAAGCCCTCTTTTTTGCCGCCCGCCACGAATTGCGATGGTGCCGACAACATCGTGCCGAGGCCGCCTGCCTTCGACGTGGCCCACCAGACGAGGGCGATGCACATCACCACCTTGATCGGTGCGGACCAGCTTTCGAGCCAGCGGATCGAGTCGGTGCCGTGCACGATGAAATAGATCTGCAGGGCCCAGAACACAAGGAAACACACCAGCTGTGAAACGGAAATGTCGAGAAACGGCAGCGCCTCGCCGTGCAGCGCGTTGCCGGTGAGGATATTGAGCAGCGTGTAAATCGCGCTGCCGCCCAGCCACGTCTGTATGCCGTACCAGCCGCACGCGACGATCGCGCGCAGCATGGCCGGCAGTATCGCGCCCTGCGTGCCGAACGATGAACGCACCAGTACCGCATACGGAATGCCGTGCTTTGCGCCCGCGTGACCGATCAGCAGCATCGGCACCAGCACGATCAGATTGCCGAGCAGCACCGTCACCACCGCCTGCCACGGCGACATGCCCTGCTCGGTCAAACCCGCGGCGAGCATATACGATGCAATGTTCATCACCATCCCGACCCACAGCGCCGCGAAGTGATACCACTTCCACGTGCGCTGCGCGATGCCGGTCGGTGCCAGGTCGTCGTTATAAAGGCTGCTGCCTTGCGCGCCGATTCCTGGCTGCGGATCGGCACTGTGCGCTGTCTGCTTCATTGAAGGATCTCCACTTCGTCGTTGTGGCCCGCGCGTCTTCTAAGGACGTGTCGGGCCGAATGGGACAACAGTTCAGTCCAGGCGCTTCGTTTCGTGTTGTGTTGTTTTGTTTTGCTTTGCGTTGCTGCGGTTCTCTCAGGCTGCTTTGGCCGCGGTTGCGGTTGCTTCGGTAGCGGCTTGTGTCCCAGGGACATCCGCGCGCGCCGGATTGTTCGGATGGGTAGTCCAGTTCGCGTATTCGCCTGCATCCACGCGCTCCATCGTGATGCACTGTTCAACCGGACAGACATGCATGCATAAATTGCACCCCACGCACTCGGAGTCCACCACTTCA
Source organism: Paraburkholderia sp. (assembly GCF_036488795.1). Taxonomy (GTDB): domain Bacteria; phylum Pseudomonadota; class Gammaproteobacteria; order Burkholderiales; family Burkholderiaceae; genus Paraburkholderia. Next base: position 21,672 of record NZ_DASXHA010000109.1, read on the forward strand.
AAATGTCGAACGCCATCTTTTTCGCGTGTGATTGCCTGATGCGAGGTATCTTCGCAAGCGATATGGCAGAGGCCGCACTGGATGCACTTATCCTGATCGATGCGTGCCTTGATGTCGTACTTGAGGTTCAGGAACTTCCAGTCGGTGACGTTCGGCACCGCACGGCCGCGGATTGCATCGAGTGTCGCGTAACCCTTCTCGTCCATCCAGTTCGACAGACCGTCCGCCAGATCCGCGACGATGCGAAAGCCGTAGTGCATGGCCGCCGTACAGACCTGGACGCTGCCCGCACCTAGCGTGATGAATTCCGCCGCGTCGCGCCACGTCGAAATACCGCCGATGCCGGAGATAGGCAGGTTAGGCGTTTCGACATCGCGCGCGATTTCGGCCACCATGTTCAATGCAATCGGCTTGACTGCAGGACCGCAATAGCCGCCGTGCGTGCCCTTGCCGTCGACCATCGGCAGCGGTGCCATCGCGTCGAGGTCCACGCCCACAATCGAATTGATCGTGTTGATCAACGACACGCCATCCGCGCCGCCCTGGTAGGCCGCCCGCGAACCCATGCGGATATCGCTGATGTTCGGGGTGAGCTTCACGAGGCACGGCAGCTTCGTGGCTTCCTTGACCCAGCGCGTGACCATCTCCACGTATTCCGGCACCTGGCCCACCGCCGCGCCCATGCCGCGCTCGCTCATGCCATGCGGGCAGCCGAAATTCAATTCGACCGCATCGGCGCCGGTATCTTCAACCAGCGGCAAAATCCATTTCCAGTCGCGTTCGTTGCACGGCACCATCAGCGAAACGATCAGTGCGCGGTCCGGCCAGTCACGCTTGACCTGGGTAATCTCGCGCAAGTTGACCTCGAGCGGCCGGTCGGTGATCAGTTCGATATTGTTCAGTCCTGCCATACGTTGGCCGTTCCATTGCACGGCGCCATAGCGCGAACTGACGTTCACCACATGCGGGTCGAGGCCGAGCGTTTTCCACACCACGCCGCCCCAGCCCGCTTCGAACGCGCGGTTGACGTTATAGGCTTTGTCGGTGGGTGGCGCGGACGCCAGCCAGAAAGGGTTCGGTGACGTAATGCCGGCAATCGTACAGCGCAGATCGGCCATGTTCGGCTCCTTGGGGACTGTGTTTTATCCGTTGGCGTGCTTCGAAAGCTGCGCTCAGGCAGCTTTTACCGCCGTGCGGGCGAAATGCGCGTCGATGGCGGCGCCAGCAAGCTTGCCGTCCTGCACCGCCTGGACCGTCAGATCGACACCCCCTGTCGCCGCGCAATCGCCACCGGCCCAGACATCCGGCAAAGTCGTCTGGCCGTTGGCGTCCACCGCGATGCGGCTGCCGTCCAGCGTCAACAGTTCGCGTTCGACGCCCACGGCCACCAGCGTCTGGCCGATCGCCTTGAGCACCATGTCCGCCTCTAAAGTGAAACGCTCGCTGCCGTGCGCCGACACGCGTTCGAACTCCACACCCGTAACACCGCCCTCGCGGCCAAGCAGGCGCACCGGGCTCGCATGCGTCACGAGTGTGACGCCCTGAGTCTGCGCGAAGTCGCGTTCGGCCCACGTCGCACTCATCGTTTCGACGCCGCGCCGGTACACCATCGACACGGTCGTCGCGCCGAGCTTGCGGCTTTGCACCGCCGCATCGACCGCCGTGTTGCCGCCACCAATCACGACGACGCGCCGCCCCACCGGCACAGTCGCAAGATCCCGTGCTTCACGTACCTGTTCGATGAAATCCACGGCATTCATCACTCCGCCGAGATCTTCGCCTTCCAGCGCCAGTGCGCGCACACCGGTCAAGCCGATCGCGAGAAACACCGCATCATGTTGCTTGCGCAACGTTTCGAGGCTCACGTCCCGGCCAAGCGCTGCGCCAGTCTTTAGTTCGATGCCACCCACCGAGCACAGCCACGCCACCTCACGCTGGGCAAAATCGTCGACTGTCTTGTAAGCGGCGATGCCGTATTCGTTGAGACCGCCGCCCTTGTCACGCGCATCGAAAATCGTCACGCGATGACCCGCCAGCGCGAGGCGATGCGCGCAAGCCAGACCCGCCGGTCCCGCACCGACCACCGCGACGTGACGCCCCGTATCCGCCGCACGCTTGAATAGTACTTCGCCGCGAGCCATCGCCCAGTCGGTTGCGTGACGCTGCAACGCGCCGATCGACACAGGTTTCTCATCCTGATGGTTGCGCACGCAAGCGCCTTCGCAAAGAATCTCGGTCGGGCAAACACGCGCGCACATACCGCCTAATGGATTAGCCGAAAGAATGTCGAGCGCCGCGCCTTTCAGATTGCCATTGCCGATCTTGCGAATGAAACCAGGTATGTCGATCTGCGTGGGGCACGCCTGCACGCACGGCGCGTCGTAACAGTAGTGACAGCGGCTCGATGCGACCGCCGCGGCGCTCGCATCGAGCAAGGGTGCGATGTCGGAGAATTCACAGGAAAGCTGCTCGGGCGACAGGCGATGCGCAGCAATATCGCCGGTATGTTTGATGGACATACACGCTCCTTCTTCATCGTGAGGACGAAGCCGCTCCCGCCGGCCGCACAGGGTACGTGGTCGGGACGGCCTGCTTTATAGGCAATGCGACAATCAGGCTGGTGTCAAAGGCGCCGGTGACGATTCAACGCGGCGCCCCGTTGCTCTCTATCCGTTCATGAAGCCGGCTCGCAGGCACGCTCGAGCATGGCGTGCAGCAAGACGTTGGCGCCCGCTTCGATCCATTCGAGCGTGGCATCCTCGATTTCGTTGTGACTGATACCGTCGACGCACGGCACGAACACCATTGACGTCGGCGCGACCTGCGACAAATAGCAGGCGTCGTGTCCGGCCCCCGACACCATGTCGCGATGCGGATAGCCGAAACGCTGCGCCGCAGCGCGTACCGACTTTACACAAGCGGCATCGAATGCGACCGGCTTGTAATAGAAGATCTGCTCCAGCGCAGTTTCAAGGCCGATACCGCTGGCAATACGCTCGACGCCCTCGCGCAGCGTGGCGTCCATCTTCGCGAGCACGGTATCGTCGGGATGGCGGAAATCCACGGTAAAGAAGACGCGGCCCGGAATCACGTTGCGCGAGTTCGGATGGACCTGCATCATGCCCACCGTCGCGCAGCCGAACGGCGCATGGTCGAGGCCGATGCGATTCACGAGGTCCACCACGCGCGCGGCCCCCAGCAGTGCATCGCGCCGGCGCGGCATAGGTGTCGGACCTGCATGCGCCTCCTGACCCGTCAGCGTAATTTCGTACCAGCGCTGGCCTTGCGCATCCGTGACCACGCCTATGGTTTTGTGCTCTGCCTCGAGAATCGGCCCTTGTTCAATGTGCAATTCGAACGCGGCGTGCAAACGGCGGCCGCCGCACGGAACATCACCCGCATAGCCGATGCGCTTGAGTTCCTCGCCGATCGTCTTGCCGTCCACGTCCTTGCGCGACAGCCCGTAGTCCAGGGTAAACACGCCGGCAAACACCCCCGATGCAACCATGGCCGGCGCAAAGCGCGAGCCTTCCTCATTGGTCCAGATCACCACTTCCACTGGATGCTCGGTTTCGATGCCGTGATCGTTAAGGCTGCGAATCACTTCGAGTCCGCCGAGCACACCGTAGATGCCGTCGAAACGGCCACCGGTGGGCTGCGAATCCGCATGCGAACCGGTCACGACCGGCAACGCAGCCGGGTTGCGTCCCGCGCGGCGCATGAAGACGTTGCCCATCTGATCGACGGTGACCGTACAGCCCGCTTCCTTCGCCCAGCTCACGATCTGGTCGCGTCCCTCCTTGTCGAGATCGGTCAGCGCCAGACGGCACACACCGCCCTTAGGCGTTGCGCCGATCTTCGCCATCGTCATCAAGCTGTCCCACAGACGCTGGCCGTCGATCCTGATCGACGTATCGGGTTCAGCATGCTTTAACGCCTCGGATACCGCGTTCATTCGTCTCGCTCCTTTCGATGAACCGCCCTTGCATCATCCACCGCGCCCGCCGTACAACGTACGGCTTCGACGCGCTCTGCGTGTCACATCATGTCACGTGAAGCTGGTGCATCTGCGACGGATTCTGGGGCGCCGGCGCACGTCTTCAGTGCACGTTCAGTCCGCTTTTGCCCGCGTCCGGCCAGGGGCTAACCCCAGGGCACCGGCCGCTCATTCAATCCTGTCCGATTGGACAGGTTGTAGACGATTTACTCCGCCAGATCAATGCCTTTCGTGCGGTACGAAACATAGCGAGAAGCGTGCCATTGCGACGCAACATGACGCACGCGCAGCAGTTTCGAGCGAGTCGAATCAACGTGTCCGGGCGCGCTCAAACGGCTAGAATGAAGCCCGACGCGGCATACACGTCGCGCGAGGCAAACAATGAGACATGACGAAGCGGCAACCGGCACTGCCGAAGACGACGAAACGCGTGCGCCTTTGCGGCGCCGCAAGGCGCACATCCGCGAATCGAATGAGGCCCACTTGCTGGCCTGTGCGGAAGCCGTGTTTGCCGAGCGCGGCCTCGAAGGCGCGAGCACCGCGATGATCGCCGAACGTGCGGGCTTGCCAAAAGCCAACCTGCACTACTACTTTCCGACCAAGCTCGCGTTGTATCGCCGCGTGCTGGAAGACCTGTTCGAGGACTGGCATCGCGCGGCCGATACGTTCGAGGACAGCGACGATCCGGTAGAGGCAATCAGCGGCTACGTACGCGCGAAAATGGAATTGTCGCGGCGGCGTCCGCTCGGCTCGAAGGTATGGGCCAACGAGATCATTCATGGCGGCGAGCATATGCAGGACATTCTCACGCAACGGGTCAAGCCGTGGCTGGAGAGCCGCGTCACGGTGATCGACGACTGGATTGCACGCGGACTGCTCGCGCCCGTCAATGCGCAGTCCTTGATGTACATGATCTGGGCCACCACCCAGCACTACGCGGATTTCGACGCGCAAATCCTCGCCCTTGGCGGCAAACGCGCGCTTACGCAAAAAGCGTTTGACGCCTCTACGGAGCACGTGGTGCAACTGGTGATCCGCGCGTGCGGAGCGGTGTCGCAACACGGCAAACTTTAAGGCTCTGAATGCATAGGCCTGCGCACAGCGGACGCATCAATGGATAGCGAGTTTGCTTTACTCGCCGCGACGGCCACACGCGGACTTCTCAGCATTGAATACCGCTGGCTCGATGCCGTGCGGAAAGACGCACCCATTGCGGTGTTTCTGCACGAAGGGCTCGGCTCGATTGCAATGTGGAGAGACTGGCCACAAACCTTATGCGATCGACTCGGCATGCGTGGTCTCGTCTATTCGCGCCCTGGCTATGGACGCTCGACGCCACGGCCGCACGACGTCACGTGGTCCACGGACTTTCTTGCGAATCAGGCACGCGAAGTCTTGCCGGCGCTACTCGATACGCTGGGTCTCGATGCAAAAGAACGCGCGCGGATGTGGCTCATCGGTCATAGCGACGGCGGCTCGATCGCGCTGCTGTATGGCAGCGCATTCCCCGATGAACTGGCGGGCGTCGTGGCGATCGCACCGCATGTCTTCGTTGAAGACATTTCGGTGCGTGGTATCGAGCAAGCGAAAGTCGCTTACGAGCGAGGCGATTTGCGCGAAAAACTTGGCCGCTTCCACGCCGACGTCGATTCGGCCTTTTACGGCTGGAACGACATCTGGTTGAATCCCGCCTTCAGGAGCTGGCGCATCGTCGATGAGCTGTCGTCCATTCGCTGCCCGTTGCTTGCCGTACAGGGTCACGACGATCACTACGGCACGATGGCGCAGATCGACACGATTGCCGCTCAGGTGCCACACGCGAAACTCGCGAAGCTCGCTGCATGCGGACACTCTCCTCACCGCGACTCACCAGCGGCATTGAATGCGGCGATAGAAGACTTCGTCAAAGGCGCGAACCGGGCCTGACGCCCAGCTGCAAAAACCCGGGCAGGAACGCGGCCGCTTCCCGAACATGGCGCACCACCGTGGGAAGGGTTTGCGATCACTCGAAGTCTTACCGGCTATTCACAAATCTTACACAGGTAACTCGTTATTCTTCGGGCTGACCACGCGACGCCCGTGCTCGCGCCTGCCGCAACTCCCCCATTACGTCGAAGGACGCCTATGTCCGCCAAGTCTTCGCGTCATGATTCTCTGAAAGGCAAACGTTTGCCTTTCGTGTTCCTTGCGAATCCGCGCCTGCTGTTTGCCGGCCTGCTGACCGCTTCGATGTGCCTGTTGATGAGTGCCTGCGGCGATGACGACAAGTCACCCGACATCTCGACGTCCAGCGCACAGCAAGGCAACCCCGGCGAGAACACCAGCAATAACGCAGCGACGCCAGGCGCGGCGCAGTCCAATCCGCTTGACCAGCCGGCCCAGCCCTCGTTGCCGGCGCGCACCATCCAGACGCCGCCGCCCTCGACAGCGCAACTTGGCGCGGCTGCATCCGACAGTCTTGCACCACCCGTGATTCACACCGTTGATTGAGTTCGTCCGAGTCCCGCGCCGGAGCTGAAGTCCGTCGTACCGTCGCGCATATTCCTCTCCTGAAGATCGAAGCCCAACATGACATCAAAAAATCGCCGTGATTTTCTGCGCGCAGCCGCCTCGGCTGCCGGTTCCGCCACCGCGTTGAGCATGCTGCCGCCCGGCATTCGCAACGCGCTCGCCATTCCGGCCAACAACGCGACTGGCAGCATCCGTGACGTCGAGCACATCATCATCCTGATGCAGGAAAACCGCTCGTTCGATCACTACTTCGGCACGCTGAAGGGCGTGCGCGGTTTCGGCGACACGCGCGCGATCACGCTGCCCTCCGGCAAGCCGGTGTGGTATCAGCCGCTGACGAGCGACGCCAGTCTCGACGCCGCCTATGTGCTGCCGTTCCGCCCCACTGCGACGAACCTCGGCTTGCAGTTCCTGCAAGATCTCGCGCACGACTGGAACACCACGCACACTGCATGGAATGGTGGTCTGTACGACCAGTGGGTGCCCGCGAAAGGCACCACCACGATGGCGTATATGACGCGTGACGACATTCCGTTCCACTACGCACTGGCCGACGCATTCACGATCTGCGACGCGTACCACTGCTCGCTGATGGGCCCGACCGACCCGAACCGCTACTACATGTGGACCGGCTGGGTGGGTAACGACGGTAGCGGCGGCGGTCCGGTGATCGACAACTCCGAACTCGGATACGGCTGGTCGACCTACCCGGAAGTGCTGCAAAACGCCGGTATTTCGTGGAAGATCTATCAGGACCAGGGCACCGGCCTGAACGCCGCCGGCTCCTGGGGCTGGACGCAAGACCCGTACATCGGCAACTACGGCGACAACTCGCTGCTCTACTTCAACCAGTATCGCAACGCGCAGCCGGGCAACCCGCTGTACGACCGCGCGCGCACCGGCACCAACGTCTCGGCAGGCGGTACGTACTTCGACGTCCTCAAACAGGACGTGCAGAACAATACGCTGCCGCAGGTCTCGTGGATCGTCGCCCCCGAGGCCTACTCGGAGCATCCGAACTGGCCCGCCAACTACGGCGCGTGGTACGTCGACCAGGTGTTGCAGATCCTCACGTCGAATCCGGAGGTGTGGAGCAAGACGGTGCTGCTGATCAACTACGACGAGAACGACGGCTTCTTCGATCATGTGGCGCCCCCGTTCGCACCGGCTTCCAACGCCAACGGCCTTTCCACCGTCGATCTCACCAACGAAATCTATCTGGGCAACGGCCAGTATGCGGCCGGCGCCAATGTGAACGGCCCGTATGGACTCGGCCCGCGCGTGCCGATGCTGGTCGTCTCGCCGTGGTCGAAAGGCGGCTACGTGTGCTCGGAACTGTTCGACCACACTTCGGTGATCCGCTTCATTGAAAAGCGCTTCGGCCAGAATCACGATCTCGGCGAGTCGAATATCACGCCGTGGCGCCGTGCAATCTGCGGTGACCTGATGTCGGCCTTCAACTTCACGAACCCGAACGAAGCCACGCCGCCGCTGCCGGGCACCACCGGCTATGCACCGCCGGACCAGTTGCGTCACCCCGATTACACACCGACGCCGCCGGCCGTCGGCACCATGCCGCAGCAGGAAGCCGGTGTGCGTCCTGCCCGTGCCCTGCCGTATGAGCTGTTTGTGCGGGTGCGCGCAGAATCGGCGCAAGGCAAGCTGTCGATGCGCTTCATCAACACGGGCAATGCCGGTGCCGTGTTCCTTGTGTATGCAACCAACAGCGGCACGGCTCCGCGCAGCTATACCGTGGAAGCGGGCAAGCGCCTCGAAGACCAGTTGCCGCTCAACAGTAACGGCACTTACGACTACACCGTGTATGGCCCGAATGGCTTCCTGCGCCGCTTTGCAGGCAAGCCCGCGGCCGCGTCGAACTGGTGGAACGGCTCGGAAGTCGCCCGTCCGGAAGTGGCCGACGGTTATGACGTGGCGAACGGCAATCTGCAACTGCGCCTCGAAAATCCGGGGACCGCGCGCTGCCAGTTCACCATCGTCAATGCTTACGACCCGAACGCGGTGATCAAGCAGTCCGTGCGAGGTGGCGACAATGAAGAGGTCTACCTGGATCTGCGCAACGCGTACGGCTGGTATGACCTGACCATCACCGTCGACACGGACGCCGTGTTCGCGCGCCGCTTCGGCGGTCACGTCGAAACCGGCCGCAGCAGCATGAGCGATCCGGCGCTGGGCGGCTAGCCAGCAGTGAAGCGCGTTGGTCCGCGCCAGTGTGCGGACCAACGTCCACTCTGCGATGAGCAAACATCAAGCGTCAGGTTTCAGACTTTCACGCTGCGACCGTCACGCACGAAGCCGCGCGTGCATACACCTTTGCATATTCGGCCCTCATGTGAGGACGGGGCTCAGGCCTCGAAATCCAGTCCGCCCAACAGCACCTCGGGCTCGGCCTGTGTATGCGAGCGGAAGTCGACGTCACGCGCGTAGTGCCATGCTTCCAGCTTGCGCGGGATGGCAGCCAGATAGCTGGCGAAACGCGCCTCGCCGCCTTCGTGCATCAGGCCTTCGATCTCGTCGCTGTCCCACGTCAAATGCAGATTGAGCTTGTGCGGATAGTGGCGCAACGCTTCAATCGGCTCGGCCCAAATTCTCACGCGGGTCGGATGTCCGTGTCCCTCATAAGGCAAGACTTCGGCCTGAATCCCGGTATCGAACAGGCCGGCAATTTTTGCGGCAATACGGGGAGCGAATTCGCGGTCGAACCGGGCGATCGTCTGCGGATTCATACTTGTCTCCATGACGGTTCTGCGAGGCATCGTAGCACGGGCG
>NZ_DASXHA010000168.1:0-34412 GCF_036488795.1 Paraburkholderia sp.
ACGCTGGAGATGGTGCAACGTTACGCGCACCCGTCGGCCGATCACCTGGCACGCTGGGTTCAGCCGCACACGCAGGTTGTCGACCTTCAGACGGCCGCCGGCTGACTGTATTTTCACTGTACCGGAGGGAATCGATGACGTAGAAGAACCGCTGAGAGCCTTACTGCTATTGGCGCGCCCGGCTGGGATCGAACCAGCAACCCCTGCCTTCGGAGGGCAGTACTCTATCCATTGAGCTACGGGCGCTTCGACACGAAAGCGCCATGAAAGAAAACGGCGCTCATTCGAGACCGAGAGAATACCCGGTTTCCGCCGGCCCGTCCACCGGACGGCCTTTTCAGCCCAACTGCTCCACCCGAAACCCGCCGCCACGCAGCATCCACGCTACGGGTAAACGCCCGCTGAAGAGCCCCCGGCGCCGCTCGCCGCCGCTGAAACGTTGCGTCTATAATCGTCGGTGGCTAAATAAAGAAATGGTCGTTGCCGTCACGCTGTACCGCTCACAATATTTACGGGAGACGAGACAAGCATGAGCGAAGCACCACACGAAGCCCCGATCAAAACCCCCGCACAGCTCGTTGCCGCGATCATCGCCGGTTTTGCTGTCCCAATCGTCATCATCGTCCTTCTCGCGGTCTACGCGGACAACTGGACGCGCACGGGCGCCGGCACCGACAGTCTCTCCGACGCCGAGGTCAGCGCGCGGCTCGCCCCCATCGCCCAGGTCGACATTCGCGACGCCAATGCGCCGCGCGTCTACAAGACCGGAGAAGAAGTCTACAAGGCAGTCTGCTCGGCCTGTCACGCCGCCGGTGCGGCCGGTGCGCCGAAATTCACCAATTCCGCGGACTGGGCGCCCCGTATCGCCCAGGGCTTCGACACCCTGTGGCACACCGCGTTGACCGGCAAGGGCGCGATGCCGCCGCGCGGCGGTACCAGCCCGGACGACTACAGCGACTACGAAATCGCCCGCGCGGTCGTCTATATGGCGAACAATTCCGGTGGCAATTTCGCCGACCCGCCCGCGCCGAGCGCGACCCAGGCCGCATCGGGCGCGAGTGCAGCGGCGGCGCCAGCATCCGGTGCCACCGCCGATGCAGGTGCCGCAGCGTCGCAGGCAGCCGCGGCGCTGGCCGCAATTGCCAGCGCGCCCGCCGCAGCGCCGTCCGACGCCGCGCAAAGCGCCGACGCTTCGCAGGCCGGCAAGGCGCTCTATCAGCAAGTCTGCCAGGCGTGTCACGCGGCGGGCGTGCTGAACGCGCCGAAGTTCGGCGACAAGCAAGCGTGGGCCCCCCGTCTGAAGGATCCAATGGACACCATCTATAACTACGCGCTGCACGGCAAGGGCGCCATGCCGCCGAAGGGCGGATCGAATGCATCGGATGCGGACGTCAAGGCCGCCGTCGACTACATGGTGAGCGCAGCGAAATAAGCACGCTGTAGAAAACAGAAAATCCCTGCCGCGCGACAACGCGAGCAGGGATTTTTTATCGCGGCCATGCAAACGCATGTGCATGTGCATGTGAAAATCCACGCCACGCCCGCGCCACCCTCAAGGCTTCTGCAACAACGCCTTCAAACTCGCCAGCCGGTCTTTCGGCGACATCGGCGCTTCTTCGGCCGTCGGCGGCGGGGCCTCGTCGAGACCCATCTCCGGAATGAAGCGCGACGGCTCGCATACCACCGTCTCTCGCGCGCGCTTGCGCTTCTTGCACCAGTTCAGATGCAGGCTGCGCTGCGCACGTGTGATCGCCACGTACATCAAACGGCGCTCTTCCTCGATGCGCGCGTCGTCGATCGGCGCGTCGTCCGAGCCGCCACGATGCGGCATGATGCCTTCCTCGACGCCCACCAGAAACACGTGCGGATACTCGAGCCCCTTCGACGCATGCACGGTCGAAAGCCGCACCGCATCCGGATCCTCTTCCTTACCCTCGAGCATCGACATGAGCGCGACCGTCTGGATCAGACCGAGCAGATTCTTGCCGGTATCCGCGAGACCGTCGGCGGTGTCGTACCCGGTGGACTCGCTGCCTGCCGCCGGCTCAGGCTTGGTGCCCTTGCGCTTTAACCACTCGATAAACTCCAGCACGTTCTGCCATTTCGACTGCGCCTGGCGCTCGTCGAACGCGTCGTACAGGTAGGCCTCGTAGTGGATCGCATCCATCAGGTCGTTGAGCACCTCGGAGGCGGGATCCTTGTCCGCGCGGTCGGTCAGGCGCTGCATGAAATCGCAGAAGGTACGCAGCGGCTCGACCTGGCGTGCGGACAGCCGTGCCTCGATGCCGCCCATATACACCGCCTCGAACAGCGAGACCTTTGCCTGCCCTGCGAACGAACCGAGCGCTTCGAGCGTCGTGTTACCCACGCCGCGCCGCGGCGTCGTGATCGCGCGAATGAACGCGGGATCGTCGTTCGCATTGGCGATCAGGCGCAGATACGCGCAGATATCCTTGATCTCGGCCTTGTCGAAGAACGACTGGCCGCCCGACAGCACATAGGGAATCCGCTCGCGCCGCAACACCTGCTCGAAGATGCGCGCCTGGAAATTGCCGCGATACAGGATCGCGTAATCGCGAAACTGTGCGCGCCGCTCGAACTTGTGCGCGGACAAACGAAACACCACGGATTCCGCTTCGTGCTCTTCGTCGTTGCACCCCGTCACGGTGATGGTGTCGCCCATTCCGTGCTCGGACCACAGCTTCTTTTCGAACAGCTTCGGATTGTTCGCGATCACGTTGTTGGCAGCGGTCAGGATACGCACCGTCGACCGGTAGTTTTGCTCGAGCTTGATCAGATGCAGCTTCGGAAAGTCCTTGCTGAGCTGCCCCAGATTCTCGAGCGTCGCGCCGCGCCAGCCGTAGATAGCCTGATCGTCGTCGCCCACCGCCGTAAATGCCGCGCGCGGCCCGGCGAGCAGTTTCACCAGTTCGTACTGGCACGCATTGGTGTCCTGATACTCGTCGATCAGCAGATAGCGCAGCCTGTTTTGCCAGCGCTCGCGCACCTGCTCGTTCTTCGCGAAGAGTTCCGCGGGCAAGCGGATCAGATCGTCGAAATCCACCGCCTGATACGCGTGCAGCGTCGCGACGTAATTGCGGTAGACAATCGCCGCCTGCTGCTCGTCTTCGTTCGCGGCAATCGCGATCGCTTCCTCGGGCATGATCAGGCCGTTCTTCCACAGCGAAATGATCGACTGGATCTTGCGGATGAAGCCCTTGTCCGTCGAACCCACCTGCTCCTGGATCATGCCGAAGCAGTCGTCCGAATCCATGATGGAGAACTGCGGCTTCAGCCCCACGTGCTCCGCCTCCTGGCGCAGAATCTGCACGCCCAGCGAGTGGAAGGTGCAGACCGTCAGCTGATTGACGGGCACCTTGCGGCCTTCTTTGCCAGGCGTCGTCAGCGTCTTGCCTTCGAGCAGTTTGCCGACGCGCTCGCGCATTTCCGCAGCCGCCTTGTTCGTGAAGGTGACGGCGGCGATATGGCGCGGCTCGAAGCCTTTGACTTCGATCAGGTGCGCGATCTTCTGCGTAATCACGCGCGTCTTGCCACTGCCTGCGCCGGCAAGCACGAGACAGGGACCATCGAGATAGCGCACGGCTTCGTTCTGGGCGGGGTTGAGGCCTGCGGACATCGTTTGTGGGTGGGTGTTGCGGTTGAAGGCGGGGCGCTGTGGGGACGGGTCGAATGAGCTGCCCGGCGCGAGAGCAGCGATGTTAACACGAAGAACTCGACGAAGAACTCGACGAGATCCCCGCGAAGCCCCTGACCGGACCCCGACGCGCTCCGGCCCCGCACCCCGCGCGCCGCGCCGTACTGCCCGTTCGCCATACATGCCACAATTACAGGCCACGCGCCGCCGCCGCGGTGGCCAAGCGGCGCGTCACTTTTGCAGGAAACTCATATGTCTGCCCCGCTGAAAACAGGATTGATGGGTTACGGTTTTGCTGGCGCCACCTTCCACGCGCCGGTCATCGAACACTGCGGTCGCGCCACCGTCGCCGCGATTGCAACGAGTAAAGCGGACCAGGCTCGTGCAGACTACCCGCGCGCCGCCGTGGTGCCCGACCTCGACGCCCTGCTCGCGCTCGACGAGATCGAGTGCGTCGTGATCGCCACGCCCAACGACACCCACTTCGAACTCGCGAAGCGCACGCTCGAAGCGGGCAAGCATGTCGTCGTCGACAAACCGGTGACTCTCACTGCCACCGAGGCGCTCACGCTGGCCAATCTCGCGCTGGCGCGCCACCTGACCTTCGCGCCGTTTCACAACCGTCGCTGGGACGGCGATTTCCTCACCGTTGGCGAACTGCTTGCGAGCGGCGAACTGGGCCGCGTCACGCACTACGAATCGCATTTCGACCGCTTTCGCCCCGATGTACGGCCGCGTTGGCGCGAAGAGGCCTCGCGCGGCGGCGGCCTGCTGTTCGACCTCGGGCCGCATCTGATCGATCAGGCGCTGACTCTGTTCGGCGCGCCCGCCACCGTGTCGGCCACCGTCAAGACGCACCGCGAGAACGGCGGTGCGGCGGACTATGTTCACTTGCAACTCGGCTACGAGAATCTCGAAGTGGTCCTGCATGCGAGCGCGCTCACCGCACTCGCACCGCCGCGCTTCGCCATCGACGGTACGCGCGGCAGTTATATCAAACGCGATCTGGACACTCAGGAAGACCAGTTGCGGGCCGGTCTGCGCCCGGGCGAGGCCGGCTTCGCCGGGGGCAACCCCGCCGGCGTGCTGCGCGTGCTGGATCAAGGCAATCAGGAAGTCGAGCGCAGTTTGCCGACTCGCGATGGCGACTACGTCGGCTTCTATCGCGCGCTGGCAGCCACGATCCACGACGGCGAGCCGTTCCCGGTCAGCCCGCAAGATGCCATCGACGTCATGACGATTATCGAACTGGCCGCGCGCAGCGAAGCGGAAGGCAGACGTTTGCCGTTCGAACGCATTCGCTGACATCCCCGGGCAACGCGCACCTTACATGGCGCGAACCGCCGGTAACAGTTCCGAAAGGAACGCTTCGTTACAATATGTTGCCGCATCCGGGTCAGCGTGTGTCAACGCTTGAGCGTTGCTACACGGTGTCGATCTGGCGATCGATCACGAAGATCACAGCGGCAACTTTTTTTTGCGCGAGGCTCGGGGCTGTGCCTGGCACGCACTTCGGTCGACTGCATTTTGCATGGGACCGGAGCAGGCGCTAAAGCGCCAGCCCCGGCCAAAATTGGAGAGTAGGTATGCAACGTTTCATCCGTGCGCTGGCTGGCTGCGCGCTGGTTTCCTCGCTAGCGGCCTGCGTAGTGACGCAGCCGCAAGCACCCGCACCGCATCCGGACGCACACGAAATCGCCGTACAACGGCTCAGACAGGTCGACGGTCGCGCCGACAACCTCAGCCGTCGCATCGACGCGCACGTCAACGCAGGCATGTACCCGCCGCCGCAAGGGGGCGCACTGCATCACCGCCTCGACGTGATCCGCCAGGAAGCGCATGACATGGCCGCCCAACATGGCGGCGGTCTGTCCGCCGACGAACAGCGCGTGCTGAATCAGGAACTGGAAGGCGCAGCACACGCGATCGGCGAATAAGTCTTTGGCAATCTGCGTGAGCCGCACAGGCGCGGGGATCACACCCCGCGCCTTTTTTGTATCTGCAAACGGACGGTTTCGTTCCGACGTCGTCACGCTCACTCGCGCTGGTCCATCGCACCACGACACTCAGCGTAATGACACCATCCGCTGCGCTGCCCGGCTGAGCAGAGAAGCGAAGGCACTCAGGTACTCGGAACGGCCCGTTTCGACTGCGGCCAGCTTGAGGGCATCCAGCATCATCAACTCCTCGCCGATGTGCCCCGCACCTGGATAGAGACGTGGCATCGCCAGTGGATTGCAAGCTTGCACGCGCCAGTGCGGCTCGGTGACGAGCAGCAGCGAAATGATCCGCTCGATCATGAAAACTTTAGTCGGGGTCGCGCCGCTACTGTGGTCGATCGTGTCGCTGAGCGCCGCGGCCAATGGCCCCGTGTTCTTCTCGGCGATCTCAAAGAGCCTTTCCGCCTTGCTCAGCCAGTGGCGCCAAAAGCGCGGTTTGGCAACGAAGTAATTGCAGAACACGATCTGCCTGGAATCCATCACCAGGCTTTCAAGGTCGACGTGCGGCGCGAGCAAACGGCTACATTCGACGAACACCGGCCAGGCTTTTGGATGCCCGTTGGCACCCTGGGCAAAGATGTTCGGGAACAGTGCACCGGCATCGAAGAACGGTGAAAACGTCACGATGTCAGTGGACGCAGCATCTTCAATCGACCCCAGAAACCGATGCACCTCGGCAGCGCTCAGCCCGGTTTTCGCTGTGAATTTCGGCGACAGGAAGCCGTAAAACGCGTCGTCGTCGAGCGTCTCGCGGGCGAGGAAGTTGCGGATCGGCCAGTACTCGCACCAGTCGGGGCGCTGATTGATGTTGTCGAGCGGAATGAATCCGCTATCGAGGGCCCGGCGCGTTTCCTCGGAATAGAAAATCTGATGAATGTAGGCTTTCTGCATGGTGGGGCCTGGATTCCGACGACGTAGCGCTGCGGTTCATCAGCGCAGCCAGGCGCGACGACCGGCTGCGGGCCAGTATATTCAGACCCCGATGGCTGCCGTAGCCGGTGAATTCTGAAAATGCGCCCCATCAAGGACGTATTTGCCGTCAGCACCCAGGCTTCTTTTTGGCGGAATTGCGCGCGCTGCGCTATCACGCGCGCCTCGAAGACCTTCATTTGACAAGCCTCAAGCCCTCGCGTACATTCGCCGCACGCGTCGGGAGAGCGCGCTGGCCGCTGTGTTGAGCAGGCCGCGCCGCCGAAGGGGCACACCCGCAAACTCTCAGGCAAAAGGACCGACCGCGTCGAAGAACCCGTCTGATACCGGCATCTTCCGGACTGAATCAGGCACCGGTTTTTCGCACTCTGGAGAGCGGCAGTAGCCACCGGCATCGAACTCATTCGTGCCAGGCAGGCTGCCCACCGAAGGGGCGCGCGTTTTACCGTGGTGAATGGCACATTCACACGGTGGCGCAATCTCTCAGGTATCGAGGACAGAGGGGTCATGCAAAGACATCGCTCGCAGGCGTCAAGCCGCGAGGGATCGAGCCGCATGGCCTTTTTTGTTTCCGTCGAGATTGCCTGAGGCCCTGATGACCGAACTCAAACACACCCCGCTTAACGCCACCCATCGTGCGCTGAACGCCCGCATGGTCGATTTCGGCGGCTGGGACATGCCCGTCAACTACGGCTCGCAAATCGACGAACACCGCGCGGTGCGAACCGACGCCGGCATGTTCGACGTGTCGCACATGTGCGTGATCGATTTCACCGGCGAGCGTGTGCGCGCCTTCTTCGAATTCGCGCTGGCCAATAACGTCGCCAAGCTGCAAACGCCGGGCCGCGCGCTGTATTCGTGTCTGCTGAATACCAACGGCGGCGTGATCGACGACCTGATCGTGTATTTCTTCGCGGAAGATCATTTCCGCGCGGTGGTCAACGCGGGGACCGCCGACAAAGACATCGCCTGGTTCGGTCAGTTGGATGCCGAAGGCGGCTACGGTCTCACCATCACGCCGCGCCGCGATCTGGCGATCGTCGCCGTGCAAGGCCCGAACGCGCGCCACAAGGTCTGGCAAGTCGCGCCGTCCACCCGTACCTCGACAGAACTTCTCAAGCCATTCAACGCCGCCATCGTCGAAGGCACGCCGTTCGGCGAATTGATGATTGCGCGCACCGGCTACACCGGCGAAGACGGCTTCGAAATCGTATTGCCCGCTGCCTCCGTCTGCGAGTTCTGGGACGCGCTGCAACGCCAGGGCGTGCGCCCGGCCGGGCTGGGTGCGCGCGACACGCTGCGCCTCGAAGCCGGCATGAACCTGTACGGCCAGGACATGGACGACAATGTCTCGCCGTTGGACGCCGGGCTCGCGTGGACGGTCGACCTGACCTCGCCGCGCGATTTCGTAGGCAAATCCCGACTCGCAGCGAACGGCTCGCAAGCCGCCTTCGTCGGCCTGATCCTGCAAAAGGAAAACGGCAAGGCGGGCGGCGTGCTGCGCGCGCATCAGAAAGTCGTCACGCCGCTTGGCGAAGGCGAAATCACGAGCGGAACGTTCTCGCCGTCCATGCAGGAATCGATTGCTTTCGCACGTGTGCCGAAGGGCGTGCAGGTGGGCGATGTCGTCCACGTGCAAATCCGTGACAAAGCCCTTCCCGCAAGCGTGGTAAAACTGCCGTTCGTACGCAACGGCAAAGTGCTCGCGGTCTAACCCGCCGGCGCGTGCGTCTCACTCTCAAGTCTTTTAAGTCAACACCGAACACACCGCATAGGAGCATCCGATGAGCATCCCGGCCGATCTGAAATACACCGAATCGCACGAATGGGTCCGCACCGAGGCGGACGGCACGCTGACGGTCGGCATCACCGACCATGCGCAAGAAGCGCTCGGCGACATCGTCTTCTTCGAAGTCCAGCAACTGGGCAAGACTGTAAGCGCCGGCGACACCGTTGCCGTTATCGAATCCGTGAAAGCCGCTTCCGATATTTACGCGCCGGTCTCGGGCGAAATCATTGAAGCCAACACGGCTGTGGCCGACACGCCGGACGCCGTCAACACCACGCCGTATGAAAGCTGGCTGTTCAAGATCAAGCCGGCGGCCGGCGCAGCACAAGACCGTCTGATCGACGCCGACGCGTATAGCAAGTCCATCGGCGCCTGAGCCTTTAAAAAAACTCGTCTTAACCGTCAGGTGCGGCGTCCCATGACCGTGGATGGCCGCACCACCAGGATTACCCATGAAGCTCGAACACCCGGATCGTCTGATGAACCG
Organism: Paraburkholderia sp.; assembly: GCF_036488795.1. Taxonomy (GTDB): domain Bacteria; phylum Pseudomonadota; class Gammaproteobacteria; order Burkholderiales; family Burkholderiaceae; genus Paraburkholderia. Next base: position 8,862 of record NZ_DASXHA010000168.1, read on the forward strand.
CACTCCTCTCTCGCTCGCCGCGCTCGAAGTGCATGACGCCTTCGCTGAACGGCATATCGGCCCGGATTCGGCCGACCAGCATGCGATGCTCGAAGCCCTCGGCTTCGCGTCGCGCGCCGCGCTGATCGACGCCGTGATTCCGAAGACGATCCGCCGCACTGAAACGCTGCCGCTCGGCCCCTTCGCCCAGCCGAAGAGCGAAGCCGAAGCACTCGCCGCGCTGCGTGAACTGGCGGACAAGAACCAGGTGTTCCGCTCGTACATCGGGCAGGGCTATTACAACGCGCACACCCCAACGGTGATTCTGCGCAACGTGCTCGAAAATCCGGCCTGGTACACCGCGTACACGCCGTATCAGCCGGAAATCTCGCAAGGCCGTCTCGAAGCCCTGCTGAATTTCCAGCAGATGGTGATCGACCTGACGGGTCTCGCCATCTCCAACGCCTCACTGCTCGACGAGGCCACCGCCGCCGCCGAAGCCATGACGCTGCTGCAACGGGTTGGCAAGCCGAAGTCGAACGTGTTCTACGTCGCCGACGACGTGCTGCCGCAAACCATCGAAGTGGTGAAGACGCGCGCCATGCCCGTGGGCATCGAAGTGAAAGTCGGGCCGGCAGCGGACGCCGCGAGCGCCGACGCGTTCGGCGTGCTGCTGCAATATCCGGGCGTGAACGGCGATGTGCGCGACTACCGTGCACTCGCTGATGCCATCCACGCGGCAGGCGGCCACGTGGTTGCCGCTGCCGACCTGCTCGCACTGACCGTGCTCACGCCGCCGGGCGAATGGGGCGCGGACGTGGCGGTCGGCAACACGCAGCGCTTCGGCGTGCCGGTCGGCTTCGGCGGTCCGCACGCGGCATACCTCGCCGTGCGCGACGAATTCAAGCGGCAGATGCCGGGCCGTCTGGTCGGCGTCACCGTCGACGCGCAAGGCAAGCCCGCCTTGCGTCTCGCGCTGCAAACCCGCGAACAGCACATCCGCCGCGAGAAAGCGACTTCGAACGTGTGTACCGCGCAGGCGTTGCTCGCGATCATGGCCAGCATGTACGCGGTCTATCACGGTCCGCACGGCCTGAAGACGATTGCGCTGCGCGTCAACCGGATCGCCGCACTACTCGCTGCGGGCGCGAAGAAGCTCGGTTACACGCTCGTCAACGAAACCTTCTTCGACACGCTCACGTTCGAAACCGGCGCGCGCACTCAGGCGCTGCATGACGCGGCCACCGCGAAGCGCATCAACCTGCGCCGCGTGAGCGACACGCGGGTCGGCATTTCGATTGACGAAACCACCTCGCGCCGCGATCTGGCCGATCTGCTCGCGGCCTTCGCGCAAGCGGCGTTCGTCGAAGAAGTGCCGCAAATCGACGCACTCGACGCTGACCTGCCCGCGCAAAGCACCGTGCCGGTCGCGCTCGAACGCACCAGCGCGTATCTCACGCACCACGTGTTCAACCGGCATCATTCGGAAACGGAAATGCTGCGCTATCTGCGCAGCCTGTCGGACAAAGACCTCGCGCTCGACCGCTCGATGATCCCGCTCGGCTCGTGCACGATGAAGCTGAACGCGACCTCGGAAATGCTGCCGGTCACGTGGCCCGAGTTCGGCCAGATTCACCCGTTCGCGCCGGCGGAGCAAACCGTCGGATACCGCGAAATGATCGATCAACTCGAGCAGATGCTGGTCGCGGCGACCGGTTACGCAGCGGTGTCGCTGCAACCGAATGCGGGCTCCCAGGGCGAGTATGCGGGTCTGTTGATCATTCACGCTTACCACGCGTCGCGTGGCGAAGCGCATCGCAATGTCTGCCTGATTCCCGCTTCAGCGCACGGCACAAACCCGGCATCGGCGCAGATGGCGGGCATGCAGGTCGTGGTGGTGGCGTGCGACGCGCAAGGCAACGTCGATATTGAAGACCTGAAGGCGAAGGCCGCGCAGCACGCGGATAAGCTCGCGGCGATCATGATCACGTATCCGTCCACGCACGGCGTGTTCGAGGCGAACGTGCGCGAAATCTGCGAGATCGTGCATGCGCACGGCGGCCAGGTGTATGTGGACGGCGCGAACATGAACGCCATGGTCGGCCTCACGGCGCCCGGCCAGTTCGGCGGCGATGTGTCGCACCTGAACCTGCACAAGACTTTCTGCATTCCGCACGGCGGCGGCGGTCCGGGCGTCGGTCCGGTGGCGGTGGGCGCGCACCTCGCGCAGTTCCTGCCGAACCAGATTTCGTCCGGATATGAGCGCGCGCCGAACGGGATTGGCGCCGTTTCCGCGGCACCGTACGGCTCCGCTTCGATCCTGCCGATTTCGTGGATGTACATCGCGATGATGGGCGCGAAGAACCTCACCGCCGCAACCGAAACCGCAATCCTCAACGCGAACTACGTTGCCAACAAGCTCGCGCCACACTATCCGGTGCTGTATTCGGGCCCAGGCGGACTGGTGGCGCACGAATGCATTCTGGATCTGCGTCCCATTAAGGAAACGAGCGGCATCAGCGTTGACGACGTCGCCAAGCGTCTTGCCGATTACGGCTTCCACGCGCCGACCATGAGCTTCCCGGTGCCGGGCACGCTGATGGTCGAGCCGACCGAATCGGAATCGAAAGAGGAACTCGACCGTTTCATCGAAGCCATGATTGCCATCCGCGAGGAAATCCGCGCCGTGGAAGACGGCCGCTCCGACCGCGAAGACAATCCGCTCAAGCACGCGCCGCATACGGCGGCCGTCGTAATCGCAGATGACTGGAAGCATGCGTATGCGCGTGAAACCGCGGCGTACCCGCTGCCGTCGCTGATCGCGAAGAAGTACTGGCCGCCGGTCGGCCGCGCGGACAACGTGTATGGTGACCGCAATCTCTTCTGCTCGTGCGTGCCGATCGCGGATTACGCGTAACGCCGCCGCAGCTGTCCTGAACCGCGCGCCACCTCGTGGCGGCGCGCGGTTCTGTCGTTCGTGTCCGCAAACGGCTAACATCACACACCGAATCAGCCCAACGAAGGAGTTTCGCATGGCGCGAAAGGTGCTATTGATGCAAAGCCGGAACCGCTCCAGGCCCATGCTGTCGTGGCAGGCCGTGGGCACCCCGCTGGCCACACTGCTGGTATGCGGCGCGATCCTGCTGCCGGCGCAACGTGCGCGCGCAGCGATGAATTTTTGTGCAGCGCCTGCGCTGCAAACCAGTGAACGCACCAACGCCGATCCCGGCGTCAAGACCCTCGTCAGTAATGTCGAAACGCATCTGAACGATCCCGCGCATGCCCTCGCCAGGTTGCATACCGAAGGCACGTTGCCGCACGAAGGCATCTACGACCAGAGCGTCGAAGCGGAGAAAGATCTCGACTTGCTGCGCGACGCCGCGCTCGCATGGCGCGCCACCAGCGACGACCGCTATCTGAAACTGGTCGACCGTCTGCTGTATGCATGGGTGACGACCTATCAACCGAGTTTCAATCCGATCGACGAAACGAATTTCGAAGGCTTGATCCTCGCCTACGACATGACCGCCAGCGCGCTGCCGGTGAAGACCCGCAACGCGGCGATGGCGTTCCTGACCAGATTCGCCAACGGCTATATCGCACAGATCGACGCACAACCGCGCCCGCTTACAGGCACATTTCGCAACAACTGGCAGAGTCACCGGGTCAAACTGATTGCGATGGCGGCGTTCACGCTCGACAACCGCAAGATGATCAACGCGGCACAACGTCTGTTCGTGGAGCACATTGGCGACAACATCGGGCCGGATGGTTCGACGGTGGACTTCAAGGAGCGTGATGCCTTGCATTACGTGACCTACGATCTGCAGCCGCTCGTCACGGCAGCATTGGCGGCGCGCCGGCACAACCGCAACTGGTTGCCGGAGAAGGCCGCGAACGGCGCGACGCTGGCCGCCGCGCTGAACTGGCTGACGCCGTACGCGATGGGTGCGAAAACGCATGAGGAATTCGTGCATTCCGAGGTGCCGTTCGACGTCAAACGTCGCGAGGCCGGCTTGCCTGGCTACTCGGGGCAATGGGATCCGAAGAACGCGACGGAACTGTTTCATCTCGCCGCGCGGCTTGACGGCAGGTATGCGCCGATTGCACTGCATCTGGCGCCTTCGCCGCCCGCATGGCTGGCCGTGTGCCTGCCGCTACCGGCGCGCTAAAACTTTTTCTTTTTTTGCAGGAGCAGTAATGGCAGTCAGCGTGTTCGACCTCTTCAAAATCGGCATCGGGCCGTCCAGTTCGCATACGGTCGGACCGATGCGCGCGGCGTTGATGTTCGTCCAGGGACTCGACCGCGACGGCCTGCTGCCGGCCACGGCTGCCGTGAAGGTGGATCTGTACGGCTCGCTTGGCGCAACTGGCAAGGGCCACGGCACCGATCGCGGCGTGATGCTCGGGCTGATGGGCGATGCACCGGATACCGTCGATCCGGATACGATCGCGCAGCGCCTGGACGCGGTGCGTACCTCGCGCACCTTGGCGCTGCTTGGCACGCATCCGGTGCCCTTCGTGCCGAGGGATCACATTTCGTTTTACCGTCAGGCGCTCGCCGAGCATCCCAACGGCCTCAAGCTGCGCGCGTTCGATGCGCAAGGCGAGACGCTGCGCGAAGCAACCTATCTGTCCGTGGGCGGCGGCTTCGTGGTAACCGCCGGCGCGCCGAACACGAAAGTGCTGAGCGCCGCCGATCAACTGCCGCACCCGTTTCGCAGCGGCAACGAATTGCTGGCGCTGTGCAAATCGACCGGCAAAAGCATCGCGCAGTTGATGTGGGAAAACGAGCGCGTCTGGCATACCGAAGAAGAAACGCGCGACGGCCTGCTCAAGATCTGGAACGTGATGCAGTCGTGTGTGGCGCGCGGCTGCGGCATCGGCAATCCGGATGCGGACGGGACCTTGCCTGGACCGTTCCAGGTGAAGCGGCGCGCGCCGCAGCTGTATCGGTCGTTGTCGGGCAATCCTGAGCTGGCGCTGCGCGATCCGTTGTCGATGGTCGACTGGATCAATCTTTACGCGATCGCCGTCAATGAAGAAAACGCAGCCGGCGGCCGTGTGGTCACGGCGCCGACCAATGGCGCGGCCGGCATCATCCCGGCGGTGCTGCATTACTACACGCGCTTCATGCCGGGTTCGAACCAGCAGGGCGTAATCGATTTTCTGATGACGGCGGCGGCCATCGGCATTCTGTACAAGCTGAACGCGTCGATCTCGGGCGCGGAAGTGGGCTGTCAGGGTGAAGTTGGCGTGGCCTGTTCAATGGCGGCCGGCGCGCTGGCCGCGGTGATGGGCGGCACGCCGGAGCAGGTGGAGAATGCCGCCGAAATCGGCATGGAACATAACCTCGGGCTCACCTGCGATCCGGTGGGCGGGATGGTGCAGATTCCGTGCATCGAGCGCAATGCGATGGCTTCGGTGAAGGCGGTCAACGCGGCGCGCATGGCGCTGCGCGGCGACGGCAGCCACTACGTTTCGCTGGATTCGGTCATCAAGACCATGCGCGAAACCGGCGCGGACATGAAGACCAAGTACAAGGAAACCTCGCGCGGCGGCCTGGCGGTGAATATCGTCGAATGTTGATGTTTTCGCAGCGTGAAGCCGCTGCAGACAGCGCCCCCGCTGCATGCCTTCGTTGATGCATTGCGGCATCCGTGCCCGCGTGACACCGTCTGTCGAGTCGGCGTAAGCTGTCGAAGCCCGTCGGCCCTCCCGTGGCCGGCCAGCCGACCGAACCGACTGGAGGCTTCATCGCAATGCCACTGCCGAACGTTCCCGCTTCCGCCACCACCACAGGTGCGCGCCTCGTAGTCGATGCCCTGCTGACTCACGGTGTCGAACGTGTTTTCTGTGTACCGGGCGAGAGTTTTCTTGCCGTGCTCGACTCGTTGCATGACGAGACCGAACGCATCCAGACCGTCGTCTGCCGTCACGAAGCCGCCGCGGCCAACATGGCCGAAGCGATCGGCAAGCTGACCGGTCGCCCGGGCGTCGCGTTCGTCACGCGCGGGCCGGGTGCGACGCACGCGTCGATTGGCGTGCACACCGCGTTTCAGGATTCGACGCCGATGATCCTGTTGATCGGCCAATGCGCGCGCGAGCATCTGGACCGTGAGGCTTTCCAGGAAATCGACTATCGGCGCATGTTCGGCCAGATGGCCAAATGGGTCGCGCAGATCGACGATCCGAGGCGCATTCCCGAATATCTCAGCCACGCTTTTCATACAGCGGCGTCTGGCAGACCCGGGCCAGTCGTACTCTCGCTGCCCGAGGATGTGTTGAGCGACGCGTGCCCCGCGGTACCCGGTTTGCCGGCCTATCACCGGGTCGCCGCGTCGCCTTCCGCGGCGCAGATGAACCGCTTGCAGGACCTGCTGGAGGACGCGCAACGCCCGATGGTGATCGCCGGCGGCAGTGGCTGGACGCCGGAGGCGTGTGCCGACCTGCAACGCTTCGTCGAAAACTGGCAGTTGCCGATTGGCCTCGCATTCAGGTTCCAGGACACGCTCGACAACGATCACCCGAACTACGCGGGCGACGTGGGCCTTGGGATCAATCCCGCGCTCGCGAAACGGATCCGCGATGCCGATTTGCTGCTGGCGCTCGGGCCACGCCTCGGCGAATCCACGACGAGCGGCTACACGTTGCTCGACATTCCGAAGACACAGCAAACGCTGATACACGTGCATCAAGGCGCGGAGGAGCTGGGCCGCGTGTATGCGGCCGATTTGCCGATCGTATCGGGCATGCCCGAACTCGCTTCGATGCTCGCTGCCTTGCAGCCACCGAAGCAACCCGCATGGACCGGTTCAGCGGATGAAGCACACCGCGCCTACCTCGACTGGCGCACGCCACGCCCGATTCCTGGCGACGTGCAGATGGGCGAAGTGATCCAGCAATTGCGCGCGCATTTACCGCACGACGCGATCGTGACGAACGGAGCGGGTAATTATGCGGCGTGGCTGCATCGTCATTTCTCGTACCGACATTTCCGCTCACAACTCGCACCGACGAGCGGCGCGATGGGTTACGGCGTGCCGGCTGCGATCGCGGCGAAGTCGCTCTATCCGGAACGAACGGTTGTGGCGCTGGCAGGTGACGGCTGCTTCATGATGTCCGCGCAGGAACTGGCGACGGCGATGCAGTACGACTTGCATGTGCTGTTCATCGTGGTGAACAACAGCCACTTCGGTACGATCCGGATGCATCAGGAGCGGCACTATCCGAACCGCGTGCACGGCACTGGCCTGACTAACCCGGATTTCGCGGCGTTCGCGCGGTCGTTCGGCGCGCACGGCGAGACGGTTGAACGGACCTCGGATTTCTTGCCGGCACTGGAGCGTTCGCTGGCGGCGAAACGCGCGGCGGTGATCGAAATTCGCATGCCCCAGGAGGCGAGCACGCCAGGCGCAACCTTGGAACAGATCCGTGAGCAGGGAAGGAAACTGCGGGCAGCGGAACACCAGCCGGGAGTAACGCGTTGACGTGCTACGCGGAAATGGCTGATAGGGCGCCGAGTTCGCGCATCAGCGCGGGCTTACGCGCCTGAATCACGTCGACCTGAATCTGGTAGATCACGGACTTGATCACTTCGGTCTGAGTCATCGTGGTGTCTTCGACCAGTGACTGGATGTCTTCAGCGATGCGCGGCGACACCTTCATGGAAAGACGGCGGCGCGCCGCGCCGCGCTGTTCCTTGAATCGCTCCAGGGCTGACCGATGGGCCTTCAGCAGTCTTTCCCTGGGGTATTCGCCAGACGCAAAGCGATGGAGATACAGGGTCATCAGAACCTTGCGAAATTCCGTCGAGCTGCTGTTATCAATGAGGTATGCGGCGAGGTCGAGCATATCCAGATAGATGGCGGGCAGGTGTGCCTCAATGGCTTTCACTTCTTTCTGACGCGCTTCGCGGATAGCTGGCGTGGACTGTGCGGGGATAGCCACGACTTCGTCGCACAGGTCGCAGACCGCGGCGAGGATGTTTTTGGCTTCGCCCTTGCCGTCACTGAACGGCACGTCGCGCCGAGAGAACGTGGTGTTCACGAGCTGCCGGCAACCTTCGCAGATTGCCTTGCTCTTCTCGCCTTCGTCGTAGAGTTTCGTGTGCATGGCTTCGCTCACTGGTGAACGCTAATAAACATGGTGTCGGGATGGCCGACAAAGTAAAACTTCACATACCAACCGCCTGATGCGATGACGTGGACATCAACCGAAGCCAGACAGTGATGAGGCGACGTGGTGTGTTCGCTGCCATCGCTCTTGACGATGAGGCCTTCGACAAACTCAGGTGTCACGTTTCCTGTTGCAAGCAGGTTTTTGACATCAATATGGCGCCGGGCTTCGTGCTGAAATCTGCCGGACCTGAGCGCGGAGATTACCGCGCGCTTGACCAGCTTGTAGGTAACCGGGATCGTCAATCACACCTCCAATTATACGACATGTATCGTACGAAAATCCAGCAATGAACTGTCCGTACTCCATCGTTATTGTGAAAGTGCGCGACAAGGAGAACGAGTCATCCGTTCGGCCAACGTTGCAGTGGGGAGGGAAGTGGCGTGACGACGGACAGCGCAGGAGGAACGGCAAGTTATGCCGCACGGCGGGGCGCGCAGCGCACGCCGGATGGATGACGGCTGGGTCACCAGGGCAGACGGTGCGAGAGCCGATCTTGTCTCGGACCACTAATGATCGAGAGCCGAGATGGACACCTACGAGCTAGCGGTGTGAGCCCGCTTTCTTTGCTCACTTTCTTTGCGGCGGTGTATGGACTGGAGACCTGGCGGCAAAGAACGTAGGTTCCGCCCCGCACAGGGGCAACACCAATAGACCACAAACGAATCAAGAAGAGGCCAACACAAAAAAGAAACGCCCCACGAGCCAGACAAGACCTCGCGGGGCGAACACATCAAAAAAACTACCAGCGACAAATTAAGCGCCGCAGGCAAAAAACTTACTTGCCACCAACGCTCTGAAGCGTGGTCCACTTCCCATCAACAACCTTGTAGAGCGTGATCCCACCATTCTTGAGATCGCCGCGCGCATCATACTCAAGATGAGTCGTCGTCACAGCTGCGATATCCGTCTTGGCGAGGAACGGCAAATACTTGGCCGGATCGGTGGAATTGGCTTTCTTCATGGCATCGAACATGGCCATTGCGCCGTCATACGCATACGGCGAATACGTCTGCACATCTTCGTTGAAGCGCTTCTTGTACTTGGCGACATAATCAGCGCCACCAGGCATCTGCTCCAGCGGCAGACCAGCCAGCGAGGCCACCGTACCATTCGCCGCGTCACCAGCCAGCTGCAGGAACGTAGGCGTATGCACCATCTCGCCACCCATCAGCGGTGCCTTGATGCCGAGTGCCTTCATCTGCTTGACCATCGGTGCAGCCTGCGAATCCGCGCCACCGTAATAGATCAGGTCCGGGTTGACCGACTTCAGCTTGGTCAGAATCGACTTGAAGTCGACAGCCTTGTCGTTGGTGAACTCGCGGTCGACGATCGTGCCGCCCGATGCCTTCGCCGCCTTCTCGAACTGGTCGGCCAGACCCTGGCCGTATGCGGTGCGGTCGTCGACGATCGCAATCTTCTTCACGCCCAGGTTCTTCACCGCGAAGGTGCCCGCGACCGACCCTTGCTGCGTATCGGACGTCATCATCCGGAAGGTGGTCTTGAAGCCTTGTTGCGTGTACTCAGGCGCCGTCGCCATGGCGATTTCGGGGATGCCCGCGTTCGCGTAGATGCGCGAAGCCGGAATCGTCGTGCCCGAATTGAAGTGGCCGAGCATGCCCTTGATGCCGTCGTCCACCAGCTTCTGCGCGACGGTCGTGCCGGTGCGGGGGTCAGCCTGGTCGTCGGCCGAGTCCAGCACGAAGTGCACCGGCTTGCCGCCAATCACCGGCTTCGTTGCATTCATTTCTTCCACAGCCAGCGTGATGCCGTTCTGGAAATCCTTGCCATAGTGCGCCTGCGCGCCCGTCATCGGGCCGGCAAAGCCGACCTTCACATCTTCAGCCGTCTGTGCATGCACCGTCCCCGCCACCGACATGGCTGCAACAAGCGCGGCGCCTGCCAGCTGTTTCATCTTGTATTGCATAGCTTCTCCTTGGTACCAGGTGTGGATGGAGCGGTGATTCGGGGTCGCCGTACCGCTTCCGTTCTATTGAATCGACCGCTAAAGGTTCGCTAAAGATTCGCTCAACCGATCGTCATCAAATTCGCATTGCCGCCCGCTGCCGCCGTGTTCACGCTGACCGAACGTTCCGTCAACAGTCGTTCGAGCGCGTAGTCCTCGTCGCCGCTTTCCAGCGCCCGTGCCGCGACGCCCTGCACCGAGACGATCGGCCCTGGGCGCTTCGCCACTTCCTTCACGAGCGCGAGCAGTTCGTCGCTATCGCCTTCGAACAGCACCGCGTCGAACGGCGTATCCGCGCTCTTCTTCACGCTCGCAAACGGCTTGAGCGAAGCAGGCAGTTGCGACACCAGCTGTTCGCCGGCTGCGCCTTCGAACAGCGCGCGATTGCCGGTGGCCAGCGCCGCTGCCAGCTGCACGCGGGCACCGCTCGCCGTCGCGGCCACGCACAGCACCGTGCCGCGTGCGCCGAGCGTGTAGGTGTTGCGCTCGCCAGTCGGTCCCGGCAGTACGGCCGTGGCACCCGCCAGCCCTTGCGACAGATAGCCGTCGCAACGTGCCGCCAGCGCCGGCTGGCGTTCGCTGATCAGCCAGTCGCGCAGCGTCGTCAGCGCCGAGGACGGATTGTCGCTGTTTTCGGCCGCCTGCGGGGCATCGGCGACTAGCGCCTGCGCGAGGCTCTTCGGCAGACCCGCCGGGCGCGTCGCCAGCAGACGCTGCAGATACAGCGCGCCGCCAGCCTTCGGACCCGTGCCCGACAAGCCTTCGCCGCCGAACGGCTGGACGCCCACCACAGCGCCCACCACGTTCCGGTTCACGTAGATGTTGCCCACGTGCGCGCGGCTGATCACATGCGCAATCGTCTCGTCGATCCGCGTGTGGATGCCGAGGGTGAGGCCATAGCCGGTTGCGCGGATCTGCTCGAGCAGCTTGTCGAGCGCGCTGCGGCGATACCGCACCACATGCAGCACCGGGCCGAACACTTCGCGCTTCAACTCGTCGATGCTGTCGAGTTCGATCAGCGTCGGCGGCACGAAGGTGCCTTGTGCGCAGCCTTCCGGCATCGGCAGTTGCTCGACCTTGCGGCCCTTTTCGCGCATTGCCGCGACGTGTGCGTCGATACCGCGCTTCGCGTCGAGGTCGATCACCGGACCCACGTCGACGGAAAGGCGATCCGGATTGCCCACCGCCAGCTCGCGCATCGCGCCCGTCAGCATTTCAAGCGTGCGGTCCGCCACGTCGTCCTGCAAACAAAGAACGCGCAAGGCGGAACAGCGTTGACCGGCGGAGTCGAACGCCGAGTTCAGGACGTCCGCTACGACCTGCTCGGCGAGTGCCGACGAATCGACGATCATCGCGTTCTGGCCGCCGGTTTCGGCGATCAGCGGAATCGGCTTGCCATCCGCATCGAGTCGGCCGGCGAGCGTCTTGTTGATCAGGCGCGCGACTTCCGTCGAGCCGGTGAACATCACCGCCCGCGTACGGGCGTCGGCCACCAGCGCCGCGCCCACCGTCTCGCCGTCACCCGGCAGCAATTGCACCGCACCCGCCGGCACGCCCGCTTCACGCAGGATGCGCACCGCTTGTGCGGCGATCAGCGGAGTCTGTTCGGCCGGCTTGGCCAGCACGGTGTTGCCGGCGGCGAGCGCGGCGGCCACCTGACCCATGAAAATCGCCAGCGGGAAGTTCCACGGGCTGATACAAACGACCGGACCCAACGGGCGATGTGTATCGTTCGAGAACTCGGTGCGGATCTGCGCCGAGTAGTAGCGCAGGAAATCGATTGCTTCGCGGATTTCCGACACCGCGTTCGGCAGCGACTTGCCCGCTTCGCGGACCACCAGACCCATCAGCGTGTGCATCTGCGCTTCGAGCAGATCGGCGGCACGCGCGAGGCAATCGGCTCGCGCTTCCACCGGCGTGGCTTGCCAGATTGGCGCAGCCGCGACGGCATGCGCGAGCGCGGCGCTCACATGCTCCGAAGTCGCTTCGACCACTGTCCCCACGAGGTCGCGATGATCGGCCGGGTTGCGTACATCACGTGCCTGGCCCACGGCGATTTCGTTGTCTTCGAGCATTGGCGCTGCGCGCCACGCGTGATGCGCGCTCGCCAGCAGCGCCGACGACAGCGACGCCAGTCGATGCTCGTTCGACAGATCCAGCCCCATCGAATTGACGCGCTCCGCGCCATACAGGTTGCGCGGCAGCGGAATCTTCGCGTGCGGCGCGCCGAGCGGCACGATCTTCGACGCTTCTTCGCCCGGGTCGGCGACCAGATCCTTGATCGCCACGTTTTCGTCGGCAATGCGGTTCACGAACGACGTGTTCGCGCCGTTTTCCAGCAGACGCCGCACCAGATACGCGAGCAGCGTTTCGTGCGTGCCGACCGGCGCATACACGCGGCACGGCCGGTTCAGCTTGTCGCGGCCGGTCACTTCCTCATAGAGCGGCTCACCCATGCCGTGCAGGCACTGGAACTCATACTGACCGGGGTAGTAATTGCCGCCCGCCAGGTGATAGATCGCCGAGAGCGTATGCGCGTTGTGCGTGGCGAACTGCGGGTAGACGGCATCCGGCGCGCCGAGCAGCTTCTTCGCGCAGGCGAGGTACGAGACGTCCGTGTAGATCTTGCGCGTGTAGACCGGATAGCCTTCGAGGCCGTCCACTTGAGCACGCTTGATTTCCGTGTCCCAGTACGCGCCCTTCACGAGGCGCACCATGATGCGGTGACGGCTGCGGCGCGCCAGATCGATGATGTAGTCGATCACGAACGGGCAGCGCTTCTGATACGCCTGCACCACGAAACCAATGCCATTCCAGCCAGCCAGTTCCGGATCGAAACACAGCGCTTCGAGCAGATCCAGCGAGATTTCGAGGCGATCGGCTTCTTCCGCGTCGATATTCAGGCCAATGTCGTAACGGCGCGCGAGGATCGCGAGCGAACGCACGCGCGGCAGCAGCTCGCTCATCGTGCGTTCCTGCTGCGAACGCGAGTAGCGCGCGTGCAGCGCCGACAGCTTGATCGAGATACCCGGACCTTCGTAGATGCCGCGCCCGCCAGCCGCCTTGCCAATGGCGTGGATGGCCTGCTCGTACGACGCGTAGTAGCGCTGCGCGTCGGCTTCGGTGGTGGCCGCTTCGCCGAGCATGTCGTACGAGTAGCGGAAACCCCGCGCTTCGAACTTGCGGCTATTGGCCAGCGCTTCGGAGATGTTCTCGCCGGTGACGAACTGCTCGCCCATCAGGCGCATCGCCATGTCGACGCCCTTGCGGATCAACGGCTCGCCGCCCTTGCCGATCAGGCGCGTGAGCGCCGACGACAGACCCGTTTCGCTATTGGTGGTCACCAGCTTGCCGGTGATCATCAAGCCCCATGTTGCAGCGTTGACGAACAGCGACGGCGCCTGGCCGACGTGCGATTTCCAGTCACCCTTGCTGATCTTGTCGCGGATCAGCGCGTCGCGCGTGGCGCGATCGGGAATGCGCAACAACGCCTCGGCGAGACACATCAATGCCACGCCTTCCTGGCTCGACAGCGAAAACTCGTGGATCAGGCCTTCGACGCCGCCACCCTTGCTCTTGCCGCGCAGCGTTTCGACGAGTTTGCCCGCGAGAGCCTGCACGTCGTTCGCCAGGTTGGCCGGCAGGCGCGCCTGGCCCAGCAGGAAAGGCACGCACTCCGGTTCGGGACGGCGGTACGCAGCGGTGATCGCCGCGCGCAGCACCGATTGCGGTTGCACGTTCTGCGCGAAATCGAGGAACGGGTGCGACGCGCCATCCTCCTCCTGCTCGACGGAGGTCCCGTCGGCGAGATCGGCCACGCCTCGCACGCCCGACAGTTCAGCGGGAAGCTGGCCGTGCTCGATTCTTTCGAGGTACGCGAAAATCGCCTGCTTGATCAGCCAGTGCGGAGTGCGTTCGAGACGGGTGGCGGCATCTTTCAGCCGGGAACGCAGGAGGTCGTCGACCTTGACGCCGAGGGTGGTGCTAGCCATGTTTCCTTCTTCAGATGCCAGCCTGCCCTGCGCCGGCCAAAGACTATAAGTTGGCCGAATCGTACGCCTCCCAATAAAAAGGTGCAACCACTCAAAAGCATCGGTTGCACCATAGCAAAACCCCCGTGCCGCCTGGCTTTGCGGCGAACCGCCATGGGCCGGGCGTCGCCCATCCGGCCTCAGTACTTTCCCTGGATAATTTCTTTTTTGACAACCCTTATCGAATCGCGCGGCGCGCCGTTATATAGGTACACGGATGCGCAAAAGCGCACGATACGGGGCTGACGGGGTGGTCGAAATGGAAAAGTGGCTGGTAGTGGCAGGAATCTGGACGATGTGCGCAACCTGCGCGGTCTTGTTTATCCGCGGCGCGACGCGCTCGGTGCCACGGGAAGCGCGCTCGGAGCAGCTTGTGCACGACGACGCTCGCGGCATCGTCCGCGAATAAGGACCGGCCCGGGTGCAAACCGGGCTCGACGAAGTTTGAACGGGGTTTGCCGGGCCAATGCGCCGGCGGACGAGTTGCGCCCGGCGCGCGGCATGCCGCGGCTCAAGACGCGCGCGTCACGACAGCGGCACGAACCGGTTGCAGCTGTCGCCCGGCGAAACCAGCTGGTCGTGCAGACGGCACAGGCGGCTTGTCGCCACGCTCGCCCCAAAGCCTGAACTGAATACAGCGAGGCCTGGAATGCTCTGCTCCAGCGAAAGTCGATCGTCCGCCCGGTACCGGCAGCCGGCGCAACTGGGCCGGCACGCACGCGGCACCGTGCCTTCGGCGCGCCCGGGTGCGCCTGTCACGATCCCTGTCCCAAGCTATTCCAATACGATGCGAACACGTGCGCGGACAGCGCGTAGCCGATGGCGATATTGACCACCACACCGGCCGTGAACGCGAGGAACGGCTTCAGACCCGTGGCGCTCAGCAGGCGCAACCGCGTGGTCAGCCCAATGCTCAGGAAGCAGAACGTGAACGCCCAGGTACGCAGCGCGGTGATCGGCGCGACGAACTCCGGCGTCACTACCTTGCGGTAATCGGCGAGCGAGTAGTGGCTTGCGATCCACGTCACGAGTGCGGACGCAATCACGAAGCCGATCACGAACTTCGGAAAGCGCGCCCAGATTTCACCCGCGTTGGCTTTCGCCTGGACGCCGTTGTCCTCGCTTTCCCAGCGCGTGGTGGCGACGATCGCCAGCACGAACGCCCAGATGCCGATCCAGATATCGCGGCCCACCACCTTCATCAGCGTGAACGCCTGCAAGGACGCTTCAGGCGCACCGGCAATGGCGCCGCCTGCATGCCTCGCGAAATCGCCATAGGCCTGTGCCGCGGCAATGCCGGCGGCGTCCGCGAATTCGGACGTGCCGATCCACGCACCCGCTACAGCCGTCGACAGTCCCAGCGAGCGTGACACGAAAGGCAGGACGAAGATCATCACGATCGCCCACAAGACCACCAGCGTGATCGCCACCGAAGCCTGCTCGCGCTTCGCGCGCACGGCGCCGGCAATCGCAATGGCGGCCGACACGCCGCACACCGCCCCGCCCACGCCCAGCACCGCGGCAAAGCGGCGCTCCAGGCCGAAGGCCTTACCCACAAAGAAGATCACGAAGAACGTCAGCAGCGACACGATGCTCGCCTGACCGACGGCCACCGGTCCGGCCCACACCAGAAGCGTGAACGGCAGCGTGGCGCCCAGCAGCACGATGCCCACCTTGATGTAGAACTCGACGCGCAATCCGGCGGAGAACCACTCCGGCAGACGAAACACGTTCGAGACCACCAGTCCCAGCGCGAGTGCGACCAGCGGGGGTTCGAGGTTGTACTTCGACGCGCTGACCCACGCGCCGAGCGTGAAGATCAGCGCGGAAGCGATAAACAGAATCAGGAACGAAGGCAGAAAATGTGCGAGCCGCTGCTTCAGTGCCGCAAGGCTCACGCCGAACAGCACTGCAAATACGACGAAGAGCGCTACGTAGTTCGGCAGATGCCTGACGATATCTGCGCCAGCGGCGCCGGGGCTCGACCATTTCGCCGGCGCGACCGCGAGCCACTTGATACTGCTGCCGGACGCAAACAGCGCCCACGCAACGACGATCACCAGCAGGCCGATCCATACGGCCCACCAGTCTTCGGTGGCGAACAGTCCGCCGCCGCGTTTGGCGGCGGCGCCGCGCTCGGAGCCGGGTTTTGCCGGTGCTGCGCCCGCCGGCAGGCTGTGATTGGTATCGCTCATCGCAAAGCCCCGCAAGTTGAAGTGCGTCGGCGCGAAAAGGTTGGGATTGTTGTTAAAACTGCGCCGATTCGGCGAAATATAGTCGAGCGAGGGTCAGAAACGAAACGACCTTTCGCTCTATGAATATGACTGAAAGGGATTTGCACGGCTTCCGCGCTGCAGGCGGGCGTCGAGCGCGCTCAGATGTCGAGCGGATCGACTTCGAGATTCCAGCGCAGCACGCCCTTCAAGGTCCGCAGGATGGGTTGCCAGTTGCGCAGCGTCGCTTGTAGCGCGGCGCGCGACGCGCTTTCGATCAGCAGCTGTGCGCGATGCACATGCATCACCTTGACGATGGTAAGCGGCACGGCGTCATAGACCGTCACGCGTTCGGCGCAAGCCATGCCCGTCAGCGCGGCGGCGGCTTGCTGCAGGAAGGCGAGCGCCGCTTCGAGCGTGCGGCCTTCGGCGCGCAGCAGCGCCTGATAGACGAAGGGCGGCAAATGGGCGTCGCGGCGTTCGGCCAGGGTCGAACCGGCAAAGCCGACGTAATCGTGCCGCGCCAGGGCGTGATACAGCGCGTGACGCGGATAACGGGTCTGCACCAGCACTTCGCCGGGTAAGCCGGCGCGGCCCGCGCGCCCGCTTACCTGCATCAACTGCGCGAACAGCCGCTCGCCGGCGCGGAAGTCATGCGAGAACAACGCGGTGTCGGCATTGAGCACGCCCACCAGCGAGACGCGCTGAAAGTCGTGCCCCTTCGCGATCATCTGCGTGCCGACCAGAATGTCGACGTCGCCCGCGTGCACGTCCGAAAAGAGCGCCTGCGCGCTGCCCTTGCGGCGCGTGCTGTCCGCGTCGATGCGCAGCACGCGCGCGCCCGGCACCGCGCTCGCCAGCGTTTCTTCGACGCGCTGCGTGCCGCGTCCGAGCGGCGCGATATCCACGTTGCCGCAGTCCGGACACGAGCGCGGAATGCGCGCTTCCCAGCCGCAGTGATGGCAGCGCAGCGCACGTTCCGGCTTGTGCAGTACGACATAGGCGCTGCAGCGCGGACAACCGGCCACCCAGCCGCACGCGTCGCAGGCGAGTTGCGGCGCGTAGCCGCGGCGGTTGAGGAACACCAGGCTTTGCTCGCCGCGCTCGAGGCGCGTCTTCAACGCCGCGATCAGGGGTCCCGAGAGACCCTCCACCGAAGCGCGTCCGCGACGCCGCTCTTCCTCCAGATCGACCAGCTTGACGGTGGGCAACACCGCCTCGGCCACCGCTCGCCGCGACAGCGTGAGCCGCGTGTAGCGCCCTTGATCCGCCTGCCACCAGCTTTCCAGCGACGGCGTGGCAGAGCCGAGCACGACCGGCAAACCAAGCTGTTTGGCCCGCCAGATGGCCAGATCGCGCGCGGAATAGCGCAGCCCTTCCTGCTGCTTGTAAGCCGGATCGTGTTCCTCGTCGACCACGATGATGGCCAGCTTCGGCAACGACGCCAGTACCGCCAGCCGCGTGCCCAGCACGATCCGCGCATGTCCCGTGTGGGCGGCGAACCAGTTGCGCGCGCGTTCGCCCTCGGCAAGTCCGCTGTGCAGCGTGACGATCGAGGTGCCGTCAAGCGCCGCGAAACGCGCGCGGAACGCTGCCTCGAATTGCGGCGTGAGATTGATTTCGGGGACGAGCACAAGCGCCTGCGCATCGGGACGCGCCGAGAGGATTTCGGCAAGTGCACGCAAATAGACTTCAGTCTTGCCGCTTCCAGTTACACCGTGCAGGAGAAACGGCGCGAAGCCCTCGGCGTCGCGGATCGCCTCGACGGCGGCGGCTTGCTCGTCGGTCAGAACGGGCAGTGCCGTGGCCGCTGCGGAGTGCGCCGCGAACTCCGGAGGCGCCGGGGCGAGGAGCGCCGCGGCTTCGGTCACCTCCAGTTGAACCCAGCCTTCGGCTTGCCAGGCATCGAGCGTGGCAACCGCTTTCGGATGAAATACGCGGGCGTCTGCCGCCAGCAAGGATTCCGCCTCTTTGAGCGCCTCGGCGAGGCGCCTTAGTGCACTTGCGCGTGCAGGCAATGCATCCGGCAATGCGTCCCGGCCCGCCGGCAGCAAGCGGTAACGCTCTTGCGGCGCCAACAGGCGCGCCCAGCGCGACGCGTCGCGCAACGCCTGAGGCAAAGCGGGCAAAGCGACTTCGCCCAGTCCGCGCTGGTAGTAGTCCGCGGCAAAAGCAGCCAGCGCCAGCCACTGCGCCGACAGCGGCGGACACGCGTGACAAATGCCATCCGCGCTACGCAGGCGGTCGGCCGGCACGTCACTGTGAGCAGTCACTTCGCAGACGAGCCCCACCACCTGACGCTTGCCGAACGGCACGCTGACGAGCGCGCCGGGCCCAGGCGGCTCGGCTGCGTCGCAGCGATAGTCGAACAAGGTCGGCAGCGGATGATCCAGTGCGACGCGGAGGAATACGTGGCTCACGTAAGATTCGGGCGGATTTTTCCAGGGCTCAATAAAGTGCAACAGACGCTGACGCGGTGCGCCGTGAGCAGACGGTGAACGCGGCGAAGTTAAAGTAAAACTTCACTTTCCGCGCTAAGTTTTGGATTCGACTGAACAATTAGTATTCGTCCGCATGCCTGTGGATAACTTTGTTGAGAACTCCGCCTGGAAGGCCGGAAAACCGCGCCGCCATTGCGTTATGTGGGATTTGCCACATTTCTCGCCGGATCCGCGAAACCCTTGCCAGTCAAGGACTTGATCAAATGTGCACACAACTTGCAAGCGCAATGCTGCGACGAAAGCCTCTACCGCGCCGCAGCGTGAGTAATGTGCATAAGTCAAGTCTTGACAACTGCCGAAGTGCCATGTGGCGGTCACATGACGCGTATTTTTCCCTTAGCCCGAGAGCCCACTTCGCCGCATTGCAACAAAAATGTCACGCTTATGGCGTCGTTCTGCCTGCTGCGGCAGAACGAATGGCGCGGCTATGGCGATGTACTTCGTCGACCAGCTCAGCGACGTTTTCCGGCGGCGTGAACTGCGAGATACCGTGCCCGAGATTGAAGACATGCCCCGGATGATTGCCGAAGCTGTCCAGCACCGCCCGCGCCTCCATGCGGATAGCGGACGGGGGGGCGAACAGCACGGAGGGATCGATATTGCCTTGCAGGGCCACCCGGCCCCCCACCCGTTCACGCGCCCGGGCCAGGTTCACAGTCCAATCGAGGCCCACTGCGTCGACGCCGGTCGCCGCGATCTCGTCGAGCCATAGACCGCCGCCCTTGGTGAAGGTGATGACCGGGACCTTTTCGCCGTCGTGATCGCGCTTGAGCAGGTTCACGACCTGCTGGATGTAATGCAGCGAAAAGCGCTGGTAGATGCCGTCGGCCAACGCGCCACCCCAGGTATCGAAGATCATCACGGCCTGCGCGCCGGCTTCGATCTGGGCGTTCAGATAGGCCGCGACGGACTGTGCGTTGACCTCGAGGATGCGGTGCATGAGGTCCGGGCGCGCATAGAGCATGGACTTCACGGTGCGGAAGTCGTCCGAGCCGCCGCCTTCGACCATGTAGCAGGCGAGCGTCCACGGACTGCCCGAAAAACCGATCAGCGGCACGCGCTGCCGACCTTGCGCGTCAACCAGCGCCTTGCGGATTTCGCTGACCGCGTCGGTCACATAGCGCAGCGTGGCGTCGATATCCGGCACCGCGAGCCGCGCGACGTCAGCTTCGGTGCGCACCGGCCGGGCAAACTTCGGCCCTTCGCCGGCAACGAATTCCAGTCCGAGGCCCATGGCGTCGGGCACCGTCAGGATGTCGGAAAAGAGGATGGCCGCGTCGAGCGGATAGCGCTCGAGGGGTTGCAGCGTCACTTCCGTCGCATAGGCCGGACTCTTCGCGAGACCCAGGAAACTCCCCGCGCGGCTGCGCGTGGCGTTGTATTCCGGCAGGTAGCGGCCGGCCTGACGCATCAGCCAGATCGGCGTGTAGTCGGTGGGCTGGCGCAGCAGGGCGCGCAGGAAGGTATCGTTGAGAAGGTTATGGGCCACGGTGCATGCGACTGAAAAAGCAAAGGACCATTTTACCGGACAGCGCTTGCCTCAACTTGCCTGATCCGGCCAATAAGTGTCGGGAGCGACCCGCTGCCTCTGCCATTTGGCAAATGTTCACGGCCAGGGCACCCCGTTATGATCAATGATCTGATCAAACCACGGCATTTAAGGAGCGTCGATGAGCAAGGCAGCCTATGTGTTTCTGGCCGGTCTGTTGACCGCATGTGTGAGCGCCGCGGCGGGGGCCGCACACGCGCAGACTGCGCCCGCGGCGGGAACCTCGCGGCTCGACGAGGTGCTCGCGCGCGGGACGCTGCGCGCCTGCACCACGGGCGACTACAAGCCGTATTCCTTCTATAAGACGGACGGCCAGTTCGAAGGCATCGACATCGACATGACCGAATCGCTGGCGAAATCGCTGGGCGTGAAGGTCGAATATGTGAAGACCTCCTGGTCGAATCTGCTGAACGACTTCGTGGCGAAATGCGACATCGGCGTGGGCGGCGTGTCGCCTACCCTCGAACGGCAAAAGCGTGCGTTCTTCACCCAGGCGTACGTGATCGACGGCAAAACGCCGATCGTCCGCTGCGACGACGTCAGCAAATACCAGACGGTCGAACAGATCGACCAACCGGCCACTCGGGTGATCGTCAATCCGGGCGGCACGAACGAACGTTTCGCGAAGCAGTACTTTTCGCATGCAAACCTGACCGTTTATCCAGACAACGTGACCATCTTCAAGCAGATCCTGGCCGGTAAGGCGGACGTGATGGTCACCGACGCTTCCGAGACCCTTCTGCAGCAAAAACTCAATCCCGGCCTATGTTCGGTTCATCCGGACAAGCCGTTCCAATACGGTGAGAAGGCGTGGCTACTTCCGCGAGGCGACGTGGTATTCCAGCAGTACGTCGACCAATGGCTGCACCTGGCGCGGGCGACCGGCGAGTATCAGGCAATCTCCGATAAATGGTTAAAGTGAACGCTCAGACAACGCGGATTGAGCTGCAGCAGCACAATCGTGTAACGGAACGCCTTGATGTAAGCCGATAGGAGGGACGAGGAAGCACGCGGCCGCGCTTCCAAACGGCTAACAGAGTGCTCCGAGGCGGGTTACGGCGAGACCAGCATTCTGTATACCTGAAGCGAAGACGGGTAGTTTGATCGCGCCGTCCTACCTGCTCAAAGGCCGATGCCACAGGAATGACGGTTTGGGAGGCTACGTTTATGCTCCACGCCTGGCGTTGTGGTGACCCACCGTGCATCGCTAAACGCATCAAGCACAGTCACTTAACGGTCACCTTACACATCGGTAATAAGTACGTTTAAATCGCCCCAAAAAGGCAATAAATCCCGCAGAGCCTTATCTGGCGGGCGTTACAACCTGAAACACTTTGTTACCGCGCTTCCAGGGTTATTCGCCCACAATGCCCTCAACGGTTTCAACACGGATGTGGCTGGGTGCGTGGTGTGAGCGGATACGATGCACTTGCCGGTCGGCTCTAGCCGAAGCCCTGTAAAGGGGCATCCCTGCTGGAACCGTGATTGACGCATAAGGCGTTTTCACGGCGGTTCCTCCAATGGTCTCCTCGCGCTAACCCCGTAGCGTGTGGTTTTTAGCGGGCTCCAGGCCCGCTTTTTTTTTCCTTAGCCAAACGTTTGCGCGTTGCCCGGCTGTGCTGTAGCCGGTCCTCCCCAGATGCTTTGCTATCCCCAGCAGATCACGGCGGCGCCTCGCGACTTCTCGCGCGGCGCCGTTGGCGCATCCTGCGCCGGCGCTTCAGGCCGTCTTGTTTTCGTTCAACTGCAACTCCCGGATCATCCGTTCGCGCATCACGAACTTCTGCACCTTTCCCGTGACGGTCATGGGCAGTTCGTCGACAAAGCGGATGTACTTCGGAACCTTGTAGTGAGCAATCTGGCCGCGGCAAAATTCCTGCACCTCTTCGGCTGAAGCCTGCTCACCGGCGCGCAGCACGATCCAGGCGCAAACCTCCTCGCCATATTTCGCGTCCGGCACGCCGAACACCTGCACGCTCTGAATTTTTGGATGGCGGAACAGAAACTCTTCGATTTCGCGCGGATAGATGTTCTCGCCGCCACGAATCAGCATGTCCTTGAGGCGGCCGACAATGTTGCAGTAGCCATCGGTGTCGAGGGTCGCGAGATCGCCGGTTTGCATCCAGCCATCGACGATGCTCTCGCGCGTTTTGGCCTCATCGCCCCAGTAGCCTTGCATCACCGAGTAGCCTCGGGTGCACAACTCGCCCGTCGCGCCGACTGGCACGATGTTGCCGAGCGGATCGACGATTTTCACCTCCAGATGCGGCTGGATGCGGCCCACTGTCGACGTGCGTTTATCGAGCGGATCGGTCGTCGAACTCTGGAACGACACCGGACTCGTTTCGGTCATGCCGTAGGCAATCGTGATCTCGGCCAGATGCATCCTGGACACGACCTTCTTCATTGTCTCGATGGGACACGGCGAACCGGCCATGATGCCGGTACGCAAACGCGTAAGGTCGAAGCGCGCAAAGTCGGGATGGTCGAGCTCGGCGATAAACATCGTCGGAACGCCGTGTAGCGCCGTGCACTTCTCGTCGGCGACGGCGGCAAGCGTCGCGACGGGGTCGAATGCCTCGCCGGGGAACACCATATTGGCGCCGACCGATACGCACGCGAGTACCGCCAGTACCATTCCAAAGCAGTGATACAGCGGCACCGGGATGCAGAGACCGTCCTGTTCGGAGAGCCGCATCGCCATCGCGATAAAGCGCGCGTTGTTGACGACGTTGCGATGTGTGAGCGTCGCGCCCTTCGGGCTGCCGGTGGTGCCGCTGGTGAATTGAATGTTGATCGGATCGTTCGGGCTCAGGGTATCGGCGATCACGTCCAGCGCGGCCGTGTCGAGCGTCGCCCGGCCTCGTTCGATCACGTCCGAGAAGCTCAACATGCCCGGCGTCTCGGTATCGCACATACGAATCACGATGCGCAAATCCGGCAAACGTGCCGCGCGCAGATCACCCGGAGCATGCGTGGCGAGTTCCGGCGCGAGCGCTTGCAGCATCTGCAGATACATCGACGACTTAAAACGTTCCGCCGCGACGATGGCCTTGCAGCCCACCTTGTTCAAGGCGTACTCGAGTTCGGCCAGCCTGTATGCCGGGTTGATGTTGACGAGGACGGCACCGATCCGCGCGGTGGCAAATTGGGTGAGCAACCACTCGACGCGATTCGGCGACCAGATACCCACCCGATCCCCTCTGACGATACCGAGTGCGGCCAGCCCCGCGGCGAATATGTCGACTTCTTGCGCGAACTCCTGCCATGTCCAGCGAATACCCTGCTCCCGGAACACGACGGCAGGTCGCCCGGGAAAGCGCTGCGCAGTGTCGCGCAGGAATTGACCGAGCGTCGCATCACTCAACGGAATATCGACCGGGCCGCGCACGTACGACACACCGTCCCTCGGTTCGATGAGCGCATCTTCACCTGACGCTGGCGTTGCCATGGTGCTGTCTCCGTGAGCGCGAGGCCGCTATATCGAAATCAATTTGCAAACGATTCTGCCACCACCAAACGATGCGAGGACATCAAGTCTTACCCGCAGCCTCCGCTCGTTTTCGACCGTGGCGTTTTATGCACCTTTCCGTAAACGTCAAACGAGGACGAAAAAAAAGCAGCCGCGAGGGCTGCTTCTTTTTCCGACGCTTGCTCGCTTAGTTCTGACCGCGCAGCTTGCGCAGACGCTGGATTGCAGCGAGCTGAGCCGTCGCATACGCGAGTTCCGCCTGAGCGGTCGCGTATTCGAGGTTCGAGCCCGTGTTCTGCAGCGCCTCTTCGGCGCGCTTGCGTGCGTCTTCGGCTTTGGCTTCGTCGAGGTCCTTGCCGCGGATCGCCGTGTCGGCCAGAACCGTCACAGCACCCGGCTGAATCTCGAGAATACCGCCGGCGACAAACACAAACTCTTCTTCGCCGTTTTCAGCTTCGATGCGTACCGCACCCGGACGAATCCGCGTGATGAGCGGCGTGTGGCCCGGCAGTATGCCCAGTTCACCCGCTTCGCCCGGTAGCGCGACGAATTTCGCCTGGCCCGAGAAGATCTGCTCTTCCGCGCTGACGACGTCTACTTTAATGGTTGCCATATCGACTCCTGTGGCGGCCAGAGTTTGCGCTTTAGCGCTTACTCTGCTCCCCTGCAAAGCTCGACGAGAGTGAACGCTTTGGCACAACTCCCGTCCCATGCACGGCGGGTTGAGGGTGATACATTCGGCGCGATTCTTACGTTGCCGCGAAAACCGCGCCTCGTTTCCAACACTCAAACCGTTACTGGATCTTCTTGGCCTTTTCGAAGGCTTCGTCGATCGTGCCGACCATGTAGAACGCCTGCTCCGGCAGATGATCGCACTCACCGCCCACGATCATCTTGAAGCCGCGGATGGTTTCCTTCAGCGGCACGTACTTACCCGGCGAACCCGTAAACACTTCAGCGACGTGGAACGGCTGCGACAGGAAACGCTGGATCTTACGAGCACGCGCGACGGCGAGCTTGTCTTCCGGCGCCAGTTCGTCCATGCCCAGAATCGCGATAATGTCGCGCAGTTCCTTGTAGCGCTGCAGCGTTTGCTGCACGCCGCGCGTAATCGAGTAGTGCTCTTCGCCAATCACGTTCGGGTCGATCTGACGCGAGGTCGAATCGAGCGGGTCCACTGCCGGATAGATACCCAGCGAAGCGATGTCACGCGACAGCACGACGGTTGCGTCCAGGTGGCCGAAAGTCGTAGCCGGCGACGGGTCGGTCAAGTCATCCGCAGGGACGTACACGGCCTGCACCGACGTGATCGAGCCAGTCTTGGTGGACGTAATCCGCTCTTGCAGCTTGCCCATTTCTTCAGCCAGCGTCGGCTGATAGCCCACTGCCGACGGCATACGGCCGAGCAGTGCCGACACTTCCGTGCCGGCCAGCGTGAAACGGTAGATGTTGTCGACGAAGAACAGCACGTCCAGACCTTCGTCGCGGAAGTGCTCAGCCATCGTGAGACCGGTCAGCGCGACGCGCAGACGGTTGCCCGGCGGCTCGTTCATCTGGCCGTACACCAGCGCGACCTTGTCGAGAACGTTCGAGTCCTTCATTTCATGATAGAAGTCGTTCCCTTCGCGGGTACGCTCGCCAACACCGGCGAACACGGAATAA
>NZ_DASXHA010000175.1:0-3501 GCF_036488795.1 Paraburkholderia sp.
GTCGGGCCGCCGAAGCTGCGTTCCAGGACAACGTTGCGACCCTTCGGGCCCAGCGTGACCTTCACAGCGTTCGCGAGGATGTTCACGCCTTCAACCATCTTGGCACGGGCGGAATCACCGAATACGACGTCTTTAGCTGCCATCTTCTAACTCCTTGAATTCTTGGGATATAACCGGTGAAGTAGCGACCTTGTGCTTACTTCTGCACCACGGCCATGATGTCTTCTTCGCGCATCACGAGCAGTTCGTTGCCGTCGACCTTGACGGTCTGGCCTGCGTACTTGCCGAACAGGACGCGGTCACCGACCTTCACGTCGAGGGCGATCTGCGCGCCTTTGTCGTCACGCTTGCCCGGGCCGACTGCCAGAATTTCGCCTTGATCCGGCTTTTCTGCTGCGGCTTCGGGGATCACGATGCCCGACGCGGTCTTGGTTTCTTGATCCAGACGTTTGACGATCACGCGATCATGCAAAGGACGAAGGTTCATACATACTCCTCTCTTGATTGAGACTGAAGAACGCTGAGAAAACCCAGCTGGCTGAGCCAACCGGCGATGTTGTTAGCACTCTCGTGCAGCGAGTGCTAATTATATGGACGGGTGGTGACAAATTCAAGAAGGATGGGGGAGGTAAATTGTGACCGGCCTTAACCGCCGCGAGCCACGGCGCACCAGCAGGGCCTTAGACAGCAGACCTTCTTCTCTCTATATGGGTGCGAAGGGCCGAATTTCAACCGGCCTGGGGAAATCCCCGATCCGGATCCCAGGACGACGCAGGCCACCCCGCGCGCGGAACAAGCCGCCGGTTCCATCACCGCGCGCAATGCGCAATGCCTACCCTACTGCCCCGCCAGCAGCCCAAACACCGCCACGCCAGTGGTGGTGCCCACATACACCTTGCCGTTCGCGATCATCGGCGTGATGAACTTGTTGCCCTGGCCGACCTGATCGCGGGCGTTGGCCGCCTGGCTGCTGTTGTACAGCTCGGTGGCGAGATTGGCCGCGTTGTACGCGTGCAGTATCGCGATCGTGCCGTTTTCCACCGCCCACAAAATGCCGTTTGCCGTGCCGTTGGCGGAAATGCTCGGCGTCGAGCCCGGCGAACCGAAGGTGCCCGGCGTATGGCTCGCGGGCGTGCTCACCAGTTGTGCGTTGACCAGGCTGAACGCTTTGATGTTGTCGCCGATCGAGCCGAAATACACCGTGTTATTGAAGTACGCGGGCATGCCGAACTCGGGCCCGACGAGCTGACCGTTGATCTGCTGATAGATGTTGTTGGCGCTCGAACTGAACTTGCCCATCGAATCGCGGTTCACCACGTAGATGATCGCGTCCTTGCCTGCGCCGAGCGCCAGATGATGAACCACGCCGCTCGAATCCGTCAGATCGGGCAGCACTAGCGCGCCGCCTGAACCGAGGTCTTCGTCGGCCTGCGACTCGGCTGTCGTGTTGGACATGGCGAAGTAGTCGGCCACCGACAACTCGTTCGCTGTAGCCAGTTTCATGAACGAGTTGCCGTAATCACCGCTCGATGGATTGCCGCTGGCATTGAGCGTGGTATCGAAGGTGCCGTTGGCGTCGAGGAAGTACACGAACTGGCCGTCCGAAGCCATGCCCGCGCCGCTCATCCAGATCGAGCCTGCGGCGCCGTTCGGCGTGAGGTTCAGCACGCTCGTCTGCTGCAGCGTGCTCGCGCTGTAGGCGATCACCCAGCCGTTGTAGACGCCGTTGTCGCAATGCGAGGTCCAGCCCGTATAGATCACGCCGTTCAGCAGCAACAGCGATTGGCGCTCCGCATATTGCGCCGGATTGAACACCATGCTGCCGTTGCTGCTGTTCGCCCCGCCGCCCGGAGAGGTCGCCGCGATCTCGGTCGGGCCGCCAAACAGTTCTGCGCCGGTCGTGATGTCGAGCGCATGAATACGCTGGTGATAGGCGCCGGCGCCGTCCTTGGTCATCGCCACCACATAGATTGCGCCATTCGGCCCGCGCGTGCGGTCGATTACCGGAGTGGACGTAATGCCGATTTGCGGCGTGATCTGGAAGCAACCGTGGTCGTCGCTCGTGGTCTCGCCGCTACCGAGCGTCGAGACTTTCCACAGTTGCGTACCGGAGTCGGCATCGAAGGCGTAGACGCTGTCGCCTTCCGTCGCAACGTACAGCACGTTGTGCACGGCGCCGCCAACCGTCACCTTCGACAGATACAGCGGCTCGGCATCCACCTTGGCATCGACGGTATCGAAGCCGATTTTGCCGAAGGTCGTGGCGTTCACATTCGCCAGCGTGAGGGTCGTTTCCGCGAGCTGCTGACCCGTGCGGGCGATGTCGTTGTGATACGTCGCGACATCGACCGACATCGCGGTGCCCCCTGAGCCGCTCCCTGAGCCACTCCCCGAGCCGCTCCCGGAGCCCGACCCGCTGCCTCCGGTGCCGGACGTGCCGCCCGAGCCGGAGGTTGAACCCGAACCCGAACCTGCGCCCGCTCCCGCGCCGCTCGTCGAACCGCTACCCGAAGCCGATCCGCCACCCGCGCCGGACGCGGCTCCGCTACCCGTGCCCGCAGCGTTGCTGCTGTCTGCGCCACTCCCGCCCCCACCGCCACCGCTGCATCCCACGAACAGCGCGGCGACGACCGACGCAAAAACGAGGTAATTGCGACCCAGGCCTTTCATGTGTCTCTCCACAATCAAGCGGGCCGGTTTTATCCGGAACCGATCTGCCGATTATCCGCGTGCACGCCCGGCGATGCCAGCCCGCTTACAGCAGGCTGACAAAATGGCGGAGAAACCGGAAGCTTTGGCGGAGAAGAGGGTCGTAGCGTTTTAGCGTGGTTCGCGAAATCGACACAATCAGGTTTTCGAGCCGGCGGTGGCCCTCGCTTGCTGCGCTTCGTTCACATGTTTGTGTGCGCACTTCTTCGCGCGCTTGCGATCGCCACGGAACAGTTTCGCGGCGCGCAGCTTGCGCACCGGTTCCATCAGTCGCCACAGCGGCGAGTCATAGACGCGCGCGAGCTGGCTGCGAGTGTCGGCCAGTGCCGCGCGCGTGGCCGCGAGTTCACTCACCAGCATCGGATCGATGCCCGCACCATCGATCAATGCTACGTCCACCATGCGTGTTGCCCGCTGAGGCGGCACCTGCGCATCGGGCCAGTTTGCCCCCGAGCCGAAGGCCATGGTTTGCGTCCCTTGTGCGAGCTTGCTGGTCCACAGGGTCAACGCATCCATCGCAACGCTGCCATTGCTCGCCCACTGCCTCGCGAGGCTCAGCGCTTCAAGGTGCGCCTGCATGCCTTCGAGCGGATCGAAGCCGCACACGCGCTCAGCCAACTCTTCGCGGCGCGCACTGCCGAACGACGGCGTGAGGCCGGTGAGTTCATTGATCCAGCGTTCTGCGCCTGCAACGTATGCGGGCGAATGGCCTGCCAGATCGCAATCGAAAATCGCGTCCGAGTGCGTCGCCGCGTAACGGAGCGTGAGCAGCCAGTGGCCGAGAAACGCGCG
>NZ_DASXHA010000115.1:0-10742 GCF_036488795.1 Paraburkholderia sp.
TGCTAATGGTCGGGCCGCCGGGCGCCGGCAAGTCGATGCTGGCGGCACGCCTGCCGAGCCTGCTGCCGCCCATGACCGACGACGAAGCGTTGACCTCGGCCGCGTTGCTGTCCGCCAGCATGTCCGGCTTTTCACCCGCCCAATGGCGGCAGAGGCCGTTCCGCGCGCCGCATCACTCTTCCAGTGCAGCGGCGCTGGTGGGCGGTCGCAATCCGCCGCAGCCCGGTGAGATCACCCTGGCTCACCTCGGCGTGTTGTTCCTCGACGAGATTCCCGAGTTCGATCGTCACGTGCTGGAGACCCTGCGTGAACCGCTCGAAGCGGGTCGCATCACCATTTCACGCGCCGCGCTGCAGGCGGATTTCCCCGCGGCCTGTCAGCTGATCGCAGCGATGAATCCCTGCCCATGCGGCTGGCGCGGCGACCCGAACGGCCGCTGCCGCTGTACGCCGGAAATCGCCGCCAGATATCTGCGCAAACTGTCGGGGCCGCTGCTGGACCGTATCGACATTCAGCTTGAAATCCCGGCGCTCACGCCGGCGGAGCTGTCGGCGCGTTCGGTCGCGGCGGCGGAGCCGAGCGCGGCAATTGCCGAACGGGTCAGCGCGGCGCGCGCCCGGCAACTGGCCCGGCAGGGCAAAACCAATCGGGAACTGAGCGGGCGTGAAGTAGACGAAGTGTGCCGCCCGGACGCTTCAGGCGAGGCATTGCTGCGCGAGGCGGGCGACCGTTTCGGCTGGTCAGCGCGCGCCTATTACCGGGTGCTGAAAGTCGCGCGAACCATCGCCGATCTGGCCGGCGACACCACGCCGACCGGTGCGCAGATTGCAGAAGCGGTGCAGTACCGCCGCGCGTTCGCCAGTGGATAAAGTAAAAAAAATCGCTGTCAAGACTTGACTTATGCACACAAACACCTTTTCGACGCGTCGTTGTGTGATTGAAAGATATGTCTCGAGCGCCTTGCTCAAGCCATTGATTTAACAGCGTTTTTCAAAGTTATCAAAACAGGGGCAACCTGATGGAAGGCCCACCAGACGGGCTTTCGCGCGTTTTTTGGCACGGTTCTCCACAAAGTTATCCACAGGTCCTGTGGGTAACAGAAAAAGCTCCATAAAATCCAGCTATTAGCGCGATAACCTACGGCGGAACTTTCACTGAATTTAACAATCTACGGCCGCCGGTTGTGATCGTTTGCGCCGTATTCTGCCTTCGAGCAGACGTCAATACAGTTGAAATGACTGAAAAAACTGATCCACCTGTTCCTGCGGCAGCGGCTGGCTGGCGATGATCGCCGCCTGATAGACATGCCGGCCATGCGCGACGAATCGTGCGTAGATGGTTCGTGTCTCCTGTTGTTCGCCCGCTTTACCGTTCAGCGTCATTTCCAGCCCCGGCACCTGGCCCCCGGCCGCCAACGGAATCTGCACGGCATGCGCGTCCGGCCTGGCGCTGACGTTACGAGCCAGGCCGGTACGCAGGAAGTCCAGGGCGGTGCGTTGCATCTGCGGGTCATCGGATGGCAGCATCAAAGTGCCGACTGCGAACACCGCTTTGCCGGCCTCGGCGGTTTGCATCGCCATTTGCATGGGCGTGCCGCCCACCTCGATTTGCCGTGCGTCGTTGCTCGGCTTGGCGGGGAGATCGACGGTGTAGCCGTTGTCGTTGTTCATGATCGTGCGCCAGTCGTAGGTCGGCGAACAGCCGGCGAGCGCCGCGCCCAGCGTCAGCACGCCAACCAGCCTGCGCACCATGGAGCGCGACCGCGACCCGCCCGCTGCGCCCGGCCTGATACCGGCGACCCGGCGGGCGATCCGTGTGAACACCTTGCGCGGCAAACCTTGGGAAACCATCAATCGAAAATCACGGCGGAACATAGGGACAGAGGCGGACACAAAAAAGGCGGAAAGCGCATTATCCGCTGACGAACGGCCGCCTGCCGCCTCCCGGGAATGGGGCTACAATACCGACGCTACATTCCGCGCGCGCCGCGCGAATCTCGAGGTCCCTTTCATGAGCCCTACGCCTTCTCCTGTCGCTGCGAAGCGCGCCAGCCCGATTCGCTACATTGCGATGGCGGTTGTCGCCGGTGCCATCGCGGTTGCCGGCTTTTTCGCCTTCAACGGCCAGCAACATGTGCCGGATGCCACCTTCACGCTGCTGTCCGGCCAGAAAGTGTCCACCGCCGACCTGAAGGGCAAGGTCTATCTGGTCAACTTCTGGGCCACGAACTGCGACACCTGCATGCACGAAATGCCGCAAATGGTTCAGACGTATAACCGCTTCAAGGGCAAAGGGCTCGAATTCGTCGCGGTGGCAATGCAGTACGACGCACCCATGTACGTGGCCAACTACAGCGAAACGCGCCGCCTGCCGTTCAAGGTCGCGATGGACGACGGCTCGGCCGCCAGGCAGTTCGGCAACGTCCAGCTGACGCCAACCACCTTCGTCGTCGACAAGGACGGCAAGATCCTCAAGCGCTACGTCGGCGAGCCGCAGTTTGCCGAGCTGGATCAGTTGCTCGAAAAGGCGCTGAACGCGGCCTGAACCCGCAACTCATCACACAAAAACGCGCCGTTAGCGGAATCCGCTAACGGCGCGTTGCATTTTGCGGATGCCACGGGACGCCACAAACCGCAGCGGCTGCCGCGGCGAACACCTGACCGCAGCAACCCTCAGCGCTCTGCGTCGCCCTTCACCGCGAGGCCATAGCGCTTGATCTTCTCGTAAAGCGTTGCCTTGCCCAACTGCAAGCGGTCCGCCGCGACGGCCACGGCACCGCCCGTCTGTTCCAGCGCCTGTGAAATCACCGCGCGCTCGAACTGCTCGACGCGCTCCTTGAGCGACTGCTCCGACGCGTCGTCCGTCGTCGCCGTCAGCGGATCTTCCGCCACACCCAATACGAGCCGATCCGCCGCGTTGCGCAATTCCCGCACGTTGCCGGGCCAGTCACGCTGCATCAGACTCGCGCGCTGCCGGTCGGTGAGTATGGGCGCGGGCCGTTGATAGCGCACCGCCGCGTCGAGCAGGAAATGTTCGAAGAGCGGCACGATGTCTTCACGACGCTCGGCAAGCGGCGGCAACGCAATCGTGACGACGTTCAGCCGGTACAACAGGTCGCGCCGAAAGCTGCCGGATGCCACGTGCTCCGTCATGTCGCCCTTGGCGGCGGCCACGACACGGCAATTGACGCGAATCGGCTGGTTCGAGCCCAGCCGTTCCAGTACGCCGTCCTGCAGCACGCGCAGCAATTTCACTTGCAGCCCGAGCGGCATGCTTTCTATCTCATCCAGAAACAGCGTGCCCCCCGATGCATGCTCCAGCTTGCCGATACGGCGTTTGGCGGCGCCGGTAAACGCGCCGGGCTCGTAACCGAACATCTCCGATTCGAACATCGGCTCCGGCAACGCGCCGCAATTCACCGCGATGAACGGCTTGTCACGACGCGGCGAGAGTTCGTGCAGACTGCGCGCGATCAGTTCTTTGCCAGCACCGGTATCGCCGTTGATGAGCACGGCGGCATCGGTGGGCGCCACATTCGCAATCAGACGCCGCACCTGTTCGATCACAGGACTGCGCCCGATGATGCGCGGCGCCACCGTGTTTTGCCCCGCCAGCTCGCGACGCAGCGCGTGGTTTTCGAGCACCAGCGTGCGTCGTTCCAGCGCGCGCCGCACGGTTTCGATCAGGCGCTCGGAGGCAAACGGCTTCTCGATGAAGTCGTATGCACCGTCGCGCATCGCCTGCACAGCCATTGAAATATCGCCGTGGCCCGTGACGAGAATCACCGGCACCTCGGGCGCGCGCTCGTGGCATTGGGCGAGCAGATCGAGGCCGCTCGCACCCGGCAAGCGAATGTCGCTGACGATCACGCCCGGGAAATCCGCGCTGATCGAACGAGACGCGGATTCGACGGACGCGTGGCCGGTGACGTCGAAACCGGCAAGCTGCAAACTCTGCACGCTCGCGCGACGCACCAGTTCGTCGTCCTCGATATACAGCACCGGCAAACTATTGTTGACCATTGTCGTTACCACCCTGGAGCCTGGCGCGCATCAGGCGCGTGCGCATCCGCATGCCGAATACCTGAGCGCGTGAATTCAAGAACCTGTCGCGAGTGTGTCCACCGTCTGCACGTGCGCCCGCCGCAGCGTCAGCACGAATAGCGCGCCGCCGTCGGGCGCATTGCGCGCGACCAGCGAGCCCCCTGCGTCGCGTGCAATGGATGAGGAAATCGCCAGCCCCAGGCCGAGTCCCTGCCCCATCTCCTTGGTCGTAAAAAACGGCTCGAAGAGGCGTGGCAGGACGTCCTCCGCAATGCCGGGGCCGTTGTCGTGAACGGAGATGGCGAGCGTGCTTTGCGCCACTTCGATTTCGATCTGGATGCGCGGCACCACGCCAGCGGCTGACGAAGCGCCGGCCGTTGCATCCAACGCATTCCCCAGCAGATTGATCAGCACCTGCTCGAGCCTCAAGTCATCGCAATTGGCGACGAACTCGGGATGCTCGTGCGCCGGATCGAAGCGTTCGCGCGTGCCCGCGTCAGGATCGACCACGCTGATCTCCACCGTCACATCCTGCAGGCGCTTCACCAGCAACGCCAACACATTGCGCAGTGCACGCGCGAGCGGCGCCCGCGCGCTGCGCGGCCGCGCGCGTCCCACAAACAGCTTCAACTGATTCGTGATCTTGCCCATGCGCTCGGTCAGCGCGGCAATCGCTTCGAGGTTTTCGCGTGCCGATGCCTGATCGCCGCGTTCGAGCAGCACCCGCGTGTTGTCCGAGAAACCACGCAGTGCCGCGAGCGGCTGATTCAGCTCGTGCGTGATGCCCGCCGCCATTTGACCGAGCGCGGCAAGCTTGCTGGCCTGGATCAGTTCGTCGTGCGCCGCGCGCAACTCCTGCTCGGCGCGTGTGCGTTCAGCCACTTCCTTTTGCAACTGCTCGTTCGCTTGCGACAGATCCGCCGTGCGCTCCGCAACCCGCTGATTCAGCTCGGCATACGCGCGCTGCAGCAATTCGCGGCCGCGCATCATCTCGCGCAAGCGAGCGCGCCGCATTCTCCAGTAGAACGCGAGCAAACACAGCGACACGTAGCCGAAGCCCGTGACGACGGCCGCGTTGCGGGCGTCGGTATCGACCGGGTCCACGCTCGCCATCGTGATCAGATGCCAGTCGGGCTCGCCCATCGAACGACGCGACGCCAGATAGCGCGGCGCATACCGTCCGCCGCCGATCCGCACGATCTGCGCGTCGCCCTCGAGCGTGCGCTCGATCGTCACCGGCAGCGGCGGGATCTCCTGCTGCGCGTACTGGCGCGTCTGATAAATCGAGTCAGCAATCGCGCCGGAGAGCGGGCGCACGGTGTGATATTTCCACGCCGGCACGGAGGAGAGAAAGATCACGCCGTGGTCGTCGGTGACGATCAGCGGCTCGGCGGCATCCGCGCCCTGAAACCATTCCAGATTGAGTTTGACCACCGCTACGCCGACGATCTTGCCGTCGCGCCGCACCGGTTGCGAGATGTAGTAGCCGGGATCATGCGAAATCGTGCCGATGCCGAAGAAGCGGCCCACGCCGCCGTTCACTGCGTCGATGAAGTACGGGCGGAACCGGTACTCTACGCCGACGAAGCTCTCCGGCTCCTGCCAGTTGCTCGCCGAAACGCACAGGCCGTCGGCCTTGATGATGTAGGTGGCGGTCGCGCGCGCGTGACGGTTGAGGTCTTCGAGGTAGCGATTCGCGCGCTCGACGTTCGCCGGATTGGGCGTCACCAGCACGTCCTGCACGAACGGATGCTCGGCGAGCAGATAAGGCAGCGATTCGTAGCGTTCGAGCGTGCTTTTGAGCGCGTTGGCCGTGCGATCCACACGCACCGCGGCGTTGCGCCGGAGATTGTCGATACCGCGCTGCCACGTGATGCTCCACGTCAGCCCGCACGCCGCCACGAGCCCGGCGACGAGCGCGAAGAGGATCAGCAGGCGGCGCGTCACGTTGTGAGATTCCGGTCGGTGGGATGCCGATATTGTGGCATACCGGGCGGCTCGATCATCCACCGGCACTGCGCCGCCCGCTCGCATGCGCTCAGGCTTGCGCCGTTTCAGGTTCCTTGACAGCGGCCGCTTCGCCGCGCAATACCGCGCGCAGCTTGCTGCGGTCCAGCTCGTTTTCCCAGGCCGACACCACCACCGTCGCCACTCCGTTACCCACAATGTTGGTCAGCGCGCGGCATTCGCTCATGAAGCGGTCAATGCCGAGAATCAGCACCATACCCGACAGCGGAATGGTCGGCACCACGGCAAGGGTTGCCGCCAGCGTGATGAACCCTGCGCCCGTCACGCCGCTCGCGCCTTTCGAGGTCAGCATGGTCACGGCGAGGAGCGTGAGCTGCTGCGTCCAGGTCAGATCCGTGTTGGTGGCCTGCGCAATGAAGAGCACGGCCATCGTCATGTAGATGTTGGTGCCGTCCAGGTTGAACGAGTAGCCGGTCGGCACGACGAGCCCCACCACCGAGCGCGAACAGCCGAGCTTTTCGAGCTTCAGCATCAGTTGCGGCAGCGCGGCTTCCGACGAACTCGTGCCGAGCACGATCAGCATCTCTTCCTTGATGTACGCAACGAAGCGCAGGATGTTGAAGCCGACCATCCGCGCAATCGCGCCGAGCACGACCACCACGAACACGATGGAAGTCAGATAGAACGTGCCGATCAGCTTGAGCATAGGCAGCAGCGAGCCGATGCCGTACTTGCCGATGGTGAACGCCATTGCGCCGAACGCGCCGATCGGCGCCAGCTTCGTGATGATGCGCACCATGCCGAACAGCACGCCCGACAAGCCTTCGATCAGATTCGTGACGACCTTGCCGCGCTCGCCGAGGGTGGCGAGCACGCTGCCGAACAGCATCGCGATCAGCAGGATCTGCAGGATTTCGCCCTGGGCGAACGCATCCGTGATCGTGTTCGGAATGATGTGCATCAGGAAATCGACCGTGCTCTGGCCGTGCGCCTTCGCGGCGTACGACGCGACAGCCTTGCCGTCGAGCGTTGCCGGATCGACGTTGAAGCCGACGCCCGGCTTGAGCACGTGCGTGGCGATCAGACCGAGCACCAGCGCGAACGACGAGACGATCTCGAAGTACAGCAGCGCCTTGCCGCCCACGCGCCCAACCTTCTTCATGTCTTCCATGCCGGCAATGCCGGTCACGACCGTACAGAAGATGATCGGGCCGATCACCATCTTGATCAGCTTGATGAAGGCGTCGCCCAACGGTTTCATGTCGATGGCGAAGTCCGGCGAATAATGACCAAGAGCAATGCCGATCATGATCGCAATGATCACCTGGACGTAGAGCACTTTATGGATGGGTTTTTTCACGATGGTTCCTGCGATGTGGATGAGCCAATGGCCTGCCACGCTGCGCATCATGCGAACGAATGGACGTGTCGCCTGTGCACGGCATCGGGCCGCGACAAGACGACAAACCTAGAAATACCGGGAGGGGAAATCGGACATCGTTGTCTCCATGCTTTAGTTGTCGGGCCTTTGCGGCCGCGCTTCTACTTTGCAAGGTCGATGCCAGTTGAATAACGGCCTTTCGCCGTTGATTTTTATGGGTTTTTTTGAGCGTCGCCGCAGCCGCCGTCCAGCTTTCCGGAAATCCGGACAGGCGGCGTCGGGCATTCCGGAATCCGTGCGTCGGGCAACCCGTCGCGGGCCGTCGAAAGCCGTCCGCGCAAAAAAATGCCTTCCTCGAGGCGGGAAGGCATTTCAACAGGATATCGGAGACATTGTTGTTCGTGGGCTTCGGGTACGGTCAGTGTTACGGCGAAGCTCACTTCACAA
This sequence comes from Paraburkholderia sp., assembly GCF_036488795.1. Taxonomy (GTDB): domain Bacteria; phylum Pseudomonadota; class Gammaproteobacteria; order Burkholderiales; family Burkholderiaceae; genus Paraburkholderia. Next base: position 7,840 of record NZ_DASXHA010000115.1, read on the forward strand.
TATTAGGATGGATCGCGCCATCCGACCGTTAAGGATTGTCAAATGCGAGCGTCGTTCAAGCGCGTGCGGTCCGCCGCCGCCGGCTTCAGCACGAGCGCCTCCGGCCTCAAGGGGCCCGGTGATCCGGCATGGGCAGCATGTCGTGCGCAAGCCTGTCGATGCGATCAGTACAAATCATGTCAACGCCCCATTGCGCGAGCAGTTGCGCACGCGCCGCGTCGTTCACCGTGTAGGCCAGCACACGCAAGCCCGCCGCGTGAATCTCGGCGACCAGCTCAGCAGTGAGATGCTTGTGGCTCGCATGGAGCGACACGCAATCGAGTTCGCGTACGACGCGCAGCCAGTCGGAGGGCAGCGCTTCGAACAGCATGCCGCGTCGCAAGGTGGGCGCCGCTTCTTGCGCCGCAGCGAGCGCGTCTTGCGAAAACGACGACAGGAGCGGCGGCGTCTGTGCCTGCCACAGCGTGAGCGCGGCACGCGCGACCAGTTGGCCGGTCAGTGTGTCGCGTCCGGGACAGGGTTTGATTTCGAGGTTGGCTGCGATGGCGTCACGCGCGCAACGGGCAGCGGCTTGCGCGAGGGTGGGCAGGCGTTCGCCGGTGAAGTCCGCGCCGTACCATGCGCCGGCGTCGAGCGTCTGCAGCTCTTGCCAGCTGCGTTGCGCAGCGGCGCCGTGGCCGTTGGTGGTGCGCTCGAGCGTGTCGTCGTGCAGCAGGTAGGCCTGATCGTCAGACGAAAGCTTGGCGTCGAATTCGACCATCGTGTAGCCGAAGCGCTTGCAGGCGTCGAAGCCCGCGAGCGTGTTTTCCGGGGCCAGCGTGCCGCCGCAGCGATGCGCGACGAGCCGCGGGTACGGCCAGTCAGCGTCCAAACCACGATCCGCGCGATCAATGCCATTTCCCACGTGTCTGCACCTTCGAAATAGACCGGATTGGACACGCCCTCGGGCGTGTATCTTGTGATCGTTCTACGCCATCCAACCTGCGAAGGCTAAAATTAAATGTGCAAATTCGCAAGCAGCGCTATAAACCCATGCATTAACCGCGCCCCTTCCACGGCACGAGCCGCCGCTCCAGCGCACGCATTCCCAGGTCGAACACCCAGGCGATCAGACCGATCAGCACGATACCCATGACGACCACGTCCGTGCGCATGAAGCTCGACGCGTTGAGCACCATCTGACCGAGGCCTGCGGTCGCCGCGACCATTTCGGCGGCGACGAGCGTGGTCCAGCCAAACCCGATCGCAATCCTGAGGCCGGTCAAAATCTCCGGCAACGCGGCCGGTAGCACCACGTAACGGACGATCTGCGAAAATTTTCCGCCAAGCGAATACGCGGCATGTATCTGCTCGACCGTGGCGCTGCGTGCTCCGGCGCGCGCCGCCATCGCGATCGGCGCGAAACACGCCAGATAGATGACGACGATCTTGGCAGTCTCGTCGATACCGAACCAGATCACCACCAGCGGCAAATACGCAAGCGGCGGCAGCGGACGGTAAAACTCGAGCGGCGGATCGAGCAGGCCACGCGCCACACGGCTCACACCCATCAGGATTCCCACCGGCACCGCCGTCACGGTGGCAAGCGCGAACGCGCCAAACACCCGCAGCGCACTCCACGCCAGATGCTCGGACAAGGGCAGGCCGCCCTGAATGCGTCCGTGGCATGCGTCGATGAAGGCATGCCACACCGCTTCAGGCGATGGCAGAAAAAGCGGCGGCAACCAGTGCAGATGCGTGGCCAGCCACCACAGCGCAGCGAGCGCGGCAACGGAGCTCGCGCTCAAGGCCGCGGTCGGGCCCTCGCCCGGCATGCGCCACGCGCGCACGGCTTGCGGCTTCACGGTCGAAGGCGCTGCTGCTGCCGGTGCAGTGCTTGCGGCACCCGCCACTGGCGGCAATGACACCTTGCCATACGAATCATGCGAAACAGTCACGACAGCACCTCATCCGGCGCGCGCTCATGCAGGCGACGCACCAGCTTCTCACGCCATTCAATGAAATCGGGCGACGACTTCACCGCTCGCGCATCACGTGTGGCGAGGAAGCGTCGTGCGAACGGCAAATCGTAGCTCTCGGCGATGCGCCCCGGCCGAGGCGTCATCACCACGAGGCGGGTCGCCAGAAACAGGGCTTCTTCGACGCTGTGTGTGATGAAAAACACCGTCTTGCGTGTGCGGCCCCACACGTCGAGCACGAGTTCCTGCATCGACTCGCGCGTCATTGCATCGAGCGCGCCCATCGGCTCATCCATCAGCAGTACTTGAGGATCGCTCGCCAATGCGCGTGCAATGCCGACACGCTGCTGCATGCCGCCGGACAACTCGTAGATGCGCGCGTGGGCGTGTTGATCGAGGCCGACCAGCGCGAGCATCTGCTGCGCGATGCGCTCGCGCTGCGCTTTGGGCACGTGCTGAAATCGCAAGCCGAGCGCGACGTTGTCGAGCACATCGAGCCAGGGCATCAACGCATACTTCTGGAACACCACGCCGCGATCCGCGCCGGGTCCGTTGATCGGTTCGCCGTTCAGGCGGACTTCGCCACTGCCCGGCTGGATGAATCCGGCGATGCAGTTGAGCAAGGTCGTCTTGCCGCAACCCGATGCACCGAGCGCCACGACGAACTCGCCGGCTTCGATATGCAGATCGACATCCGCGAGCGCTATCGTTGGCGCCCCGCCGCGGGTGCCTTCGAAGGCGACGTGGAGTCGTTGAATCTCAAGACCGCTCATGGGAATACCGGTTGGCGTGGGAGGGTCGAGCGGCGCGGGCGCTGATGTCGCGGGTTGTTCGACACCACACGCTCACGCCGTCCGTTTGCTAGCGCGCGACCTGCTGGACGAAGTGCGGATCCACGCCTGCCGAGTAGTCCGGCAACACGTTCTGAATCGTACCCTGCGTCTT
>NZ_DASXHA010000033.1:0-18254 GCF_036488795.1 Paraburkholderia sp.
TATTAGCTTCGCCCCTGTGCGGGGCGGCACTCACTTTCTTTGCCGCCGCAAAGAAAGTAAGCAAAGAAAGCGGGCTTCACACCGCCAGCCAGTAGATGTCCGTCTCTGTCGTGTACCGGAAACGGCCCAACACAAGACCCGCCCTCGCGCAGTCGCCTTCGTGACACAGCACTCATCCGTTCCAGCGTTGCGCGCCGCGCCCCGCCGTCGGGCAAAACGCCTTCTTCACCGCGCGGCGGTCAACGTCTGGTGGCGACCTTACAGGCACAAACCTGCGCCGTTTCAGCTTCGCGCCGATCTGCCCCGGCAAATCAGCGCGGGGTCTACTTTTGCGTGACGCGTCGCGGACGCGAAGCGTCACGTAAAGCGCCGCACCCGCCGCCCTGGCGGACCCCTCCGCCACGCGCGTAGCGCGTAGGCGGGATGAATGAGTGCTTTGTCACCGGGGCGAAGTGCGCGAGGGCCGATCTCGTTTCGGACCCACGCCGCGTGGGCGGCGGGGCGCACACCTACAGGCTGGCGGTTGGAAGCCCGCTTTCTTTGCTTACTTTCTTTGCGGCGGCAAAGAAAGTGAGTGCCGCCCCGCACAGGGGCGAAGCTAATAGACCGAAAGCAAATCAAGGAAAGGCCAACGCCCCTGGTAAACAGCCGAAGCCCGAAGCTACCAGACCGATAAGACTACAAGGAAAGTCCAGCGCCGCAGGCAAACAGTCAAAACCCAACCCCATCAAACCAACAACCACCGCAGGCACCACCCCCTCTCCCTTTATAATCAAAGATTCCATTGCATTTCGGCAGATCACGAACAATGAGCGACAGCACGCTTGCCAAGAGTTTCGAGCCCCACAACATCGAAGCCCAGTGGGGCCCGGAGTGGGAAAAACGCGGTTACGCCGCGCCCGCGTTCGCCCCGGACCGGAAAAACTTCTCCATCCAGCTCCCGCCGCCCAACGTCACAGGCACCCTCCACATGGGCCACGCCTTCAATCAGACGATCATGGACGGCCTCACGCGCTATCACCGCATGCTGGGTGAAAACACCCTCTGGGTGCCGGGCACCGACCACGCAGGCATCGCCACGCAAATCGTCGTCGAACGCCAGCTCGACGCCCAGGGCGTCTCGCGCCACGACCTCGGCCGCGAAAAGTTCGTCGAACGCGTCTGGGAATGGAAACAGCAATCCGGCTCGACCATCACCAGCCAGGTGCGGCGCCTCGGCGCCTCCATCGACTGGTCGCGCGAATACTTCACCATGGACGACAAAATGTCCGCCGCCGTGCGCGACGTCTTCGTCCAGCTCTATGAACAGGGCCTGATCTATCGCGGCAAGCGCCTCGTCAACTGGGATCCGGTCCTCATGACCGCCGTCTCCGACCTCGAAGTCGCCAGCGAAGAAGAAAACGGCCACCTCTGGCACATCCAGTACCCGCTCACCGACGGCTCCGGCCATCTGACGGTCGCTACCACCCGCCCCGAAACCATGCTCGGCGACGTCGCCGTCATGGTCCATCCGGAAGACGACCGGTACGCGCAGCTGATCGGCAAGACCGTCACGCTGCCGCTTTGCAACCGCGCAATCCCCATCATCGCGGATGACTACGTCGACCGCGAATTCGGCACCGGCGTCGTCAAGGTCACCCCCGCGCACGATTTCAACGACTATCAGGTCGGCCAGCGCCACAAGCTGCCGCAGATCGAAATCCTCACGCTCGAAGCGAAGATCAACGACAACGCTCCCGAAAAGTACCGCGGTCTCGATCGCTTCGAAGCGCGCAAACAGGTCGTGGCCGACCTCGAAGCCCTCGGTCTGCTCGAATCCGTCAAGCCGCACAAGCTGATGGTGCCGCGCGGCGACCGCACCGGCGTCGTGCTCGAGCCGATGCTCACCGATCAATGGTTTGTCGGCATGAGCCGTCCGGCGCCGCAAGGCACCTTCAATCCGGGCAAATCGATCGCCGAAGCCGCGCTCGACGTGGTCCGCAACGGCCAGATCAGGTTCGTGCCGGAAAACTGGACCACCACCTACTACCAATGGCTCGAAAACATCCAGGACTGGTGTATCTCGCGCCAGCTCTGGTGGGGCCATCAGATCCCGGCGTGGTACGGCGAAAACGGCGAAGTGTTCGTCGCCCGGACCGAAGAAGGCGCCCGCGAAAAGGCTGCAGAAGCCGGCTACACGGGTCCGCTAAAGCGCGATGAAGACGTGCTCGACACGTGGTTCTCGTCGGCGCTGGTGCCGTTCTCGTCGCTCGGCTGGCCCAATCAGACGGAAGAACTGCAAGCCTTCCTGCCCTCGTCGGTGCTCGTCACCGGTTTCGACATCATCTTCTTCTGGGTCGCGCGGATGGTCATGATGACCACCCACTTCACCGGCAAGGTGCCTTTCGACACGGTCTACGTGCACGGTCTGGTGCGCGACGCCGAGGGTCAGAAGATGTCGAAGAGCAAGGGCAACACGCTCGACCCGATCGACATCGTCGACGGCATCGACCTCGATTCGCTCGTCGCCAAGCGCACCACCGGTCTGATGAACCCGAAGCAGGCGGCGTCGATCGAGAAAAAAACCCGCAAGGAATTCCCGGACGGCATCCCCGCCTTCGGCACGGACGCGCTGCGCTTCACCATGGCCTCCATGGCCACGCTCGGCCGTAACGTGAATTTCGACCTCGCGCGCTGCGAGGGCTACCGCAACTTTTGCAACAAGCTGTGGAACGCGACCCGCTTCGTGCTGATGAACTGCGAAGGCCACGACTGCGGTTTCGGCAAGGCAGCCGACGCATGCGGCCCGGATGGCGCAGGCGAATGCGGCCCCGGCGCTTACCTCGACTTCTCGCAGGCCGACCGCTGGATCGTGTCGCTGCTGCAGCGCGTGGAAGCGGAGGTCGCCAGGGGTTTCGCCGACTACCGTTTCGACAATGTGGCGAACGCCATATACAAGTTCGTGTGGGACGAATACTGTGACTGGTATCTCGAGCTTGCCAAGGTGCAGATCCAGAGCGGCACGCCGGAACAGCAGCGCGCCACGCGCCGCACCCTGTTGCGCGTGCTCGAGACGGTCCTGCGCCTCGCGCATCCGGTGATTCCGTTCATCACCGAAGCGTTGTGGCAGAAGGTGGCGCCGCTTGCGAACCGCTACCCGGAAGGCAAGGCCGAAGGCGAAGCGTCGCTCATGGTGCAGCCGTATCCGCTGTCGGACCCGGCCAAGCTGGACGACGCCGCCGAGCAGTGGGCCGCCGACCTGAAAGCGGTGATCGACGCGTGCCGCAACCTGCGCGGGGAGATGAACCTGTCCCCCGCAACAAAGGTCCCGCTGCTTGCAACCGGCAACGCCGGGCGCCTGCGCACCTTCGCGCCGTATGCCCAGGCGCTGGCGCGGCTGTCGGAAGTGCAGATCATTGCCGACGAGGCAGCTCTGGATGCGCAAGCTCATGGCGCGCCAATTGCTATCGTAGGCAGTGACAAGCTGGTGCTGAAGGTTGAAATCGACGTCGCGGCGGAGCGCGAACGCTTGTCAAAAGAGATTGCGAGACTGGGTGCTGAAGTGCAGAAATGCAATGCCAAGCTGCAAAATGAAAGCTTTGTGGCCAAAGCCCCGCCCGCAGTCGTTGAGCAGGAGCAGAAAAGGCTGGCAGAATATGAAACGACCATCGGCAAACTGAATGCGCAGCTGGCGCGCCTGCCGGCCTGATTGACGCTCCGTGCCCGCGCCGTCGCGCGGGCATCGCCACCAGAGGACTCAGGGTAATCACATGCTAAAAGTTACAAAAGCGGTATTTCCGGTAGCAGGTCTTGGCACCCGTTTCCTCCCCGCCACCAAGGCGAGCCCGAAGGAAATGCTGCCCATCGTCGACAAGCCGTTGATCCAGTATGCGGTCGAAGAGGCGATGGCAGCGGGCATCACGGAAATGATCTTCGTCACGGGGCGCAGCAAGCGCGCCATTGAGGACCATTTCGACAAGTCGTATGAGATCGAAGCCGAACTCGAAGCGCGCGGCAAGGACAAGCTGCTGGAACTCGTGCGCAGCATCAAGCCAAGCCACGTGGATTGTTTCTACGTGCGCCAGCCGGAGGCGCTGGGCCTCGGCCACGCGGTCATGTGCGCCGAAAAGCTGGTGGGCGACAACCCGTTCGCGGTCATCCTCGCGGACGACTTGCTGTACGGCAAGCCGCCCGTGATGGCGCAGATGATCGAGGTGTTCGACCACTATCACAGCTCGGTGATCGGCGTCGAAGAGATCCCGCCGTCGGAAACGAAGTCGTACGGGATCGTCGACGGCAAGGAGTGGGAAGACTCCATCATCAAGATGTCGGGCATCATCGAAAAGCCGGCGCCGGAAGTCGCGCCGTCGAACCTCGGTGTGGTCGGCCGTTACGTCCTCAAGCCGCGCATTTTCGAACATCTGCGCTCGCTGAAGCCGGGCGCAGGCGGCGAATTGCAACTGACGGACGCCATCCAGTCGCTGCTGGCCGACGAACAGGTGCTCGCGTACAAGTATCACGGCACGCGCTTCGACTGCGGTAGCAAGCTCGGGTATCTGAAGGCGACGGTGGAATTCGCGCTGCGCCATCCGGAAGTGGCCGCGGATTTCGAAGAGTATTTGCGTACGCGTTCGCCGGTGCTGGAAGGTTGAGCATCCGAACGGTCACGTGAAAGCGCGGCGCAAGCCGCGCTGTAGAAGTCAAAAGGCGCTGTGGCCTCGCGGATTGCGGGCACAGCGCCTTTTGTTTTGATGCGAAGACTTTGGGCTCGACGTTCGCGCGATAATCTTCTGACGAATACGCGGCGTCTTAGCGGCGGCGCATCAGAAACACGAAGGTCTTGTCATGTGTCGTCGAGCTTTCGACGATTTCATTGCCGGTCTGCTTGGCGAACGCGGCGAAATCGCGTTGCGAGCCGGGGTCGGTGGCGAGTACCTTGAGCACCTGGCCGCTTTCCATATCGGCAAGCGCCTTCTTGGCGCGCAAAATGGGCAGCGGGCATTTCAGCCCGCGCGCATCGACTTCCTTGTGAACCTGAACTTGCATCGACGATGACCTTCGGGATGAGGCGTCTCACGCGACGCCGGACAGAGGCCAGATTCTACCGCAGCCGCCCTATCCGCGCCGAAGCGGCGCCTCCCACGTGCCTGCGTACCCGTCAGGACTCGCCGCCCTCGCGCCTACAGGTTCACCGCCTGTCCGCTTTCCAGCGAAGCCCGCAGCGCGCTGCCAATCCGCGTCGCCTCCAGCGCATCGGCCAGCGTCGCACCGGCGGAACCGCCGCCGCCCTGCACCGCTGCGACAAACGCCCGCGCCTCATGCAGAAACGCCTCCTCGAAGCGATCGAAGAAAGTCGGCGTGCATTCGTTGCGGATGCCGCCGGCATCGGCAATTTCCACGCGGCTCAAGCGCGGGTTATGACCGATCGACAAAGCGCCGGCCGTGCCGATCACCTCGCTACTGGTGTCGTTGCCGTGCGCCATGGTGCGTGACGCATAGAACATCGCCAGATGACCGCCTTCGAATTCGCAGATGGCCACACCGTTGTCGACGTCGCCGAATTCGCGCAAGCCTTCGTGCAGCGCCACCGTACCGCTCGCGAACACGCGCGTGGCGCGCGGCTTGCCGAGCAGCCAGCGCGCCACGTCGATGTCGTGCACGGTACAGTCCAGAAAGATCCCGCCCGAAGTCGGCGCGAACCGCACGAAGAAACCGTCCGGATCATTCTTGTCGCAGGTTTGCGAACGCACCATGAAGGGCCGGCCAATCAGGCCCGCTTCGATCTTGTCGAAGGCATCGCGATAGCTCGGATCGAAGCGGCGCATGAAGCCGATCGTGGCCTGCAGATGCGGATGCTGCTGCGCTTCGGCCAGCACCCGCTCGCATTCGGCCAGATCCAGCGACAGCGGCTTCTCGCAGAACACATGCTTGCCGGCGCGCAACGCGTCCACAATCTGCTGGGCGTGCAAGGCGGACGGCGTGACGAGCCACACCGCATCCACGTCGCGGTCCGCGAGCAAGCCTGCATAGTCTTCGTAGAGGCGCGGCGCAGGCAAGGCCTCACGTGCCCATGCACGCTCTTCTTCGAGCGGGCTGCAGGCCGCTACGAGCGCCGCTCCGGGCACACGGTAAGCCAGATTCTCCGCATGCCGCTTGCCGAGCCGTCCCAGGCCCACGACACCCACACGCACCGGTTGGCGATTCGCACGGGTCGTCATCACGCGTCCTCCCCGACACGTACCGGCCGCCCTTCGCGCCAGGAGCGCGTCGCGGCTTCGGCGAGTTCCAGCGCCTTGAGGCCGTCCGCTACCGTGGTGCGTACCGGCTTGTCTTGCGTCACGGCTTCGAAGAAGTGTGCGATTTCCGCGGCGTAAGCGGCACGGTAACGTTCCAGGAAAAACGCTTCGGGGACGTCGCTCGATACCTCGGTCTTCGAATACGCCACTACCTCGGTCGGACGCACGTTACCAGCCTGCAGCATGCCCGTGCTGCCCAGCACTTCAAAGCGCTGATCGTAGCCATATGCCGCGCGCCGCGCCGTGTTGATCTGGCACAGGCGTCCACTCTTCGTGCGAATCGTCACGGCCGTCGAATCGATATCGCCGGCTTCGGCAATCGCCGGGTCACTCAGGCAACTGCCGGTGGCGTGCAGCGTGTCGGCTTCGTCATCGAGGATCCAGCGGAAAATATCGAAGTCGTGAATCAGCATGTCCTTGAAGATGCCACCCGAGTGTTTGATGTATTCGACGGGCGGTGCGCCCGGATCGCGGCTCGTCACGATCAGCATTTCCGGCGTGCCGATTTCGCCCGCCTCGATGCGTGCTTTCAGCGCGGCAAAGGTCGGATCGAAGCGCCGCTGAAAACCGATCATGCACACCACGCCCGCACGCTCCACCGCTTGTGCACACGCGCGCGCACGTTCGAGCGTGAGGTCCACGGGCTTCTCGCAGAAGATGTGTTTCTTCTGCGCGGCGGATTGCAGAATCAGATCGGCATGCGTGTCCGTGCTGGAGCAGATCACGGTTGCGCCGACGGCCGCGTCGCCCATCGCGCCATCAATATCGGCCACCTGTGCGCCGTGCTGCGCGGCGAGTGACGCGGCCGCCTCGCGATTCACGTCCACCACATATTTGAGCCGCACGCCCGGCTGCCGCGCGAGATTGGCCGCATGAATCCGGCCAATGCGCCCCGCACCGAACACCGCTACGTCGATCACCTTGCCGCCTGTCACGTCAGTCATCGTATCCTCCAGTGTCTTTCGATTCTTCTACGTTCAATTCCAGCTTGTACGCGAGCGCGATGAACAGCGCCTGGCACAAGCAGATCGTGCTGGTCAGCGAACGGAACGCAAACGCGCTCCCTTCCTTCACATACAGTTGCGTGGACGCGTAGCGCGACAGCGGCGATAGTTGGCTATCCGTAATAACCAGCGTCTTCGCCTGATGGTGATGCGCGACGCGCAGACAGTACTGGGTTTCCTTGCCGTACGGCGCGAAGCTGATTGCGATCACCACGTCGCCCTTCTTGACGCTGCGGATCTGCTCGCGATACATGCCGCCAAAGCCCGACACCAGATGCACCCGCTTGGGCGTGTGCTGCAGCGCGTAGACGATATAGCTCGCCACCGGAAACGAGCGCCGCACACCGATCACGTAGATGTTGTCGGCCTGCTGCAGCATCTTCACCGCGGCGTCGAATTGCGCGTCGTCGAGGCCGCCTTCGAGTTCGTCCAGACCGCCTCGGCAGGCTGCGATGAATTCGCGCGCAACCGAGCCGCCGGACAACGCGCCCGGCTTCTCGTCGATCAGCTTGCGAATGCGCTGCTGATAACTCGGCGAGGACGTGCCTTGACCCGTATAGGCCTGACGAAACACCGCCTGCAGATCCGAGAAACCAGAGAAGCCGAAGCGCTGCGCAAAACGCACGACCGCCGATGGATGGACGCCGCAACTGGCCGCGATATCGCTGGTGCGATCGACCATCACGCTCGAACGATGCTGCTCGATATACGTCGCAACGCTCTTCAACTGGCGCGGCAAGGATTCATAGTTCTCCGCGATGCGCTGCATCAAATCGTCGACGCTCGGCAATTCTTCTGTGCTGTCTTCCGCCATGGCTCTTCCTTCAATGCTTTGTTGCGCTGCAGAAGGCCCGTTTCAACAGCCCTTCACACCGCTCTGACGCTGCCGATTATAGGCAGCACCACGGCCAAATGGAATGTATTTTCCATTTTTATTTGTCATGAAATTTTCATTGCAACACGGAAGAAGTTGGCCTACTCTTGGTCGTGAGCGGTGGTGTTGCGAGCATGCGTGTAAACGCTAAGAGGGTTCGCAGGCAGGTGGAAACATCCGAACAAGACACCCACGCTCACTTCAATAACGACAGACCGATAAAGGTGGAGACAATGAGACTTTGCAATGGCAAGGCTACGCTCAGGATTCTGGTAGCGGCATTGGCGCTGACGGCAGGACTGGCCGCGACGAATGCGGCCCGCGCGGCCGATGGGCACTTCGTGTTGATCAGCCACGCACCGGATTCGGATTCCTGGTGGAACACCATCAAGAACGCCATCAAACAGGCCGACGAAGATTTCAACGTCGAGACCGACTACCGCAACCCGCCTAACGGCGATATCGCCGACATGGCCCGCCTGATCGAACAGGCCGCCGCGCGCAACTACGACGGCGTGATCGTCACCATTGCCGACTTCGACGTGCTGAAGGGTTCCATTTCCAAGGTCACTGAGAAGCACATCCCGCTCGTCACGATCAATTCCGGCACCGAAGAACAAAGCGCGCAGCTCGGCGCGATCATGCACGTCGGCCAGCCTGAATACGCCGCGGGCAAAGCGGCTGGCGAAAAGGCCAAGGCCGCCGGCGTGAAATCGTTCCTGTGCGTGAATCACTACGCCACCAATCCGGCTTCGTTCGAACGCTGCCGCGGCTTTGCCGAGGCGCTCGGGGTCGACTTCAAGAGCTCCACGCTCGATGCCGGCACCGACCCGACCGGCATCCAGTCGAAGGTCAGCGCGTATTTGCGCAATCACCCGGACACGGGCGGCGTGCTGGCGCTTGGGCCTTTGTCCGCTGCGCCGACCATCAAGGCGCTGCATCAGATGGGCCTCGCCGGCAAGATGTGGTTCGCCACCTTCGACTTTGACGACGACATCGCGAAGGCCATCAAGGACGGCACGTGCCAGTTCGCCATCGATCAGCAGCCGTACCTGCAGGGTTATATCCCGGTGGCCGTGCTGGCAATCGTGAAGAAGGAACACACTACCGATCCGGCCAAGATCCGCCAGATTCTTCAGGCCAATCCGAAGTTCCAGCAACGCCTGTCCACCTACGGACTGGCACCCTCCTACGGTCCGCGCAACATCGGCTCCGGTCCGGGTTTCATCACCAAAGACAATATCGACAAGGTCATCAAGTACGCTGGTCAGTATCGCTAAGCATTGTTTGCTGCAGTTTGTTTTTAGCTAGCTTGTAGTGCGCAGGTCGTCCGGGCACCGCTGCGTGCCTGGACTGAACATGAAGGGACCGTGTGTGGCCAGCCGCCGCTGGCCGGCTGCACCCGTCTCCCTTTGCAATGTTTCACTCGCATCACGCGCCTCACTCGAAGTGTCGCCCCGGACGCTTCTCGCAGGTGCCTCAAGGAGAGCTTCAATGGGCGTCGCCAACCCCTTCCATGCCAAACATCATCCTTCCGACAAGGAAGCCACCACCGTGACCCCCGCGTCCGCCGGATCCGACGAACGCATGCGCAGCGAGTCCTGGTTCAAACATCTGCTGAACCGTCCGGAATTCGCTGCGCTCGCCGGCACCGTGATGGTGTTCCTCGTATTTGGATTCGCCGCCGGCAACTCCGGCATGTTCAACCTCGATGGTGTGATGAACTGGTCGCAGGTTGCCTCCTACCTCGGCATCATCGCGGTGGGTGCGTGCCTGTTGATGATCGCCGGCGAATTCGACCTCTCGATCGGCTCGATGATCGGCTTCGCCGGCATGATGGTTGCGCTGCCAACCATGTATTTCCACTGGCCGATTGCCCTGTCGATCGTGTTTGCCTTCGTCGGCTCAATGGCGCTCGGCGCGCTCAACGGCTACCTCGTGATGCGCACGCGGCTGCCCTCTTTCATTGTCACGCTGGCGTTCCTGTTCATCTTGCGCGGTTTGACACTGGCGCTTTCGGTGATGTTCGCGGACCGCACGATCATCTCCGGCGTAGGCGACGTCGCCGCCCAGGACTGGCTCGCGCATACGCTGTTTCAAGGCGTCGCGTTCAAAGGTCTGTTCGTGTGGTTCGGTCATATCGGCGTCGTCAAGCTGCTGGATAACGGCTTGCCGCTCGTGCCGGGCATTCCGAAGGTCATCCTGTGGTGGTTTTCGCTTGCTGCGATCTGCGCCTTCGTCCTCGCCAAGACGCGCTTCGGCAACTGGATCTTCGCTGTGGGCGGCGACGCCAATGCGGCCAAAAACGTCGGCGTGCCGGTGCGCCGCGTGAAGATTTCACTGTTCGTGCTGACCGCGTTTTGCGCATGCCTCTTTGCGGTGCTGCAAGTGTGCGATATCGGCTCGGCCGCTGCGGACCGCGGCTTGCAGGCCGAATTCGAAGCCATCATTGCCGCGGTGATCGGCGGCACGCTGTTGACGGGCGGCTACGGTTCGGTGATCGGTGCCTGCTTTGGCGCCCTGATCTTCGGCGTGGTGCAGATCGGCATCACGTATACGAACATCGACTCAGACTGGTTCCGCGTATTCCTTGGCGTGATGTTGCTGTTCGCGGTGCTGTTCAATCACTACGTGCGCACCCGCGTTTCGGCGTCCCGCTAATCAAGGAGCTCATGATGAACACGATTCAAACGGACGATGGCGACTACATCCTGTCGCTCGAAAACGTCAGCCGCTATTTCGGCAATGTGATTGCACTCAAAGACATCACGCTCAAACTGCGGCGCGGTGAAGTCCATTGCCTGCTCGGCGACAACGGCGCGGGCAAGTCCACCTTGATCAAGACGCTGGCCGGCGTGCATCAGCCCAGCGAAGGCATCTACCGTGTCGACGGCAAGCCGGTGCATTTCACGTCGCCCAAAGACGCGCTCGATCTCGGCATTGCCACCGTCTATCAGGATCTGGCCTTGGTGCCCTTGCTCTCGGTGGCGCGCAATTTCTTCATGGGACGCGAGCCGCAGAAGAAACTGTTCGGGGTTCTCAACGTGATGGACATCGAGCAATGCGCGACGGCTTCGCGCGCCAAGCTCGCAGAAATGGGCATCAACGTGCGCGACCCGCATCAGCCGATCGGCACGATGTCCGGTGGCGAGAAGCAATGCCTCGCGATCGCACGTGCCATTCACTTCGGCGCGCGCGTTCTGATTCTCGACGAACCGACGGCCGCACTCGGCGTGAAGCAAAGCTTCAATGTGCTGAAACTGATTCACACGGCGCGCGCCAAAGGCATCTCCGTGATTTTTATTACCCACAACGTGCATCACGCGTACCCGATCGGTGATTCGTTCACGCTGCTCAATCGTGGCAAGTCGCTCGGCACCTTCACGAAGGACACCATCAGCAAGGACGAAGTGCTCGACATGATGGCCGGCGGCGCCGAAATGCAGAAGATGATCGGCGAGCTCGAAGGCGCGACGATCTGATTTGCGCCATGTCTCCAGCACGTGCGTTTCATGCCGGCACTGATCGCTCGCATCTGAACGCACGTCTTTGCCGGGGTTTGCGTGCTTCGATATTCAGGACATTCCATGGCTCTCTCCAATAAATCTACGCCTGCCGCCGCATCCAGCCGCTTTGCGCCGGGCCGCAGCCGCGACGTCGTCTGTCTCGGCCGGCTCGCCGTCGACCTCTACGCGCAGCAAGTGGGCGCCCGGCTCGAAGACGTGTCGAGCTTTGCGAAATATCTCGGCGGCTCGTCGGCGAATATTGCGTTCGGCTGCGCGCGCCTCGGGCTCGCCTCGTCGATGCTCGCGCGCGTCGGCAACGACCATATGGGCCGCTTTCTCACCGAGACCCTCACGAAAGAAGGCTGCGACGTCAGCCATGTGCGCGTCGATCATGAACGCCTGACCGCTTTGGTCTTGCTCGGTCTGAAAGACCGCGACACGTTCCCGCTGATTTTCTACCGCGAAAACTGCGCCGACATGGCGGTCGACGAAGCCGATTTCGACGAGGCATTCATTGCTTCATCGAAGGCGCTGCTGATCACCGGCACGCATTTTTCGACCGAACAGGTCAACCGCACCAGCCGCCGCGCGCTCGACTACGCGCGTCGCAACAATGTGCGCACCGTGCTCGACATCGACTACCGCCCTGTCCTGTGGGGACTCACGGGCAAGGCGGATGGCGAGACCCGCTTCGTCGCAAACGAAGACGTCACCGCGCACATTCAACGCATCTTGCCGCTGATCGATCTGGTGATCGGCACCGAAGAGGAGTTCCGGATTGCCGGCGGCAAGACCGAACTGATCGAAGCACTCGCGATGGTGCGTGCCGTGACACCCGCCACGCTCGTGGTGAAGCGCGGTCCGCTGGGCTGCCAGATCATCGACGGCGACGTGCCGGCATCGCTCGACGACGCGCCGATTCATGGCGGCGTCGAAGTCGAAGTGCTGAACGTGCTGGGCGCAGGCGACGCATTCGCTTCCGGTTTTCTGTCGGGATGGTTGCGCGATCAACCGCTCGATGCGTGTGCCCGCGCGGCGAATGCCAGCGGTGCGCTGGTCGTCTCGCGTCACGGTTGTGCCCCGGCCATGCCGACGCCGGCCGAACTCGACTATTTCCTGAGTGAAGCGAAAACCGACCCGCAACGCATGCGCCGCCCGGACCGCGACGCGAGACTCGCGCGGCTGCATCGCGTCTCCCCTGCCCGCAAGCAATGGGACGAAGTACTCGGCTTTGCGTTCGATCATCGCAACCAGTTCTTCGATCTGGCGCAGCAAACGGGTGCGAGCGAAGCGCGGATCGCGCAACTGAAGGGGCTGTTCGTCGAGGCCGTGGCGCAGACCGAAAGCGCGCTTGGACTGCAAGGCCGCATTGGCGTGCTGATCGACGATCGCTACGGCCAGGACGCGCTCAACGCGGCAACCGGACGCGGCTGGTGGATCGGCCGTCCGGTGGAACTGCCTGGATCGGTGCCGCTGGTGTTCGATCATGGCCGTTCGATCGGCACGACATTGATTCCGTGGCCCCAGGAGCATGTCGCGAAGTGTCTGGTTCAATACCATCCCGACGACGCCATCGAGCAACGGCTCGAACAGGAAGCGCAATTACGCGCGCTCTACGATGCGACGCAGGCGAGCGGCCATGAACTGCTGCTCGAAGTGATTCCGCCGAAACATGCGCATCTGCCGCAGGCGCCGGACACGGTGTATCGCGCGTTGAAGCGGCTCTACAACATTGGCATTTATCCGGAGTGGTGGAAGCTCGAACCGATGGAGGCCGCGCAATGGCAAGCCGTCGATGCGCTGATCGCCGAACGCGATCCGTATTGCCGTGGCGTGGTGCTGCTTGGCCTGTCCGCGGCCGTCGAGCAACTGAACGAGGGCTTTCGCGCGGCGGCGCAATCGGCGAGCTGCCGAGGCTTCACCGTGGGCCGCACGATTTTCCATGAACCGAGCCACGCATGGCTCGCAGGCTCGATCAACGACGACGAGCTGATTGCGCGTGTGCGGCACACCTTCGAAACGCTGATCGCCTCGTGGCGCGCCACACGCGGGGCGCCCGTTGCGCACCCCGCCACGGCTCATCACGATCACCAGGAGCAGGCGGCATGAACCAACGCGTCTTGCATCACGAACCCGTCGCGAGCCATGCACCCGAGTCTGTCGCGCCTGCCCAGGGCACGCTGCGGCTCACCGCTGCGCAAGCGCTGGTGCGCTACCTCGCCGCGCAACGCGTCAAGAGCGAGGACGGCAGTTCCACTGAGCCGTTGTTCGGTGGGGTGTTCGCGATCTTCGGGCACGGCAATGTCGCGGGCATGGGCGAGGCCTTGTACGAGCATCGTCATGAACTGCCGACGCTGCGCGCGCACAACGAGCAGGCCATGGCGCACAGCGCGATTGCATTTGCGAAGGCGCATTTCCGGCGTCGCATGATGGCCGTCACGACCTCCATCGGACCAGGGGCCACCAATCTGTTGACCGCTGCGGCACTCGCCCACGTGAACCGGCTGCCGGTGCTGTTATTGCCCGGCGACATCTTCGTTTCGCGCGCGCCGGACCCGGTATTGCAGCAGGTCGAAGACTTCCACGACGGCGGCATCTCCGCCAACGATGCGTTCAAGCCGGTGTCGCGCTACTTCGATCGCATCGTGCACCCAGCGCAATTGCTTACGGCGTTGCCGCGTGCAATACGCGTGCTCACCGACGCGGCCCTCTGCGGGCCGGTCACGCTTGCGTTACCGCAAGACGTACAGGCGGCCGCCTACGATTTCCCGGCGGAGTTCTTCGAGCCGCGCGTCGTGAGCTTTCACGTGCCCGCACCTGTGACGGAAGAAATCGAAGCCGCTGTGGCGCGTTTGCGCCGTGCCAAGCGGCCGCTGATCGTCGCCGGCGGCGGCGTGCTATACGGTCGCGCCACTGATGCCCTGCACGCATTCGCCACTGCGCACGGCATCCCGGTGGCCGAAACCCAGGCCGGCAAAGGTTCGCTTGCCTGGAACGATCCGCTCAACGCGGGCGCGCTCGGTGTGACCGGTTCGCCCGCAGCGAATGCGCTCGCGCATGACACCGATTGCGTGCTGGCAATCGGCACACGTCTGCAGGATTTCACGACCGGTTCGAACACGCTATTTACGCAGGCTGACGTGATCGGCATCAACGCGAATGCCTTCGATGGTCTCAAGCACCGCGGCCTCGTCGTCGAAGCCGACGCGCGTCTTGCGCTCGGTGCGCTCGCCACCGGGTTAGGCAACTGGCACGCCGAACGCACGTGGACCACACTGGCGCACAAGCTCTCGGCAAGCTGGCGTGAAACGGTCGCGACGCTCACACATGCACCGCAGCGCGATACCGTGCTGCCCTACGATGCGGACGTGATCGGCGCGGTACAGCGGTCGAGCGACAAGTCGACCACCGACGACATCGTCGTTTGCGCCGCCGGCACACTGCCCGCCGAACTGCACAAGCTGTGGCGCGCTGGGCGGCCGGGTGCGTATCACGTCGAATACGGCTACTCGTGCATGGGCTACGAAATTGCCGGGGGCCTCGGCGCGAAACTCGCGCGGCCCGAACGCGAAGTGATCGTGATGGTCGGCGACGGCAGCTATCTGATGCTGAACAGCGAGATTGCCACTTCGGTGATGCTGGGCGCGAAGCTGATCATCGTCGTGCTCGACAATCGCGGCTACGGTTGCATCAACCGTCTGCAACAGGCGTGCGGCAACGCGCCGTTCAACAACCTGTTCGACGATTGCGCGCAAGGCCCGCTTGGCGCACCCACGATCGATTTCGCGGCGCACGCGCGCTCACTCGGAGCGCAGGCGGAGCATGTTGCAAACGTCGCAGCACTCGAGGGCGCGTTGCAACGCGCACGTGCCGCGGATCGCACCTACGTGATCAGCATCGACACCGACCCTGCCCGCACGACCGACGACGGCGGCTGGTGGTGGGAAGTCGCGGTGCCGGAGGTATCGACCCAGGAAAAGGTGCGTGCTGCGCGTGCGCAATACGAAGCTCATATCGACGCACGTGCCCAGGCCGGCGGCGACCCTGTCAACGAATGAGGACGTTCGCATGACTCAGTTCGAAGTACGCATTGGCATCAACCCGCTGTCGTGGATGAACGACGATTTGCCGTCGCTAGGCGGTGAAACTCCGCTCGACGTTGCGCTGACCGAAGGACGCGCCATCGGCTACGAAGGGTTTGAGCTTGGCAACAAGTTCCCACGCGAACCGCAGGCACTGAAAACGCTGCTCGCGCAATACGATCTCGCATTGGTGTCCGGGTGGTACTCCGGAAGACTGGCACGAGGCAGCGTGGCGGACGAAATTACCTCAGTGGACGCGCATCTGGAACTGCTCGCGCGCAATGGTGCGACGGTGATGGTGTACGGCGAGGTCGCCGATTCGATTCAGGGCGCACCGCAACCGCTGTATCAGCGCCCGCGCTTTTTCAGCGAAGCGCAATGGGACGCGTATGCCAGACGCCTCGACGAATTCGCGCGTTATACGCTAAGCCGTGGCGTGCGGCTTGCGTATCACCATCATATGGGTGCGTATGTCGAGACGCCGGCTGACGTCGATCAGCTCATGGCTCGCACGAGCAACGCAGTCGGCCTGCTGTTCGACGCCGGGCACATCACGTTTGCGGGTGGTGATCCTGTGAAGGTGCTCGACAAGCACATTGCGCGCGTGTGCCACGTTCATTGCAAGGACGTGCGGCCCACTGTGATGAAGCTTGCGCGCAACCGCAACTGGAGTTTTCTCGATTCGGTGATCAACGGTGCGTTCACCGTTCCGGGTGATGGCGCGGTGGATTTCGCATCGATCATCGATCGCTTGAAACGGCATGGTTATCGCGGCTGGCTGGTCGTCGAAGCGGAACAGGATCCGGTGATTGCGCCGTCGTACGCTTACGCGGAGAAGGGATATCAGACCTTGCGGGCGCTGGTCGATACGCCGCCTGGCGCGGCGACGCCTGCGACGAAGGAGGCAGCATGAGCTTGCTGGTAAAGGCACAGCGCGAGGGCCAGACGATTGCGCGGGTCACGCCGGAAACGGCGGCATGGCGGTACGTGGGTTTTGCGGCTTACCGCGTGGGAGCGGGCGAAGTCGTGCATGTTCACGAGCCGGCACGCGAGGTTTGCATTGTCGTGCTGGCGGGAGCTGTCGATATTGAAACGCCTGAAACGAAGTGGAGCAGTCTGGGCTCACGCGACAGCGTGTTCGAGGACGCCGCGCCGTATGCGGTGTATTTGCCGCCTGGCGTGCAGGCGACGGTGCGCGCGGTGCGGAATGCTGAAGTGGGCGTAGCTAGCGCGCCTGCCAGGGGCGCGTTGCCGGCGCGCCTGATTGAACCTGCGCAGATGAAGCGTTCGACGCGGGGCAAGGGGCTTAATACGCGTTATGTTTGCGATATCTTGCCGCAGACTGAGGCGGCGGAGTCGTTACTGGTTGTCGAGGTGAGGACGCCTGGCGGACATGCTTCGAGTTATCCGCCGCATAAGCATGATACGGATAACGTGCCGCTCGAGAGCTCGCTTGAGGAGACTTATTATCATCGCTTGAATCCTTCGCAGGGGTTTGCGTTTCAGCGGGTGTACACGGATTCGCGGGATCTTGATGAGTCAATGGCGGTTGAGGATCACGATGTGGTGATGGTGCCTAAGGGGTATCACCCAGTGGTTGTGCCCTATGGGTATGATTCTTATTATCTGAATGTCATGGCGGGGAAGGAGCGGGTTTGGCATTTCAAGAATGATCCAGCGCATGAGTGGATTTTTGTTCGGGATTCGAAGTGAATTCGTTTTTTTGCCTGCGCGGCGCGTGGGTGGCTGTTGTTGGGGTTTTCGGGTTTGCCTGATTTGCTTTTGGGCTGTTAGCTTCGGTATTTGGTTGTTTGCCTACGGCGTTGGGCTTTTGCTTGTACTCTTATCGGTCTGGTAGCGTCTGGCTTTGACTGGCCTGTTTATCTGGGGCGTTGGCCTTTCCTTGCTTTCTTGGTGGTCTATTAGCTTCGCCCCTGTGCGGGGCGGCACCTACTTTCTTTGCCGCCGCAAAGAAAGTAGGCAAAGAAAGCGGGCTTCCAACCGCCAGCCTGTAGGTGTGCGCCTCGTCGCCCACGCGGCGTGGGTCCGAGACGAGATCGGCCCTCGCGCACTTCGCCCCCGTGACAAAGCACTCATTCATCCCGCCTACGCGCTACGCGCGTGGCGGATGGGTCCGCCAGGGTGGTGGGTGCGGCGCTTTACGTGACGCTTCGCGTCACGTAAAAGTAGACCGCGCGCTGATTTGCCGGGGCCCATCGACGCGAAGCTGAAACGGCGCAGGTTTGTGCCTGCAAGGTCGCCACCAGACGTTGACCGCCGCGCGGTAAAGAAGGCGTTTTGCCCGACGGCGGGGCGCGGCGCGCAACGCTGGAACGGATGAGTGCTGTGTCACGAAGGCGACTGCGCGAGGACGGGTCTTGTGTTGGGCCGTTTCCGGTACACGACAGAGACGGACATCTACTGGCTGGCGGTGTGAAGCCCGCTTTCTTTGCTTACTTTCTTTGCGGCGGCAAAGAAAGTGAGTGCCGCCCCGCACAGGGGCGAAGCTAATA
>NZ_DASXHA010000080.1:0-32897 GCF_036488795.1 Paraburkholderia sp.
TTGATGTAGGGATCGAGCTTGAGGAGGGTGACTTTCAGACCGCGCGATTCGAGGATCGCGGCGAGGGAAGCGGCGGCAATACCCTTGCCGAGGGAAGAAACTACGCCGCCGGTGACGAAAACATATTTGGTCATCGCTGGATGCTCGCGGGAAAAACGGATTATACCGTAAAGCAGGGTCTCAACCCAGCAAAATGCGCGGCATCCACACCGATCCAGCACCGATTTCGGTGCCGCCCGCTTCTTCCCAGATGCAGGGCAATGAAGAGCCTGTTCCGGCGCGGCAGGTACCTATGCTCGCGTGCAGGGTACCGCCTTGTCATGCTCCTTGTCGTGCGCCTTGCCCCGTCCCGGTCCCTGTCGTTCTCCCTGAATACCGCATGCCCTGGGCGCCGGCCTCAGCGTCAGACGCGCCGTTCCAGTTCGCGCAGCATGCGCTGCACTGCTCGCGCGGTTTCGAGCGGCTTTTCCATCGGATACAGATGACTGCCGTCGATCCACTCCAGAAGGCCGCCGGTGGCGCGGCGTGTGGCGTCGAGCCCGGCCTGGCGAATCTCCTTCGAGTGTGTGCCCGCGATGAAGCCGACCGGCACTGGCGCGCCGCGCGCAAGACGCGAGCCGAGCGTGTGCGGCAAGGTCTTATAGATCCTGTACTCGGTGCGGCGGTCGAACGCGAGCGACCGCGTGCCGTCGGGCGACGTCTGCGGAATGCCGAAGTCGATATAGTCGGACAGCATCCGCTCGTCCCAGCGGGCGAACGCCGGTTTCGAGTGGAAGTGGCGCCACGCTTCTTCGCGGCTTGCCCACTGGGTGCGGCGGGTACGCGTGGCCGCCGCGGGCGAGAGCCGCTCGTCGAGCCCGGTCCATTGCGACACCCGCAGCATGCTGCTGCGCCAGCCGGCGATCACCGGCGAATCGAGCATCACCACGCCCCTGACCCACTGCGGCTTTTTCAGCGCCGCCATCAACGACAGATAGCCGCCGAGCGAATGACCCACCAGCCAGACCGGCTGCTCGTATGAGCGGCTGATGTCGTCGAGCAGTTGCTCGACCAGATGCGGCCAGTCCTGCGTCACCGGAAAGCGCGCGTCGTGGCCAATGCGTTCGATATAACGCACGTCGTAGTCGTCGGCCAGTTCTGCAAAGATGGTTCGGTAGGTCGACGCCGGAAAGCCGTTGGCGTGGGAGAAGTGGACGATGTTTTTCAAGTGCGGCTGTCTCCGTTTCTGATTGTGCTGATTGTGCTGCCCCGGGGCGCGGCCTTTAGCGATCCATCCAGTACCGGCGATGCACCGTGCGATACCGTTCGAGCGAGAGCGTCGCATCCTGCGCCACGAGGCGCACCGCGCCGTCGTCGTCGCTGCGGGTCAGTTCGATGTGGCGCGCCAGATAGCGTTCGAAGACGCCCGGGTTCGGATGGTGAAAACGGTTGCGATAGCCTACCTGAAATACCGCAACAAGCGGTTCGACAGAGTCGAGGAACGGCTCGGTCGACGATGTCTTGCTGCCGTGATGCGGCACGACCAGCACCTCGGCGTGCAAGGCGCGGCGTTCGCGCGTGAGCAGCGTGCGCTCGACCGGCGCTTCGATATCCGCGGCCAGCAAGGCCGTGAGGCCCCGTGAAGCGGCCCGCTCCGTACTCACCCGCAACACGCAGCAATGCGCATTGGGCTTGCCTTGCAGCGGCCCCGCATCAGGCCAGAGCAGCGAGAATTCAACGCCGTCCCACTGCCAGCGCTGCCCCGCCGCGCACGGCACGCTCTGGGCGCCCACCTCGCGAGCCTTCGCCCAGAGTGCGTTGGACGGCGCGAGCGCCGCCAGCAACTGACGCACCTGGACGCCGTCGAGCACGGCCGGCGCGCCGCCAGAATGATCGGAATCGGCGTGGCTGATCACGAGCGTATCCAGCGTATAGACGCCGTTGGCCTGCAGGTAGGGCACCACGACACGCTCGCCCGCGTGCGTCGATTCCGGGCCCGGCCCCGCATCGAACAGCAACGCGTGATGCGCGGTTTCGATCAGGATCGACGAGCCCTGGCCGATATCGAGCGCCGTGAGCCTGAACGCGCCCTCGGGCGGCCCCGGCGGAGCCGGCATCAGCAATGGCAGCCAGGTGAGCGGCGCGGCCCAGCGCAACGGCCAGCCGCGCGGGGCGAGGCACCACGCGACGCCCACCGCCGCCGCAGCCAGCGCCCAACCATCCGGTTGCGGCAGGCGCCAGAGCGCCCAC
This sequence comes from Paraburkholderia sp., assembly GCF_036488795.1. Lineage (GTDB taxonomy): Bacteria > Pseudomonadota > Gammaproteobacteria > Burkholderiales > Burkholderiaceae > Paraburkholderia. Next base: position 2,230 of record NZ_DASXHA010000080.1, read on the forward strand.
GCGGGACCCGAGAGCAGCTGCAGGCCCGCCATCAGCCATTCGAGCAACGCATGGGCAGCGCGCAATGCAAAGACATCGAATGGCGCGGGGACGGCGACGCCGACGAGCACCGCCGGCGTAACGAAGATACTGACCCAGGGAATCGCGAACGCGTTGGCGATCGGCCCGATCAGCGGAATCTGCGCGAACCACCAGGCGGTCAGCGGCGCCAGTGCGATCGTCACGGCCCACTGCACGTGGACGGCGCCGCGCAAACGCGCGACCCATGCCCGCCAGCGCGTGCGCAGCGCTTTCATCAACCGGCCGGCGAACTGCCGCCTCCACGCGCGCAAGGCCTGAGCTTGCGAACCGGCATGAGACGTGTTGCCCGGATCGTGACCGGCCGGTGAAGCGCACCCGGCGCCTGCAGGGTCTGCTGAGCCGAGGCTGGCGTTGGCGTCGGCGTCATGCTGCGCATGATTGGCCAACTCGGCGTCGGCGTCGGACTCCTCGGGCTGCGCCTCATGGTAGATACGCGGCCATCCGGAGCTTGCATACAGGATCGCCGCCACGGCGCCAAACGACAGCCAGAAGCCCGCCGACACGACCGCCCACGGATCGAGCAGCAGCACGAGCCCGAGCGCCCACGCCAGCACCACCGAGCGCGCCACATTGCGCCCACTGATAAACGCCAGCGCAACCACACTCGCCATCCACAACGCGCGCTGCGCAGGGACATTGAATCCGGCAAGCGCCGCATGCATCCCGGCAAACAGCACGCCGACGCTCACAGCGAGCTTCTGCGCCGGCACGATCAACGGCCAGTTGCGCCCGAAGAAGCACGACCGCCGCCACAACGCGCCGGCCAGCCAACCGGCCAGGCCCGCAACGAAGCCAATATGCAGACCCGAAATCGCCACCAGGTGGCTGGTGCCGGTGCTCCGCATCAGCGCCCAGTCCGCTGCGCTCACTTCATCCTGCGCGCCTACGGCGAGCGCCACCACGATGCCCCGATGCGGCGCGTCGGCCAGCACGGCGTCAATGCGCGCACGCAATGCGGCACGCCAGCGGTCCACGCGATAACCCAGGCCGCTCGCGACCACGGCGAGACGCTTCGCGGCTGCCGGCGTGCTGACATAGCCGGTGGCGCGAACGTTACGCGCCAGCAAGCCGGCTTCGGCGTCGCGCACGCCGTAGTTGGCATTGCCGTGCGCGCGCTTGAGGCGCACGGTCAGACGCCAGCGAGCGCCCGGCTCCAGCGTGGGCGGCGGCGGACCTTTTTCGTCGATCCACGATAGTTGAATGGTGCGGGGAAAATGCGCGATGGGCGCATCGACGGAATCGACGTCGAACAGAAAGCGCACGCCCTTGCCGTCGACGTTCGGCAGCCCTCTGACGGCCCCGCTGAGCTCGATATCGCGGCCCTCCCATGCGGCAGGCAAACTCGCCGAAAGCCGCACTTCGGCGCGCCACGCGGCGTAGCCAAAACCGGCGCACGCAGCCGCCAGCCAAACCGCACACCAGCCGCCATGCGCACGCCAGCCACGGCCGCGCAAACCCCACGCAGCCGCACCGAGCGCGATACCCCATAGCAGCACCAGCGCAAGCCAGCCGCGCCACAAGGGCAACGCCGCCTGCTGCTGCAGGACGACGACGCCCAACGCAAATCCACACCACACCGCCCGCATCCGCCCTCCACCCGCTTGCCCGCTACCGAAACCGGAAATCGCACCGGGCATCGCAAGCAAAACGAATCGACAGGTCATGGCAGGCAGGCTGCCGGACGCGTGTTCCGCCCGGCGCGATCCACCAGACGATTATGCAGACGAAAGGGCGAGCCGGGGCAGTGCCGCGTGAGCGTTAGCCGTTGTGCCTATGGCAAGCTCGTCTGCGCCGATCCCGCGCAGTTGCGCGAGCCCGGCGCCGATGGCGGGAATCTGGTCCGGCGTATTGCGTTGGCGGTAGAGCCAGGAGGGTGCGATGTCCGGCGCGTCGGTTTCGACCACGAGCGCGTCGAGCGGCAGCTGGGCGGCGAGGCGGCGGATCTGCAGCGCACGCTCGAAGGTCAGATTGCCGCCGAAGCCCAGATGCATGCCGTGATCGATAAATGCCTGGGCCTGCTGAAAACTGCCATTGAAGGCATGCGCGATGCCGCGATGCACTGCATGCCTGCGCAAGCCTTTGAGCACCTGATCCTGCGATTTGCGCACGTGACAGATCACGGGCAGATCGAATTCGTGGGCGAGCTTCAATTGCTCGTTGTAGAAGAATTGCTGACGCGCATCGTCGAGGCCCGGCACGAAGTAATCCAGACCAATCTCACCCAGACCGACAAACAGCGGATCGCCGAGACTGGCTTCGATTTCCATGCGCAGCGCGTCGAGATCCGCGTCCTGCGCGGCCGGCGTGAAGAGCGGATGAATGCCGAGCGCATAGGCACCGCCCTTCACGCGGCGCGCCAGCTCGCGCACCCGCGCGAAGTTCTCGCGCGCCACGCCCGGAATCACGATACGCGCCACGCCGGCCACCGCTGCGGCCGCCGCGACGGCGTCGCGGTCCGCAGCGAATTCGGCTGCGTCGAGGTGACAATGCGTATCGATCCACATGCGCGGCTCGCAACGAAGGTATTACACGGGCACGGTCGGCTCTTCGTACAGCACGCCGTCGCGCAGCCGCATGGTGCGGTCGCAGCGCGCGGCCAGATCCGGATCGTGCGTGACGATCACGAAGCTGGTGTCGAAGGTCCGCGATAGCTCCAGCATCAGATTGAAGACCGTGTCCGCGGTGCCGCCGTCGAGATTGCCGGTGGGTTCGTCGGCCAGCACGCAGGCCGGGTTCGTGACGAGCGCTCGCGCAATCGCAACGCGCTGACGCTCGCCGCCCGACAACTCGCCTGGCCGATGTTTCGCGCGATGCGACAGGCCCACCCGCTCCAGCGTTTGCATCGCCGTATGACGCGCTTCCTCGGTCGGCATGCGGCGAATGCGCAGCGGCATCGCCACGTTGTCGAGCGCGGTGAATTCGGCCAGCAGATGATGGAACTGATACACGAAACCGAGCGCGCGATTGCGCAAATCGTTGCGCTCGCGCTCGGAGAGTTTGGTGAAGGGTTTGCCGAGCACGGAGACTTCACCCGCACTCGGATCGTCGAGACCGCCCAGCACGTGCAGCAGCGTGCTCTTGCCGGAGCCGGACGCTCCCACGATGGCCAGCTTTTCGCCGCGGCGCACCGACAGTTGCGTGTTATTCAGCACCTGCACGTTGAGGCCGCCCTGGATGAACGACTTCGAAATGCCGGTCGCTTCGAGGACGTAGGGATGCAGCGCGCTGTCTTGAGCCATAGTGTGTGCAACGGAACGATCATTCATAGCGCAGCGCCTCCGCAGGACGGACCTTCGCGCCACGCCAGCTCGGGTACAGCGTTGCCAGCGACGACAGCACGAACGCGATCAGGCCGATCTTGATGACGTCGCCCGGCACCAGCTCCGAAGGCAACTCGCTGATGAAATACACCGACGGCGGCAAGAACTGCACGCCGAGCAGATGCTCGATCATCGGCACGAGCCACGGAATGCTCCACGCAATCAGACAGCCGAGCGCCACGCCCGTAGCCGTGCCGATAAAGCCGATCGTCACGCCCTGCACCACGAAGATCTTCATGATCGAGCCGGGCTGCGCGCCGAGCGTGCGCAAAATCGCAATGTCCGCCTGCTTGTTGGTCACCGTCATCACCAGCGACGACACCAGATTGAACGCCGCCACCGCGATGATCAGCGTCAGGATGATGAACATCATGCGCTTTTCGATCTGCACGGCGGAGAACCAGGTCTTGTTCTGCTGCGTCCAGTCGCGAATATAGAGGTCGCCTGACAGCGTGCGCGCCAGCTGGTGCGCCACTGCCGGCGCACGCTGCATGTCGGTCAGGCGCAAACGCACGCCGGTGGGCGCCGGCAAGCGGAACAGCACCTCCGCGTCCTGGATGTTGATCAGCGCCAGCGTGCTGTCGTATTCGTAGTGTCCTGACTCGAAGACGCCCACCACCGTGAACTGCTTCAGGCGCGGCAGCATCCCGGCCGGCGTAATGGTGCCCTCGGGCGCCACCAGCGTGATCTTGTCGCCGACCGTCACGCCCAGGTTGGCCGCCAGATCCGTGCCGAGCACGATGCCGAATTCGCCCGCTTTCAGGTCGGTCAACTGGCCGCCTTTCATTTCCTTATAGATGTCGGAGACCTGCGGCTCGAGCGTCGGATCCACGCCGCGCAGCGCCACCCCGCTCACCGCGTCCTGGCGCGTCAGCAGCGCCTGGGCGTCGACGTAGGGCGCCGCGCCGATCACTTCCTTGTTCTGGCGCGCTTCCCTGGCCGTCAATTGCCAATTGGGCATCGAGCCAGTCGGCGAGAAGATCTCGACGTGCGCCAGCACCGACAGCATGCGGTCACGCACCTCTTTCTGGAACCCGTTCATCACGGAAAGCACGACGATCAGCGCCGCGACGCCGAGCGCGATGCCCGACATCGACACCAGTGCGATGAACGAAATGAAGCCGTTGCCGGTCGTGCGTTTGCCGGCGCGGGTGTAGCGCCAGCCAATCTGCCATTCGTAGGGAAATTTCAAGCGAATCCTTTTCTGCGTTCTGCGACCGCGACGTGCGGCCCGGCGGCCTGCGTGCGCCGCCTGGAACCGGCTGGCGCCGCGCGCCACGCGACCCGGCAGGCCGTAACCGTTGGTGTCGGATCGGCGCCGATGGTTCCGGACCGAGGCCCTGCCGCCACGGCTGCCACCGTCGCCGGCAGCGCTTGCGCCGCTCGTTCCAGCACCGATCAAGCGCGAAGTTTGCCATACAATGCCGAGCATCATGCACGCCAACCGTCTTCACCTGCTCCTGCCCTTCGCGCTGCCCGCCGCAGCCGACGCCTCCACCGCGCTTCACAACCTCGCCAGCCCGGCCCTCGACAGACTGCTCGCGCGCGCCACGCTGGTCGAGCGGGTGGTCGGCGAGGACTTCCAGCGCACCCTGCCGCATGAGCGCTGGGTGGCCCGCCAGTTCGGCACGGTGCCGAGCGGCGCGGCGGCCGCCGACGAGGCGCCGCTCGCGCCCTACATGCTGCGCGCCGACGGCGGCGAGCCCGGCACCCAGACCTGGGCCTGCGTGCAGCCCGTACACGTGCGGATCGCGCATGACCACCTGGTGCTGATCGATCCGGCATCACTCGAACTGACGCACGACGAAGCCGCCACACTGCTGGAAGTGGCGCGGCCGCTGATCGAAGAGCTGGGTGTGCAGATCGTCGCGCCTAATCCGCTGCGCTGGTATTTGTCGAGCGACGCGTTCGGCACGCTCGCAGGAGCGTCGCCGCTGCGGGCCAGCGGCCGCAACATCGAAATCTGGCTGCCGCACGAAGCCCACAGCGGCGAGCGCTCGCGCGCGTGGATGAAGCTGCAAAACGAAGTGCAGATGGCATGGTTCGAGCACCCGGTCAACGAGGCGCGCGAAGCACGCGGCCTGCCCGCGGTCAATTCGATCTGGTTTCATGCGCAAGGCGCGGCGCAGCCGGTGCATAGCCCGTTTAGCCGGGTGCTGTCGGATGCTGCGGCGACACGTGGTCTCGCGCTGACCTCCGGTGTCGCAACCGCCGCGCCGCCGGCTTCGTTTGCAGCCCTGAGCGCTTCGTCCAATGGGGCGGCCGGCGCCACGCTGGTCGAGCTGGACCCGTTTTCCGGGCCCTACATCGAGCAGGACTGGGGCCGCTGGAACGAGGCTTTCGCCGCCCTCGAGACCGACTGGTTCGCGCCCGCCCTCACTGCATTGCAGTCAGGGCAGCTCGGCGAACTGGGGCTCACACTGTGCGGCGATACCGGTTCGGTGACGCTCAGCGCGACGCGCGGCGACCTGCGCAAGTTCTGGCGGCGCCGCCTGCTTGCGTCGCTATTCATAGAATGACCGAGCGCGTCCGTCGAGGAATGATCCAACCCATGACCCACCCCCTGTTTTCCGGCCTTTCTGCATGACTCGAATCGTTACGCGCACCTGTTCCCCTGTCGACGCCGAAGTGTTGACCCGTCATGGCCTGCATCCGGTGCTCGCGCGGCTCTATGCGGCGCGCGGCGTCTGCCGGCCCGATGAGATCGAAACCGGTCTCGCGCGCCTCGTGCCGCCCGCCGAACTGAAGGGCTGCGAAGACGCGGCGGTGTTGCTGGCGGATTCGATCGAAGGCAAGCGCCGCATGCTGGTGGTGGCCGACTACGATTGCGACGGCGCGACCGCCTGCGCGGTCGCCGTGCGCGGCTTGCGGATGTTCGGCGCGCAGATCGACTATCTGGTGCCGAACCGCTTCGAATACGGCTATGGCCTGACACCGGAGATCGTTGCGCTGGCGGCGCGCAGCAAAGCCGGCCAGCCAGAACTGCTGATCACGGTGGACAACGGCATCGCCAGTGTGGACGGTGTGGCGGCGGCGAATGCGCTCGGCATTGACGTGCTCGTGACGGATCATCACCTGCCGGGCGACGATCTGCCGGCCGCACGCGCGATCGTCAATCCTAACCAGCCGGGGTGCAGTTTTCCGAGCAAGTGCCTGGCCGGCGTCGGTGTGATGTTCTATGTACTGCTCGCGCTGCGCGCCGAGCTGCGCCGCCGCGGCGCGTTCGACGACACGCGGCCCGAACCGCGTCTGGACGGCCTGCTCGACCTGGTTGCGCTCGGCACGGTGGCCGACGTCGTCAAGCTGGACGGCAACAATCGGGTGCTGGTCGCCCAGGGCCTCGCGCGGATTCGCAAGGGCAAGCTGCAGCCGGGCATCGCCGCCCTGTTCCGTGCGGCGGCGCGCGACGCCCGCAATGCCTCGGGCTTCGATCTCGGCTTTGCGCTCGGGCCGAGGCTGAATGCCGCGGGGCGGCTGTCGGATATGTCGCTGGGCATCGAATGCCTGACCACCGACGATATCGGCCGCGCCTGGGAACTGGCGCAGCAGCTCGATTCGATCAACCGCGAGCGCCGCGAGATCGAAGCAGGCATGCAGCAGCAGGCGCTCGCCGATCTGTCCGCGATCGACCCGGCCGGTTCGGCCACCCTCACGTTGTTCAACGAAGGCTGGCATCAGGGCGTGATCGGCATCGTCGCGGGGCGGCTCAAGGAGAAATTCCACCGTCCCGCGTTTACGTTCGCTCCGGCTGACGAGAGCGGCGTGCTCGTCAAAGGCTCGGGACGCTCGATTCCGGGCTTCCATCTGCGCGACGCCCTCGACCTGATCTCAAAGCGCGAACCGGGCATGATCGTCAAATTTGGCGGCCATGCGATGGCCGCCGGCATGACGCTCGCCGCCGCCGACGTGCCGCGCTTCACCGCGGCATTCGAAGCGGTGGGCCGCGAGTGGTTGTCCGAAGATGCGCTTGCGCGCGTCGTCGAAACCGACGGCGATCTCGAAGACGCCTATTTCACGCCGCAATTCGTCGAGATGCTCGACGCGGCCGTCTGGGGCCAGGGTTTTCCGGCGCCGGTGTTCTCGGGCGAGTTCGAAATCGCCTCGCAAGCGCTCGTGAAGGACAAGCACCTGAAGCTGCAACTGATCCGCGGACGGCAGCGCTTCAATGCGATCTGGTTCAACCACACCGACTCCCTGCCCGCCCGCACGACCCTCGCCTACCGGCTCGCAAGCGATACGTGGAACGGCGTCTCGCGCGTGCAGCTGATCGTCGAACATGCGGTGAGTTGAGGGCCGGGCAGGCTCGATCGGCTATAATTTCCCCTTTTTACGAAGCTATAAAAGATCGACATGGAAGCGGAACGTCTCAACGCGATCGAAGCCTCTCTGGCCGACCTGCGCCGTCGCGCGGGCGAGCTACGGGGGTATCTTTGACTACGACGACAAAGCACTGCGTCTAATCGAAGTCAACCGGGAACTCGAAGACCCGAACGTCTGGAACGACTCGAAGCATGCCCAGGCCCTCGGCCGGGAAAAGAAGCTGCTCGACGACGTCGTGGGCAAACTCACCTCGCTCGACAACGACCTGCGCGACGCGCAAGACCTGTTCGAGATGGCCCGTGAAGAAAACGACGAGGAAACGCTCGTCGCCTGCGAGAGCGACGCAGCCGGCCTGGAAAGCCGCGTGGCCGACATGGAATTTCGCCGCATGTTCTCGAACGCGGCCGACCCGAACAACGCGTTCCTCGACATTCAGGCCGGCGCCGGCGGCACCGAAGCGTGCGACTGGGCCTCGATGCTGCTGCGCCAGTACTTGCGCTACTGCGAGCGCAAGGGCTTCAAGACCGAAGTGCTGGAACAGACCGACGGCGACGTCGCGGGCATCAAGAACGCCACCATCAAGATCGAAGGCGAATACGCGTATGGCTTCCTGCGCACCGAAACGGGCGTGCACCGTCTCGTGCGCAAGTCGCCGTTCGACTCGTCGGGCGGCCGCCATACATCGTTCTCGTCGGTGTTCGTGTACCCGGAAATCGACGATTCGATCGAAGTGGACATCAACCCGGCCGATCTGCGCGTCGACACGTACCGCGCCTCCGGCGCGGGCGGTCAGCACATCAACAAGACCGACTCGGCGGTGCGGATCACACACATGCCGTCGGGCATCGTTGTGCAGTGTCAGAACGACCGTTCACAGCACCGCAACCGCGCCGAAGCCATGGCCATGTTGAAATCGCGCCTGTACGAAGCGGAAATCCGCAAGCGTCAGGCCGAGCAGGACAAGCTCGAAGCCGGCAAGACCGACGTGGGCTGGGGTCACCAGATCCGTTCGTACGTGCTGGACAACAGCCGCATCAAGGACCTGCGTACCAACGTCGAAATCAGCAATACCAAGAGCGTGCTCGATGGCGACCTCGACCCGTTCATCAGCGCCAGCCTGAAACAGGGCATCTAGGCGAAGCGCCACCGGCGCGGCATGCTGTGCCGCGCCGTATCTTTTTACCGCCTGTTGCAGTCCTCTTCGCAAGATTGGCAGGCTACCCGTGTGCGAGTCGCCCTCAGAAGCGCGCCTCTCACCCGGGCCACCGACTACCAGACCATCATGACCGAACCGATCCAGCCGAACGCGTTGCCCGAGGGGGACGACAACAAGATCATGGCCGAGCGCCGCGAAAAGCTGCGCGAGTTGCGTGAACAGGGCGTCGCGTATCCGAATGATTTTCGTCCGACGCATCACGCCGGCGACCTGCAAAAGCAATACGCCGAGACCGACAAGGAAACGCTCGAAGCGAGCCCGCTCGAAGTCGCCCTCGCCGGCCGCATGATGCTCAAGCGCGTGATGGGCAAGGCCAGCTTCGCCACGGTGCGCGACGGCTCGGGTCAGATCCAGTTTTTCATCACGCCGGCCGACGTCGGCGAAGCCACCTACGACGCCTTCAAGAAGTGGGACCTGGGCGATATCGTCGCGGCGCGCGGCGTGCTGTTCCGCACCAACAAGGGCGAGCTGTCGGTCCGTTGTACCGAACTGCGCCTGCTGTCGAAGTCGCTGCGGCCCTTGCCGGACAAGTTCCATGGTCTGGCGGACCAGGAAATGAAGTATCGCCAGCGCTACGTCGACCTGATCGTCACGCCGGAGACGCGCGAGACCTTCGTGGCCCGTACCAGAGCCATGTCGTCGATCCGCAAGTTCATGGCCGAGGCCGACTTCATGGAAGTCGAAACGCCGATGCTGCATCCGATTCCGGGCGGCGCCGCGGCCAAGCCGTTCGTCACGCATCACAACGCGCTGGACATGCAGATGTTCCTGCGCATCGCGCCGGAGCTGTATCTGAAACGGCTGGTCGTGGGCGGCTTCGAGCGCGTGTTCGAGATCAACCGGAATTTCCGTAATGAGGGCGTCTCGGTGCGCCACAATCCGGAATTCACGATGATCGAGTTCTACGCGGCATACACCGATTATCAGTGGCTGATGGACTTCACCGAACAGCTGATCCGTCAGGCCGCGATCGACGCGCGCGGCACCGCAACCATTACGTATCAAGGTCGTGAGCTGGATCTTTCAAAGCCGTTCCATCGTCTGACGATCACGCAGGCCATCCAGAAGTACGCGCCGCAATACACGAACGAGCAACTGGCCGACGGCGCGTTTCTGCGCACCGAACTGAAGAAGTTCGGCGTCGACGCGTCGCAGCCGCAGTTCCTGAACGCGGGCATCGGCGCGCTGCAACTGGCGCTCTTCGAAGAGACCGCGGAATCGCAATTGTGGGAGCCGACTTACATCATCGACTATCCGGTTGAAGTGTCGCCGCTCGCGCGCGCGTCGGACAAGGTGGCAGGCATCACCGAGCGCTTCGAGCTGTTCATCACGGGCCGCGAGATCGCCAACGGCTTCTCTGAGCTGAACGATCCGGAAGACCAGGCCGCCCGCTTCAAGAAGCAGGTCGACCAGAAGGACGCCGGCGACGAAGAAGCCATGTTCTACGACGCCGACTATATCCGTGCGCTCGAGTACGGCATGCCGCCGGCCGGCGGCTGCGGGATCGGCATCGACCGTCTGGTGATGCTGCTCACCGACAGCCCGAGCATCCGCGACGTGATCCTGTTCCCGCATCTGCGTCGCGAAGACTGATCGGGACGTATCCTTCGAACCTATAAAAACGCCCGGCTTCGCGCCGGGCGTTTTGCGTTTAGCACGCGGCACGGCGAGCGGTGCGATTTGACGTGCTTGTCTCGCCACGCCACCTGACAGTTTGTAACTATCGGTAAAAGGTTCACGATACCGTCTTTCCCAACGGACGGATCCATGGCCGCCAGGCCGCAGAAAATCAGGCGCGAAACTGTCCTTACCTGCGCTGCCGGTTGGCCGCTTAGAGCCACGCTTCAGATTTGGTTACATCTTGAAACCCTGCCGGAAAGGAACTGTCCGACACTATGTCTTAATAAAGTTAAGTGACTCTGCTCAGACGGAGGCTCGGATATGAACACGGACAACACGCAATCACGCCGGCTGCACCCGCTTGTCGCCACCGCGGCAGGCGCAGTCATCATCGCCGCACTTGCCGCCACGGCGGCCGTCACCGGTGTGTTCCCGAAGGCGTCGAGCGTCGGCGCGCAAACCGATCAGACGCAAGCCGCCCAGGTCGCGTCGCAAGCGGTGGTGGATTCGGCGCAGCCGGCTAATCCGGCTAACTACGCGCAGCAACAATCACCGCAGGCGCAACAGCCGCAACCACAGTCACAGCAACCCCAGCAGGCGCAGCAGGCTCAAGCTCAAGCGCAACAACCGGCGCCCGTTCCCGCTCCGGCGCCCTCCCAGCAGCAATACGAGCAGCAGCAAGCGGCTCAACAACAACAGCAACAACAGCAACAACAGTACGCCCAGCAACAACAGCAACAGCCTGCGCAACAGCCCGCCTATTGCGCAAGTTGCGGCACGGTCGTAGCCATTTCGGAAGTACGTCAGGAAGGTCATGGCACGGGCGTGGGTGCCGTCGGCGGTGCCGTGGTTGGCGGTCTGGTGGGTAACCAGTTCGGCGGTGGCGTAGGCCGCGGCGCGATGACGGTGCTCGGCGCGGTCGGCGGCGGCTTCGCCGGCAATTCGGTCGAAAAGCACCTGCGCAGTTCGACGTCGTACTCGGTCCACGTGCGGATGGAAAGCGGCAAGAGCCGCTACTTCACGTATCACGAAGCGCCGCCGTTCCAGCAGGGCGAGCGGGTGCACATCGAAAACGGCGCGCTTGTTGCGGGTTAATGCGTGACAGCCTGATGAATGATCCGGTGACCCGCTCGTGACGACGAGCGGCCCACTGTGCTCCGGGCGCCCTGCGCGCCCATCTGGCCCAACGCGGCATGGTGCGCCCAGATGCGAAAAAAGGCGATTCCAATGGAATCGCCTTTTTATGGGCCGGGCAGCCGCTCAGACCATCAGCGAATCAGCAGGCAGCACGCCAGTCAATAATCCGCGTCTTCGATCCATGCTGCCTGGATGGCTTCGAGGATCTTTTCGTTGGAACGGTTAGGGTCGTCGTCGAAGCCTTCCAGCTCGGTCACCCAGCGGTGCAAATCCGTAAAACGAATCTGCTGCGGATCCACGTCCGGGTGCTTGTCGGTGAGGGCCATCGCGATGTCTTGCGTGTCGGTCCACTTCATGGCTGCGCGCTCCTGTTAGTGATTTTCCTTCGCGTGGTTGATCGAGTAACGCGGGATTTCAACCACGAGGTCCTGATCCGCCGGCACCATGGCCTGGCACGACAGACGCGACTCAGGCTCGAGACCCCACGCCTTGTCGAGCAGATCGTCCTCGTCTTCCTCGGACGGCGTGAGCGCATTAAAACCTTCACGCACGATCACGTGACACGTCGTGCATGCGCAAGACTTCTCGCACGCGTGCTCGATTTCAATGCCGTGTTCCAGCAGATTGTCGCAGATGCTCTTGCCCGGCACAGCGTCGATAACGGTGCCTTCCGGGCACAGTTCGACGTGGGGCAGCACAACGATTTGAGGCATACGATTTCCGTTTGGTCTGGGGCACGGCCGCCAGCGAACTGGCTACCTGCCATTTTACTGGTGGCGCGTGCGTTTTAGACGCGCCACGTGATTCGTTACAGGGCTATCGGCGAGGGCTATCCGGCCGTGCGCCGCACAGGGCGACGGACCAGGACAGGCCAGGATCAGATCTCGTCGAGCTTGCGGCCAGCCAGCGCGCGGCGAATGCCCTTGTTCATGCGGCGCGCGGCAAACTCGTCGGTGCCTTCGGCTGCCGTTCTGGTTGCGGCTTCGATGGCGTCGACGTCCTCGCCCTGCGCCACCTCGCGCAGCTTCACGAGCAACGCATCGAGTTCGGCGCGTTCAGCTTCGTCGAGCAGTTCGGCATCCGCGGCGAGGGCCGCATCCGTTGCTTCGATGAGGCGTTGCGCTTCGACCTGGGCCTCGCGCAAGGCGCGAGCACGCATATCCACTTCGGCGGTGCTGAAGCTGTCTTCGAGCATCTTCGCGATGTCGTCGTCGGCGAGGCCGTACGAGGGCTTCACCACCACCGATGCTTCCACGCCCGAATGCTGCTCGCGTGCGAATACCGACAGCAAACCGTCCGCGTCGACCTGATAGGTCACACGAATCCGGGCAGCGCCTGCGGCCATCGGCGGAATGCCGCGCAATTCGAAGCGCGCGAGCGAACGGCAATCCGACACCAGTTCGCGCTCGCCCTGTACGACGTGGATCGCCATCGCCGTCTGGCCGTCCTTGAAGGTCGTGAAATCCTGCGCACGCGCGACCGGAATGGTCGAATTGCGCGGGATGATCTTCTCAGTCAAACCACCCATCGTCTCAACGCCAAGCGACAGCGGGATCACGTCGAGCAACAGCCAGTCGTCGCCGTCCGCACTCCGGTTGCCCGCCAGCAGATCGGCCTGGATGGCCGCGCCGAGCGCGACCACCTGATCCGGATCCAGGTTGGTGAGCGGCGGCTGCCCGAAAAACCCCTCGACCGCGCGACGGATCACCGGCATGCGGGTTGCGCCGCCCACCAGCACGACGCCCTTGATGTCCCGCGTGGCGACCCTGGCGTCGCGCAAGGCTTTTTTCGTCGGCCCCAGCGTGCGCTGCACCAGCGCCTGCGTGATCGTTTCGAAAGCCGCTTCGTCGATGCTCAGATCGAGGCTCGTGCCGTTCGACAGCGTCACTTGCAGCTTCGCCTGCGGCGCGTCCGACAGGGCCTCCTTGGTCACGCGCACGCTGTCCAGCAGCAGGCGCACGTCTTCCGGCGCGAGCGTGTGCGGCGCGATGCCGGCCTGCTCCAGCACATGACGATAGAGCGCGTGGTCGAAATCGTCGCCTCCGAGCGCGGAATCGCCGCCCGCGGCAAGCACCTCGAACACACCTTTGGTGAGCTTCAGAATCGACAGATCGAACGTGCCGCCGCCGAGGTCATATACGGCGTAGAGCCCTTCGGAGCCATTGTCGAGACCATAGGCGATCGCCGCCGCAGTCGGCTCGTTAAGCAGACGCAGCACATTGAGGCCCGCAAGCCGCGCAGCGTCCTTGGTGGCCTGACGCTGCGCTTCGTCGAAATACGCCGGCACGGTGATCACGGCGCCGACCAGATCGTCGCCGAGCGAATCTTCCGCGCGCTGACGCAAGGTGGCAAGAATTTCCGCCGACACTTCGACCGGGCTCTTCACGCCGTCGACGGTGCGGATCTGCACCATGCCCGGCGCGTCCACGAAATCGTACGGCGCGTTTTCGGCGCCTTCCACTTCGCTCTTGCCGCGGCCCATGAACCGCTTGACCGAGACGATCGTGTTGCGCGGGTCCGTCGCGGCCTCAGCCTTGGCGACGCGGCCAATGCGGCGGCCGCCCTTCTCCAGGTAGCGCACCACGGATGGCAACAGCACGTGGCCGTCCGCGTCGGGCAGCACGTCGGGAATGCCGCTGCGCACGGCAGCAACGAGGGAATTGGTCGTGCCGAGATCGATGCCGACCGCGAGGCGCCGCTGATGCGGCGCAGGCGCCATGCCGGGTTCGGAGATTTGCAGTAAAGCCATCTGAGATCTTCTTCGGGGATCGTTCGACCCCGTCCTGAATGGTTCGCGTTGCTTAGGTTGAATGCTACGGCTTGTTCATGCTGCGTTGCGCCTGGATTCGCGCTTGCGCTTGCGTTTGCGTTCCACCGCGCATGGTTTCAATTCAATCGTCGAGCCGTTCGATCTGCGTGCCGATTTCGGCCGCCACCCGCTCGATAAACATCAGTTGCCGCACCGCCTCGCCCGCCGCCTGATTCGAGCCGCTATCCAGCAGCGCGCCGAGCTTCGTGAAGCGAACCCGCTCTTCGTCGCGCAGCTCGTCCAGCAAGGCGTCCAGCGCGTCGACGTTGCTCGCCGCCGCGGCATCTTCGATCCCCTCGCGCCATTCCATCTGCTGCATCAGGAAGGCCGGCTCCATCGCCGTATTGTTGTGCGCGCCGACATCGATGCCGCGCAGCGACAGCAGATACGTGGCGCGCCTGAGCGGATCGCGCAAGGTCTGATACGCCTCGTTTGCCCGCGTCGCCCATTGCATCGCGATACGCTTTTGCGCGTCGCCGGCAGCGGCAAAGCGATCCGGGTGAACCTGCGACTGCACCGTGCGGTAGGCATGGTCCAGCGCGTTCGAGTCCAGCGCATATTGCGCCGGCAGGTGAAACAGGTCGAAGTGGCTGTCGTTCAGCGAAACCATCGAATCATGCCGTCCGTTCAAAGGCGCGCCGTCAATCGGCTTCGGCGCGACCTGAAATTAAAAAGGCGGCCCGCGCCGCCTTTTATCCGCGTCTCGCGGAGTGCATTCCTTATACGCGGAATGATTCGCCGCAGCCGCACTCGTCCTTCACGTTCGGATTGTTGAACTTGAAGCCTTCGTTCAACCCTTCGCGTGCGAAGTCGAGTTCCGTGCCGTCGATATAGGCGAGGCTTTTCGGGTCGACAATGATCTTCACGCCGCTGCACTCGAATACCTGGTCTTCCGGCGCGAGTTCATCCACGTACTCGAGCTTGTAGGCCAAGCCCGAGCACCCGGTCGTGCGCACGCCGAGCCGCAGCCCGACACCCTTGCCGCGGCGGATCAGATATTTCTGGACGTGCTGTGCTGCCTTTTCGGTCAACGTAATTGCCATAGCGTTTCTCATTGGGCAGTGAAGTGCGCTTCATACCAGCACGACACTTACTGCCACCCTGCCTGCATCCAATTTCGCTCATGCCGGACAACGCGTTTTACGACGCTGCCCGCTGCCTTGCCCGTCCGCACTTTCAGCGGCCCTCGCGGCGTTAGCTGAAACAGCCCGCCTGAAGCGATTCTTTAAGCGGCGTGCTGCGTTTCGCCGGCTGCCGCGCTTTCGCCGTGACGTTGCTTGTAGTCGGCCACCGCTGCCTTGATCGCGTCTTCCGCGAGGATCGAGCAGTGGATCTTGACCGGCGGCAGCGCGAGTTCTTCGGCGATCTGCGTGTTCTTGATGGACATGGCCTGATCGAGCGTCTTGCCCTTCACCCATTCCGTAACGAGCGAGCTAGACGCGATGGCCGAACCGCAGCCGTACGTCTTGAACTTGGCGTCTTCGATGATGCCGTCCGCGCCCACGCGGATCTGCAGCTTCATCACGTCGCCGCAGGCCGGTGCGCCGACCATGCCGGTCCCGACCGCATCGTCGTCCTTCGCGAAGGAACCGACGTTGCGCGGATTTTCGTAGTGGTCCAGAACCTTGTCGCTATAAGCCATGATTACACTCCTTGATTCGTTTCAACCTGCATTCGGTGCGATGTTCCGCTCAGTAGGGCACTGCTGTATTGCAACTTAGTGCGCAGCCCACTGGATCGTCGAAATATCGATGCCGTCCTTGTACATTTCCCACAGCGGCGACAGATCGCGCAGCTTCGAAATCTTGCTCTTCAGCAGGTTGATGACGTAATCCACGTCCTGCTCGGTCGTGAAGCGACCCACCGTGAAGCGGATCGAGCTGTGCGCCAGTTCGTCGTTGCGGCCAAGGGCGCGCAATACGTACGACGGCTCGAGCGAGGCCGACGTGCAGGCCGAACCCGACGACACCGCCACGTCCTTCACAGCCATGATCAGCGATTCGCCTTCGACGAAGTTGAAGCTGATGTTCAGGTTGTGCGGCACACGCTTTTCCATGTCGCCGTTCACGTAGGTTTCTTCCATGTCCTGCAGGCCGCGCAGCAGACGGTCACGCAGCATGCGGATGCGCTCGTTTTCCGTTGCCATTTCTTCGCGTGCGATGCGGAAGGCTTCACCCATGCCGACGATCTGATGCGTGGCGAGCGTGCCCGAACGCATGCCGCGCTCGTGACCGCCGCCGTGCATCTGCGCTTCGATACGCACCCGCGGCTTGCGACGCACGTACAGCGCGCCGATGCCCTTCGGACCGTACGTCTTGTGCGCCGAGAACGACATCAGATCGACCTTCAGCTTTTGCAGGTCGATTTCGATCTTGCCGGTGGCCTGGGCCGCGTCGACGTGGAAAATGATGCCCTTTGCGCGGGTGATTTCGCCGATCGCTTCGATGTCCTGGATCACGCCGATTTCGTTATTCACCGACATCACCGAAACAAGGATGGTGTCCGGGCGCAGCGCGGCCTTGAAAGCGTCGAGGTCGATCAGACCGTCGTCCTTCACGTCCAGATAGGTGACGTCGAAACCTTCGCGCTCGAGTTCGCGGCAGGTGTCGAGCACAGCCTTGTGCTCGGTCTTCACCGTGATGATGTGCTTGCCCTTGCTCTTGTAGAAGTGCGCGGCACCCTTGATGGCGAGGTTGTCCGACTCCGTGGCGCCCGAGGTCCAGATGATTTCGCGCGGGTCGGCATTGACCAGCGCTGCGACGTTCTCGCGCGCTTCTTCGACTGCACGCTCCGCATCCCAGCCATACGAGTGGCTGCGCGATGCCGGGTTACCGAACTGCTCGCGCAGGTACGGAATCATCTTGTCCACCACGCGCGGGTCGACCGGGGTCGTGGCGCTGTAGTCCATGTAAATGGGCAGGTGGGGAATCTCGTTATTCATGAATCGCTCCGGGGGACATCATTACTCGGGCTTTTGGGTTCTTGTATTGGGCTCGCCGCCAGACCACAGCGCCCTATGAACCAGCCATGTTGAAAACGGAATTCGGCCCTTTCGGTACTACGCGGGCGGGCTCGACGGCCGGCGCCTCGCTGCGGCGGTCGCGCAGCACCGCCGGCGCGCCTTCGCGCGAGCGCTGCTGATCGACCAGATCTTTCAGGGAGACCGAATCCAGATACTCGACCATCTTCTGGTTGAGCGTTGACCACAATTCGTGCGTCATGCAATGGCCGTCATGCTGCTTCGTGCCTTCGCAAGTACCCTTGCCGCCGCATTGCGTGGCGTCCAGCGGTTCGTCGACGGCGATAATGATGTCCGCGACGGTCACATCCTCGGCACGGCGGGCCAGATTGTAGCCGCCGCCCGGCCCGCGCACGGACTCGACGATCTCGTGGCGACGCAGCTTACCGAACAACTGCTCGAGGTAGGACAGGGAAATGTGCTGGCGCTGGCTGATACCCGCAAGCGTCACCGGGCCCTGCTCCTGGCGCAGCGCCAGGTCAATCATCGCCGTGACGGCGAAACGGCCTTTTGTGGTGAGTCTCATGATGTATGGGGATCGCAATTCTCGACAAGTTTTGTCAAGTATAAATACATGAGCGATTTAGTCAAGTATCCCTATCGCAAATTGGGTCATTCACTTAAATCACGCTGGGCGCCGCGCGGGCTGCCACACGCCTCGCCGGCACTCACGGCAGCACACGAGGATGCAGCGCCGCAATCAGCCCGCGACAGGCTGCTTCGCACTGGTCGAGCACCTGTTCGAAACCGGCCGCTCCGCCAAAATAGGGATCCGTGACTTCCCGCTCGCCCGGCCAGCGGCCGTCGGTTTGCGGCACGAACTCCATCAACAGACGAATCTTGTCGCGCTGGGACGGCGGACAAATCCGGCGCAGATTGGCGATGTTCGCGTCGTCCATTGCAATCAGCAGATCGAAACGTTCGAAATCCGCCCGACTGATCTGCCGGCCGCGCAATCCCGACAGATCGTAGCCGCGCTGCGCAGCGGCGCGCTGCGCCCGCTCGTCGGGCGCCTCGCCGATGTGCCAGTCGCCGGTACCGGCCGAATCGATCAGGATTCGCTCTGCCAGCTTCGCATCACTGACCTGCTGCCGCATCACCGCCTCTGCTGTCGGAGAACGGCAGATGTTCCCGAGGCAGACAAAACAGACGGAGATGGTTTTCATCAAAGACTCTGGATGCGCCGCATCCGGCTACGTTGCGAACAGTGCCGCGATTATACAAAGGCGCTGGAAAACGCGCCGGCAACACACCGCCGCGGGGTTCCGGCTCCGCTTGCCCGTTCTACCCGCTCAGGACGCTTCCGGTGTCGGCAGCGATACGACCGCGCGCATCGGTTTGACCGGCGAGGCGGGGCTGTCATCCACAAAACCGTACGACACCGTACGCGCCAGTTCCGCGGTCAGCTGATTCGCGGCAAGCGGGGGCTGCGAGATTCGCGATGCGCTCTCGCTACTGACATACAGATAGGCTGCCGCCGCCAGCGGCACGAATACGGCTAACGGCCAATACATCAATATTGTCTTTTTCATGATGCGTTCTCTTCCGATTGAGGCACGCGGAACCTTATGACCCACTTTGCCCAGTCGAAATGGTAGATGAATCTGCAATGCGGAAAAACCCACCCTATCGAGATACAGTGTTGCATAGGGAAGAACAATTAATTCTCGGGCGAGGTGCGGGGCAACCAGTCGAAGTCGAAACAGAATTCTTACAAAGTTCTACAGACTTCCTTTCGTCCGACAGTCAGAATAGCCATCCCACGAAACCGCGTCGTTAGCTCATGATCCATCGAATCAAACTGGTCGTTCCCGCGCTCGCCGCTCTTGGCATTGCAGTCCTGCTGGGCGGCTGCGCGGTCTATCCGGACGGCACGCCCGCCGCGCCCGCTTATGGAGGCGGATATCCCGCAGGCGACCCTGGCTATGCCGGCGACTATTACGATGGTGGTCCGGCGGTCGTGCAGTCGGGCGTGGCGGTCGGCTTTGGAGGGTATTCGGGGCCGTCCTATTACGATCAACGGCGCGGTTACTACGGCCCCGGCTACCGTGGCCAGCCCCATGGTGACGATCACCATTATCCGGACAGCGGCAACGGCGGCCACGGCTCGCACGACAGCGGCGGACCACACGGCGGCTGGCAACAAGGTGGCGCACCCGGCGGCGGCCAGCATGGCAGCGGCCCCGGTGGGCCGAATGGGCAGAGCGCCGGTCGAGGCCAGCAGAGTCCACAGGGACCGCAAGCTGTGCCTCGGGGGCAAGGTGGCTACCGTCCCGCGGCTGCGCCACCCTCAGGCAACGGCGTGAACCGGGGCGGCCAAGGCAACGCCGGCAACGGCGGCGGCTCTAGCCACTCCGCCAGCAACGGCGACAGTCAGTGGGGCAATCGCCATTGAACTGACGCACCCGCGTGCATGCGCTGGCGCGGACGCGGTCTAGCCGAGGTGGCTGCGCTGCGCCGCGTACAACTCCCGGAAGGTGCGCCCAACCGGCGCCGGCATATCGCGCGTATTGGTCCAGCCAGCAGCCAACGGCAGACGCGCGATGGCACGGCGGCGCCCCCCCATCCTCTCGAGCACACGCACCGCCAGCCTGGTGAAGAGCGCGTAGGCATCCGGATGTAGTGCGAGGAAGCCCCACACCGCGAGACCTGCCCGTTCGCGCCACGGACGCAAATGCCGCTCCATCTGCTTCTCGCGCAGCTTGCGCAGCAAATCGGAGAGCGGTATGCCGACCGGGCAAACGCTATTGCATTCGCCGCACAAGGTTGCGGCTTGCGGTAAATCGAGTGTCTTGTCGAGACCCACATAGCTCGGTGTCAACACCGACCCCATCGGCCCCGGATACACCCAGCCGTAGGCATGACCGCCCACCTTCTGATACACCGGGCAGTGATTCATGCAGGCACCGCAGCGGATACAGCGCAGCATCTCCTGAAAGTCGCCGCCAATCAGCCCGGTACGGCCGCCGTCCACCAGCACCACATACATGTGGTCAGGGCCGTCCTGATCACCCGGCCCGCGTGGTCCCGTCAGCACGGAAAAGTAGTTCGACGTGGCTTGCCCCGTTGCCGAGCGCGGCAGCAGACGCATCGCGGTGGCAAGGTCTTCGAGTGTCGGCAGGATCTTCTCGATGCCGGTCACCGCCACGTGTACACGCGGCATCACCGTACACATGCCCTCGTTGCCTTCGTTCGTGACGAGCGCGACCGAACCCGTCTGGGCAACCAGGAAGTTGCCGCCCGTTACCCCCATATCCGCGGACATGAAATGCGGACGCAGCATTTCGCGCGCTTCGCGCGTCATGTCGGGGATCTCGGTCAGGCGCGGCCGGTGGTGCGTTTTGGCGAACAGGTCCGCAATCTCTTCCTTGTCCTTGTGGACGACCGGCGCAATGATGTGGCTGGGCGGTTCGTTGTCGTTGATCTGCAGAATGTACTCGCCGAGATCTGTCTCAATAGACTGCACGCCCATCTGGCCGAGCACTTCGTTCAGGCGCATTTCTTCCGTGACCATCGACTTGGTCTTGATCACCTTCTTCACGTCGTGCCGGCGGGCAATGTCCGCGACGAGCCGCGCCGCCTCCTGCGTCGTCTCGGCGAACAGCACCGTGACGCCGCGCCGGGTCGCTTCGCGCTCGAAGGTCTCGAGCCAGACGTCGAGATTTTCCAGCGCGCGATTGCGGCGCTCCTTCAGTGCAGCCCGCGTGGCGGCAAAATCGATGGCGGTGATCGCCACAGCGCGTGCCGAGACGAACTTGCTCGACAACTTGGTGAGATTCTGCTGCAGGCGCTGGTCGGCGAGCTTCTGACCCGCGCGCGCCTTGAACTGCATGGTTTGAACTTGCATGGCGGCCTGTGGGATTCGGGGATTCGGTCAATCACGACGCTGCGCCGCAGCGTCTTCTACTGCAACCTGCGACGGCCTATGCGTCGCCAGCAAGCACCTGGGCAATATGCAGCACGCGCGTCGTGGTGTCTCCGGTGCGGCGCAAGCGCCCTTCTATATTGAGCATGCAACCGAGGTCGCCCAGCACGACCGTGCCCGCGCCGCTAGCCGCGATGTTCGCGCACTTCTCGTCGACGATGGCAGTCGAAATATCGCCGTACTTGACCGCAAACGTGCCGCCGAAGCCGCAACAATGCTCGCAGTCCTTCATTTCGATGACCGTCACGCCCGTCTGCGCGAGCAACCTGCGCGGCTGCGTCTTGACGCCTAGCTCGCGCAGTCCCGAGCACGAATCGTGATAGGTGACAGGGCCCGCGAACTCGCCCGCGGGTAGCTCCACTTTGGCCACATTGAGGAGGAAGTCCGTAAGTTCGTACACCCTTGGCCGCAGCCGGCCAAAACGGGTCATCATCTCAGGGTCGTCCGCAAACAGGTCGCCGTAATGCGCGCGGATCATGCCGCCGCACGAACCGGACGGGACCACCATGTAGTCGAACTGTTCGAACTCGCGCAGCGCTTTTTCGGCCAGATCACGCGCGAGACGCCGGTCGCCGGAGTTATAGGCCGGCTGCCCGCAACAGGTTTGAGCCGGCGGCACGACCACCTCAAAGCCGGCATGCTCGATCAGCTTGATCACAGAGAAGCCGATTTCGGGACGCATCAGGTCAATCAGGCAGGTGACGAACAATCCGACTCGCATGGGCGCTCCTCCGAGAAAACGTCCCTGATTATCCGCTGTTTGTCGAACAACTCCAACGCGCCAATCGTCATAGGAAAGATGGACAACGCGTGGCGGCGGATTCGAAGGCCGCTTCGAGAGGCGTTCGCTTTTTTCACAATACGATATACAATCAATTCTCCGCTGTTTGACGCGTCAACCGATTTCTCCCCATGAGCGATACGAACCCGGATCCCAAGACTTCGATCCAGGTGATCGAGCGCATGATGCGCCTGCTGGACGCCCTTGCTGCGCATAGCGACCCGGTTAGCCTGAAGGAGCTCGCGCTACGCACCGAGCTGCACCCCTCCACTGCCCACCGCATCCTGAATGACATGGTGACGTGCCGCCTCGTCGACCGGTCGGACCCGGGCACCTATCGCCTCGGTATGCGTCTGCTCGAACTGGGCAATCTGGTCAAGGCACGCCTGTCGGTGCGTGACGCCGCTCTGACGCCCATGCGCGAACTGCATCGCCTGACTGGTCAGACAGTGAACCTGTCCGTGCGTCAGGGCGACGAGATCGTGTATATCGAGCGCGCCTACTCGGAGCGTTCCGGTATGCAGGTGGTGCGCGCCATCGGCGGACGCGCGCCGCTGCATCTGACATCCGTGGGCAAGCTCTTTCTTGCTGCGGACGAATCGACCCGCGTGCGCGCGTATGCCACTCGCACCGGCCTTTCCGGGCACACCCAAAACAGCATTACCGATCTGGCCAAGCTGGAGCGCGAACTGAGCCACGTGCGGCAACAGTCCTGCGCGCGCGATAACGAAGAGCTTGAACTCGGCGTGCGCTGCATCGCCGCAGGCATCTATGACGACACCGGCAAGCTGGTCGCGGGCCTGTCGTTGTCGGCCCCGGCGGATCGTCTGCAGGACTCGTGGCTCGGCCAGCTCAGCAAGACGGCGCTGGTGATTTCGGAGTCGCTCGGCTATCAGCCGGAATCGCCGCACAGCGCCATGCATCCACAGCATGCGTGATTGACGAGGCACGCGGCACGCGCGCTTGCGCCATCGGCGAAAAACGAAACTCAAAAAAGCAAAAAGCCCCGCACTAGCGGGGCTTTTCGCTGGTGCCGCCGGCCGAAGCCGGCAGCGCATGCATCACGCTTCAGGTACCCGGACCGCTGGCGTCCGCACTGGTGATGTGCTGGTCGCCGCCGTTGTCGAGCCACGTGCGCAGACGTGTCGCATCCGCGAAACGCGAATACTTGCCTGACGAATCGAGCAGTACGACGATCATGGGCCGGTCGTGAATGGTTGCCTGCATGACGAGGCACTCACCCGCTTCGTTGATGAAGCCGGTCTTCTGCAGACCGATGTCCCAAGTCGGGTTGCGCACCAGCGCGTTCGTGCTGTTGTATGCAATCGAGCGCTTGCCGGTGTACACCTCGTAGCTATGGTCCGTGGAGAAGCTGCGGATCATCGGATACTGGTAGGCGGCGTTGACCATCTTCACGAGGTCACGCGCGCTCGACACGTTTTCGCTCGTCAGCCCCGACGGGCTTTCGAAGTGCGTGTCGGTCATGCCGAGTTGCTTGGCCTTCGCGTTCATTGCTGCAATGAACGCCGGACGGCCGCCCGGGAAGTAACGCGACAGCGCCGCGGCCGCGCGATTTTCCGAGGCCATCAGCGCGATGTGCAGCATATCTTCACGCGACAGCACCGAACCGACCGAGAGGCGCGAGCCTGTGTTCTTGATGTAGTCGCGGTCTTCGTCCGTGACTTCGATCTGCTCGGTGAGCGGCGCCTTCGAGTCCAGCACCACCATGGCGGTCATCAGCTTGCTGATCGAGGCGATCGGCACCACCGCGCGCGAATTCTTGTCGAACAGCGTCTCACCGGTGTTCTGGTCGACCACGTAGGCCACGCTGGAGCGCAACGCAAGTCCGCCCGGCGATTCATGCAGCCCGAAGGCCTGGCCGACGGCGGCCTGACGGGGTTCGTACGCAACCTGGCGCACAACCGAATGACGGCGGCCGTTCATGGTGTACGAAACGCGGCGCTTACGGGATTCCACGCGCGGAGCGTCGTCGTCGGCCGCTGCGGTATTCGCTGCTTTGGACGATCTGGCCGCGACGGTACCCGGCTTTTTGGCCGATTTCGACGTCTTGACGGTTTTTTTGCTGGCTTTGGCAGGAGCGGTAGCCGCGGCGGCGAAAGCGTTCACGGGCGCTGCAAACGCAGCAGCGATGACCATTGAGGCGGCCAACGAAGCAGCGGTGCTGAGCGCCACGCCGTGCATCACTTTCAACGACGAAAACATGTCGGTTTTCATTGGTGTTCTATCTGGGGCGGCGAGAGTTTTACGCAAGTGTAGTAAAACCACGAAAAATTAGCAATATTAAGCACTTATACACGCTCCTTAAACCGGCTTGTAAGATCCGATTGCGGAAAGTCTATAGGTTTCGCTCACTCAATCAAAAAAAACGATTGAGTGAGCGGATGTTCGTCCCGGGCCGTCATGCGTCGGATTCGGGTGATCCTTTCAGCATAACGGCAAATTCGACACAACCTTGATCAGGGGAAGTACGGTCGTTCCATTGCCATCGGAAGGCCGCGCACCGGCGCCCAGCGGAGACTGCATGGGGCGCCGGCCGATACGCCGACCCGCAGGCAGTTAAGCGCCTGCTGCGGATCGGGGCACCGCGCATTCGACCGTGATGGAGGATTAACGTTCCGTGTCAGATTCCGGTTTACATGCATTGTCATATATTGCGCAAGAAAGCGTCGGTTCAGTACTACACGGAGATGTCACACAAGCTCGGCGCGGACGTCCTGAGCGCCGCAAATGCAGCAAGAACTACCGTATCAGCACGCACCATCGCAGTGAATCAGTCATTTTGTCCCGCGTCATAGTTATGTCATATGTGCTACATAACGTCTTGTTTTATCAGTGATTTCCCTAGTTTGTGCGATGCACAAAAAGACTTGACATTCATCGCCATCATCCTAAAATGGAGTCATTGCTGCGATGCACAATACATCGCAGTTGTGTGCTGATTCACAGTCTTGCCATTAACCCAACGCGGCCCGCACCAGACGGTGCCGTAATCCAGGAGCGTAAACATGACTCTGCTGACCCCTGAGCAAATCGCCGCAGCCCAGAAAGCCAACCTCGAAACCCTGTTTGGTCTGACGACCAAGGCATTCGAAGGCGTGGAAAAGCTGGTCGAGCTGAACCTGCAAGTCGTCAAGTCGACGCTCGCAGAGAGCCAGGAAAATGCACAACGGGCGCTGTCGGTGAAAGATGCGCAGGAATTCTTCGCGCTGCAGGCCGGCCTCACGCAGCCCATCTCGGAAAAGGCGCTGTCGTACGGCCGTCACGTGTATGAAATCGTGTCCGCCACGCAAGCTGAATTTGCGCGCGTCGCCGAAGCTCAATATGAAGAGCAGAACCGCAAGGTGCAGTCGCTGGTCGACAACGTCGCCAAGAACGCACCGGCCGGCTCGGAAACCGCAGTTGCCGTGATGAAGTCGGCCATTACCGCCGCCAACACCACGTACGAAACGGTTCACAAGGCCACCAAGCAAGCGGTTGAAATCGCTGAAAGCAACTTCAACGCGGCCGCTACGGCAGCGTCGAAGGCAGCCACGCAAGCAGCTGCTCAAGCTTCGCGCTCGGCCAAGAAGGCTGTCTAAGGTTTAACGCCTCTCGCTTCAAATCGCGCCGGCCGCCGAAGTCACAAGGCGGCCGGCGCGCATGTTTTCGCAGCAACAGCGTCGTGCGGTGTCGCGTTTCATACATGCCACGCGTTCACTGCGCGGGCCAACGCTCCGATACGTTGCATAGCGTATCGTTCGCCCGGCGCATGCCGGGATTTTTTTGTCACGCGTGGCTTTGCCGCTGCGCTTTTCGCGTGGCTGAACGAAGGCAACCACCCGGCCCTGCTGCAAAAAAAACGGCGCGCCCTGCAAAGGGGCGCGCCGTTTTCTTTTGATGCTTCAGCTTCGGTTCAGGCCGGGACAGAAGCACCCGCGCACGATGCGCGAGCCTTCCAGCCTTACTTCTTCTTCTGCGGCGGCAAATCGGTACAGACACCTTCATACAACTCGGCGGCCATTCCGATGGATTCACCCAGCGTCGGGTGCGGATGGATGGTTTTGCCGATATCCGTTGCGTCCGCTCCCATTTCGACCGCGAGGCAAACCTCGCTGATCAGGTCGCCAGCGTTCAGACCCACAATACCGCCGCCGATCACGCGATGCGTTTCCTCGTCGAACAGCAGTTTCGTGAAGCCTTCGTCACGGCCGTTGGCGATCGCGCGGCCCGACGCGGCCCAGGGGAATACTGCCTTGCCGTATTTGATGCCTTCGGCCTTCAACTGGTCTTCCGTCTTGCCCGCCCACGCCACTTCCGGATCGGTGTAGGCCACGGACGGAATCTGCAGCGCGTCGAAGTAGGCCTTCTCGCCATGCGCGGCTTCCGCTGCCACGTGGCCTTCGTGCACGGCCTTGTGCGCGAGCATCGGCTGACCGACGATATCGCCGATTGCGAAGATGTGCGGCACGTTGGTGCGCATCTGCTTGTCGACGTCGATGAAACCGCGCTCCGTCACGGCGACACCGGCCTTGTCGGCGCCGATCTTTTTGCCGTTCGGGCTACGGCCCACTGCGACGAGCACGAGGTCATAGCGTTGCGGTTCGGGCGGAGCCTTTTCGCCTTCGAACGTCACGTAGATACCGTCGTCCTTCGCTTGTGCGGCGGTCGTCTTGGTCTTCAGCATGACGTTGGCAAAACGCTTGCTGTTGTACTTCTCCCAGACCTTGACGAGATCGCGGTCCGCGCCGGCCATCAGGCCGTCGAGCATTTCGACGACGTCGATCTTCGCGCCGAGGGTCGAGTACACCGTAGCCATTTCGAGACCGATGATGCCGCCACCGATCACCAGCATGCGCTGCGGGATCTGACGCAGTTCGAGCGCGCCGGTGGAATCGACCACGCGCGGATCTTCCGGAATGAACGGTAGCTTCACCGCCTCCGAACCGGCGGCGATGATGGCCTGTTTGAACTTGACGACCTTTTTGCCGCTCTCGGTCTGCACTTCCATGTGGTTCGGATCAACGAACGAGCCGACCCCGGTGACGACTTCAACCTTGCGCATCTTGGCCATGCCGGCGAGACCGCCGGTGAGCTTTTTGACGACGCCGGATTTGAAGTCGCGCAGCTTGTCGAGATCGATCTGCGGCTTGCCGAACGTGATGCCGTGGGCGCCGAGCGCTTCGGCTTCGTCGATCACCAACGCCGTGTGCAACAGCGCCTTGGACGGAATACAGCCCACGTTCAGACAGACGCCGCCGAGCGTTGCATAGCGTTCGACGAGCACGGTTTTCATGCCGAGGTCGGCCGAACGGAACGCCGCGGAATAGCCGCCGGGGCCGGAGCCGAGGACGATCATGTCGCACTCGATATCGGCGTTGCCGGAGAAGCTGCCGGCTTGCGGCGCGGGCGCGGCGGCCTTGGGGGCGGCTGCGGCCTGGGCTGCCTGCGGTTTGGCTTCCGCTTTTTCAGGCGCTTTGGCAGGCGCACTAGCGGGCGCCTTGGGCTCATCTTTCGCCGGTGCTGCGCTCGCCGATGTTTCGACGAGGGCGATGATGGTGCCTTGCGAGACCTTGTCGCCTGGTTTGACGCGAACTTCCTTGACGGTGCCGGCGGCATCGCTCGGCACTTCGATGGAAGCCTTATCGGATTCGAGCGTCATGAGAGCCTGTTCGTTCTCGATGACGTCGCCCGCCTTGATATTGACTTCGATGACGTCGACATCCTTGAAATCACCGATGTCCGGCACCTTCACTTCGACGAGACTCATAGTGTCCCCTTCTCTTGTTGATCGTTGACGAGGGAAGCGCCGAAAGAACCTACTAATTCAGACCGAAAAGCTGGCAGCGCGCTGGACAGAAACATCCTTTGCCGTCCGCCCAAGGACGCGCCTTTCTTTTGCCTACTTTTCTTTGGAAGACGACCCGAAGGTAGTCCCTGTGGGACAAAGAAAAGTAGGTGCTGCCCCACACAGGGGCGACGCAAATGGACCGAAAAGAAAGCAGGTTCAGCGAGGGATGTGGATGACCAAAACCAAAGATCTCCACACCCTGCGGCAAAAACCAATCAAGCAATCAAAGAATCACACGCCGAAAATCGGCAAGAATCGCACCCAGATACGCGTTGAAGCGCGCAGCTTCAGCCCCATCGATGACCCGATGGTCATACGACAAAGACAGCGGCATGGTGAGCCGAGGCACAAACTGCTTCCCATCCCAGACCGGCTTCATCGCGCTGCGCGACAAGCCAAGAATGGCAACCTCAGGCGCATTGATGATCGGCGTAAAGTGCGTGCCGCCAATCCCGCCCAGGGAAGAGATCGAGAAGCATCCGCCCTGCATCTGATCCGGCTTCAGCTTGCCTTCACGAGCGGCCTTGGACAGCTCGGCCATCTCTTTGGCGATATCGACCAGCCCCTTCTTGTCGGCGTCGCGAATCACCGGAACCACCAGACCGTTCGGCGTATCGGCAGCAAACCCCACGTGGTAGTACTGCTTGAACACGAGGTTATCGCCGTCGAGGCTCGCATTGAAGGTCGGGAACTTCTTCAGGGCGGACACGACCGCCTTGATCACGAACGCCAGCATCGTGAATTTCACGCCAGCCTTTTCGTGTTCCTTGTTCAGTTGCACGCGCAGCGCCTCTAGCTCGGTGATATCCGCTTCGTCGTTGTTCGTGACGTGCGGAATCATCACCCAGTTGCGATGCAGATTCGCGCCGGAAATCTTCTTGATGCGCGACAGCGGCTTCGGATCGATCGGACCAAATCTGGTGAAATCGATCTTCGGCCACGGCAGCAGATTCAGCTCGCCCCCGCCGGCAGCCGCGGGCGCTGCCGCCGGAGCCGCGCGCTGCCCCGTCATCACGCCCTTGACGAACGCGGTGATGTCGTCCTGGGTGATGCGGCCCTTCGGACCCGTACCCTGCACGCGCGACACCTCGACGCCGAGCTCGCGCGCGAACTTGCGCACCGACGGCGAAGCGTGGCTCGCCTTGCGCGCGCCGCCTTCACCGGCCGGAATCACCGGAGCCTGAGCGAGCGCGGACGGCGCAGCCGGTGCCGGGCTCGGCGTGGCCGGTGCGTCGGACGGCTTTTCGAGCGCTTGCGGTGCTGCCGCGGGCGCCGGCGCAGCCGCCGCACCTTCAGCCTCGATCAACACGATCACAGATCCTTCGGATACCGTGTCGCCGACCTTGACCTTCACTTCCTTGACGATGCCGGCGGCCGAGCTCGGCACATCCATGGTCGCCTTGTCGGATTCGAGCGTCACCAGCGACTGTTCTTTCTCGACGCGGTCGCCGGCCTTCACCGCGATTTCGATCACGGGAATGTCCTTGTAGTCGCCGATATCCGGAACCTTCACTTCCTGCA
Source organism: Paraburkholderia sp. (assembly GCF_036488795.1). Lineage (GTDB taxonomy): Bacteria > Pseudomonadota > Gammaproteobacteria > Burkholderiales > Burkholderiaceae > Paraburkholderia. The sequence continues at coordinate 31,827 of NZ_DASXHA010000080.1, forward strand.
CACCACCGCCGGCGGCAGGTGCCGGAGCGGGCGCAGGCGCCGCAGCAGGCACGGGAGCCGGAGCCGCCGCAGCGCCATTGGCCTGCGCGGGCTTCGCAGCCGCGCCGCCTTCAGCGCCTTCCAGCACGACGATCAGCGAGCCTTCCGACACGTTGTCGCCGACCTTGACCTTCACTTCCTTGACGGTACCGGCAGCCGAACTCGGCACGTCCATGGTCGCCTTGTCGGATTCCAGGGTGACGAGCGACTGCTCTTTCTCGACGGTGTCACCCGCCTTCACCAGCACCTCGATTACAGGGATGTCCTTGTAATCGCCGATGTCCGGCACCTTGACTTCGATCGCTTGACTCATTGTTAGTGTCTCCTGGGCCGCGCACGCCGCCTGCTTCTGTCGATCAGGAGCAGGCGCGCACGCCGTGGCACACGGGGAATGATGCCTTAGACGGTCATCGGGTTGGGTTTGGCGGGATCAAGGTTGTATTTCTTGAGCGCCTCGGCAACGACCTTGCGTTCGATCGTGCCTTCGTCTGCCAGCGCGTTCAGCGCGGCAACCGTGACCCAGTAACGATCGACTTCGAAGAAGTGGCGCAGCTTTTCACGCGTATCCGAACGGCCGTAGCCGTCCGTGCCCAGCACGACGAACTTCTGCGGTACGAACGCGCGAATCTGCTCGGTCAGTGCACGCACATAGTCGGTCGATGCGATGACCGGACCCGGCGCGTCCTTGAGCAGCTTCTCGACGTGCGAGAGCTTCTTCTCGTCGCCCGGATGCAGCAGGTTCCAGCGCTGCACTTCGTGGCCTTCGCGAGCCAGTTCCGTGAAGCTCGGCACGCTCCAGAGGTCGGCGGCGACGCCCCAGTCGTTCTTCAGCAGATCGGCGGCGGCAATCACTTCATTGAAGATCGTACCCGCGCCCATCAGTTGCACGCGCGGCGCCTTCTTGTCCGCTTCGGCCTTCCTGAAGGAATACATGCCCTTGATGATGTCCGCGGCTACGCTATCGCCCTGCGGAATCGCCGGGTGCTCGTAGTTCTCGTTCATCACCGTGACGTAGTAGTACACGTCTTCCTG
>NZ_DASXHA010000126.1:0-8405 GCF_036488795.1 Paraburkholderia sp.
GTTCGCGATGCTACGAGGGTTCTGGCCGAGCGCGCCGGGTGCGCAACAACTTTACGAGCGCTTCTACGCGCGTCCACGAGCCGGATCGATTGAAGGAAACAAGCCGATCTGTCTGAATACATGCCCCACTTGAATCTGACATGGCAACTACCAAAGTCCGGACGCTGACCGCTCGGTTTTGCGCGATTTTCGCATCCGCCGGCAACCGCATACGTGACGAACGTGGCACTGTCACTGTGATGTTCGCCATCTTTGCGAGTCTCATCGTCTGCGTTTTCTGCATGGCGCTGAGCTGGGTGTTCCTGGGCGAAGCCTACGCGCGCGAGCAGGACGCGCGCGATATCACTGATATCAACATTGCCCTTGAGGTCAACCGGATCACAAGAGCGGGAGGGACGCCGGACCCCTCTCAGCTTCAAAAGGACGGCCTCGCCTACTTCAGAGCGAACATGCCCACCGGGCTCTATGCCTCGACGATTCCTGACGCAAACGTCGCTGTGTCCGTCAACGGCAGTTCGACCACAGGTTACAACGTGTCGACCACGATCTCTAGCCAGATCCAGCTGTTGCTGCCAGTGATTGCCGGAAACCACGTGATTGCCGGGACCATGGCGGGCATGCCAGCCGGTTCGACCGGACCAGACCATGGCGACTTCGTCACCATCGGAGGCACCTCCACCGTCTACACCCTGCCCAAAAGCACCCTTGAGCTCGTGATGGTGCTCGACAACACCGGTTCAATGGCCGACACCATCAACGGGCAGAGCAAGCTGCAGGGCTTGCAGCAAGCCGCGAATGCGCTCGTCAGCGATGTATTTGCATCCACCACCGCAAGCGCCTATATCGGCCTCGTACCGTTCACCACCGCAGTCAATCTGACGGGTGCACTGCCGCCGACAGGCAGTTGGCTGTCACCGAGCTTCGCATACAACAATACCAATGTCGGCATGAGCGCATCGGGCACCCAGGCGGGTTGGGGCGGCTGCGCAGTGGAACCGCGCGACAGCAATGGCTATCTGTACGCGAAGGCGTACGGCATTACCGGTCCGATGAAATTCACGCCGTACTATTACAACGTCCCGCCAGGCGGACTTCCGGTACGGACGTACCCGAACAGCCTGTGCAACGGCACCATTACCAATTCGTCCATCTCCAGCGTGCCGATGACGGTGCAAGGCGGCGCCGCCAACTATTGCGGCTACACTTCGCCGCAGCGGGGCAACGGCGTCGCGGTCGTGTACGACGCCGTGGCCGGTTCCAGGTCGAGCAAGCAATCGGTCAATCAGAACAGCGATTGCATCAGCAATCCCGTCACCTTCCTGACCACCGACCAGTCGACGCTGACCACGGCGATCAACCGCATGAAGGCGAGCGGCTCGACGATCATTCCGACCGGCATTTTGTGGGGCTGGCGCATGTTGTCCTCGTCGTGGGCGGACAGCGTGTCGCCGGGCAACGGCTGGATCTCCAACGTCACATCCGCCAGCCTGCCGCTGCCGGAAACCACCGCGGGCTTGCAACGGGTGATGATCGTGCTGACCGATGGCGAAAATCAGGTTGGTGGCCAGTATTCGATTCCCAACGACCTGTATTTCAACGGCTTGTCGGGGGTCGGCACCAACAGCCTCGCCGCGCCGAGCATCACGCGCAGCGACGGCACGACACTGGCGAACGCACTGACCGACTCGTCGGAACTGACGCCGCTTGCGAGCAACGGCGTCGGCGATTCCTCTGACATCAACTCGTTCCAGCTTGGCGTGTGCACGGCGATCAAGAACAGCGGCATCACGATCTATTCGATCACATTCGGCAGCGTGTCTTCCGTCGCCGCGGCAACCATGCAAAGCTGTGCGACACCGGGCGACTACTACCATGCTCCGAACGGCGCGACACTGAACTCGATCTTCCAGGAGATTGCCGGCAACCTCGGCGAGCTGCGTCTCGTGCAGTAGGCATAGCAGCGTGGGCACGCGGAGAACCGCATCTGCGCGTGCCCGCCGACGCCACTCAACGAATCCGCGGCCCGGTCACCGGCTCGCCGCCTTGCCCAACCGGGTTCGCATCGGCCTGAGCGCGCCGCTTGTCGTCGACATCCGGGTCCTCGTCCTGATTCAACACCGCCCTTGCGGTCTTCAGATCAATCGCCCCTTCCCAGCGCGCCACCGCGATCGTGGCAACCCCATTGCCGATCAGATTCGTCACTGCCCGCGCCTCATTCAGAAAGCGGTCCACGCCTAGCAGCAATACCAGACCCGCGACCGGAATCCTGTGCATCGAGGCAAGTGTCGCCGCGAGAGCCACGAATCCTGCGCCGGCCACCCCTGCCGAGCCTTTCGACGTCAGCAAAAGCACGCCGAGGACAAACAGCTGATCCCAGATGGTCAGATGAATGTTCATGGCCTGCGCGATGAATAACGCGGCCATGGTCAGATAGATCGCGGTGCCGTCGGCGTTGAATGTGTAACCCGTGGGCAGCACCATTCCGACCACCGGTCGTGCGCAGCCCAGCTTTTCGAGCTTGATCAGCATCTGCGGCAACACGGCTTCCGTGGATGCCGTGCCCGCCGTGATCAGGATTTCATCCTTGATATAACGAAGAAACTTCCACAAGGACAGTCCACATAGGCGCATCACGGCGCCAAGCACCAGCACGATGAACAGCACGGTCGTGAGGTACAGCGCGAACATCAACTGGCCAAACGAGGCCAACGTGCGGATGCCGTACTTGCCGACCGTGAATGCCATGCCGCCGAATGCACCGATCGGCGCAAAGTACATCACGATGCGCACCACGCCGAACATCGCTTGCAGGAACATGTCCAGCATCTCGACGAAGGGCTCGGTCCGTGGTCCGAGCCTTGCAAGCGCGATCGCGAGCAGAATCGAAAAGAAGATCACCGGCAACATTTCACCGTTCGCGAAAGCGCCGACCACGCTATTGGGCACGATGCTCATCAGGAATTCGATCACGCCGTGCTGCTGGGCCGTGTGCGTATACGTGCTGATCGAGGCGGCGTCGATATGTGCCGGATCGATATTCATGCCGCTGCCGGGTTTGAGAAGATTGGCCACCACGAGTCCGATCGCGAGCGCCAGGGTCGAAACGATCTCGAAGTACAGAATGGCCTTGATCCCTACCCGCCCTGCCTCGTGGATGTCGTTCATCCGCGCAATGCCCACTACCACCGACGCGAAGATGATCGGCGCGAGCAACATCCGGATAAGCTTGATGAACAGGTCGCCAAGCGGCTTGAGCTGCGCGCCGAGATCCGGGAAACAATATCCGACCAGCACGCCGGCAACGATGCCGATCAAGACCTGAACGTAGAGCCTGGAAAGATACCTTTTGATCTTTGAGGCATGCATGTCTGTCTCCTATGCATGGCGTCTTCTCGTTGGGTTCGCAGCGTGATCGGCATGGGCCGCCACCGGCGATGCAGGAGTGCGCTTGTCTATTTGTTGTCGTACCGCGGCGGCGCCGGAAGTTTTGCTCCGGTCGCCGCTTGTCGTCCGCTGTTACGCGGAAAGTTTCTGCATCTCGGCGTACAGGTCCGCTTTACCTTCGAAGCCGATACCCGGCAAGTCGGGCATGGTGATGTAGCCGTTCTCGACCTTCACGCCATCCGGGAAGCCGCCATAAGGCTGGAACAGATCCGGATACGACTCGTTGCCGCCGAGTCCGAGCCCCGCCGCAATGTTGAGCGACATCTGGTGACCGCCATGCGGAATGCAGCGACTCGGCGACCAGCCGTGCTGGTGCAGCATGTCGAGGGTGCGCAGATATTCGACCAGCCCATAGCTCAGCGCGCAGTCGAATTGCAGCCAGTCGCGATCAGGCCGCATGCCGCCGTAACGAATCAGGTTGCGGGCGTCTTGCATGGAGAACAGGTTCTCACCGGTCGCGAGCGGCTTGTCGTAGTAGTTGCGCAAGATGGCCTGCAACTCGAAGTCGAGCGGGTCGCCGGGCTCTTCGTACCAGAACAGGTCGTATTGCGAGAGCGCCTTGGCATATTGAATCGCGGTATCGAGGTCGAAGCGGCCGTTGGCATCGACTGCGAGTTTCTGGCCGTCGCCAAGCACGCCGAGGATCGAATCGATGCGGCGCAAATCTTCATCGAGCGACGCGCCGCCGATTTTCTTTTTCACCACCGTATAGCCACGGTCGAGATAGCTGCGCATCTCGTCCTTGAGTTTTTCGTGATCCTGGCCCGGATAGTAGTAGCCCCCCGCCGCGTAGACGAAGACCTTGCGATTGGGCTTGCCTTCGCCGTAACGATCCGCCAGAAGCTGAAAGAGTGGCTTGCCTTCGATCTTGGCCACTGCATCCCAGACGGCCATATCAATGGTGCCGATCGCCACCGAACGCTCGCCGTGGCCACCCGGCTTCTCGTTCAGGAACATCGTCGCCCAGATTTTGTGCGGATCGAGATTGTTGCCTGAATCGTCCACTAACGAGGCCGGCTCCGCTTCGAGCAGGCGCGGAATGAAGCGCTCGCGCATCAGTTTGCCTTGCCCGTAGCGGCCGTTCGAATTAAAGCCGTATCCCACCACAGGCTTTCCGTCACGGATGACGTCCGTTATCACGGCAACGAGACTCAGCGTCATCTTGCTGAAGTCGATATAGGCATTGCGAATGGGGGAACTGATCGGAACGGTCTTTTCGCGGATTTCAACGATTCTCATGCGGTCTCCTGGAAACATGGCCCGCCTTTCACCTTTTGCGAGCATCGAGAGTGGCTAGGTTATTCGCTGGAACCCGCGCTATGATTCACCAAAAGTCACTACTTTATTAACTTTCAGTGAAGACTGATATCGCCTCCCATCTTGAGTTTTTCGTGCTGCTGGCGCGGCACGGCAACCTCGCCGCCGCCGCGCGCGCGCTCGACCTGACGCCGCCGGCCGCGACCAAGCGCCTCTCGCAGATGGAAGCGCGACTGGGCGTGCGCCTCGTCAACAGGACCACCCGTAGCGTGAGCCTGACTGCCGAGGGCGAGACCTATCTGCATCACGCCACGCGGATTCTGGCCGGCATCCGGGAAATGGAAGACGCCGTATCGTCAAGCCGTTCTGTGCCGAAGGGCCTGCTGCGTGTCAATGCGACGCTGGGGTTTGGCCGTACCACGATAGCGCCGCTGGTTTCGGCGTTTGCGCAGCGCTATCCGCAGGTCGAGGTGCAGCTCGATGTGACGGACCGCCCTATCGACCTGGTCGAAACCGGCGTCGATCTGGCAATCCGCTTCGGCTCGCTGCCCGACAAGCGGCTCAATGCGCGGCGCGTCATGTCGAACCGGCGTTTCATGTGTGCTTCGCCGCGCTATCTGGAACAACATGGCACGCCGACAAGCCTCGACGATCTCGCCGAGCATAACTGCATCGTGCACCGCCAGAACGACGATGCATACGGAATCTGGCGCTTCATGCACGAGGAACGCAGCGAAGTGGTCAAGGTGCATGGCGCGCTATCGAGCAATGACGGCGACATCGTGCTGGGTTGGGCGCTGGACGGCCACGGCATACTGGTCCGCTCGGAATGGGATCTGGCCAAATACCTGGAAAGCGGCCGGCTGAGGATCGTCTTGCCTGAGTTCGTCCAGCCGTTTGCCGACCTGTTCGTCTACTATCCGAACCGGCGAAACCAGTCGGCACGCGCGAGAGCCTTCATCGATTTTCTGATTGAGCACTTCACGGCACGGGGCGCAAGAACTTCTGAATCCGCCGGCTACTAGCGACCGTGCCGATCACGCAGCACACGCCCACCCTGAACAGTCACGCCATGCCCGTCAGCTGTTTATTTTCGAAATCTGCGCGGTCGCGGGTTCATATTGATAGCCCTTCTGCGCAAGTTGATTGGCCATTGCAGCGCTAATCAGTTTTTGTTGTGCTTCCCGCGATATCAACTCGTGATCTGGCTTAAGCCGCTCCAGTTCGGACGCAAGCCTGCGGACAAGCGCGACTTCTCCGGTGCTGCGTGCATCAATGAACAAGATCCTGTCGCTAGCCTGACCGAGACGCTGTTTGAGATCTTTTGCATGCGCCACCCACTGCTCAGCATTCGTGTGAAGCTCGTCCAGAGCCTTTGTATAAGCGCTTGCCTGAGCCGATAGCTGACGTTGCAGCACGGCGATTTCTTCCGCCGTCGCAGACTGGCCGACTTCCAGTTCAGGGTGCGGGCCACCGTGAACGCTTTGCGCGGCCGCCTCGCTGAGTTCGGCGACGCGCTGCTCCAGTTTGGCGACGTATTGATCGGCGGCATCCGCGCGATCCTTTGCGGCGGAAGCCTCTTGCGAAACGCGGGCCATTTCCGCGAGCGCAGCCGTTTTCTCCGCAGTGACCGTGTTGACTTGCTGCTGGGCCTGTTCGAATTCGCGGGCCACGCGCTGCAATTCAGTGAGGTGCGCGGAGGATTCTTCGGTTCGCGCTGCGGCTGACGCGCGCTCTGCTGCGAGGGCGGCGCGGGCCTCATCCAGCTCGGTAATCGTGGTCGCTTTCTCTGCTGTCACGGCTTCAGACTGCTGTCGGGCGTGCTCTAGCTCACGGGTCACACGCTGCAGTTGGCCGAGCTGTGCGGAGGCTTCTTCGGCCCGTGTTACGGCAGACTCGCGCTCTTGTACAAGCGCAGCGCGGGCCTCCTCCAGTTCTGTCATTGCAGCCGTTTTCTCTACGTTCACGGCGCTGACCTGCTGCCGGACTTCTTCCAGCTCGCGACCTACATGCTGCAGTTCGTTGAGCTGTGCGGATGCTTCTTCGGTCCGCGTTGCCATAGACGCGCGTTCTGCAGCGAGCGCAGCACGTGTCTCATCCAGTTCGGCTATTGCAGCCGCTTTCTCTGCAGTCACGGCCCCAATCTGCTGCTGGGCCTGTTCAAGTTCGCGGCCCACACGCTGCAGTTCGCCGAGCTGTGCAGACGCTTCTTCAGCCCGAGTTACAGCAGACGTGCGCTCTTGCGCGAGCGCAACACGGGCCTCATCCAGTTCTGCGATCGTGGCCGCTTTCTCCGCTGTCACGGCCTCAGTCTGGTGCCTGGCGTGTGCAAGTTCGCCGGTTATACGCTGCAATTCGTTAAGCTGCGCGGACGCTTCTTCAATCCGCGTTACCGTGGCCGCACGCTCTGCAGCGAGCGCGGCACGGGTCTCCTCCAGTTCAGCAATTGCAGCTGTTTTCTCTGCAGTCATAGCCCCAATCTGCTGCTGGGCCAATTCAAGTTCGCGGCCTACACGCTGCAGTTCGTTGAGCTGCGCGGACGCTTCTTCGGCCCGCGTCAGGGCAGACGTGCGCTCTTGTGCAAGCGCAGCGCGGGCCTCACCCAGTTCAGCGATTGCCGCTGTTTTCTCTGCAGTCACGGCGTCGGTCTGCCGCCTGGCATGCTCAAGTTCACCGGTTACGCGCTGCAACTCGTCAAGCTGTGCGGCCGCGTCTTCAATTCGCGTTGCCAGAGACGCACGCTCTGCAGCGAGCGCCGCACGGGTCTCGTCGAGTTCAGCAATTGCAGCGGCTTTCTCTGCAGTCACGGTCACGCTCTGCTGCCGTGACTGCTCAAGTTCACGTCCCACGCGCTGCAACTCGTTGAGCTGTGCGGACGCTTCCTCGATGCGTACTGCTGTCGCCTCGCGCTCCATGGTGAGCGCGACGCGCGTCTCGTCCAGTTCAGTCTCCAGCACGCCAATCCGTGCGAGGCTTTGGTTCGCTTGTGTCGTGGCGGCGTCTGCTCGCGACGAGGCCGTGCTCGCCTCCAGCGTCCATCGCTCCACTTCGTCGGACTTCGTCTGGCAAGTGTCGCGCAAGGCGGCGGCCTGTTGCCGTGCGTCATCGCGCTCCAGCGTGATCTGCGCGAGTGCGTCGTTCTTCGTCGCCACAACCGCGGTCAACGCTTCATGCGCCTGACGTTCCGCGTCGAGCGCCGCAGTGGTCTGTGCCAGGTTAGTCTCCGCCGTCGACGCACGCTGCGCGAGAGCTTCGCTGCGAGTCTCCGCAGCTTCAGCGCGGCTCGATGCGGTGGCGAGTTCCGCGGCAACGCGTGCGGCCGTTTCTTCGGCGTCCCGCAGTGCATTCGTCAGGGCAGCAAGTCGCTCGCGCTGCGCGATGGCTTCTTCCGCCGTCTTCTGATACTCGGCAAGCGCCTCGTCCCGTTCCGTGACGGCGGCGCCGAGGTGCTGATCCTGGACCGTCATGCGCTGCCTGGCCGCCTTTTCCGCTTCGTCCTGCGCAGCCTTCCAGAGCCGGCCCGCGCCGCTTACGACGATCTCGGCCAGACCTTCCGGGAAACCGGTCTGGATCGGCACTTCGGGCGTTTGCGGCTGTCGCGCCTCGCGCCAGCGCTGCAAGGCCGCCGCGACGGCCACGATCGAGCCGCTACGAACCTCTGACCAGATCGCGACTGGCGACACGTTCCGGCCTTCCGCGGCCAG
>NZ_DASXHA010000134.1:0-50428 GCF_036488795.1 Paraburkholderia sp.
CTTCGCGAAACTCCAAGAGCTGCATCAGTCGCATTTGAAGGGATGGGAAGAAATGCGCGCGCGAGATAAGGATGACTAAAAGCTGTAACTTCGGTGGAGCTTACGCGCCCGGGCTTGACTATGGGTTGCATCGCTCGCGTACAGCGCATGTCCGTCTCGAGATCAGATAGGTCTAGTCGTTATTGCGATCGGCTGGCGGTCTGTAGCAAGAGCAGCAACTGTAGCTGTAGCAAAAGCTAAAAACGCCGAGACATTGGGCGCGAGATCCGAGACGAGTGGGTTCGATCGTTCTTAATCGTCCCGTCGAAAAAACCTACATGGTGCCTACATGGACTGTCTGCAGCGTCTTTGCCTAGCTGATAAACACTGCCAGATCCTTTGCTAGTGGGCATCGGAAAACTGAGCATGAAAAACTCTCTGGAATTTCGAGTTCTGAAGAGACCGCAGTGGAAAGGGTGTGACTCACGTTGATGGGCGGTGACCGAAGCAATAGAGTCAGTAGTTTAACTGTCACGCTTCGGCGTGCTTGCATTGACGCGGGTGGTGGGCTTGATCACTTGCCTGGATCCGTCGGCGACAATTGTTTAACCACGCCAGGAGGATCTTTCATGTCGGCATTAGCACTCTACCGGTGCGGGAATACTTCGCCGATCCGCAATTGCTGCCCTATCTGCGGAACCTGCGCCTGCACATGGTCTTCAATTTGCCGGGTGTCTTCGAAACGAATCCGTTCCCTGGCGCCGTCAACGGCTCCACGTGGTCAATTCCTGTCGAGGTCACATAGTACGTAATACTCGCGGCAGCCGGCCTGCTGACTCTGCTGAAACGTCTCCGGCTGCGCTAGCCATCGGTTGTGGCGTGTTCGCAATGGGCCAGCATATGCTGGGCACGCTGATCGCGCTGGCGCCCTCGATCATAGGGTTCGGCAACGCGTCGACGCCGATCCTGCGCCGCTTCGGGCGCTGTGGCGATCTGTCATATGGAGTCTACCTGTACGCGTTTATGATTCAGCAAGTGCTTATCTGGCGATTCGGCGCCCGCATGACGTTCGCTGGACACCTTGCATGGGCCTCTGCGCTTTCGCTCGCTTTTGCATGGCTTTCCTGGCATCTGATTGAAAAACCGAGCCTTGGCCTGAAGCAGATTTACCGGTCCGGTGCCGCGAAAGTGGTGACGATGATCAGGTCCAAAAGCGGGCCTCGCTATCGTGAAGCGCTTCGCGACCAATAACGTTGGCGTGTCAATCTCGACGGAGGTGACGGGATGTCCGGGATATCGTCTAATGCGATGAGGTGTCTGCTTTCTCTCGCGGCAGTGCCGCTTTTCTCGCTGCATTGCGTGGCCGCACTGGCCGGCGATATTTCGCGGGATACGCCCGCTGCGTCGATGGCACTTGCGCAAGGGTTGTATGCGACACCCGCGCCGTCCGCAACGGTATCGGTCGTGGCGACGCCGACCGTCACAGCGTCCGCGCTACCGTCGGAATCGCCGCCGGACAGAGTAACGGTTGCTGCACCGCCCCCTGTCGAAACGCCACCGCCCTTGAAGGCATCCAGGACGGACTGGACCAGTTACGTGGCTATCGTTACGGGCATAGTGGGTGCGATTGCAGGTATCGCGGGGGCCATCATGGGTGCCCTGGGCCTTCGCAGGGCCAATCGTCAAAGGCGGCGGTATTGATCAGCCATCCCCCAACGCGCTTCATCTAGACGTTCGCGGGCGTGAAACACATGTTCCGACCTGAGCCGCGCGTGGACGGGCGGCGTGCTGATGCCCTTCTCCGCGCCGATGTCGTGAATGAAAAAGTCCCCGCCGGCGGGGACTGGCGGGGACTTGCACAACAGCACTACGCTTAAAGAGCCTGAGGTAAGGCCGGCCAGCATCATACTGCCGCGAGTGGCATAGGCGAAGTCCATACCACGCAAGAGATATTTGCTGCAGTAGCGTCACTATGTCGCGGCTAGTCGCGAAGGAGAAGCGCACTCGCAAATGCGGGCAAATCGGTCATCGGCAGAAAACGACGCGCCGTGCTAGTGTGATGTCCCTTAACTAATGGAGCGTCCATGAATATCGGCCAAACCGCCAGTAGTGTAGCTATGCAGGTCATGCAGCAACCTTCATCTTTAGGTAACGGCGCGGCAGCGTCGCCTCAGCGTGATGCGCTTGCGCTTGTCGAAGCCGCAGCCGCTACCGCGCCGCAGGCTGGCTCGAACGGCATGGTGGGCAGCATCATCAATACCTTCGCTTGACCGGAGGTTGGGCAACAAAACAGCAGGGGGCCACACAGGCCCCTTCGCGTCGGGTCTGAATGGTTGCCGCCTGCATTATCGCAACGGGCGACAGAAAACTGTCACATCGCACGCTGTATAGTGCGGACGCCGCCTTGTTTGGGCGGAGATCCGTCAAGCAGCAGCACCTCGCCGCGCGGGGCCGGAAATACCGCGAAAACCACACGACACGAACTGGCAGCCGGGAAGACGGCATGGGCCGACCTCACAAGGGTCGGCTTTCGCGTTGATGGCGCCGGCAGAGAGCGACACACAGAAGGAACTTCGACGCCCTTGTTCTGGTTGGAGCGCTGTCCGCAGACTCCCGCACTTTTACCAGGCACCTGCGGGCACCTGTCGTCATTGACGCGTATCGGCGTGCGCCGCATGGCGCGGGGAAGGACGGTACCCGCTATCCAGGCGCAGGCAGCGCCGCGATCAACCAAAAAACTAGCCCCGGCCGTGACGTATTCCGTTGGCGCGGGGCTGCAAAGTCAAACGCTCTGTCTCGAGAGCAGACGCGAAGGTACATGTGTCGAAAAGACGCTTCAACTTATCGCAAACACCTATAAAGGAGCCTGCGCGACGACGTCAGGCAATGAGCGTGAACTAGCCAGGGAGACCGTCGACGAGTCGGCGGCCTGCGCGATACGCTGCGTCGCGCGCCTCATCTTCGCTGCCAAACGCCTTGATCAGTTCATAGAACCGCGTGCTCTGCCCGGCGAGATGGGGATTGGCGCCGTGGCGACAGACGTACGCCGAGTAATGCCATAAGGTGACTGGAGCCGACGGAGCGTATGCAGGGAGCGGAAGTACCCAGATTTCAAAGCCTTCGTGTTCGATCTTGTCCCACATGGCGGGCTCCTTCATCAGGTGCGCGGAAGGCCGCCGCGCGCGGCTATGGGTTATTTCGCAAGCTTTCGCCGTTTGGTCGGCGGCTTCCACTCTCAAGTGCGGGACTCGATCGGGAACGTCGCCTCATGATCGCGTGCACATCGTCTGCTTGAGCAGGATTGTGTCGAATTCGACAAAGGTGCTTTGCCGACTGATGTGGTGACGCGCAACAGCGTGCCGCGCATAATTACTCACATGACGAATCTAGCTCCCGGCTGGGGCGAAACCGGACTCCTCATCCGGCGGTTCGTCACCTCATTCCCCCTGTTGTACACCAGCCGTCCGGATCTGCTTTCTGCTGATCCGGACCGGCATGCGGCGCTCATCGAAGCGCCTTTTTCGCTCTTCCTTCCTTGATCGCAACCAGGCTGCGCAGCACAGTGACGGTGTGCTCACGTACGATGGCCGTCAGCCTGGCCAGCCGTTCGGCATCGATCGCGTCCCATCCCAGCACACCCAGCGATTTGCGGCAGTGAATGTGAAACACCAGTAGCGGCCCGTTGAGCGTCATTGCGCGAATCAGCGTCTCTTCGTCGTCTGCCGGACGTCCTAGCAAACGCCCCACGATTGCGGCGTACACCTTCACGAGACGAGAGCTGACCCCCTTGTCGATCATCTCGAAGCCCGACGACGGTCCGAGTCCGGCCTGCTCGCGCGCCATGAACAGACGCCAGTCGCTGGACTCCGCCGAGGTCAGGATGAAGCCGGCGATGCGCCCCTGAATCGCGCAAACCGCTTCGATGAGTACATCGTCAGGCGCGTGATTTTGCAGCGCGGCCTCGGCCGCTTCCACTGGCTCGGCAATGCGGGCCCAGACCCGCGAGATGATGTGCTCCACGCACGCCAGGTAGACCCCTTCCTTGTTGTCGAAGTAATAGCCGATCGCAGGCGCATTGACGCCCGCGCGTTCAGCGATATCGCGCGTGGACGCGCCGTCGAAGCCGCGTTCGCCGAACAGGGAGAGGGCGGCGAGCACGATCCGCGCGCGGGTTTCTTCGCCGCGCTGATAGCCGCCGTCGACGGCATGGCGATGTCTCGGGGGTGGGGACATCCGCAGGGATCCTCGAACTTTCCGTAAGGGAAGCAAAAATATATCAATTGACACAAATTTACCAACTGGAATAATTATACCAATTGGAAAAATTTGGAGTCACCGATGTCAACCACCCTTCCCGCCGCCGAAGCCGGGCGCGCCAATCCCGCCCGAAGCACCGGGCGGCGCAAGCTGCTGCTCGGGGTGGGACTCGTCGTCCTGCTCGGGGCTGCCGCCTGGGGCGCGCGCTGGTGGACCGTGGGACGCTTTATCGAAAGCACCGACGACGCCTACCTGCAAGCCGATAGTATGACCGTCGCGCCGAAGATTTCGGGGTATATCGCTGAAGTGTATGTGGGCGACAACCAGACGGTCGCAGCCGGCCAACCGTTGGTGCGGCTCGATAGCCGCCAGTATCAGGCGGCGCTGGACCAGGCCGACGCGACGGTTGCCGCGCGCCGGGCCGACATCGTGCGTGCCAATGCCGAGCTGGCGCAGCAGCAGGCGAGCATCGTGCAGGCGCAGGCGCAACTGGACGGCGCCGTCTCGAACGAAGCTCATGCCCTCGCACAAGTCAAGCGCTATGAACCGCTTGCCGCGACCGGCGCCGAGACCGACGAGCGCGTTGCCGATTTGCGCAACACCGCCCGCCAGGCCACCGCAACGCGCGCCGCCGACGCCGCGGCGCTGCAAGTCGCGCAACGGCAGATCGGCAACCTGCAGGCGCAGATCCAGCAGGCGCAGGCGCAGCTCGAAGCCGCGCTCGCCAGCGCGCGTCAGTCCCAACTCGACGCGCAAGACACCGTGCTGCGCAGCACGATTGGCGGGCGGGTCGGCGACCGTTCGGTGCGCGTCGGGCAATACGTGCAGCCCGGCACGCGTCTGATGACCATCGTGCCGGTGCAGGACGTCTATCTAACGGCCAACTTCAAGGAAACGCAGATCGGCTTGATGCGGGTCGGCCAGCCGGTGACGATCCGCGTCGACGCGCTGCCCGGCACGGACCTGCATGGCACGGTCGACAGCTTCTCGCCTGGCACCGGCGCGCAATTCGCGTTGCTGCCCGCCGAAAACGCCACCGGCAACTTCACCAAGATCGTGCAGCGCGTACCGGTGAAGATCCGCATCACGGCCGGGCCGGAAACGCGCAAGGTATTGCTGCCGGGCCTGTCGGTCAACGTGGATGTGGACACGCGCGGCGCGCGTGACACCGGGAAGCGCATCGAGAAAGAAAACGCCGGGGACAGCACCCGTGGCTAATGTCACGCCAGTCACCTCGGCGGGCGCGGCACCCACGCCCGCCGCCAGGCCCGCCAATGCTGCCGCTGCCGACTGGATCGCGGTGGCCGCCGGCGCGCTCGGCGCACTGATGGCGACGCTCGACATCTCCATCACGAACTCGGCGCTGCCGCAGATTCAGGGGCAAATCGGCGCGACCGGCACCGAAGGCACGTGGATCTCGACCGGCTATCTGATGTCCGAGATCGTGATGATTCCGCTCGCCGCCTGGCTCACACGGGTGTTCGGGTTGCGCAATTTCCTGCTTGGCAACGCGACGCTGTTCACGCTCTTTTCGATCATGTGCGGCGTCTCGCACAGCTTGCCGCAGATGATCGCGGGGCGCATCGGCCAGGGCTTCGTGGGCGGCGCAATGATCCCGACCGCGCAGACCATCGTGGCGACTCGCCTGCCGCGCCATCAGATGCCGATCGGCATGACGATGTTCGGCCTGATCGTGCTGCTCGGGCCGCTGCTCGGTCCGGTGGTGGGCGGCTGGCTGGCGGAGAATATCGACTGGAGCTGGTGCTTCTTTTTGAATCTGCCGGTCGGTGTCGCGCTAGTCACCTTGCTTATTCTGGGGCTGAAAAACGCTCGCACCGACTGGAGCCAGTTCGTCAAGGCGGATTGGCTCGGCATTGTCGGGCTGGCGGCGGGGCTCAGTTCGCTGACCGTCGTGCTCGAAGAAGGCCAGCGCGAGCGCTGGTTCGAATCACCCATGATCGTCTGGCTGAGCATGCTCTCCGCGCTCGGCATCGGGCTGCTGCTGATCGCGCAGTTCGTGTCGAAGTCGCCCATCGTGCGTCTGAAGCTGTTGAAGAACACCCGCTATGCCAGTGTGATTCTGATCGTGTTCACGGTCGGCGCCGGCCTGTATTGCGTGTCGTATCTGTTGCCGCAGTTTTTGAGCGGCGTGTCCGGCTACAACGCCGAACAGTCCGGCGCCGTGATGCTGATATCCGGCGTACCCGCATTTCTGATGATGCCGGTGTTGCCGCGCCTGATGGGCAAGATCGACACGCGCCTGCTGGTGATTGGCGGACTCTGCTGTTTCGCGGCGAGCTGCATGCTCGATATTTCGCTGACCGCGCAAAGCGTCGGGCATGACTTCATCTGGTCACAACTGCTGCGCGGCGTGGGCCAGGTGCTGGCGATGATGCCGCTCAACCAGGCGTCGATGGCGGCTGTGCCGCGCGAAGAAGCCGGAGATGCCGCGGGGCTCTACAACATGGCGCGCAACCTGGGCGGTTCGGTGGGGTTGGCGTTGCTCGGCACCTTCATCGACCGTCGCAATACGTTTCATGCACACGTGATCCACGAATCGCTGACAGCCAATTCGCTGATCGGGCAGGAGCACATCACCGCAAGCGCGGCGGGCTTCTTTGCGCAACACGGCGACATGGCCTACGCGAAGCTGCAGGCGCTGGGTCAGCTTGCCGCGCAGATGCAGGTGCAGGCCACCGTCATCACTTATTCCGAAACTTTCTACGTGCTGGGCGTGGCGCTGCTGTTGTGCATTCCGCTCGCGTTCTTCCTGAAGAAGCCGACCGCCGGCACGCCGTCGGCGGGACATTGAAAAGCTCATGAAGTCATTGAATTCCGCTCTCTGTTTTGGCCTGCTGCCCATTGCCGCCGTGCTTGTGCTGGCCGGCTGCACGGTGGGTCCCGACTATCGCGGCGCACCCCAGGCCGCACCCGTGGCGGCACATGCGAGTGCGTTCAATCGCGCGCCGCAGGGCGCGCTTTCGACAGCGCCCGCGGTGGCTCAATGGTGGCTTGCGCTGAACGACCCGCAACTGAATGCGCTGATCGACGCGGCGCTCAAGGACAGCCCGGATCTGCACGCCGCCGAAGCACGGGTGCGCGAAGCGCGCGCCGGGCTCACGCAGCAGGAGCGCAATGAGTTGCCGAAGGTCAGCGCCAGCGCGGCGTATCTGCGCACGCGTTCACCGGATCTGTCGTCGCTCGAAGGAGGCTCGGGGTCGTCCTCTAGCGGACGCGGGCCGCTGAGCCTGTACGTTGCCGGTTTCGACGCAAGCTGGGAGATCGATATTTTCGGCGGCACGCGGCGAGCGATTGAAGCGGCATCGGCGGAGGCGGACGCTTCTGCAGCGGATCTCGCGGATGCTCATGTGCAGCTCGCCGCCGAAGTCGCCCAGGACTATGTGGGCCTGCGCGATCAGCAGCAGCGCGTGGCGATCGCGCGTGAATCCGAGCAGCTCGAAGCGCGCATCCTCGAGCTGACGGTGCAGCGCCGCTCGCGCGGCGTGGCGTCGGATCTCGATGTGGAGCGCATCCGCTCGCAAGTGGAAAACACCCGCGCGAGCATCATTCCGCTCGATGCGCAGATTGCCGAATCGCTCGACGAACTGGCCGTGCTGACGGGCCGCGAACCGGGCGCGCTAGATGCGGAACTCGCCGCGCCGAAAGCGCTTCCCGCGCTGCCGTCGACGGTGGCAGTGGGCGATCCGGCGCGCCTGTTGCGCCAGCGTCCCGACATCCGTGCAGCCGAACGGCGGCTGGCCTCACAGAACGCGCAGATCGGCGAGCACGTGGCCGACTGGTTCCCGAAGGTCACGCTGTTCGGCGACCTGAGCTTTACGGCGGCGGATCCGGGTCATCTGGTACGCAAAAGCAACTTCACGTGGCTCGGCGTGCCGTATCTGCAATGGAACGTGCTTGATTTTGGCCGCACCCAGGCCGCCGTCGATCAGGCCAAGGCCGGTCGCGACGAGGCCGAGGCGAAATACCAGAGCACGGTGCTGGGCGCGCTGAAAGATGCGGACGTCGCGTTGTCGCGCTACGGACATGAGCGTGAAAACGCCGTGAGTTTGCGCGAAGTCGAAAACTCGGCGACGCGTGCCGCGACCTTGACCGAGCAGCGCTATCGCGCCGGCACGACCACGGCGCTCGACTGGCTCGACGCGGAACGCACGCGCTATTCCGCGGAGCAGAATCGCATTCAGAGCGACGCACAGGTCATCAAGTACTACGTGGCGCTGCAGAAGAGTCTTGGGCTTGGATGGGAAACGCCGGCTGACGACGTGGCCGGCGCGAACAGCGCAAAGGCCGCAACTTCCGTGCAGTGATGGGGCGCCCGGCTTTAGGGACGCCCGGTTTAGGGACGCCCGGTTAGGGACGCCCGGCAGCCAAAGCCGAACTCCGGTAGGCTTCGGATTGGTCCATCCATCATCCACGGAGGTTTTATGGCAAACGCGTTACGCGAGGTCCCTTTGAAAACGATCGACGGCAAGGACAGCAGCCTTGCCGACTATCAGGGCAAGGTCCTGCTGGTGGTCAACGTTGCTTCGAAATGCGGCCTGACGCCTCAATACACCGGCCTCGAGAGCCTCTACCAGGAGAAGCACGGCAAGGGTCTCGAAGTGCTCGGTTTTCCTGCGAATAACTTTAAAGGGCAAGAGCCTGGCAGCGACAGCGAGATTGTGTCGTTTTGCTCGACGAACTACGACGTGCACTTTCCGCTGTTCTCGAAGATTTCGGTGCTTGGTGACGACCAGCATCCGCTTTA
This sequence comes from Paraburkholderia sp., assembly GCF_036488795.1. Lineage (GTDB taxonomy): Bacteria > Pseudomonadota > Gammaproteobacteria > Burkholderiales > Burkholderiaceae > Paraburkholderia. The sequence goes on from NZ_DASXHA010000134.1 coordinate 9,002, forward strand.
CGCATTGCTCACGGAAAAGCAGCCGGTTGCAACCGGCGAAGGTCCGATGCGCGAAAAGCTGAAGGCCTATGGCGTCAATCCTGAGAATCAGGCGGACGTACTATGGAATTTCGAAAAATTTCTGATCAGCCGCGACGGCGAAGTGGTGGGGCGTTTTGCACCGGACGTCACAGCGGATGATCCGCGCCTGGTTGCCGCGGTCGACGCCGAACTGGCGAAGGCATAAGCGCATTGACGTGACAGCGTGACAGCGTGGCAGCGGCAGCACCTGTCACGGCAGTCGAGCCATGCGGGCGCGGACCAATGCGCGCACCGCATGGCGTCATCAGGCAACGACTTCTTTACCGATTGACCGCGTAACGCTCGAGCCAATGCGCGTACGGCGCCGGCAGGGTCCACGAAGGACGTTCGATGCCGAGCTTGCGCGCGGCATGGTACGGCCAGTGCGGATCGGCCAGATGCGCGCGGCCGACCATCACCAGGTCGAGCTGGCCGTCGCTGACGGAGTTGTTGGCGAGTTCCGGCGTATCGATACCCCAGGCCGACGAAACCGGCAGACCCGTTTCCCGGCGGACACGCTCGGCGATCGGAGCCAGAAACGCGGGCGCCCATGGAATGTTCGCGCCCGGCGTGGAGAAGCCCACGCTCACGCTCAGCATGTCCAGCCCTTCACGCTTGAAGTTCTTCACCAGTTCGATCGACTCGGCGAGCGTTTCCTCGTCACGTCCGTCGTATTCGATCACGCCGAAGCGCGCCGTCAGCGGCAGATGCTCTGGCCACACCTTGCGCACGGCGGCTAACGTTTCCAGCAGAAAACGGCTGCGATTGTCGAGGCTGCCACCGTATGCGTCATCACGCTGGTTGGAGTGCACCGAGAAGAAGCTCTGGCCAAGATAGCCATGTGCAAAGTGCAGTTCGAGCCATTCGAAACCGGCATCACGCGCGCGCTTCGCAGCGGCAACGAAATCTTCACGGACCCGTGCAATTTCGTCGAGCGTCATGGCGCGCGGTACTTTCGGCAATAGTCCGCCAAACGCCACGGCCGAGGGGGCGATGGTCTGCCAGCCGCGCGGGTCGCCTGCGGGGATATGGTCGTCGCCTTCCCAAGGCGTGTTGGCGCTTGCCTTGCGGCCCGCATGGCCGATCTGAATGCCGGGCACAGCGCCCGCAGCCTTGATGGATGCGACCACCGGTGCGAACGCCTGGGCCTGTTCGTCATTCCAGAGGCCTGCGCAACCCGGGGTGATGCGGCCCTCCGGCGATACGGCCGTTGCCTCGACGATCACGAGGCCCGCACCGCCGCGCGCGAGGCCGGCCAGGTGTACGCGGTGCCAGTCGTTGATCACACCGTCGACGGCGGTGTACTGGCACATCGGCGGAATCGCGATGCGGTTGCGCAAGGACACGTCCTTGAGCTTGAAAGGCTGGAAAAGTGCGGACATCTGTGAGGTTTCCTTGAATAATCCGATTCGATAGTTCGATAAATATCGAATTACAAGTATCGCAGAAAGCTTTATCATTTGCAGGATGCGAACTTATAACCATCCCGCCCCTGAGGACTTCACGCTCGAACGGGTCTTCCATGCGTTGAGTGACCCCGTGCGCCTCGAAATCGTCATGTGCCTCGCGAAAGTGAAAGAGGCCACCTGCGGCGAACTCGACGGCGGGCGCCCGAAGTCCAGCGTGTCTCATCACTTCCGAATCCTGCGCGAAGCCGGGCTGGTGCAGACGCGCGTGGCCGGCACGGTGCATCAGAATTCGCTGCGGCGTGTCGAACTCGACCGGCGCTTTCCCGGGTTGATGGCAGCGGTCATCAAGCAGAAAGTTTGAGATCTGCTTGACGGTCAGAGGTTTGGAGGCGCGACGACATGTCGCGATAAATCACCCGTTGCTGCCCGGAATATCGGGTCCCGACAAGGTTTCGACATGGTGTCGAACACGAGGCGCACACGCGGAGGTACGTGGCCGCGTTGAGGGCGATAGACACAAATGGACCATGGCTCGGGCGTTTCGTCGTCGAGCACGCTGACGAGCTTTCCCGAACGCTGATAGGGTTGCGCGAGATAGCTCGCAACCTGTCCAAAGCCGAGTCCGGCCAGCACCGCGCGGCATTCGGATTCAGACGCCTTCGCCGCAACGGAAATGCTCAATGGATTGTCCGGCGGCGACGGCACGCTTCAGCCACTCGGGCAGATCGCCGTTGCCGTTCCAGCTATTGCCCCATGCGTCGCGGTAGGACGCGGTCTGTTCGGCGCGGCTGTCGGCTTCGAGAGATTGCGCGAGCGCCGACGGCGTAATGCCGAATTCTTCCATACGATGGCGAATCCAGCGGATCAGGCGATCGCGAGCTTCCCCGTCGAGCCGTTCAATGGTCGTAGACATGGTTCGTGAAAGCGCGCAAGGCAGAAGCGGTCAGGCACATGCGGAATCAATTGGCCTTCTTCGGCGCGACCCGGCTCACTGCGGTATCGAAGAAGTCCTGAGCCTCAGCGAGTTCATCCAGGGCCTGTTCGAGTTGCTGCAGTGCCAGCGCATGTTCGATCTGCCGGCTTTCCGGCACGACTTCCCCCCGTACGACACGAAACGCGATATCTACTTGCCGGGTGGCACGAACGAACCGTTCGGCGGCGCTCGCTTCACGTGAGTGCGCATGAGTCGACATGATGAATCTCCATTCTTTTAGATGACGCCTGATCTCAATGCAGTGAACCCGGAGCGCGTCGGACTCCCAGGCAATCTGGCAGAGAAAAAATCGGCAACAGGACTGGTTTCCATAGCATGCCAGGAACCAGGGAGAAGTGCCAGGGGTATGTTGCGAAATATCACTTTTAGGTCCCATAGGACCTGTTAACTTGAGCGTCTTGATGTTAACTTGTTGGGCTGGCGTACGTATCGGTCTCAAGTGTCGAGATGGCATTCGTGTATTGTTGACGCAATGGCGGTCTTCTCCTGAAGCATCCATGTTCACGCTGGAGACATCATGGAACCGTACGACGACGAGCTGAAGCACTTCGCAATACAGGGCGCAGAACCGTTACCGGTGTCTGGCGAAGAGGGTTACGTGCATCACGACGGCGTCCGCATCTGGTATGCGACGTACGGCAGCGGTCCCACGGTGATTCTGCTGCACGGCGGGCTCGGTCATAGCGGCAACTGGGGGTATCAGGTTCCTGCGTTGGTCGGGGCCGGCTATCGGGCGGTGCTGATCGACAGCCGTGGCCATGGCCGCAGCACGCGCGATGCGCGTCCCTATCAATACGAGCTGATGGCATCCGACGTGCTGGCCGTCATGAACCTTCTGCACATCGAAGCGGCGGCCGTAGTGGGTTGGAGCGACGGCGCATGCATCGCCATGATCCTCGGTATGCAGGTGCCTGAGCGGGTGGCAGGAGTCTTTTTCTTTGGCTGCAATATGGACCCGTCGGGCACGAAGGAATTCGTTGCTACGCCGGTCATAGACCGCTGCTTTGGCCGGCATGCCAAAGACTATGCGCAACTGTCCGCCACGCCGGATGACTTCAACGCGTTCGTCGGCGCGGTCAGTGAAATGATGAAGACCGAGCCGAATTACACCGCGCACGATCTGGCGAAAATCAGCGTGCCGGTTGTGATCGTACAAAGCGAGTATGACGAGTTCATCAAGCGGGAGCATGCGGAATATCTGGCGCGCAGTATTCCCGGGGCGCAGTTGATCGTGATGCCGGGTGTGAGCCATTTTGCACCGCTGCAAAGACCGCAACAGTTCAATGGCGCCATGCTGGAATTCGTCAGTAAAGTGCTTGACTGACCGCGCAAAAGCGTCCTGCTGTTGCGCGGCGTCAGGCAGAGGAGGCACTCATGTGCCTGCATTTGTACGCGCTTCAAAGGCGTGGAGAACCGCGGCCATGTCGAAGCGTCCGTACCCCAATGCCTCTGTTTCACCGAACAGCGCGTAACAGACATCCAGCAATGGCGACGCGATGTGTGCGTCTCTGGCCGCCTCGGCGATGAGCCGATTGTTCTTTAGCACATCCGTGATCGACGCCTGGACATCGAAGTCGCGGTTGACCAGCTTGAGGATTTTTACGCGCGAAATGCCGCTTGCCATCTGTCCGGCGTCGACCACTTCGCGAAACTGCTGCATGTTCAGGCCATGACGTTCGGCGAAATGCGCGGCCTCCGCCAGACCCGTAACCGAAGTGATCAGAAACACATTGACGGCAAGTTTCATCAGCAATCCGCCTGGCACGGCTCCGCATATGATCGTCTGATGGCACATAGGCTGGAGCAACGCGCGGACCTGTTCGACCGCGGTGTGTTCGCCCGCCAGCATGGCGACGAGTTGCCCCGCTTCGGCGGGCTTGCGCGAACCCGAGACCGGTGCTTCCACGTAGCTGCCGCCGGCGGCGCGGATTTCGGCGTCGAGTCCGCGCGAATATTCCGGTGAGGTGGTGCCCATGTGGACGATCGTGTGCTGCGCGACGTTCGACGCGAACTCCGGAGTACGGCGGCCGAGGACGGCATCGATGGCGTCCTCGGTGGCCAGCATCAGGATCACGATTTGCGTTTTCCTGAAGATCTCGGCGGCGCCGGTGGCCACTGTCGCGCCCGCTGCGCGCAACAGTTCGCATCTGTCCGCGGAACGATTCCAGACAAGGAGCGGCGTTCCGGCGCGCGCCAGGTTGAGGGCCATGGGCTGGCCCATCACGCCCAGTCCAATGAATCCGATGTGCATCATGCCTCCCTGGCGGGCAGAAGTAGCGTCATGCTACGTGGATCAATGTGGCCAGCAGATTAGCGGCTAGAGGTAACGCGTGTCTTGAACGATTGTGCGCGGGCGAAAGCTGAATGCACGTCATGCGTCGGCCGTGAGACGCGGGGCAAGCGCGCAAGATCGAGCAAAAAGACAGGTAATCAGGGGTACGGATTGCCGCGCGTTGCCGGAAAGCTTTTACAATACATTTCGTCGGCGGATCTTCCAAACCCTTTAGAGGTCAAGAAAACCATGGATCAGATTTTAGCGCTTCGCCCATTCGTTCCTGCCAAAGACTTCGATCTCTCAAAGCGCTATTACCAGGCGCTGGGTTTCCGATTGACGCACGAGGACGACAGCATCGCAATCCTGAAGTTCGACAACTTTAGTTTCATTCTTCAAAACTACTACGCAAAAGAGTTCGCCGAGAATTTTATGGTGCAACTGCTCGTTCGCGATGTGGATGCCTGGTGGAAGCAGATCCAGCCAGACATGCTGGTGAGCGAGTTTGCCGTCAATGCGCCGCGTGCGCCCGCCATGCAAAGCTGGGGCATGAAGGTTGGCTTTATCTTCGATCCCTCCGGCGTGCTCTGGCATGTATCAGAGGTGCCGTTCTAGAGGGAGGCTTGCGTCTATGCTGCATGTATCGTTTAGCCGGCTTTGACTCTTCTATAGCCTGCGAACCAGGCACCGGGTTTCCTTCACGCCATTTAGCGTTATATAGTAGTGCGGTCCCGGCGGGTACTCATTAGACATCTATAAGAACGGGGAAATAGAAGATGGGCTTAGGCGCTTTAGCGGGAAAGACAAAAGGGGCGCTTGCGTGCGCAATCGTTTTGATTCTGGTCGCCTTCTCCGCCGTGCACATGGTGCCCGCTGGGCATCGCGGGGTCGTCAAGCTGTTTGGCGATGTGCAGGACACACCTCTGTCCGAGGGGCTACATGTGCTCAATCCGTTCGCTCGTGTGGTCGATTTCAACGTGCGGTTTCAGAGCGCAACGGCGACCAAGGCAGAGGGCGGCACGGCCGACCTGCAGGAAGTATTCGAAGACATCACGCTGAACTACGAATACGATCCGGCGCATGCGCCGTACGTCTATAACAACTTCGGGGACGATGCCGATATCGAAGCCAAGTTCATCGTTCCCGCGTTGTATGAATCGTTCAAGGCGGTCACGTCGCAGTACACGGCCGAGCAACTCGTGACTCAGCGCGCAAAGGTATCGCAAGACATCGTACAGAAGCTGCAAGCCAAGCTCACGAAGTATCGGATCATCGTATCGGACATCAACGTTCAGAATTTTCACTTCGATCCGCAATTTGCGGAGGCCGTGCGACAGAAGGTCGTGGCCGGTCAAAACAGACTGACTGCGGAACAGCAACTGGAAACGGCACGCGTTACGGCGCAGCAAAGAATCGTCGAGGCCGAAGGACAGGCGAAAGCGATCGCCATTCAGGCGCAGGCCATTCAGCAACAGGGCGGCACCGAATACGTTGCTTTGGAAGCGGTCAAGAAGTGGGACGGGCATTTGCCGCAGCAGTGGTCGGGCGCCCCCATTCCGTTCGTGAACCTGGCCACGCAAAAGTAGGCATAGAGTCGTTATGACGGCGTTGGCCGCTACGGCGGCCCAAATTCGAACCACCTTACGCGGTTTGGTACCATTCACGCTTTTAAAGATGGGCTAACACCAGCGTGACTCGCCAATTTGTATCGTCTGTACGCGCATTCTGTATCAAATGGATGGGCCGGCTTGCACGCGTGGTGGGCGCTGCCTTTAGTTTGCTCGTTGAACTGATCCGCTTCGTCCTGCGCCTGCTCAAGCCCGTGCTGGTAACGGCGCTGTTTCATGTGCGGCATCCGACGCGGCGCGGCATCCTGCTCACGCTCGTTACGCCGCCAGCATTGGTTCTGCTGTATGTAATCATGCTGATTCCGTTCACGCCCAGCATTAGCGACATTCGCAAGGCGCGGGTCGATCAGCCGGCGCAGATTCTCTCAGCTGACGGCAAGCTGCTCGCCGAATACAAACCGTCTAACCGCGAATGGGTCGCGTTGGCCGAGATCTCGCCTCACATGGTCGACGCACTGATTTCGACTGAAGACCATCGCTTCTACGAGCATCACGGCATCGACTGGCGGCGCACCGCGTCGGCGGCGCTGCATACGTTCGGCGGTGCTCGCCAGGGCGGCTCGACGATCACCCAGCAACTGGCGCGCAATCTCTATCCCGACGAAATCGGCCGTGCGCCCACGCTAACGCGCAAGGTGAAAGAAGCCATCACCGCGCTCAAGATCGAACTGGCCTATAGCAAGCCACAGATTCTCGAAACGTACCTGAACACCGTACCGTTTCTCTACAACGCGTACGGTGTGGAAATGGCTTCGCGCACCTACTTCGGCAAATCGGCGGATCAACTGGACATTCTGGAAAGCGCCACGCTGACCGGTATGCTAAAGGGCAACAGCTATTACAACCCGGTGCTGAATCCGGAACGCGCGCTCGACAGGCGCAATACCGTGCTCGGGCAAATGGTCAAATACGGGCGGCTGTCGCCCGCGGACGAAGCAAAGCTCGAGCGCAAGCCGTTGCGCGTCGATTTCGAGCGTCAAATCGAGCCGCCCGGGCCGGCGCCGCATTTTGCCCAGCAGCTACGCAAATGGCTGATCACGTGGGCCGATCGCAACGACTACAACATCTATTCCGACGGGCTGATCGTTCATACGACGATCGACTCGCGCCTGCAATCGATGGCGAGCGCAGCGGTCGCGTTGCAAGGCAACGCGCTGCAAGCCATCGCCAATTCGGCCTGGAGCGGACGCTCCGGCTGCGCGCCGGGCAACGATCTCTTCAAGACCTTCATGCGCGAAACGCCGGATTACCGCGCCGCGCGCAGTGCGGGTCAGAGCGATGACGAAGCGCTCCAGCATCTAGGTGCAGATCGCACGTTCGTGCGTACGCTGTGCCATGACAAGACCGAGGTGCAGGCGGGTTTTCTCGCCATTGATCCGCGCAACGGCCAGATCAAGGCATGGGTCGGCAGCCGCGATTTCGCTGACGAGCCGTTCGATCACGTGCAGCAGTCGCGGCGTCAGCCGGGCTCGACATTCAAGCCGTTCGTCTACGGCGCTGCATTTGCAAACGGCGCGAAGCCGACCGACACCTTCATCGATCAGCCCGTCGAAATACAACTCAAGGGCGGTGAGATCTGGCGTCCGAACGACGACGTGCCGCCCTCCGGCAAGCCCATGACGTTGCGCGATGCACTAACGTTTTCGCGTAACCGCATCACCGCGCAGATGATGGAAGACGTGGGTCCGGACAAGGTGGTGCGCCTCGCGCGCGCCATGGGCGTGCGCGACGGTCAGCTCGACGCGGTGCCGTCGCTCGCACTGGGCACGAGCCCGGTGACGATCAAGGAAATGGTGTCGGCCTACAGTACGATTGCCAACGACGGCGCGTACCTTGAACCGCGCATGGTCACGAGCATCGAGGATCACAACGGCAACGTGCTTGCGCAGTTTCAGCCGGCGACCCCGGAGCAGGCATTGCCAGCCGCCGCGGACCGGACGCTGATCGACGTGATGCGTGATGTCGTGAATCGCGGCACGGGTGCGAGCATTCGTTCGCGCTTCGGCATTCGCGCGGACGTGGCAGGCAAGACGGGGACGACGCAGGACAATGCCGACGGCTGGTTCATTTTGATGCATCCGCAACTGGTTGCGGGCGCATGGGTCGGTTTCGATGACGGACGCGTGACGCTGGGCAGCAACTATTGGGGCGAAGGCGCGCATACCGCATTGCCGATCGTCGGCGATTTCTATCAGCGCGCGTTGCGCGCGCGGCTGATCGATACGCGTGCACGCTTTGCGACCGACGTGCAACCGGGGATCCTTGATCAGTTCCGCGATAAATTGCATACGTGGATTGCCCATCTATTCGGATCGAAGCCGCCGGTGAAGGCGCCGGTAGCGCCGGTGCGTCACGCGTCGCCCAAGGCGGCGCCGCTTACACCTGCGCTCCCGGTAGCCCCGGTCACGCCACAAGCTACGCCGGCACCGCGTGAAATGCCGCCGTTGATCGGCGAGCCCGCTTCGGCGTCTCGATCTGCTTCGAGCGTCGGATCAAGCGGCATGGCCGCATCGGCAGCAACGAACGCCGCGCCGCCGCGAGAGACATCTGCGACGCAGGCGGCACCCGCAGCGAACGGCTCGCAAAGCTTCGGCACGTTCCCGTCCGAGGCGCCGGGTTCGTCGCCCACGCCCACGCCGGATGTACCGGAAGCACCCGCGGGTGCGAATGCCGACTGAGCGACTGTCAACTCATGCCGGGACTCGCTTCCGCTTTGCTTGCGAGACTCCTACGAGTCTCGCCGCAGACGCGAGATAAAGCGGCGAGGGATGGCGGCGGTCTTCGCAAAGACACGTGTAAGTCATCTTGATCACGTGATCGTCATCGGAGGCGACAGCCATCCTGCACACCTCGTTCCAATCCGCTGCGGCAAGCGGTACTTCGCCAGTTTCTTTCACGCGGCCGGCGATCGTCGCATACGCTGCACAAAGTGCAATCCACATCCCCGGCAGCAAGCGGCTGACCATTGAATCGGGCAGTCCGGCAAAGACGATGCGCGCGGCGTGCGTCGCGGTCACGGTGTGAAGCACCGTGAAGTCCGGCATGCGCCAGTAGGCGCGAAGCGTCGCGTGAGCCAGCTCGTCGAGACAAGCGTGAGCGGGGGGTGCGAGCACCGCAGCGCGAAAGCGCGCGTCGCTGGCCACGACGCCCAGGCGTGCCGTGATGGATTGACCCGGGACCACCACATCGCGCATCGCCTGGATCACGCGCTCGAAGCCTGCTTCGGCGCTTTCGGCCGGAGCGCTCGCGTCCAACTCAAGCTCGACGGGCAGATGCGACGACACGTAGGCGGCAAGCGCGGTGGCAATCTCGCCGTGGTGCTTCGCCTCCATCCCGTAAGCGAGGCGGATCAACGCGTGAAAGGCCAGCGTGGCGGGCGCAAACGGGGCTTCCTCCAATACGGTCGTGATGACCGGCAGAGCGCCCACATCCGTAATCCAGTTCAGAAAGCAAAGCCGCAACGCACCGAATGCGCCTTGGTTGCCCAGGTATTGCCACCATGCGTGGCGACGAACGATGGTGCCGACTGGCACCGCATTCAATGCGTACTCGCGCGCCCACATGTCGAAGAACGCTTGCAGCCGGGCCGGGGAGGCCCCCATTCGCGCTAACGCAACCAGCGCCATCGGACAATGGTTGGTGGTACCTCTAGCCGCCAGATCGAAGCCTGCGTTGGCATCGAGAAGCAGGTTCAGCTTGAGATGAACCGGGTCTTGTTGCATGAGGGCGTCTCGCAATCGAAGGGAGGTGCCTGATTATCAAAGTTAAAGTAAACTTGAAGTCAAGTGCTCATTTCGGGGAGCTCCATGAACGAAACCACCATCACCATTGGCGAACTTGCCAGGCGCTCCGGCGTTGCGGCAAGTGCGATCCGTTTCTACGAGGAGCAGGGGCTGCTCACCAGTACCCGGACGGAAGGAGGGCAACGGCAGTATCGCAGGGACATGTTGCGCCGGGTCGGTTTTATCCGCGCGGCGCAGGCGGTCGGGTTGAATCTCGCGGAGATTCGCTCGGCGCTTGCCGCATTGCCGGGGCAACGAACCCCCACCAAACAGGATTGGGAACGTCTGTCGCGCGCCTGGCAGCCGCTGCTTCAGGAGCGTATTGACGGTCTCATCGCATTGCGTGACCAGCTGGCATCGTGCGTGGGCTGCGGCTGCCTTTCGCTCAAAGCGTGTGCACTCTACAACCCCGAAGACGGCGCCCGGCGGCGCGGCAGCGGCGCCCGCTATCTGATGGGTGACACGGCGCAGGCGGTGCTGGCGGAGTGCAGTCCGGAGAAGCGCAAGAAGTGATGCCGGCAGGCCTGCTCGTTCGCCTTATTTCGACAGATGCAGCTTCTTTGACAAAACGATGCCTTTTTGCGGGCTGACCAGCCAGACGGCGTCGACGTTGGTGTAAAGCGTCGAGGTTCGGGTCGTGATGTCGGTAGGCTCGTCGTCGGTCGGATCGCTGTGATCGTGCCGGTCGCTCAGATAGGGCGGCGTCAAACTGCAGATGATCGCGATGGCGAAGTCGCCGTTCGCGTCGGCGAAAGCTGTCTGCGTAAGGGTCATGCGCCCGTGGACTTTGGTCTTGCTTTCGTCGTCGGCCTTGAGTCCGATCACGTCGATGTTCTGGATATAGCCCTTCGCTTTGGCTTCCGGCGCGATGACGAGCCCGCGCCCGCTCGGCCCGACAACCGTCTTCTTGAGCAGCAACACGCCGGGCTGATCGTCCGCGGAGAGGTCGACATCCACCGTCAGCAGATGCGTCCTGGACCGGTAGAGTACGCCATAGGGCACCGGCACAATAAAGGCCATTTCGCGGTCGAGATGATGTCTGGCCAGGTTGAGGTCCTGCGGCGCTTTTTCGGGCACATGAATCAACTTTTCGATGCGCCGCGTCAGCGAAGGTGAATTGGCGTGAATACTCTCCTTGGCCAGCGCATCTCTGATGGCAACGGGGTCGTCGCCGACAAAAGGCGCACTGGACAGGATGGAAGTCGAGACGGCAGCCGCAGCCGTGCTCGCCTGCGTGGGCGTCGACGCGCCTTGCGGCGCTGCGGCGTGCGCGAGCGTCGCCATGCAGGCGAGGGCGCACACGGTGTGCAAACGAATCAGCCGGTATTTCAGATCGGACACAATGGACTCTCCTGGACGAGGGAAGTCTATCGCAAAGCCTTGTCGGGTCAATGTGAGCAGCACACCTCCGCATTACTTTTTGTCGCCGTTTGCGGACTGGCCTGGGTCAGCTTGACCAATATCTGGGCGAACCCGCGTACGTCGACAGGTCGGCCGGCGGCTCGGGGTAGAGCGTGGAAGCAACACCGTTATATCTGATGGTATATTACGGTCTCGATTCTTTTGATGCGGCGCGCAACGAATCCACGGCAGTCTGAACTCCACCCGGTGCAGTCAACGCTTCCGCAACGCTCGCGCACTCACTGCGCCAGGCAAACCCAACGTGAAAGCCGTGAAGCTGTACGAGAAGCTAGCCACTAAGCTTGAAGAGCAGATCCGGAGCGGCATTTTTCTCCCCGGTGACCGCATCCCTTCGGTCCGGCAGACCAGTCAGCAGCACCAGTTGAGTATCAAAACGGTGTTGCACGCCTACCTTTTGCTCGAAAGCAAGGGGGTGGTCCAGAGTCGACCCAAATCGGGCTATTTCGTGCATCCGGAATGCGTGACCGGGCAGACGCCGGCGCATGAGCTGCGCGCTGCGAAGCCGATAGCCGTGTCCGCGCAGGTCGACGTCAGCCGCCTCGTTCTGTCCACGTTACGCTCGATTCACAACGACGCAATACCGCTTGGCTCGCCGTACCCTGATCCTTCGTTATTCCCGGTGCAAAAGATCGACGCCTACGGCGCCACGATTGGCCGCCGAAACGCACCTTGGGGCGCCGCCGATGAATTGCCGCCCGGTAACCCGGAGTTGATCAGGCAAATTGCGAAACGGTATGCGGAAAACGGCCAGGCGGTCGATCCGAACGAGATCATCGTAACCATAGGCGCGACGGAAGCGATCAATCTTTGCCTGCAAGCGGTGGCGAAGCCAGGCGACACGATTGCCGTCGAATCGCCCACCTTTTACGCCATGCTCCATGCAATCGAGCGCATGGGTTTGCGCGCGATCGAAGTGCCGACGCACGCGAAAAAGGGCATTGATCTTGTCGCGCTTGCGCGCATCTTCAAGCAGGAGCGCGTTGCTGCCTGCATGGTGATGCCGAATTTCCAGAACCCGCTCGGGTTCAGGATGTCTGAAACGAACATGCAAAGGCTGGTGGATCTATCGGCGCGGCATGCCGTGCCCCTCATTGAAAGCGCCGTCTATAACGAACTGTACTTCGGCGATTTGCGTCCCACTTCATTGAAGGCGCTCGATAAGCACGGGCTGGTGTTGCATTGTTCGTCGTTTTCAAAGAGCCTGACAACGGGACACCACATCGGCTGGGCCATCCCCGGCCGTTTCAGGGACCAGGTTGAGAAGCTCAAATTTCTCAATACGCTGACCACCCCCTCTATTGCGCAAAAGGCGATCGCCGAGTACCTGAATCACGAACGTTACGAGCATCATCTGCGCCGCCTGCGCAAAACGTATGAGCAGAATGCGAACCTGATGCGTACCACGATTGAGCGTTACTTTCCTGAAGGTACGCGAACGTCGCATCCTATGGGCGGCTACGTTCTGTGGGTCGAGTTGCCGCCGCAAGTCGATTCGCTCACGCTCTATGAACGCGCACTCGAGCGGCAAATTACCCTGGGGCCGGGCTACATGTTTTCAACGTCCAATGCCTATGGGAACTGTATCCGTCTGAATTACAGCTACGCGTGGTCGACGGCGATTGAAAACGCGTTGATCACGCTTGGCGAGTTGACGGCGCATCTGCAGCACGCACAAGAGCCGCGGCGCCGCATTCCGTAGGCACCGGATCGCTTACTTCGAGAACGGCTTCGCAACGAGCGCGGGATCCGTGGGCAAGATCAGCTGGGACGGTATGTGCTCGACGGCGCGACGTGCGGCGACGAAATACAGCACAGCGGGCACCGCGAGTCCAATGATCCAGGAGATATCCGCTCCATCGAGCGCATCGACCAGCGGACCCGTATAGAACGCGCTGGAAATGAACGGTAACTGCACCAGCACGCCGATCACATAGATGACTATGCCGGTCACATTCCAGCGTCCATAGCGTCCGTTTGGATCGTAGAGTGCAGGTACGTCGTAACGGTCGCGGGTGATGAAGTAATAGTCGACCAGATTGATCGCGCTCCACGGTGTGAAGAAGGCGAGCAGGAACAGGATGAACGACGAGAACTCCTTCAAAAACGCGTGACGTCCTGCCAGTGCGAGCCACATCGCGGCGCCGACCATCACCAGAATGTAGGCAAGCCGGCCGCGCGTGGACAGGCGGTTGTCGCCCTTGAAACCGCTGACCACCGTGGTGAGGGACATTACGCTGCCGTAGGCATTGAGCGTGGTGATGGTGATCTTGCCGAAGGCGATGGCGAAGTAGAGCAGGGCGGCGATGCCGCCGCTCGCACCCAGACCGACGACGAACGACACTTCATGTCCCGAGAATTGTTTGCCGGCGAGCGCGGCGGCGAATACGCCGAATATCATGGAAGTTTGCGCGCCGATCACCGAGCCAAGGCCAATGGCCCAAAAGGTTTTACGCGGTGAGGTCGAGCGTGGCAGATAGCGCGAATAGTCGGCCACGTACGGGCCGAAAGCGATCTGCCATGACGCGGACAATGACATCGACAGCAGGAAACTGGAGAGCGTGAAGTGGCGATTCGTCAGCAACGCGGACACGTCGTGGCCAATCAGCAGTTGCGCGAACATATAGACGAACGCAATCACGCCGACCACGCTCGCAATCCGCCCAATGCCGTGAATCACGCGGTAACCGAGCACCGTGAATACGACGATGATGGCGGTAAATACGACGATGCCCAGCGCGTCGTCCACATGCATTAGTTGAGCGACCGCCTGGCCGGCCAGCACCGAGCCGCTCGCCGAGAAGCCGACATACATCAGGCAAACCAGCGCGATGGGAATCACGGCACCGTAGACACCGAATTGCACGCGGCTGGAAATCATTTGGGGCAAGCCGAGTTGCGGACCTTGCGCGCCGTGCAGTGCCATCACCGCCCCGCCGATCACCTGCCCTAACAGAAGTGCGACTAGCGACCAGAACACGTCGCCGCCCAGCACGACCGCGAGTGCGCCCGTCACGATGGCCGTGATTTGCAGGTTGGCCGCGATCCACAGCGTGAACTGGCTCAACAGACCACCATGGCGTTCGGCGTCCGGAATGTAATCGATGGTGCGGCGCTCGGCAACGACGCGAGCCGGCGTGCGGTCATTGAATGCAGACATTGAAATCCTCTAGCCGTGGCGCCGCTGGTTGCGTATCGCCGGTTTTTAAAGTCTCGACCCATGCTTTCGGGGGGGCCCGCGCCGGACCCGTTCAGATGCGCGTGGCCGACCAGATCGACTGTAGGCGAATCAATATGTCTAGACAAGCTAGCTGCTTCATCGTTTACCCGGAAACTGCGCCCGGAGTCGATTTCATGAATTGCGGAGAAATGCCCTTGCGCGAAGCAGGATCCAGCGTTGCAACCTGCGCTGGAGGGCGCTGGAGTGCACCAGACAAATTGCGGATATGTCTAGCCAGGATGACCGGTGCCCAGCATTGCCGGTCAGTCACGAGCCGGCCGCATGCCCGAATTCGTGGCATTATCGCTCGGCACATTCACACACCAATGGAGGGGCACGCGTATGGCTACGTACATCGTCTTTACACGGGAAAGCACGCAGGATCAGGTTGAGCTCGACACTTACATGCAGAAGGTCGCGGCTACTTTCGTGGGGCACCCCATCAAGATACTCGCCGCCTACGGACCTCAACAGGTGCTCGAGGGCGACGCGCCGGAAGGTGTCGTGATCGTGGAGTTTCCCTCAACGGAGGCGGCGCGTGCGTGGTACGACGGTGCGGCGTATCAGGAGGTCGCGCAACACCGCTTCAAGGGATCGCGCTACCGCGCGGTGCTCGTCGAAGGCGTATGACGTCGGCGCCCCCGTTCCAGGC
Source organism: Paraburkholderia sp. (assembly GCF_036488795.1). Lineage (GTDB taxonomy): Bacteria > Pseudomonadota > Gammaproteobacteria > Burkholderiales > Burkholderiaceae > Paraburkholderia. The sequence goes on from NZ_DASXHA010000134.1 coordinate 24,438, forward strand.
GCCGCGCCCAGTAACGTAATCGCGCCGGCGCCTCGATATCAGCGCGCGAGCGCCAAGGGCGCTCGCGTTGGCCTACGCGTTCTGGCCGACGCAATCCTTAACGCGGCTGATTCGCCGCGTTGCCGGTCTGGGCGCGTAGACGTTCTTCCTGCTCGCGCAGTTCGGGCGTGAAGTCAGCGCCAAAATCTTCAGCCTCGAACAGCGGCCGGATTTCGATTTCAGATTCGCCTTCCATCGGATTGGGGCAGCGTTTAACCCATTCCAGGGCTTCTTCCATGGACTTCACTTGCCAGAGCCAGAACCCGGCGACGAGTTCTTTGGTCTCCGCAAACGGCCCGTCGAGCACGGTTCGCCGACTGCCCGCGAACTGTACCCGCTTGCCCGCCGCGCTCGGGCGCAAACCTTCACCGGCGAGCATGACGCCTGCCTTGACCAGTTCTTCGTTGAAATTGCCCATGGCGGCAAGCAGTTCCGTGCTGGGCATCTTGCCGGCTTCCGATTGGGCGGTCGCCTTGACCATCACCATGACTCGCATTGAACATCTCCTTGAGTGGTTGTGAAAGCCGCGTACCCCGTGCGAGATGAGGTCGATCAAGCGGCTTTGATACGACGACGAATCGGGCGCGCCGAAATCGACGCCGATTCTAGAGGATTTGCTCCGCGCGCCCGCCATTTAATCTGACGAAACGATCCTGCGGCAAGCAGGACGGCCCTACACCGCACCAAAACCCGAACTTGGCGGATCTTCGCTGAAGCTTGGCGCATCTGATCGATGCATTCATCCGTAGCTCAAGTGAGCATATGGTCAGGCCATTGCCGCAACGCACTTGCGATTCTTGCGCCCACCGTATTGCCTTGTCGCGATTGCCTTGCGACCTTCAGGCCGCCACCGCAACGCCGTTCCATGCGCGTAGCGCCTTCCCATGCTTTACGGACTGGATGTCATGTTTGCCAAACCCATCAGCAACCCTAAGATAGCCGTCCTTGCCAGCCTGCTGATCGGCGTGATTGCGAGCGCCGCGTTTGTTTTGCGGCCCGCCGACGAGCCGCTTCCCGCATATCAGTCAGGCTACGAGCGTCATGACGCTGCGACTTCAGCCGCGTTGGAGCGCACTCCACCGTCCGGAACGGAGACGTCCGGGCAAATATTGCCGAGCCCACAGGCGAACGCTCGCGCAGATGCCGCTGTAAACCAGGTTCTCGATGCCGTGCGCGCCACGCTAAAGCGCAATGATCTTGCTTCTGCAAAGGTGTTGTTGTTGAGCGCGGAGCAGACTCTCAATAAGGATGACGTGCGCGTGCGCGCGCTACAAAGGGAGCTCGAGGCGCGCGAACAGAAGTCGGAGACGCCAGCGCCCGTCGTCGATGAAGCGAACCAGCAGAAGAGCGAGGCGTCGAACCGCTTTGCGACGCGCTCGTGGGCGCATGGCGACCGTACGCATCACGCGCGCCGCAGCAGTGCGCCGCAAGTGAGCCCCGCAACGAGTCGCGATCCGGCTGTCGAAGCGTCCACCCCACCCGTGACCGCTGCAGCGGCCGATGCCGCTTTGCTACGACCCGCCATGCCTGAAGCCGCTCCTCCGACGGCGCCTCAGGCGGTCTCCCAGACGGCGATCCAGGCGGCGACCCCGGTGGTTACGCAGGCACCTCATCCAGAAGCGGCCACCACGCAAGCCGCGCAGACAGTACAGCCCGAAGCGTGGACGCCCAGCGTGTCGCAGCAAGGTCCTAAAAGCCGCGAAGAGGTGCGCATGGAACTGGAACATGCCCGCGCGGACGGAGCGCTGCCGCGTTTCGGCAACCCCGATCCCGCTGGACCCGGTGGGGCGCCGAGCCGCACCGTCAATCCGGTGGCGCCGACTGGCTGGTAGCGCTGCGCGGCAAGCCCGCTGGATGTTCAGGCATGCGCAAGGCTAGCCGTGGCGCGCGTCGGCGTCCGCGTGGGCCACTTGTACCGGCGGCACGAACCATGCAAGCCCCAGCCCGACCAGCGCCGCCACGGCGGCCACGGCCAGGCCGACATGGATCGATTCCACTAGCGCACCGCGTGCTGAATTCATCATCGCGTCGCCGGCATGGCCTGCGCTCACGAGACGCGTGATCAAGGCGGCCTGCTCGTTGCGGTCGACCAGCAGTTCCGGACTCGCAAATGACTTGAACCACTGCGTGGCCTGATACGAATCCAGTGATCGATGCACGCTGCGGGTATAGAGATGTCCGAGCAAGGCGCCGGTCATCACCGTGCCTAGCATGCCGCCAAAGGTGCGCAGCGACTGCAGGAGCGCAGTCGCCGCGCCCAGATGATCGCGCGAGACGATCTGCTGTGAACAGATGGTGAGGCTGGTGCCCACCAGGCCGAGGCCGAGTCCGCTCATGCCCATGCATGCCATCCACACGAGATGGGGTTCGTTGCCTTTGAGCACGACCACGCTCAGCGAGGCGAGCGCAGACAACGCAAACCCCACGTACATGATGGCGTTGGCGCGCCGCAGACGCGTGACAATGCGGTTGTTCACCACGCTGCCCACTGTCGTGCCGAGCAGGAGCGGGGTGATCAGCATGCCTGAAGCGTGCGGCGACATCGCATAGCCGCCCTGAAACAGCAGAGGCACGTAAAAGACCAGCGAGAACAGGGCAAAACCGCCCAGCACCGACATGGCAAAGAGCGCGGCCAGTTTGCGATCGAGCAGCATGTCGACCGGCACGATCGGATAACCCATGCGCTGTTCCCAGAACCACAACGTCAAACTGCAAACAGCGGTGATGGAACCGAGCACGAGAGTCGCCGTGCTAAGCCCTTCTTTGGGGAGCAGTTCGATCAGCAATTGCAGCGCACCGAAGGTAACGGCCAGCACGAATGCGCCGACCCAGTCCAGCCGCACCGGACCGCTGTGCCGCGGATGGCGCAGATGCGGCAGGAAACGGTACACGAACAGGAGCGAGACGACTCCGATCGGCAGGTTGAGGAAAAACACCAGGCGCCATCCGCCGTATTGGGTCAAGAAACCGCCGAGCGTCGGCCCGACGATATTGGCGAGGCCGAACGCAGACGTGACGAACACCAGCCAGCGCAGGCGCAGCTTCGGATCGGGGAACAGATCGGCGACCGTCGCGAACACCGTGCCGATCAGAATGCCGCCGCCAATGCCTTGCAGGCCGCGTGCGATGACGAGGAACAGCATGTTGGCGGCCATGCCGCACAGCGCGGAGGCGGCGGTAAACAGAACAATCGCGGCGAGCAGAAACGGTTTGCGGCCGAACAGATCGCCGAGGCGGCCGAAGATGGGAATCGTGATCACCGAGGCCAGCATGTACGAGGTGGCTACCCAGGCGTACAGATCGAAGCCCTTGAGTTCCGCGACGATGCGCGGCAGCGCGGTGCCGACGATGGTTTGGTCGAGAGCAACCAGCATTGCCACACAGGCCACCCCGACCATGGCCAGCAGCGATTCGCGAAACGGCAGCAATTGCCTGCTTGGATCGTGCGTCGCGGTGCCGGGAGTCATGGCGTGCTCGCTGAGTTAAACGCTGCAGAAGCGTAGCGACCGAATGGCGCTACGTTGCAGACCGACTGTTGCATTCCCAATTGAAAGTGGCAAGCGTTTTTGTGCGCAGGCTCTCAGCGCAACCGATAACCCACACCCCTGATGGTGTGAATCATCGGACGAGTGCCCAGGGCAGCCAGTTTCTTGCGCAGCTGCCCGACGTGCACATCGATCACGTTGGTCGAGGGATCGAAGTGGAAACCCCAGATTGCCTCGAGGATCATCGTACGCGTCAGGACCTGGCCCGGGCGCCGCATCATGAATTCGAGCACGCGGAATTCAGTGGTTTGCAGAGTCTGGGTAGTTTGACCGTGAGTCATCATGCGCTTGACCAGGTTCAGTTCCAGGGCGTCGACGCGCAGCACGGTTTGCTCCGCCGGGAGGTTCTTTCGGCGGCGCAGCAGCACCTCCATGCGGACCAGCATTTCTTCACACGAAAATGGCATGCACAGGTAGTCATCGGCGCCGGCACGCAAGCCCTCAATGCGCTCGCCGACTTCGGATGTCGCGCTCATCATCAATACGGGGATGTCCATGCCGATTCCGCGCAGGTGCGTGACGACCGCGAGCGCGTCGAGATCCGGCAGCGTGCGGTCCAGAATCACTGCGTCATAGGGCTGCGCCATGACCTGACTCATGCCGGCGCGGCCCGAATAAGCCACGTCCACACTGAAGCCGCCTTCCATGAGCGCGGGTACGAAGTTGTGTGTTACACGCTCACTACCTTCAATCGTCAAGACATTTTTCATGGCCGGGGTACCGTTGATTCGCGCTGGATTCACGCGGCGTTCGTGTCTGCTGCGTGAGGGCGGGGATGTGGTTGTACTACAGCTAACACGGCGACTGCCTGGTTTATTCCCGATTGCCGGAAAGTTTGTCAGCGGTTCGTTTGTTCTCCAATCCAAATCAGTCTTTTTCGATTTCGCCGGGAATAAAGCGCGGCAAAGGCGGGTTCTCCTTCACGTAACCCCGAACAAATTCACTGGAGTTCGTCATGAAGAAGATTGCCTTTGCCGTGTTGTCTGTCGCCGTGTTTGCATCATCGAGCGCCTTCGCTGAAGGGAAGACTCGCGCACAGGTTTATCAGGAATTGATCCAGGCGCAGCACAACGGTCTCGACTACGTGACCGATACCTCGTATCCGGATGTGAGCCCGGTGTTCGCGCAGCAGGTGGCGCGCATGAAACAACAGGCGCAGGAATCGTCGGCAAACAATCAAATGTCTGTCGGCGTCGATGTATCGAATGGTAGTACTAACTAATTGTTTGAGGGACGCACGAGTTATTTTTAGAAATTCCGGAATATCCGGCGCAACCACGATGTTCACCTTGATGAATGCGCCACTTACCACCACCCCTGAGGAGTTGAAAATGAAGAAGCTTGTTTTGCTCAGCATGTCGGTCGCCGTCCTTGCTTCGACGAGCGTTTTTTCGAATGCCTTTGCACAGGAAAAGACCCGCGCCGAAGTTCGCCAGGAACTGATCCAGGCGGAAAACAACGGCTCGCGTTTTGTGACCGATACCTCGTACCCCGAAGTCAATCCGATCTTCGCGCAGCAGGTTGCCCACCTCAAGCAGCAGGACAACCCGGCAGTCGGTTCGGATATGTCCGGTTCCGCGCAGAGCGGCAAGCGTAGCGGCATGGCGGGCAAACCCAGCGGCACGTCATGCGTGGGACCCGCGAGCTTTTGCTCAGTGTATTTCGGCAGCTAATCGCGCGCCCTCGACCGTGCAGTTTTGACCTCAATCAATGCAGGAGATGGAATCATGAAAACGCTTCTCTGCCTCACATTAGCTGTCAGCGCACTCGCCAGCCCGGCGCTTTCCTTTGCCCAATCCACGAACACGCCGTTGACGCGTGCGCAGGTGTACGCGGACCTCGTTCGAGTCGAGCAGGCTGGCTATCGGCCCGAAGTAGCCGACGACGCGAACTATCCGGCTGATATTCAGACAGCCGAAGCAAAAGTCGCCGCCGAAGATCAGGCCGCCAACGAAGCGAGCGCAAGTAGCGCAAGTAGCGCGGACAACACCGGCACCGGCCCGGGCATGTCAGGAAGCAGTGCCAGCGGCGCGCACGTTCCGATGAACGGTAAGAGCAGCAACAACGCATGCGTCGGCCCGGTCAGCTTTTGTAATGTGTACTTCGGGAGCTGAAGTCGCCATGGCGAACCGTCCAGATCGCGAACCCGAAATCTCGCGCAGCCACAGCGTGGCGAGCCAACGAGGACTGCGGGGTTCGCGTCGGAGGTAGAGAACCGTATTCCTCGTCTGTTTATCGGGTTTGCCTGACTTGCACATCTGGTTGATCGCGCATCTGATTCAAGATGTGATGTGAGCACGTCGATGCACGCGCTGGCTGCTCCATCGAACCATGCGCCGGTTCCCGATTGCCTGAGGAGGCACCGTAAGATGAGACTCGCATTGGCAATGCTTGCCCTCTTTGTCGTCATGACGTGCGTCGCGGTGTTTGCGGGATCCTATGGAGAAAGCGTGGTGCGCATGGCCGGCTATGTCGCGACGATCGCCTTGGGCGCAGGCGTCGCCTTGCTGGTACAACACCGCAGAGAGCGCCGCACGAGCACTCGCCCGCCGCGCTAGGAAGGTCTAAACAGGCGCACCCAGTCTTAAGCTCACACCCACGCCAGCCAGCACACGTAAGTCCTACCGGGCGGATGTCGTTTTTTCCTGTCTGCGTGTTCTGCCCGCCTCCGACAGCATCCCCATTACCTTGTCCGAATCCGTCCAGCATCAGGGGACCCCCGCCGCGTTGCTGCGAAGTCGTTGCGCCCGCAACGTCGTATTATTCGACCTGGCCCGCAATTTGCATTTGAGTGTTCAGCCGCGAATGGCCAGTACTTCGTTCGCTCAGTTCGTTCAAGGAGGGCACATGAACAAGGACCAGATGAAAGGGATGACTCAAAAGGTCAAGGGCAAGCTCAATGAAGCCGTCGGAAAGGCAACTGGCAACAAGTCGCGCGAATTCAAAGGCGATTTGCAGCAGGTTGCGGGCGGAATCAGGGAGTCCTTCGGTGATGCGAAAGCGCGGCTCAAGAAGGCCGTCCGCTGAGCATGACGATGTGTTCTGGCGGCAGCGACCGCCAATTCACCCTTCGCCCCCTCGCGGCTTGTCTATCTATCATTCACATAACAGAAGGAACTCACCATGCGTCGCCGCCAATTCATTATTTCGACCAGTGCCGCCCTCGCTTCGACGGGTCTCGCGCTCGCCGGTTGCACGACGACTCCGCCTTCTTCCGCTACCGGCGAGTCCGCAGATGCCGGCAAACGCCGATCCATCAATGCGGGAGTCGACTCGACGCTAACGCGTCTTTATGAAACCGTGCACGGCTCGCACGAACTCGTCTCCAAAGCGCAAGGCGTGCTGGTGTTTCCGTCGGTCATTGCCGCAGGCTTCTGGGTGGGCGGCCAGTATGGACAAGGCGCACTGCGGGTGGGCGGTCAAACCGCAGGCTTTTACACCCTTGCAGCAGGATCGTTCGGTTTGCAGATTGGCGCGCAATCGAAGGCGGTTGTCCTGTTGTTCATGACGCAAGATGCGCTGAATACCTTCCGCAACAGCCAGGGCTGGGCAGCGGGCGCCGATGCGACGGTGGCGGTATTGAACGTCGGGGCGAACGGCAATGTCGACACGTCGACGGCAACGAGTCCAGTGGAGGCTTTCGTGCTCACCAACGCGGGCCTGATGGCGGGTGTCTCGCTGGAAGGATCGAAGATCTCGCGTCTCGTGATCTAGGCGTCTGCCCGGCCGGGCTCGTGGGCGTCGATGCAAAAAGCGGTGCGAGGACCTCCTCGCACCGCTTTTTTATCGGGTCGCGCTCGCCGGGAAACGCTCACCCGAAGTCGCTTACTTCGCCGCCCGCGCTGCTTCGACAATGGCGGCCGCCACTTCGGTCGGCTTCGACAGCATCGCCACGTGGCTCGCATTCACGTTCACCACCGTCGCGTTGATCTGCTGCGCCATCGCCGTCTGCAGTGCCGGCGGAATCATGCGATCCTGTCCCGTCACCACGAACCACGAAGGCTTGTTTTGCCACGCGGGTTGCGTCACCTTGTCGTCAGTACAGCCGGCGAACCACGGGCCTTGCGTCGCCGCCACGAGGCGCGCCTGGGCGACCGGCAGATCCTGCGCGAAGTCATGGATGATCGCGTCGGTGGAGAGCGTCAGATATCCTGCGGAATCCTTTTGCAGCGCCGCGGCCCACGCGGGCGCCGGCTTGCCCTTGAGGATGTCGTTGATGGACTGGTCTTTCTGCGGTGCGAACGCGGCAACGTAGACGAGCGCCTTGACCTTGTCGTCATTGCCCGCTTGGGTGATCACCGCGCCGGCCCACGAGTGGCCGACCAGAATCACCGGGCCGTCCTGCTGCTCGATCACGCGGCGCGTGGCGGCCACGTCGCCGTCGAGCGAACTGAGCGGATTCTGCACCGCCACCACATGCAGCCCCTTTGCCTCCAGAAGCGGAATGACTTTGTCCCAGCTCGAGCCGTCGGCGAAGGCGCCGTGCACCAGCACGACGTTTTTGCCTTTGAGGTCGTCATTGGAGGTAGCAGCGCTGGCGGGCGCCATGGCGCTGAGCGACAGGAGGCTGCCGAATATCAGCGTGGCGGCCAGACACTTTTTGAACAGGGTCTTCATAATATCGATCCTCATGGGGTAGTCGGGGGTGGGTCAGAGTGCGGAGTGAAGGATGCGCTGATCGGCCGGCTGGCTGTATCGGTCAAATGACCGAGGGGCTGCCGGAGCCCGGCGGTGCAACCGGGCGGCCCGGGCGTCAAACGAACACAGGTCGACATCGATGGCAGACGTTTCAACTATCCGGGCGCTCGACGCCGTCAAGGCGCTGGCGTTCATCGGCGATCTCAGCATGGGACAGCCAACCGATCATTCGCTGCGCACCAGCTGGCTGGCCGCGCGGCTCGCAGCCGAGGCCGGCCACGACGACACCCGGTGCGGCGTCGTGAAGGCCGTCTCGCTGCTGCGCTGGTCCGGTTGCACCGCCAATGCAGCGGGCTTTTCCGAGTGGCTCGGCGACGATATCGGCGCCCGCGAGGCAATGCTCGCCATGCGGCCCGGCTGGGCCGGCGAAGCCGAGACGCAAGGACAGGTGGAGGCGGCCATCACGCCGCTCGCGCAGATTCACTGTGAGGTGTCCGGCGAAATCGCCCGCATGCTGGGGCTCGACGACACGACCCAGGCGGCGCTGCGGCACATTTTCGAAGCATGGGATGGTCGTGGCCTGCCCGAACGGCTCGACCGCGCGCAGGTGCCCGAAGCCGTGTTTGTGGTGGCGCTTGCGAGCGACCTCGAAATCCTCAGCCGCGTCTACGGACTGGACTCGGCGCAAAAGCTGATTGCGCAGAAGGCCGGGCGTCAATATCCCGAGGCGCTGGCGCGAATCGCCGTCGCGCAAGCGGGCGCATGGCTCGCCGAACTGGACGGGCACAATGAGGCGGACCGTGACGCGCCGCTGGACGCGCTGCCCATGCAGCAGGGCACCGCACCTGAAATCGTCGCGGATGTGATCGACCTCAAGCTGCCGTGGATGGCGGGTTATTCGCGTCGCGTGGCCGAGGCTGCGGCAGGTTGTTGCGCGCGCCTCGGTTGCGACGCCGAGATGCGCCGCTCGACTTACCTGGCCGGCCTGCTGCACGGCATGGGACGCATGGCGGTGCCGAACACCATCTGGAATACGCCGGGGCGTCTGTCCCCGGCCGCGTGGGAGAAAGTGCGCCTCGTGCCCTACTGGACCGCGCGCGCCGGCAAGCAGATCGGCGCGTTGGCGCGCGAATCGGAGATTGCGTCGCAGGCCTATGAACGGCTCGACGGCTCAGGCTATTTTCGCGGCACCGCCGGCGCGGCGCTCGGGCGGGAAGCCCGGGTGCTGGCGGCCGCGGCTTGCTGGGTGGCGTTACGCTCGGCGCGGCCGTGGCGTGGCGCGCTGTCGGTAGATGACGCGGCCAGGCTGCTGGGCGAGCAGGTGGCGGCCGGACGCTTCGATGCCGACGCGGTGGGGGCGCTGGTGTCCGGCGCGATCTCGCCCGAAAAGGACGCGCGGGAGGCGGTCGCCGAGCGCACGAAGCCGGCGCGCGGCGCGCTACTGTCGCCGCGCGAGGCTGAGGTGTTGCGGCACATCAGCCTCGGCGCAAGCAACAAGGAGGTCGCCAAGGTGCTGCTGATGAGCCCGAGCACGGTGCGCACCCACGTGGAAAGCGTGTTCCGCAAGCTCGAATGTTCGACGCGGGCGGCGGCGACATTGAAGGCGTCGACGCTGGGTCTGATCTGAACCTGAACCTGACAGAAGCACTTGCCGCGAGCGCGCGCCGCCCGCTGCATCCAGACAAGGCCGGCAGAGGCTACTTGCCGCCTTCCGGATAGTCCGCGCCGACGGTCGTGGCTTCCCAGGTGTCGAAGTCGTGGCGCAAGCTGTCCAGCTTCTTGCGCGCCAGCTCGAGCGCGGTCTTGCCGAGCAGCAGGCGCAACGGCGGCGTATCAGACAGCGCGGCGTCGATGATGGCCTGGGCGGCCCGCACCGGATCGCCCGCCTGGTTGCCGCTGCGCGCGGCGGTCTGCTTGCGGCGCTCGCCGGCCGTGGCCGCGTAAGCGTCGATCTGCGTGGCCGACTGCTTGATCGACGGTCCCGCCCAGTTGGTGCGGAACGGGCCCGGTTCGACGATCAGCACGTCGATACCCAGCGGCTTGACCTCGGTGGCGAGCGATTCGGAAATGCCCTCCACGGCGTACTTGGTGCCGTGGTAGTAGCCGGTCGCCGCAAAGCTGGTGAGGCCGCCAATCGACGACACATTGACGATCAGACCGCTGTGCTGCTTGCGCATCACCGGCAGCACGGCCTTGGTCATGTCCACGAGGCCGAACACATTGGCTTCGAACATCTCGCGCACCGCCGCGTCTTCGCCTTCTTCAATGGCGGCCAGATAACCGTAGCCGGCGTTATTCACGAGCACGTCGATGCGGCCGAAGCGCTCGCTGGTTTTGGCCACCGCCTGGTCGATCTGCTCGCGCCGGGTGACGTCGAGCGGCAGCACGAGTGCGCGGTCGGCGTGGCCCTCGGCAAGGTCCGCGACCTTCGACGGATCGCGCGCCGTGACGACCGCGCGCCAGCCGCGAGCCAGAACCAGCTTCGCCAGTTCGCGGCCGAAGCCGGTGGAACAGCCCGTGATCAGCCAGACGGGGTTGTCTCGATTCATCATGTTGGAAACTCCTGTTCAGGTTGCAAAGCTTGCAGTCGTTGCAGGGCTTGCAACCGGCAAACGAAGGGAATGTGCAGGGCAGAAATCGCAGCCGTGGCAGGCATACGCCGGCACGCCATTGACGGTTGCGACTAGCGTGCCTCGCCGGTCTCCGGTCAACCCGTTGAAACTGCGTGGGGCCGGTGGCGTCGCCTGATGTGGATGGCGCGTCGAGTCGCTGACCGCGCGAGAATGCGGTGGCTCGATGAAGTGGGCGGCAAGGGCAGCAAAGCCATTGTCGCCGATCTGCCGATCCGGCGTGATAACCCTGCTCGCTGTCGGGGCATCCGCGCAGTGGCGGGGTGTCATCCCGTGCAAAAGCTGGCGTGGCTACTGACAGCACGCTGGCAGGAGCCCCTTCGTAGAATCGCTCTCAACATCACATTCGCGCCTTATGCAGCGGGCGTTGCGGAGATCGAGCCATGAAGAAGACCTATCAAGGCAGCTGTCAGTGCGGCAAGGTCCGCTTCGAAGCGGATATCGACCTGAACGCGGGCACACGCCAATGCCACTGCTGGATCTGCTCGCGCGCGAAGGTCTGGGAAACGCTGGTCGAGCCGGAAGACTTTCGCTTGCTGGCCGGTGAAGCGGAACTCAGCAATCCTCCGTTCGGCGCGCCGCGCTGCCAGTATCGGGTGTGCCGGACGTGCGGCGTCGCGAGCTTCGGGCGTGGCTATCGCGAGACGACGGGCGGCGAGTATGTGTCGATTGCCGCTGCGTGTCTGGACGCTGCGCAGCACGGCGCCACTCAGGCGGCGCAGCCCGTCGAAGCGCGCCGCCGCGCGGCTAGCCTTTCTGCTTCTTCAGCATCGCCCTGATCTCGGCGCCCGCCTTCGGACGGCCGAGGTCGCTGGCGGCGAAATGGCCGATCATCCGGCTGGTCAGATCGACCGTCACATAGTCGTTCGGCGCCTTTGCGCTGACACCGTCGCTCGCCGAGTGATATTCGATGCGCAACTGCGCGTCGGTGACGATCACGCGCAGATAGCCGAAGTTGACGTCGTCGTAGTTTTCGAGCACGACCTGATCGGTCGTCTTCGTGGCCGTTTGCACGATCTGCGGCACGCGCAGCGTGGGCTCGCCATGCTTCGAGAGTTTTGCCACTGCGTGACCGCCGTTGCCGCATACAAGGTACGGAATCTGCGTGCCGTCGGCGCCGCGCGTGCGCGTGAAGCGCTGATAGTTGTGCGCGTGGCCAGACAGGAATGCGTGCGGCCACACCCCCGTTTTTTCGCAGATCGCGTCGATCTGCGCGAGCAGTTCCACACTCCAGCCGTGCCGCGCGACGGTATAGGGCGGATGATGATCGGCAATCACCAGCGCGCCGGTGTACTTCTCCGCCTTGACGCGCTTGAGCGCCGCTTCGAGAAAGGCGAGCTGGCTCTTGCCGATATGCTGGCTGTCCGCAATCACACCCGGGTCTTCCAGCGTATTGCTGTAGAGCACGAGCACGCGCAGAAAGGGGGCTTCGAAGGTGAAAAACACGCCCGGCTGAATTTGTGCGGTGCGCGACAGGCCGCCGGCATCGGGCGTGACCGTGAAGGTTTCGGCGCAGAAGTTACGCAGATACGCGGTGAGGCTCGTCGCGTGCGCCTCGGGCGACACCATGCCGTCGTGATTGCCCGCGCAGGCCAGGATAGGCGCCGGATAGTCGCGATACGGCTCGTAGAACTGATCGTAGTAGTAGCGGCCTTCGCCGAAGTCGTAGACCACGTCGCCGAGCATCAGCATGAACTGCGGCACTTCCTTCGCGTCGGCTTCGACAAAGTCGGCCGTCATCTTGTCGGCCACCTGGTTTTGCGTGGCCGGTCCTTTGGTATTGCCGCAATCGCCGGTGGCGTGAAACACGAGCTGGCCGCGCTTGACGATCTGTTTGATCGCGGCGGCATTGGCGCCCAATACCTGCTCCAGCGTCAATTGCGGCTCGGTTCCACCGCGCGGCGCGGGAAACGGTAGCGGAAACAGCTTGTGCTCTGCGTTGAGCTTGTCGATTTCCTTATAAACGCTGGCGTCGGACGGATGACGTACGCGAAAGACCGTCGGGTCCGGCGTGGGTTCAGGCTGCGAGAAGACGGGCTTCTGCAGGGGGCGCGGCGCGAGCGTCGTGGAATTCGCGGAGGTGGCCGCCGTCACGGCGTTGTCGGGGAGTGCGGTGTTACCGGTTGCAGCGGAGGTGGATGTTTTGCGGCGGGATTTGCTGGAGGGGGATGTCGATTTTGCTTTGTCGGCCACGCGAAGACTCCCAGGACAGTATTGAAGGTCGGCATGCAGCGGGGCCGTGAGCGAACGGTTCTTCGCTCAAAGCCCGATCCGTCACATCAATATATGAAACGCTGGAAATTTTTCAAACGCGTGACGCGAGGCAAATCCGGCAAGCGTGCCCTTAACCTTCGCCTTCCTGACAAAAGCGCCGCCCCGGAATATGCGAGACCACCGCTTGAGCGATTTCAGCTGGCGTGCTTTCGGCGGGCACCACGCGCCGGCATGATTCGGGCGTGTGCTTCATGGTCCATTCGACGAGCCGATAGGAGCGTCCCCATGGAGGCTGCAGCGGGTCCGATACGGTGCAGGACCGGATCTGGCGTACCCACTCGTTACCGGGCATGGCCCGCAGATGTTCGAATACCGTATCTTCAACCATGATCTTATTGTTCCCCTCGCAGCAATGCGCCAATTCTTGCGGTGCGCCGGTGGCACCCCCTCAGGTTAAAAAAATGCCGCCGATACTCAGGCGGCTCAACAGGGGATGTTGAGCGTGATAGTTGCAGGGGAAAATTAAGCCAGACTTAAAACAATGCCGAACCGCGTCAGAAAGGCGCAGCCGTTGCCCGTCAAGGCAATAAAATCTGGTCAATGCGCTGACGTTCTCTGCGATCAGGCTCGCGGAAATGAAATCTGCATGCACCCCTTATGCGTGGCGTATTGGTGCGCCGTGTGCCGCAAGTGGACGTGACCCTCAAGACCCGGCAGAAATGGCCGTTATAAAAAGGGTTGGGGCTGCCGACCCCGTTTCGCCTTAGGGCAGCACTATTGAACGTGACCAATCTCGCCCAAACGCCACTTTCCGACCGCCTGCGTGCGCTTGTCGACACCGTGCAGCACAACGAGCGCACGCTGCGCCGCTTCCAGGATGTGGAGTTACGCCTGATCGGAGCACAGGATTTCGCTTCGTTCCTCGAAACGCTGTTTGTCCAGTTGCCGAAGGAATTCGCGCTGGCGACGGTATGCGTCTGGCTCGACGACCGCGCGCCGATGTTGCGCGATCTGCTCGAACCGGGCGCGCTGCGCTCGCTCAATCTGCACAATCTGCGCACCAGCCGCGAAGGCGGCCTTGCGGCGTCGCGGCTGTGCGTAGCCGGGCGGCCGTGGCTGGGCCGCGTGCCGGAAATGGACGAGACCGCGCGCAGTGCGTTTTTCGGCGACACCGGCGCGCCCGCCAGCGCGATCGTGTTGCCGCTGGCTGCGGGCGGCAAGGTGTCGGGGTATTTGTGCCTCGGCAGCGGGGACGCCGGGCGCTTCGGCGAAGGCATGGCGACCGATATCCTCGAACGCTTCGCGAACATCGTCACGGCGAGCCTGGATAACGTCGCTCATCGCGAGCGCCTCAAGCAACTGGGCATGACCGATCCGCTGACGGGCCTCGCCAACCGCCGCTATTTCGATGAACGGCTGCGCGAGGAAATCCTGCGGGCCGCGCGTTACTCGGTGCCGGTCGCGTGCCTCTTCATTGACGTCGATTCCTTCAAACGCATCAACGATACCTACGGACACCTCACGGGCGACCGCGCGCTCGCCGCGGTGGCGGCCTGCGTGCGGCAGCAGGTGCGGCTCGGCGATACGCTGGCGCGCTACGGCGGCGAGGAATTTGCGGCACTGCTGCAGGGTGACCGTTCCGACGCGCTGGTCGCAGCGGAGCGCGTGCGTCATGCGGTGGAGCAACTGGATCTGCAGGACGACCATGGCGAGCGGATTGCGTTGACCGTGTCGATCGGGGTGGCAGCCCGCACCATGGTGGGCGCCGCGCACAAGGCAGCCGGCTTGGGCCAGCTGCTGATCGAGGAAGCGGATCGCGCGATGTATCAGGCCAAGCACAATGGCCGCAATCGCGTGGAAGTGGCGGGTGGTGACGGGAAAAGCTAGCGGGCGACAGCTCACCCGGTTGCCTCGGCATTCCAACAGTTTTCGATGCCGCGCTGCTGCGCGAGGCGGAGCTTCGTCTCGCAGCGCTCGTTTTGCGGGTCGATCAGCGAGAGCGGACGCAGGAACGATGCATTCCCGCCACCTCGAATGGGTGCTCACGCATCGGGCGGCACCCCCAGCAGCTGCAGCGCGCCGCCCGTGACAGCGCCGAATACCGGACCGGCCACGGTGCCGCCGTAAAACGCCTTGCCGGCCGGGTCGTCGATCATCACGGCGACGATCAGACGCGGGTCGCTCATCGGCGCCATGCCCACAAACAGGGCGCGATAGCGGTTCTTCGCGTAGCTCGCGCCCACCTGCTTGCGCGCGGTCCCTGTCTTGCCGCCCACGCGGAACCCCTCCACCGCCGCGGCGCGCCCCGTGCCGCCTTCTCCCACCGCCATTTCCAGCATTGTCCGGATGGACTTCGCCGTGGCGGGTGTCGTCACTGCATGGCCGGCGCGGGCGGGGTTAAGCGCGTCGGTCTGTCCCTCTGGAGGGCGGTCGAGCAGCAGGCTTGCCGGATGCATCGTGCCGTCGCCGGCGTAGGCGGTGTAGATCTGCGCAAGCTGCAGCAGCGAGGCGGATAGCCCATAGCCGTAAGCCATGGTCGCCTGTTCGATGGGCCGCCAGCGTTTGAACGGACGCACCTTGCCGGCCGCCACGCCGGGGAATGTCAGCGCCGGTTTGCGTCCCAGTCCGTACTCCTGATACTTGGTCCAGATGGTTTGTGCCGGCAGGTTGAGCGCAAGTCTGGCGAGGGCGATGTTGCTGGACTTCTGCACCGCTTCGCTCACCGTCACCACGCCGTGGTTCGACGTGTCGTGGATCACCGCGGGTCCGATCCTGTACCACCCCGGCGAGGTATCGATGAGGCTTTGCGGCCCCACCTTGCCCGCGTCCATGGAAAGCGCGACTACGACCGGCTTGATGGTCGAACCCGGCTCGAACGTGTCCACTACCGCGCGATTGCGTAGCTGCCGCCCGCTCAGGCGAGTACGGTCGTTCGGATCGAAGCTCGGGTAGTTGGCGAGCGCGAGAATCTCGCCATTGCGCGCGTCCAGCACGACCACGCTGCCCGCCTCCGCGCTATGCCTCGTCACCGCCGCCTTCAGCTGCGCGTAGGCGAGCTGCTGGATGCGGCGGTCGATGGTCAATTGCACCGTCGCGCCGTTTTGCGCCGGCACGAGCGGGCGCGTGTCGGACACCGCGCGGCCAAGCCGGTCGCGGATCACTTCGCGTTCGCCGGCCTCGCCGAGTAGCTGCGCGTTGGCGGCGAGCTCGATTCCTTCCTGGCCGTTATCTTCGATGTCCGTAAAGCCGACCACATGCGCCGCCGCTTCGCCTTCGGGATAGAAGCGCTTCGAATCGGCGATCTGCGTGATGCCGGCAAGCCCCAGCTTGTCGAGACGGCTGGCCGTATCCGCGTCAACCTGGCGCTTGAGGAGCACGAACGATTTGTTGCCGGACAGACGCCGGCGCAACTCCGCAAGCGGCATCTCGAGCACGGCGGCGAGCGGAGCGAAGGCCGCCGCGTCGACTAACTTCGGGGTCGCCCAGATCTCGTAGGTGGCGAGGCTGACGGCGAGCATCGAGCCGTGGCGGTCGACAATCCGGCCGCGCGTGGCGTCGAGCTCGATGGTGCGTTGATAGCGCTTCTGGCCTTCGCCGACGTAGAAATCCTGATTGACTACCTGGATCCAGAAGGCGCGGCCCACCAATGCGCCGAAGGCAGCGAACATCAGCAGGATTACGAAGGTCGAGCGCCACTTGGGCAAGCGCGACGTGAGGACCGGATTCCCGGCGGCGGGCGCGTGCGGATCGCGTAGCCGCGATTTTTTCTGCTGGATCATGAATGCGGATACGGGCAGCGCAGCGAGGCTGCGGGGCGCCGGCTCAGCCCGGCGAACCGGATTGCGGTATGTGCTTGTCGCGGCACGAGTGTGCTCCCTTGGCGAAGGCGCACGCTGGCGGGCGTGTGCCGGGTGGGTGAGCGCCGCGCATATGGGCGGCGATAAAGACTTTGAGCGACCTGCGAAACCTCACGGCCAGCAGGCGGGCCGCGAAGTCGCCCAACAGCGCGACGAGCGAGGTCAGTGCTTTGCGCCACGCCCGTATGCTGCAGCGGTGATTGTAATGAGAACGTAATCTGGATGCGAGCATCACGCATGGGGAGGGTGGCCGGGCGGGCTTATCCGAAGCGTCGCCGTACAACGAAAACGCGTTGAGGCAGGTTCGGGTGGGCTGAAGTGCACGCAGGGGGTGGCGCAGGCGGGTGATACGTCTTGTGCGCCGGGAGGATGCGCGCGGGTCGCGGACGAAGGAGGCCGTGCCGCCAAAGAATGCTGGATAGAGCCGCGCGGATTTGAAAATTCGCGCGGCTGGTTCGTTCGATAAGTGCGTCCTCTCCGACGCTGCGTGTTTCGAGGCGCTCGATGAGCGCCTTCTTTTTTGCTTCCTGCGCCGTGCGCCGTAATCAGGCCGGCAGTGCGAAACTCGCAATGGCTTCGCGCAGCACGCTCACCTGATCTTTCAGCGAATGGGCGGCGGCAGCGGCCTGTTCGACGAGCGCCGCGTTTTGCTGGGTGACCTGATCCATTTCGCCGACCGCGCGGTTGACCTGCTCGATGCCGGCGCTTTGTTCACGTGAGGCGTGGCTGATTTCCTCGAGGATTTCGTTGACGCGGCGCACCGAGTGGACGATTTCTCCCATCGTCGAACCGGCGTTGGCGACCAGCGACGCGCCTGCTTCGACGGTGTTCGTCGAGGTTTCGATGAGCGCCTTGATTTCCTTGGCGGCAGTGGCCGAGCGTTGCGCGAGGCTGCGCACTTCGGCCGCGACGACTGCGAAGCCGCGGCCTTGTTCGCCGGCGCGGGCTGCTTCGACGGCGGCGTTGAGCGCAAGGATGTTGGTCTGGAAGGCGATACCGTCGATCACGCCGATGATGTCGCCGATCTGCTTCGAGCTGTGGGTGATTTCGCCCATCGTACGCACGACGTCGTCGACTACACGGCTGCCGCGGGTGGCGACGTCCGCGGCCTGGCCGGCGAGTTGCGCGGCCTGGGTGGCGCTGTCGGCGTTCTGCTTCACGTTGACGGTCATCTGATCCATGCTCGATGCGGTTTGCACGAGCGCGGCGGCTTGTTCTTCGGTGCGTTGCGAGAGATCGGTGTTGCCGGCGGCGATTTCGGTGGCGCCGATGTTGATGTTTTCAGTGCCCAGACGCACTCGCGACACGGTCTCGACGAGGCCGGCCTGCATGGTATGCAGCGCGTGCAGGAGGCTGGCGGTGTCGCGCGCCTGCACGGGGACGTCGACGGCGAGATTGCCGCGCGCCATGCGTTGGGCGGCGCCGACGGCGACTTCCAGATCGCCGCCGAGGCTGCGGCGTACGCTGCGCAGCACGAGCACCATGACGATGGTGGCGACGGCGCCGAGCGCGACGGTGATGGCGAGCCAGATCATCAGGTTGGCGTAGAAGGCTTGCTGGACGTCGTCCATGTACATACCGCTGACGATGTACCAGTCCCACGGTGCGAAACGCAGCGAGAAGCTGGTTTTGGCGACTGGCTGGTCATGGCCGGGTTTGGCCCAGAGGTAGTCGACGAAGCCACCGCCGTCGTGGTTGCCCGCGGTGACGATATTGACGAAGAGGTGGTTACCGGCCGGGTCGGCGAACTGGGCGAGGTTTTTGCCGTTGAGTTCCGGCTTGATGGGGTGCATGACCATGACGGGCTGCGAGTCGTTGATGGACACGTAGCCGTCCTTGCCGTAGCGCATGTCGGCGAGGGCGCCGAGCGCCTGTTTTTTGGCGTCGTCTTCGCTGAGGACGTGTTGTTGCGAGAGGGTGTAGTAGTGGTTGGCGATGCTGGCGGACTCCTGGACGATGGCCGTGAGCTGTTCACGACGGTCGGAGATCATCGAGGAGCGGTTTTGCCAGGCGCCGAAACCGCCGATCAGGATCAGGCCGACCCAGAGGACGGCGATCATCGATCCGAGTTTTCTGTTCAGTGTCATCGGGGGGTGGGTCATCTTTCAGATGTTTTTAATGGGGCTTGGTTTTTTGGCTACGCGTGTTCGTTGTTTACGGCTTTGGTTTGTTTTTTGCGTAGCAGGGATTACCCGTAAATTCAGGTTTTTGTTTTTGTCTGATTAATATTGGATTTTTTTGCCTGCGGCGTTGGTTCTTGCTGGTTGCCTTACGGTGTTGGCCTTGTTCTGATTTTGGTTTGTTAGCTTCGCTGTTTAGCTGGTTGCCTTACGGCGTTGGCCTTTCCTTGTATTCTTGTCGGTCTATTAGCTTCGCCCCTGTGCGGGGCAGCACTCACTTTCTTTGCCGCCGCAAAGAAAGTAAGCAAAGAAAGCGGGCTCAAACCGCCAGCCAGTAGGTGGCCATCTCTGTCGCAAACCGGAAACGGCCCAACACCAGACCCGCCCTCGCACAGTCGCCCTCGTGACACAGCACTCATCCGCTCCAGCGTTGCGCTGCGCGCCCCGCCGTCGGGCATAACCATCCTCGGAGGGCGCGGTGGGTGGGGATCGCAGCGCGATTCGACACGCAAACAGCGGGTGGCAACGGGCCGCGAATGCGGCCCGGCTTTCCCATGCATGCCCGTCCGCGACGCACGGAGTGCGGAGTGGGGTGAATGAGTCCTTTGTCACGAATGCTGGATATGCGAGAGCGGGTCTTGTCTCGCACCACTCTGGTTTTATGGCAGTGGGGGACACTTATGAGCTGGCGGTTTGAGCCCGCTTTCTTTGCTTACTTTCTTTGCGGCGGCAAAGAAAGTGAGTGCTGCCCCGCACAGGGGCGAAGCTAATAGACCGATAACAATTCAAGGAATGGCCAAGATAAAAATAGACGACTTAAAATATAATAAACATTAATCAGATCGCCATTTAAAAATATATAAAAATTAGAAAAGCGAAGATCCAGACTTATCCAGAGAAAATAAAAAAACCACATTTCTCCAATAAAAAGCAAAAAACACCAACAACAAGTCACTTTAAAGACGAGTTGCTTTCATTTCCGATATAGTCCGGTGTTTGATGGCGCGAAGCGCAAAGCACAAAGCGCGGCTTGAAACCGCACTGATAACGTGCCACGCCGGCAAGACCAAAAAAAGCACGACTGAAACAGCAGAACAGCAGAACAGCGAAGCAAACAATCCTGAGCAGGAGAACTCCGTAGATGAACGCCCGCGAACCCAATGCCGCCGCGCGCAGCGCAAATAACGGCACAAACCCCGAATCCCGCACGACCCGCCTGCGCCAGCTTCTCACCAGCCAAAACCTCGAATTCATGATGGAGGCCCACAACGGCCTCTCCGCCCGCATTGTCCGTGAAGCCGGCTTCAAGGCCATCTGGGGCTCCGGGCTCGCCATTTCCGCGCAATTCGGCGTGCGCGACAACAACGAAGCCAGCTGGACGCAGGTCGTCGATAACCTCGAATTCATGGCCGATGCCAGCGACCTCCCCATCCTGCTCGATGGCGATACCGGCTACGGCAACTTCAACAACGTCCGGCGACTCGTGCGCAAGCTCGAACAACGCGGCATCGCCGGCGTGTGCATCGAAGACAAACAGTTCCCCAAGACCAATAGCTTCATCAACGGCGAACGCCAGCCGCTCGCCGAAATGGACGAGTTCTGCGGCAAGATCAAAGCCGGCAAAGACTCGCAGACCGACGACGACTTCTCGATCGTCGCCCGCGTCGAAGCACTCATCGCCGGCTGGGGCATGGACGAAGCACTGCGCCGCGCCGAAGCCTATCGCCAGGCCGGCGCCGACGCCATCCTGATTCACAGCAAACTGTCGCGCCCCGACGAAATCCTCGAGTTCGCCCGCGAATGGGCCGGTCGTGGCCCGCTCGTGATCGTGCCAACCAAGTACTACAGCACGCCGACCGAGGTGTTCCGCGAAGCGGGCATCAGCACCGTGATCTGGGCGAACCACCTGATCCGCGCCGCTACCTCGGCCATGCAGGCCGTCGCCAAAGAGATTCACGATAGCGAAACACTCGTCGATATCGAAGACCGCGTCGCCTCCGTCAACGAAATCTTCCGCCTGCAAGACGCCGACGAATATTCTGAAGCCGAAGACCGCTACCTGTCGGCGTCGCGTGCCTCCGGTTCGGCCGTCGTGCTCGCGGCAAGCCGCGGCGCCGGCCTCGAAGCGGTTACTGCAGATCGTCCGAAAGTCATGCTGCCGATCGCCGGCAAGCCGTTGTTGCGCTGGCTCGTCGACGCATTCAAGAAGCACGGCGTCAACGACATCACCGTGGTCGGCGGCTATCGCGCCGACGCCATCGAAACCGCCGGCATCAAGCTCGTCGTCAACGAACGTCATGCGCAAACCGGTGAGCTGGTGTCGCTCTCCTGCGCAGTCGACGCGCTCAAGACGGATACCGTCATTTCGTACGGCGATCTGCTGTTCCGCAGCTACATCGTGCGCGATCTGGTCGAAAGCGAAGCGCCTTTCAGCGTCGTCGTCGATTCGACGCTGACCGAGCCGGTCAACACCAGTGTGCGCGATTTCGCATGGTGCTCGGCGCCGGACGACCGCGGCCTGTTCGGCAACACGGTACTGCTGCGCCGCGTGTCGAGCGAGCCGCAAGACGCTGCGTCGGGCGAGGCAAAACTGCCGGACGGCCGCTGGGTCGGTCTGCTGAATGTGCGCGGCGCCGGACGCGAGCGGCTGCAAGCGGTGCTGGCCACCTTGCGCGCGCGTCCCGATTTCGATTCCCTCGACATGCCGGCGCTGCTCAACGCGCTGATCGACGCGGGCGAAAGCATTGAAGTGCAGTACGTGCACGGTCACTGGCGCGGTGTGAACGATCTTGAAGACTTCCGCCGCGCCGGCGATTTCGCCCATGCGCAAACGCCGTTTGCAGCCGGCGCTCCGGCACGCGGAGAGGCGCAATGATCGAAGCCGCCCAGTTTGTCGAGGCGGCACGCGAGCGCGGGTTTGACTGGTACGCCGGTGTGCCGTGCTCGTATCTGACGCCGTTCATCAACTACGTATTGCAGGATCCTTCGCTGCACTATGTGTCCGCCGCGAACGAAGGCGATGCGGTCGCGCTGATCGCGGGCGTCACGCTCGGTGCCCGTCAGGGCCGGCGCGGCGTCACGATGATGCAGAACTCCGGCCTCGGCAACGCTGTAAGTCCGCTGACTTCGCTGACCTGGACGTTTCGTCTGCCGCAACTGCTGATCGTCACGTGGCGCGGTCAGCCGGGTGTCGCGGACGAACCCCAGCATGCCTTGATGGGACCCGTTACGCCCGCCATGCTCGACACGATGGAGATCCCCTGGGAGACCTTCCCGACCGAGGCTGATGCCATCGGCCCGGCGCTCGATCGTGCGATCGCCCATATGGACGAAACGGGCCGCCCGTACGCGCTCGTGATGCAAAAGGGCAGCGTCGCGCCCTACGAGTTGAAGCAAGGCGGCGAGGCAGCGCGCCGTACGCCCTGTGCACCGCGTGCGCAATGGCGCGGCCTCGCATCCGATGCATTGCCCACGCGGCAGAACGCGTTGCAGCGCGTGATTGCGCACACGCCGCCCGAATCGACGGTGGTGTTGGCCTCGACCGGTTTTTGCGGACGCGAACTCTACGCGCTCGACGACCGCCCCAACCAGTTGTACATGGTCGGCTCGATGGGCTGCCTGACGCCGTTTGCGCTCGGCCTTGCGCTCGCGCGTCCCGATCTGCACGTGGTCGCGCTCGACGGTGACGGCGCCGCGCTGATGCGCATGGGCGCGTTTGCGACGCTCGGCGCGTATGGTCCGGCCAATCTCACGCACGTGCTGCTCGATAACGGCGCGCACGATTCGACCGGCGGCCAGGCAACGGTGTCGTCGCAAGTGTCGTTTGCAGGCGTGGCGGCGGCATGCGGTTATGCGTCCGCGGTCGAAAGCGACGACCTGGCGGTGCTCGACGAACTCTTTGCGTCGCCGCAGCTGAGCGGTCCGCGTTTCGTACGCCTCGCGATCCGACGCGGCACGCCCGACGGTCTGCCGCGTCCCACCATCACCCCGCCGGATGTGAAGACGCGCCTGATGCGCCACATCGGCACCGCTCAAGGAGCCTGACCATGCTGCTGCTCAATCCCGGCCCGGTGACGTTGACCGAACGTGTGCGCCAGAGCCTGCTGCAGACCGACCTGTGCCATCGCGAGAGTGAATTCTTCGATCTGCAGGAAGAAGCGCGCACGCGCCTTCTGAGCCTCTACGAACTCGACCCCGCCGAGTGGCAAGCGGTGCTGATGACCGGTTCGGGCACGGCGGCCGTCGAAAGCATGATTGCCGCGCTCGTGCCGGAACACGGCAAGCTGCTGGTGATCGAAAACGGCGTATACGGCGAGCGCATCACGCAGATTGCCAGCCAGTACCGCATCCCGCACGAGACCGTGAAGCACGACTGGATGGAAGCGCCCGACCTCGGGCGCATCGCCGCGCAACTCGATGCCGCAGGCGATTTCACGCACGTCGCGGTGATTCATCACGAAACCACCACCGGGCGTCTGAACGATCTGCAGGCGCTTGCCGCCGTGTGCCGCGAGCGCGGTGTGCGTCTGCTGGTGGACGGCGTGAGCAGTTTCGGCGCGGAAGCCATCGACTTCGCGGACAGCGCCATTGCAGCCGTCGCCGCTACCGCCAACAAATGCCTGCACGGTGTGCCGGGCGCGTCGTTCGTCGTGGTGCGGCGTGAGGCGCTCGCGCAAGCGGCGAGCCGCACCTATTACCTCGACCTGGGACGTCTCGCGAAGCTGCAGGAGCAGCGCAATACGCCGTTCACTCCCTCGGTGCACGCGTACTACGCGCTCGTCGAGGCGTTGCGCGAAATGGCCGACGCCGGTGGCTGGCGCGCCCGTCACGCGCACTACGCGGCGCTCGCGGAACAGGCGCGCGTGGGGCTTGCCGGGCGCGGCATGGCGTGCGTGCTGGCGCCGGAGCAATCGTCAGTGGTTTTGCGCGCGTACCGTCTGCCCAACGGCGTCAGCTATGCGCAACTGCACGATGCGCTGAAGGCGCGCGGCTTCGTGATTTATGCGGGACAGGGCGGCCTGTCGGCGGAGTTGTTCCGCATTTCGACCATGGGCAACATCCAGCCCGCGGATATCGACCGGCTGCTGCAAGGCTTTACCGAGCTGACGCGGTAATTCGGTCAAACCGGGTCTTTGTCGGGCGGCCCCTCGGGCCGCTGCGGCTCGTCATTGTGGTGACCCGGCGACGGCGGCACGTACGGATCGCCCTCCGGATCGCGCGTCGGGTCCGCGTGCGGATCGGGAATCGGGCTGGTGTGGATGCGGCAGATCATGATGTCACCTCGGCGATGGCGCGGCGGACCCACGCGCATGTGCGGCGCCGGCCGCCGCGCGATTGCGAGTCCCGATCCTGATAGCGTAGGCGATCCTGGGCATGCTTGCCGCAGCTTCGCCGCCGCCGGCTATCTCCTCGCGCGAAACCCCGGCCCGCGTGACACGCTGAGCTGCCAGTAGCGCTCAGCGGAGAACACGTCGTCGCAGCCGTGCGGACCGAAGGCGCGCAGCTGACTCTCGTATGCGTTCACGGCTTCGCGTTTCAGGAAGATCTGGCGTTCTGCATCGAGCGTGTGGCCGGCGGCCGGATGCGCCGGGGTGGCGACGATGCCGCGCTCCGCCAGATCCTTCATGCGCGCCTGCACCGTGCCGGGGATGCGCCGGTACAGCGCTTCCTCGTACGCAAACCACGCGAGGTGCGACAGGCGCGGCAGAACCTCGCAGCAGGCTTCGTACACCAGCGCGTGATCCGGATGGAACAGGCCGAGCGGCATGACGAGCGTATTGGCGGTCGAGCGGTAGATGGTTTCTTCGAGCGCGGCCGCGAGCGTGCTGATGGACGGCGAGTCGAGGTACTGGCCGTCGCGAAACGGCATGCGTACGGGGACCGCCTCCAGCACCTCCAGCGCATGGTTGTCTTCGAGGGTGCGCGCATGGATCGATTCATACGCACTCGCAAAGCCAGCCTTGCTGTCCCATTCGGTATGCATATCCTGCTCAGGGGGTGCGGCGAACACCGTACAGACGACGGCATCAGGATGGGTTGCGAGCAATGCGCCGCAGCCGAACACGGCGTCATCGAAATGGGGAGAGACGACAAAAAGGCGCGGGCTGGTTTCGCTCATGAGGTCGCAGTAGGTTCTCGGGAAGCGCGTGGGCTGCCGTCGACGTGGCTGGAATGACGATGTCACCTCAGCTTAGACGGTATTGACGCGGTTTGCGCGCAACCTCTGCGGGCTCGCAAGGCGTGTGCCCGCCCCGCTAGTGACTACACGGCGCGCAGGTCTTCGGGCGTGTCGACGTCGCGCAGAATGCCCGGATCGTCGACGTCGAGCCGCAACACCTGATGCTCGGCCAGCAAGGCGCGCGCGCCGGTGTCGCCGTCGAGCGACAGCAGCGCCTCGCGATGCTCGGAGCCAAAGCCCACCGGATGTCCCCGTTGACCTTGATAAACCGGCACGACGATCGATGCGCCGCCGTCGAGCGTGCGCGCGACCGCCTCGATGGTCGGCACCGCGATGCGCGGCATGTCGGCGAGCGCCACAATCCAGCCTTCCGCGTCTTCGCTGGCCTCGATGCCGGCGGCAAGGCTCGCACCCATGCCGCGTTCGGCATCCGCGGAGAACACCACGTCGCAGCCGGCGTCGTTGAGCATGCGCGCGAGCGCTTCCGAGCCGGGCCGCACCACCGCGAGTACGCGGGTGACGACCAGCAGCAGCCGATGTGCGGCTTCGTGGGCGACCAGCGTGCCGTCCGGCATGCGCGCGAGCAGCTTGTTGTGCAGGCCGTCAGGATCGAAGCGCGACCCGTAGCCGGCGGCGAGCAGCACGCCGGTGGCGAGCGAGGCATAGGCCATGGGAGGCACCAGGAAAGGGATGAGGGGAATTGTGCGGCGCAACGCCCGCGGAAGGCAAGCGTGAATGCGCCGACGCGGATATGCCAAGGCGGATATGCC
>NZ_DASXHA010000146.1:0-23066 GCF_036488795.1 Paraburkholderia sp.
AGGGGTCATCGCTCCGGTTATCCCCACCAACCGTGAACGACTTCGCAAAGTCCGGCGGATCTGGTGATAGTCCCATAGCATGACTGATCGCATCCCCAGTAAAGTCGTATGCCGTGCCCAGCCCCCATGCCGTGGCAACAGCCGGAGCAACAGCACCAAGTGCGACCAAGCCAACGCCCGCGCCTGCCGCCACGCCGATCTGTGGATGTGCGTCGTGGCCTGGCAATGCATTCTGTTCCGGCATCAGCGAACCGTCCTTGTTGCCATACATGAACGGACTGTTGTACTCCGCCGGCGTCGCCGTGAACAGCCCGTTGCTGTTCTGGCTAATAAACGCCACCGCAGTTGCGTCGCCACTAGGCCCCTTGCTGGCTGCCGAGTCGACCAACCGATAGCCGTTCGCCAGCAACATGTTTTGCGCCTGATCCGCCGTGATTGACTGACCAGTCTTGTCCACGTAGAACTGTGCAAACTGCGTGGCATTATCTTTCGCCCACTGCCGCTCGTCAGGGTACAACTGCCGGTTGTAACGAACCGTAATTCTGCCGGCCTTAAGAATCCCACCGAACGGTATAGCCGTCATTTATTTGATATCCGTTCGGACAGGCCGGTCGCTAGGCGTTTGAGACTCTCGGCATTGCCCCATAGGACAACCCGAGAGCCTTCAAGATCTACAGTCAATTTTCCCCGGTGTACATACTTCTCTTGCACTAGACGAACGTCCTTGTAGGAATACGAGCGCGCAACTATAAAGCACACAACAAGGCGCTGCTCGTAGACGCTGAATCTATAAAACGCGCCTCCTGAACGGAAAGCCGACTGACCAAACGATGCGACCACACGCGCTTGTGCAATTAGCCGACCCCCGCCTCTATCAGCTATTCGCGAAATTGCGGGCAGTAAAGCAAAGACCACAAGTACACCGATAATCAGCAATCCAATCACGAGCGCCCCTGCTGAAGGGCTAAGCGTTGTCTGAAAGAATGGTTTCATCGCTTCACCGGAGATTGATAGGTCGGATCGACCGAAGCGTTGACAGGTGTACTGAAGCCCGCGCCGATACCGATTGAAACACCATTTATGTAGCGTGTCGCGTCATACCAGGATTTTTCCTGCCACGCCGTTACATTACTCGGGACTACTTGGACGCCAAAGTATTTGCCAATGCCCACCCCGACCGACGTTGGACCTGAATAACGTGAATCGCCCGAAAAATTGATACTTGCTCCGAAATCTCCCAAACTTCCGATTGCGACGTCAGGCTTAAGGGAAGCCGAACCATCACCAGGCGTGTACGAGAAATTCGGGCCGACAGCGATTCCTGGAGAGACTGGCACATGAAAGCCCGCCTGCACGCTAACGTCGGGATTGTTGCGTGGATCTGAATTGGGCATGCCGGCCGCACATTCAGCCGTAATGCAGCCATTTGCCGCCGGAATGAACGGCCCAGAAGCATCGATCCTTGGCCCGGTTGCATTTTGGGTAGCTGGCGCATTCCAGCTATACGGCGAATCTGAGCCGCCGGTGTTCTGGGTAATCAAGTCTTGCAGCGCTTTTGACGGTGTCGCCAACATCGACGGGTCCTGCACCAGATAATTCCCAGTGCTGTCCGTCACCAGCTTCATCCCGGCAGTGTCATAAACTGCGCCCGCAGGCGTATTCGCGGTCAACGGCACGACAACGCCTGTCGCAGCGATCTCACCATACTGGCTATTGTTTCCCGCACGCATGGCGTTCTCGATCTGCGCCGCCGTCATCGGCGATCCATCGGTGTTAGTGAGCCCTTGAGCGTTCGCTACCGTTGCGATCTGCTGGGCCTTCGTTTTCTCCGGTTGGTGCAACTGCCGGTTAAACCGGTCCACGTCATACCCCGAGAACGCACCCGCATTGCCACCCACCGCCGCACCCGCACCCGTCGCAATCGCATCCGCCACGATGTTGCCAAGCGCTGCGTTCATGTCTGCGTTGCCGGTCGGATTCGATCCTGCGATTGCACCGCTCAGATCGTTCAGCTTGCCCGCAGCAATCGACGCGATCCCGGCACCTGCCGCACCGCCGAGCGTATTGCCACCCGCGAGGCCGGTCACGAGCCCCGCGCCTGCCGCCTGCATTCCCGCGCGGTACGCGCCGCCCTCATCCCACCCCGGATCGCCCGTTGCCTTCGCCTGAGCGTCCGCAAAGTCACCAATGCGCCGCGAGACCGCTTCGCCCGCCGCGCTCGCCGCCGCCATCATGTCGGCCTGCCGGTCGAGCAGGCTGTTCACGTCTGGCAGCTTTGCCACCGTGCCGTTGGTATTCGACGTGTCGCGGTTCAGGCTCGCAACGTCCTGCGTCTGGTTAGCCGCGTCGATCACGCTGATCGTACCCGCGCTGATGCCACTGCGCGTACTCGCGCTGTCGCTGCCACTGTCGTCCTGGCTCAGCATCGGCGCACCACCGCCTGCATTCCTTCCCGACGTGTTGCCATGCGTGCTGTAGTTCGCGCCGCCGTCGCCGGTCGTCACGCCCGCACTGACGGCGCCTGAGTGCGCGTCGTAGCTCGACTGGTTCTGGATATTGCTGAATGTCAGCGTGCCCGTGGACAGGTTGTTCTTCGATGCATCGGCGCCGCTGGCGATCACCGCACCCTTCAGGTCGGTACCGTCTGCGGGAGAGATCAAACCCGGTGACTTTCGCCCGCGAACCGCAGTCCCGCCAACACCCGTCGCCGTTTCCTCGACGGCAACCCGCATCCCTCGAATCCGGCTGAACACCAGCCGATAGTTGTTCTTGTTCATTGAGCCGGTTCGTTATACGAAACAATCAAGTTTCGTAAACTAACGGCTGTGCCCGATTCGCCCTAGCACCGGGAAGCAAAGAATTGTCAAAGCAAGCAATGGCACAACACCATCGATGAAATCAGACTTCTCTCATTGCTGACGCGACGTCCCACCGGATCCGAGCAACAAGACTTCACATCATGATGTCGTCGCTTCCTTGAGCGCCCCCAAAAACCGCAAATAAGCCGTCGCACCCGGATCCGCGTGTCCGACGCTGCGCTCCTGCACCCACGCCGCGCGGCCCTTCTGCGAGCGCAAATCAGCGGTCGCATTGACCTGTTCCTGCGCAGTCGCGATCATCGCCGCGAGCAATTCGGCAGCGGTGCCGTCAGTCGCTTCGAGCGTGTCGAGGCTCGGCACGAGCGCGTCGAGCACGGTCTTGTCGCCCAGCTTGCTCTTGCCGCGCTCCGCGATTCGTCCGGCCACCGCGCGCCCGATTTCGACGACCTCCGCCTTGCCGACTGGCTCCTTGCCGGTCATCGTTCTGGATGCCGCCAGCAAACCGCCGCCCACCAGCGCGGCGAACGTCGAAGGATTCGCCGTCGAAAACGCCTTGCCCGCCGCGAGCAGCACATCGGCAACGCTCGCCGTGTCCGGCAGCGCGGCCAGCGCCTTGATCACGGCCGCGGACCCCGCCTGGACCGTGATGCCGAGATCGCCGTCGCCGAGCGCGGCATCGAGATCGCGCAACTCGTCGGCGTGCGCAGGCAGCGCGCCTAGGGCGCGCGTGACGATATCCCTGAATTCGTTGCAGGAAACACTCATGGTCGATCCTCCTGTCACACTTGCGTGCCTTCGCGAAAAAACGGCGAGTTCGCCGGCGCCTGCAGCAGCGCTTCGAGTTCGTCGTCCAGATGCATCACCGTGATCGAGGCGCCCGCCATCTCCAGGCTCGTCACGTATTCGCCCACATACGAGCGCGCAATCGTCAGCCCCTGGTCCGCAATCGTCTTCGCGGCGCGGCGATACAACAGGTAAAGCTCTTCGAGCGGAGTCGCGCCCAGGCCGTTGACGAGAACCGCGACGCGCGCGCCTTTGGGTGCAGCCAGATCGGGGAGGATTGCGCCCGTGAGGCGATCGGCGATCTGATCCGCCGTCTCCAGCGGCCCGCGATGCGAGCCCGGCTCGCCGTGAATACCGATGCCGATTTCCATTTCGCCATCCGGCAGCGTGAAGGTCGGCTTACCCGCGGCGGGCAGGATGGTCGGCGAGAGACCTACGCCCATCGTGCGGCACTGCGCGTTCGCCTTCGCGGCGATGCGTGCCACCTCTTCAAGCGAATCGCCGCGCTCGGCCGCCGCGCCAGCACATTTGAATGCGAACACCATCGCTGCCACGCCGCGCCGGTCCGCACTGCGCTCAGCGGGCGCGGACGCCACGTCGTCGCTCAACAGCACGGTCTTGATTTCGATGCCGTCGGGTTCGGCCATGTCCGCCGCGAGATCGAAATTGAAAACGTCGCCGCCATAGTTGCCGTATAGATACAGCACCCCCGCGCCGCCATCCACGGCTTTGGTGGCTTCATAAATCTGCTCGGACGATGGCGACGAAAACACATTGCCCACCGCCACGCCGCTGCACAGTCCCTCGCCTACGTAGCCGAGAAAACCCGGCATATGTCCGGAGCCGCCGCCCGTGACAATGCCCACACGACCCTTCTTCGGCGCGTCGGCGCGCACCAGCGCGCGGCGATCCGCAGTGGCTGCCTTGATCCAGTGTGGATGCGCCAGCAACAACGCATCCACCACTTCGTCGACGAAGTTGTCCGGCTGATTGATGATTTTCCGCACGATCTGCTCTCCTTGAATTGCGCCGATTCACTCGTCGCAGGTTGTTTCTCGAGGCATGCTGCTGCGCGCACGCATGCCGCCTGCTCGTCACACCGAAGCTTGCGCAACCGTCCTCAAAGCTTGCGACGCTGACTCACCGCATCCAGCAATACGGCCGCGAAAATGACGCCGCCTTGAATGAACTGCGTCCAGAACGGATTCACGCCTAGCAGCGACAGCCCCACGTTGATGACGCCGATCAGCACCACGCCGATGAACGTCCCCACAATCGAGCCGCGCCCGCCCGCAAGCGAGGTCCCGCCAATCACGATGCCGGCGATGACCTGCAGTTCGAGGCCGTTTGCCGCGGACGGCAGCGCTGAATTGAGGCGGCCGGCCAGCACGATGCCCGCAATCGCGGCGGTGAAGCCGGCCAGCGTGTAGGTGAGGAAGATCACCCGATGCACCGGAATCCCCGCGAGCCGCGCCGCTTCCTTGTTGCCGCCTACGGCGAACACCTGATGTCCATAGGTGGTCTTGCGCAACAGCACGTGGCCGATCAGGAACACAACGAGCATCACGATCATCGGAGCAGGCAGACCCGCGAAGGTCTTGGCGCCAAACGCGGTAAACGCATTGGGGAAATCGAACTTGGTGCGCCCGTCGGAGATGGCGAGCGTGAGACCGCGGCCCATCGCCATCATGGCGAGCGTCACGATGAACGGCACCAGCCGCAAAAACGCGACGGACAGGCCGTTCAATGCACCGACCACCGCACCCACCACCAGCGCCACCACGAGACCCGCAATGCCGAGTCCGACCGCGCCCGGCGCCGAACCCGCCATCACGGTAGCCGCCACCATACCGCTCAGGGCAACCAGCGAGCCGACCGACAGATCGATCCCGGAGGTAATGATCACAAAGGTGCCGCCGACCGCCGCAATCCCCACCACCGACACCTGCACCATCACATTGGTCAGCGTGCTGGTGGTGAGAAACTCCGGCGAGGCGATCGACAGCACGACGCAGATCAGGATCAGCGCCGCCAGCAACGGTCCAATGCCGCTGCGCAACTGCCGGACGAGGCGGCGCGACAGCGCCTCCGATTCCGCTTGATTCGCTGCAGTGGAGGTCATGCCCCTACTCCCGTGGTAGCCCATTGAATAACTGTTTCGGAATCGGCGCTTTCACGCGGGAGCTCCGCGACGATGCTGCCGCGATACATGACGAGCACGCGATCCGACATGCCCAGCAATTCCGGCAATTCCGAACTGACCATGATGACGGCCGCGCCCGCACGCGCCATCGACACCATGTGCGCATAGATTTCGGTTTTCGCGCCGACGTCGATGCCGCGCGTGGGTTCGTCCAGCATGATCACGGCGGGTCGCGTCGCGGTCGCGCGGCCCAGGATCACTTTCTGCTGATTGCCGCCTGACAGCTCGCCCGTCATCTGCAACACCGAGGAGGCACGCACCGCAAAGCGCGCGCTCGCCTGCCGCGCGAGTTCGCGCTTCTTCGCGCTGTTGACGAAGCCCGCCGTCGCCAGCGCGCGCAGGCTCGACAGCGCGACGTTTTCTTCGATGCTCGCTTCCAGCACGAGCCCTTCGAGCTTGCGATCTTCTGCGGTGTAGACGACACCGTTGCGCACGCCTTCGGTGGGCGAATGGATCGAGACCTTCTTGCCGCGTATCAGCACCTCGCCGCCGCTTGACGGCAACGCGCCAAAGATCGTCTTCAGCAATTCCGTGCGTCCTGCTCCGGCAATGCCCGCAATGCCGACAATCTCGCCCGCCCGCACGCTGAAACTCGCGTCGCGCAGTACCGGAGCGCTCGCCAGATGACGCGCTTCGAGCACCACCTCGCCGTAATCGCGTGGCTCCCACGGGTAAAAGGAATCCAGCGTGCGCGCCACCATCGCCTGCACCAGATCGGACTCGGTCCATTGCGACATGGGACGTCCGCCGACCGTTGCGCCGTCACGCATCACGACAGCGGAGTCGGCCAGCTCGAACACTTCCTCGAGATGATGCGAAATGAAGATGATGCCCATGCCCGCAGCACGCAGACGCCGCACAACGGCATACAGATTGGCGATATCGCCACGTTGCAACGCGGCAGTGGGCTCATCCATCACGAGGATGCGGGCGTCGCGCGCAACCGCTTTCGCCACCTCCACGAGTTGCCGCTTGTTGAGCGGCAGATCGCCCAACCGCATACGTGGCGAAATGTTTTCAAGTCCAACTTGTGCGAGTGCCTGACGCGCGTGCTCGTCGGCCTTGCCATGCAACACCATGCCGTGACGGGCAGGCATGCGGCCTAGAAACAGGTTCTCGGCGACCGTCATGTCGTTGATCAGCGAGAGTTCCTGATAGATCACCGCCACACCCGCATCAATGGCCGCATGGGTGCCGCGCGCGAGCGGCACACCATCAATTTCGATCGTGCCTTCGTCGGGCTCGTAAGCGCCCGATAGCGTCTTGATCAACGACGACTTGCCGGCGCCGTTCTCGCCGACGATCGCCATCACGTGTCCGGCATGCAGTTCGAGGCTTACGCCGCGTAACGCGACGACGCCAGGAAAACGCTTGACGATGCCGGTCATCCGCAGAAGCGGCGGTTCAGCGCTCGCCGCCGTGGCACTTGCGTGTCCAGCACCCGGCTGAACCTGACCGGCGCCCATCTGCGCACTCATTTCGCTCTTCATGATTGCGTCCCGTCTCTGCCGTGCGTGCGCCTCGTTCCTGCCCGTGCATGCGAGGCGCACGCACTGTGCTCCTGAAGACTTACTGACTGACCTGCTCCGACCAGAGCCCATACTTCTTGGTCTCGTCCGAATCGATATTCGACTTGTCGATCAGCAACGTCGGCCATGCGTAGTTCGCCGGGACATCTTTCTTGTCGTTGTAGTCCTTGATGAAATCCAGCGCCTTGGCCGCCATTTCGATCGGATTCTGTGAAATCGTCGCGTCCTGCTTGCCCGCGCGAATCGCCGACAGTGCCTGCGCCGTACCGTCAGCGCCGATCACCATGATGTGTTCCTTGTCGCCAAGCGGCTTGTAGCGGCCCGCGTTGTCGATGGCCTTTTCGGCGCCTACGGTGTTGTCGTCGTTCGCACCGAATACCGCGTCGATTTGCGGGTACTTCTGCAGAATGTTGGTCATCGCGTTAAGCGACTTTTCCTGATCGAAGGCACCTTCCTGACGTGCCACCACCTTGATGTCGGGATACTTGGCGATTTCGTCGCTAAAGCCTTTCTCGCGATCGGTGGCCGCCGTCGTGCCGACCAGACCGATCAGATCGACCACGTTGCCCTTCTCCGAGCCATAGCGGGTCTTCAACTGCTGCGCGATCCAGTCCGCCGCGGTCTTGCCTAGCGCGACATTGTCCGACGCGACGAACGAGGTCACCTTGCCGCCGTCCGACCCGCGGTCGAGCATGAACACGGGGATGTTCATCGAATTGGCTTTTTCCACTGCGGGGATGATTGCTTTCGAATCGATCGGGTTGAGCACCAGCGCCGTCACGCCCTGGCTCAGCAGATTGATCGCGTCATTGACCTGTTGCTGGGCGTCGCCGTTCGCATTGGTTTGCACGAGATCGAAGCCCTGATCTTTGGCGCCTTTTTCGACACCCGCCTTCAGGCCGACGAAGAATGCGTTGTTGAGCGTGGCAATCGAGAAGCCCACTTTCACCTTGCCGGCCGGCGCGGGGGTCGCAGCGGCCGCGCTGGAACTGGCGGCTCCTGCGTCCGACGCGGCGGGCGTGGACGAGTTATCGCTCTTCGAACAGCCGCTCAACGCTGCGGCTGCACATAGCACCAACGTTGCCGCAGGTGTACCGAACTTCGTCCATACGTCGAATCTTGTTGAGTTCCAGGCCATGACCGTCTCCGGTTTTGTAAGTGGTGAAAGTCCTTCTCTTTTCGTTGCTACTTTTCTTGCTTGCGCAACCCGTATCCTTTGAACTTCTCGATCACTTCGCTCATCTCGGCATCCGATAGAACCGGTGGCGTGCCGAGCTGTGACGCCAGCAGATACTGCTGCGCCAGTACTTCGACTTCGTTTGCGAGCCACAATGCGCGTGCCAGATCGTGGCCGAGTGCAATCACGCCGTGATGGGCAAGCAGGCATGCGGTGCGGTCCTGCAGTGCCGCGATGGCATGATCCGACAGCGCCTGACTGCCGAAAGTCGCATACGGCGCGCAACGGATCGAATTGCCACCGGCTACGGCCACCATGTAGTGATGCGCGGGAATGTCCCGAGCGTGAATCGAAAGCGCGGTCGCCGCGTTCGAATGGGTGTGCACGACCGCATGGATGTCGGGGCGGCTCCTCAGGATGTCGCGATGAAAGCGCCATTCCGACGAGGGACGTTGGCTTCGAAACACCTCGGCATCGTCCGCCACATCCAGCGGCAGCCAGACGATACTGCCGGCGTGAAGCTGGTCATAGGGCACGCCGCTCGGCGTGATCAGCAAGCCGTCCTGCCAGCGCGCGCTCACATTGCCTGACGTGCCCTGATTGATGCCAAGGCGCTCCATGGCCTGGGCCGTTTCGATGACGGCCTCGCGCAACGCGGTCTCCGTGCTCGCTGCCGGGTTCACGATGCCCCTCCGCCCGCAGCGAACAGTGCGGCAAGATTCTTCTCGAAGGGCTGTTCGACCACACCACGCTCGGTGATGAAGCCCGTCACGAGGTCGTGGGGCGTCACATCGAAAGCGGGATTGCGCACCCGGATGGCAGGGGGCGCAATGCCGCGTCCGCCCAGATGCGTCACCTCGTGGTCGCGCCGCTCTTCAATCACGATGTCGGCGCCGGATGCGGTTTGCAGATCGAGCGTCGACGACGGGCAAGCGACGTAGAACGGAATGTTGTAATAGCGCGCCGCAATCGCAACGCTCAAGGTGCCGATCTTGTTGGCGAAGTCACCGTTGGCCGCCACCCGGTCGGTGCCGACGATCACGACATTCACGAGCCCTTGCGCCATCATCGAAGCTGCCATGCTGTCGGTGATCAGCGTCACGTCGAGTCCGGCTTGTTGCAACTCATAAGCCGTGAGGCGCGCGCCTTGCAGCAAGGGACGCGTTTCGTCGGCAAAGACGCGAAACGCGATGCCTTTTTGATGCGCCATGTAAAGCGGCGCGGTCGCCGTGCCCAAACCGGTTGTCGCCAGCGCGCCGGCATTGCAATGCGTGAGCACGCCGCAGCCTGGCTTGATAAGTGACAAACCGTGTTCGCCGATGCCGGCGCAAATGGCCTGGTCTTCTTCATGGATCTGCACAGCTTCCGCGACCAGGAGCTCATATAGGGCCTTGGCGTCTGCGGCATCCGCACGTTGCGCGACCCGCATCAGGCGCTTGAGGCCCCAACTTAGATTGACCGCTGTGGGACGAGCCGAATCCAGATAGGCGGCGTGCTGCTTTAGCGCGGCGTGGAATTCGCCCAACGTCCCCTGGCGGGCCGGTTGCATCGCGACGCACAATCCATACGCTGCCGCTACGCCAATGGCCGGCGCGCCGCGCACCCGCAATTCATGGATCCAGCGCCAGACTTCTTCAACCGTCGTTACGCGCTCGACCACGCTCTCTTGCGGCAGGCGAGTCTGATCCAGAAGATAAAGCGCGTCCTCTCGCCAGGCGATGGTGGCCGGAAGCGTCGGGAAAGGGGACTGCGAAGCCATGCGTTCTCCGTATCGGTTGAATCTGTTTCCACTAGCGCAGCGCGGCGGCGCGCTCAATGTTCAACGCCCTGCCTGAATCTCTTGAGCCAGTTCGACCACCTGTTCGATGCGCGTCAGTGACGCGCGTTGCACCAGCATCGCTTCCGCGCATTGCAGACAGCGCACTTCGATTGCCGCGCGCGCCACTGCATCAGGAATCGAGGTGATTTCCGCCACCTTCGCCATGCCGACAATGCGCCGGATCATCTTGCAGCCGGCAAAGCCCAACGTGTCGGCAAGCAGAGCGCGCATGAAATCGACGCGGAATGCCTCGGCACATGCACTGCCAGTTGGGCCGCCAATGAAGGACTTGCCGCTCTTCATTTCGTGCTCGCGCCACAAATCCAGGAACTTTGCGGCAAAGCGGTTCCAGACCTCGGCGACCTGTTCGAGGAGCCACGCCTGATAGGGTCGCGGATCCGCGCTGCCCGTGCGGCCATGCCAGTCGCGCGAGAAAAAAGCGAGCAACAGATTCGCTAGAAACGCGCCGACGTCGAAACCCATTGGTCCGTAAAATGCGAACTCCGGATCGATCACATAGGTCTCGTCCTGATTGACCATGATGGAGCCCGTGTGCAGGTCGCCATGCAGCAGTGTTTCAGCACGGCTCATGAAGGCCCACTTCATCTGCGCGACTGCGCTGCGCAAAGGCGCATGCTGACGAAGCCGTTCAATTGCCTCTGCAGGCAATGCAGGGCTATACACGTTCGACGGATGATCCTCGAACGGGTAGGTAAACACGAGGTCTTCGGTAATCTTGCAGAGTTCGCAGTTGATGCCTGCGCGTGCTGCCTGCTTCTTGACCTCAGCATCGAGAAAGAGATCCGAGCCGAAGAACAGCGTATGCGCCATGTACGTGGACAGGTGCCCGGCAAGCTTCGGGTAGACGATGCCGTCCTTGAGCCCTTGCCGCAAGATGCGATGCGACGCAAGCCGCTGCATGACCATCAGAAACAATTCACTGTCGGCGTGATACACCTCGGGCACATGCTGCGGACACAGCGCGCCGAAGCGGCGCAATGCGGCGACCTCGTGCTCCATGCGTTGGCGTGTCAAAGGCCAGCTTTCTCCCGCGAGACGCAGGAACGGCGGCGCCTGCTTCACGACGACGCTCTTTTGCGGCGCCTTCGTGCTGCTGACAAAGTACACGTAATTCAGATTGCCGTCCCCTACTTCGACGACGTCCAGTTCGCTGTCGTCACCGAGCAGCGCGTTGACTGCAGGCACACGCCTCAGGTAAGCCGCCAGCTCGGAAGAAGTCAACGCCTCAAATTCCATGGTTCTCCTCTACGTATAGAAGACGGCTCAGCGGCGCTTGCGCACCAGATCGAATTTGAAAATGCTGGTGTTGTAGTAGTCGTTGCTGTAACAGATGGGTCGGCCGGTGTGGTCGAAATCCACCTCGTCGATCAGCAGGAAGAGACCAAATCCGTCCTGCAGTTCCGGCAGGTCACGCGAGGTCAGGATGGTCGGTTGAATCGAACTATGCGTATGCGACAGACGCAAACCCGCCCTTGCAAACGACGCGAACAGCGACTCGCCCAGTTCAATGCCGGTCGCGTCGAACAACGCCTTCGGTACGATGTCGATGCAATAGGCTGCGATGGCGTCGTCGGCGCGCCGCACGCGCTCTATCCAGATGCATGGGTCGTCCACCTGCAAATCCAGCTTATGCGCAAGGCTTTCTGATGCGGCGATGGGTTTGACCTGCATGCGGCTGGTTGACGGCACCGCGCCCACGCTTTTGATCATATCCGTCACGGACATCAGATCATCCAGCCCCCCTTGCAGCTTCAAGGCGATTTGTCTGATGAACGTGCCCCTGCCTTGCACGCGCGTCAGCAAGCCGTCTGAAATCATCTGCGCCACGGCTTCCCGCAGACTGGAGCGGCCTACGCCCAGTAGCTCGCACAACTCCGGCTCCGTGGGGATCTGATCGCCAGGTTTGAGGCCGCGTTCACGAATCATCGTCAACAGGGATTCCTGGATCATCTCGCTCATGGATCGATCGACGCTAAGGCGCATGGCTCGTGGCTGAAAGTCCGCGTGAAATTCAATATACATCAGACGTCTGATGATTTTTTTCGGGGCATACCCTTACTTTCGAAATGCGGTGCCGTTAGCCTTTGCGCTATCTTTGCAGATGATTCGGCAAACTAATCATCATGTGCGAGTGCAGCAAAGCTGCTGCCAGCGGCACGCCTTCTTGGCTTCCTGAGAGGTTTTTGTGCATTGGCAAATAGCGGGGGAGCCTCGTCACAAGGCAACCCGCAAAAAGGAGTTACACGTGAGATCGGGTTTGAAGATCGCATTGAGTGTGCGCCGCCGCAAGCTTTTGCGCTTTGCAGCAAGCAGCGCCATCGCATTGCCTTTTGGTTCATTGGTGAACGCGCAAAGCGCCCCACTTCCCATGATGAACAAACGTCCCATTCCCAGTACAGGTGAGTTGCTGCCGGTCGTCGGCTGCGGCACGTGGCGCACTTTCGATGTAGGCGACGACGCCGCAGCGCAGGCGCGGCTCGCCGAGGTGTTGAAGGTGCTTTTCGAAGCGGGCGGCTCGGTGATCGATTCGTCGCCGATGTACGGTTCATCCGAAGCGGTGGCGGGCACCCTGCTCACACGCCTGAACGCGCATCAGAAAGTCTTTGTGGCAACCAAGGTATGGACGCAAGGTCGCGAGGCCGGCATTACACAGATGGAAGAGTCCATGCGTCGATTTCAGCAGCCACGCATCGACCTGATGCAGATTCACAACCTGCTTGACTGGCGCACGCAACTCGCTACGCTGCGCGACTGGAAAGCGAGCGGCCGGATTCGCTATATCGGCATTACGCACTACACGCCTAGCGCTTTCGGCGACGTGGACGCAATCATGCGTTCGGAGAAAATCGACTTCGTGCAGATCGATTATTCAGCGGACGATCGCGCCGCTGAAGACCGCCTCTTGCCGTTGGCGGCGGAGCGCGGCATTGGCGTGGTGATCAATCAGCCGTTCAGCGGCGGCAGCCTTCTTGCTGGCTTACGCAACCGTCCGTTGCCGGATTGGGCACAGGAGATTGACTGCACCTCGTGGGCGCAGGTGCTGTTGAAATACGTGCTCGCGCATCCGGCGGTCACGTGCGTGATTCCGGGCACTGGGAAACCCGAGTACATGATCGACAACGTGCATGCCGGCGTGGGTCGATATCCCGACGCGGCGTTGCGCAAGCAGATCGTTGCGGCTGTTAGCGTGTGAACGGGCACGCGAGTTGGCCCTCGCATTGGTGCTTGCGTTAACCATGAATTGGCCCTTGCGCTAGCCAATGCGGTGGCCCGTGCGTTGGCGCTTACGCTAGCCATTGCGTTAGCCCACGAGTTGGCTTGCGACGCCGTGCTTTAGGCCTCAGCGGGCAACGTAAGCTGCGCGACCTCGCAGTTTCGCAAGCTGCGCAACACGGCAGGTGGCAAGAGCAGTTTGGCCGCGCGCACGCCGGCGCCCATCACCACCTGGGTGCGTTCCATCACTGCGGCATCGACGAGAATGCGCCAGTCTTCGGGCACGCCGAACGCGGTGATGCCGCCGAACTCCATACCGCTATGTTCGACCGCCACTTCCCGCTTCGCGAACGAGAGCCGCTGCGCGCCGAGATGCGCTTTTACCGCACCGTTGATGTCGAGGCGCAGCGAGCCGAGCGTGACGATCGCGGCGTATTGCTCGGCACCATCCTTCTTGAACTTGATAACGATGGTGTTGGCGCAATCTTCCAGACCGAAGCCGTAACGCGCGCTAAATGCGGCCGTGTCCGAGGCGTCGTCAGTGACGGCGAAGACGACCACTTCGTTGGGCGGCAAATGCGCGATGACGTGCGCGGGCAGATGCCCGGCGAGCTGATCGGCTGGAATGATGTCCAGCTTCTGAACGGATTCGTGTGAGTGCATGGCAGGCAGGCTGTTTGGCTTGCCTCTATTCTAACGGGTCAATTTTCTGGTTGCCCGTCACGGGGCGTGCCCCGCTTGATCGCTGCGGGGCACGCCATACACTCGTGCGCTTCCTGTTAGCCGTTGGTTGACGGCAGCGACGCCGCCGGCTGCTTCGGCAAGCAATCCTGGTCGTACTTCGCCTTGAGCTTTTCGCGCGCTTGCGTGATGTCGAGAGAATAGTTGTCGACGCCCGGCCGATAACCGACCGATTCGAGTTCGGTCAGTTCGCGCATCAGATCGCGATGCGTCACCGGTCCATCAGCATGCACGAATGGATACGCATGACATTGATGCGGCGTGAGCTGACCGTCAGCCATCGCATAGGCGCTCGTCATCATCAAAGCAATGGGAACCGCGTGTTTGAACGAGATCTTCATGAGTGTCTTCCTCCAGTGTCTGTCTTGGCGCTTTCTGGCGCGCAACAGCTAGCATTGCGGTGGCCGGTGGCTCGTACTGCGCGATGCCTGCTGCTTTACAAGCATAGAGGGCACAATTGTCGATCTCGCTTCGAGAGCGTGAAGGTTTTTTTAGATTGAGGGGGATGTGGCGATCGACCGCATGGGTGATGCTTTAGCGAGTGAAGTGAGTGTCGAGGTAGCGCCGTGAGAAGATTTAAACAGGCGACTGGCGGACCTCGTTCCTTCAAAGTCCGCCAGTAGATATTTACCGCAAATAGTCCCGAACTTTCGTTTCGCAATCCTCTAGTGCCCCGGCGCTGCGATCGACAATCCCAAACCGGTATTTGCAATAATCAGCAAAGCGTGCGCGATTGACCGGCGACAACTGGTCGACCGGTGCGTCATCCCCCTCGTTCGCAAACGGGTCGTAGAACTTCGCCTGCAACGTCGGGTATCGCTTCAGGAAGAACGTGATCTGCGCCTCGTGATCGAGATACGAATTGACATAACCCGTGTAGGAGACACACGATGGCGATGCAGGTACTGGCAACTGTCATCAGCCATTTCCGGGGAGTCTTCATCGTGCACTCAGTCCAGTCAATTTCCGCAGTTCTTTTACGAGTTTCAAGCCAACGTTGCCGGGACAAATCTTGCCCTCTCCCAATTGACCAGGGAACTCGCGATGACCGCCAAGCGTATCGATGTAAAAGAACTCTCGCAAAATGGCAATGAACGCTTCGAGCGATTGCTTCTGCTTTGCGGGCACTTTTGGACGCTCGGTGAAACCAATGGCATCGAGAAGTTTACGGACCATCGCGACCGCGTCGCGGCCTTCGTCCGGGGCGGACAGGTTCTCTAGCAACACTATGCCGATAACTCCCGTGTTGTAGTTGTGCACATTCTCACCCTTGAACCGAATATCCCGGCCTTCGAAGACATGGAGCGCGGGTCAAATCCGGCGATCAGCGCCGCGGCGTCCTATATGCCAACTAGATCGACCAGACTCCACAACGAATTGATTTCCTGATATGCATACAGATCGTTCACGTTGCTCCGGGGGGCTCGCTGTGGTGCACATGACGTTGCAGCGGCGACGGAGCCTGCGCCCACCGGACCTAGCCGGATTTCTAGCGGAGCGTCGCGAACGCGCAACGGATCTCAAGCGGCAATCGAACTCAACGAGGTAGCCCTGAAACCTTGCTCGGCAACGGACCATTTACCGGACCAGAAAAACAAAAACCCCGTAAGCGATTGCGCTTACGGGGTTTTGCATAAATCTCTGGCGGAGAGACGGGGATTCGAACCCCGGATAGGTTATTAACCGGTACGCTTATATTACGCTTCGCACCGCCAAATAAGGCTTTCGTCGTTACCGTGTGGGTTATTGTAGATTCAGAAAGCGCCCGCTGAGCCTTGATCTATCGGGTACCCAATGCCGCGAATAACCCACTTTTCGGCCACCTGGCCACCTACCTGAGTGGCTTCACCATCTCCGGTTTCCGGCGATAAACGCGCTCCGTTATCTTGCTATCGGCGTGCGTCATGAGTTGCTGCGCGTGCGCCAACGTCTCCGCGTCGCTCGCGCACTTAGCCCGCAGATCATGCTCCGTGAAGCGCTCTGTCACCTTCGTCTCTTTCAGTACGCGCGCCATAAATCCGCGCCACAGCGACTCCCATCCACCGGCGCGGCCCGTCGTCTCGTCGATATAGCACTCGCCCGCGCGGTTGCAGAACAGGAAAGGTCCGATCTGCACAGGACGTGCCGCCTTCGCCATGGCAATCGCTTCGCGCAATTCTTCCGACCACCCGATGATTACCCGCTTACCGGTCGACTTCTTTGTCTTGTTCGGCGTTAGGTGAATTCCATCGTCTCGCAGGTCGGACATGCTCAGCCGCAGCAAATCGCCGCGGCGCATCCCCGTCAGCAACTTGACCCGGATATACGATTGCACGGCCAGCACACTACCCTTCTTACGCTTCGAGTCGATCGACAGGCACTCGACAATCTCCCAGTCTTCAACATAGCGCGTGCGCGGAGGTTCTGACTCGATGCGCATCTGCCACGCGAAGGGATGCGTCTTGATGTAGCCCCATTCGATAGCCTTCGTGAGAGCGTGGGATAGCACTTCAACTTCCCGTTTTCCCGACACCTTGGCGGTCCGCTTTCGGAGATAGCCGTAGATCACGCTCGGCTCAATGGCCGTGAGCGGCGCGCCGCGGAACTCACTCAGCAGTTCCTTCATCGCGGCGATGTTTTGCGTCTGCGTCGATGGCGCTTTCGTCGGGATCACTTCGAGAGCGTATTGCTCAAGCAACTGCCCGACCGTCCTGACCTTGTCCAGCCGCCCTACCCGGTCCGCCCAGACCCGATACGCCTCCGGCAGGTTGTCGCCCAGCCGGAACTTGCGTTTGCCGTCCCAGGCGTGTTCAAGCCCCACCGGCACCTGGTAATAGTAGGCGCCATGGTGGAGCGTCCATCGCTTCGGAAGGCCTTGGTTTTCTTTATTTTTGGGGCGCGGCATGTCAGACCCAGGATGGTTGCCACTCAGCTATTTTAGACTTTCCGGACTTCTCGCCAAACAACCGGTCCACATGCGCACGCAGAACGGCAACTGATCCATCCGGCCGGATCTTGTGCTGGATGCCCATGCTATTCAGGACGCGGATGCGCGCGGAGTTACGCTGCTTGCAGGTCAAGCCCGTCAATTCTTCGTCGGTCAGGAACATTGAATCCATCGCTAAATTCTCCGAAATTCCACCACCCACACCCACGGATTGGCGTCCCACGATTCCGGGCCGTTGATCGAATCCCACAGGCAGCGATACGAACTGACTGGCGAGTAGGTGCCATCTACGCCGCTTCGGCCGTATGTGCTCCAGAACCCAGCCCGCGTCTTGGTGATGCCTTCCGCAATGGCATCGGTCTCGCTGATGTCCTGCAGCCGCTCGACGCGCACGCCGGTCACTTCGAGCAGGACGCGCGATGCGTCGCGCGGCATGTGAATACCCGGGATGTGTCCGAACCGACGGGCATACGGCCTAACCTCGGCAGCGTGATATTCCTTGCCGCGCCATTCGTCCTCGTAGACCACGCAAGGCTGATCGCCATAGCCCGGCATGTCGCAGCCCCAGAATGACTCGCGCACCCACAGGCGGTCGCCGGGCACGCCATAGGGACATGGTTTGCCGCGCGTCGTGTTCATTTGAACTTCGCCGTCATAGTTAGTCGGCGCGTCCCAACTCGGCACGCCGTCGATCACATCGACCGGCTCGCGCTCAAACTGCGGCTTCACAATGCGCCGAGTCTGCGTCTTGCTGCCGTCGAGCAGCGCGCGCACCATATCGCCGCTGAAGAGAATAGGGCGCTCTTTCACTTGGCCTCCGGGAATTCGTCGTGCGTACGGCCATCGAGATGGCGGCCTGCGGCTTTCTTGCCGGCGCGGTGCACCATCGCCCATCCGTCGGCACTCGTCGCACC
Organism: Paraburkholderia sp.; assembly: GCF_036488795.1. Classification (GTDB taxonomy): domain Bacteria; phylum Pseudomonadota; class Gammaproteobacteria; order Burkholderiales; family Burkholderiaceae; genus Paraburkholderia. The sequence continues at coordinate 18,146 of NZ_DASXHA010000146.1, forward strand.
CGGTGGATAGCTGGTCGGGTCATATGCATCGGCGACGATCCGACCGTCGAGGGCGAGCGCGGCCGTAACAAAGCGGCCGGCGCCGAAGTCGCCAGATCCAGGCGCCCACTCGCCGTGCTGCTTAAACAGGAATGGCACACCGGCGAGTTCGCATTGATCTCGCAATGATCGTGGCCAGTCCGGATGCATCGGCCGCGCACCGTGGCCACTTTCGCCGCCGGCGATTACCCAGTGCAGCCCGTGCTCCGGGTTCGCCCATCCTTGCAGAACAGACACGCGGCGACCGCCCCAGGGGATCGACGTTAGGTCAACCGGTCCTAGCAACGGCTCCATTGACAGGAAGCGCGCGCGCGCCGGCACTTCGAGCAACTTCGGGATGTCGCGATCGGCCTCGGCCTGATTCACGATCGTCGCGCCGAGCCAGACATTCGACCAAGGCCACGGCGTGTTTATGCCGCGTCCGATCATGCGCAGGCTGAAGTCAATCATTTCTTTCGCGTTGCCGATTCGTTTTGTCAACAGCAACCAGTCCAGATGCGGTGTTTGCCAGATCAGTTCGAAGAGATCGCACAGCCAATTGCTCGGCACAGCGTTGTCGAACACGTCGGCGAGCGATGCGCAGAACACCCGCTGCCGGCGTCCGTGCTGGGCGAAGAACTCGGCGTGCGCAGCATTCCAGGCAACCGGCTTGCGCCAGTTCGCCGGCGACGTGCGGCGCCGCGGTGCGGCCGGCCCCCAGTTGACCGCGACACCGCCGCCGAAGCGCGCATTGCGCGTCTCCGCATAGCAGTGATCGCAACCCGGCCCGACCTTCTGGCAACCTTCCCAGGGATTAAAAGTCGCATCACACCATTCGATTTTGGTGTTCTCGCTCATAGCGCTTTCTCCATTGCCGCGGCGCGCAGTGACTTCAGCAGCGCGACGGCGCGGGTATGAAAATTCGCCTGCCGTTCGTACGTGCGCTTAAGCGACGCCTTATAGACTGCGGGCAGATTGGCTTTGTTGTGTTCCGCGAGGTGCTCGTAGCGCTCCTGCTGCTCGCGGTGCCACATGTAGAGCTGGTCGAGCGTCATGTCGCAGCCCGCGGGTGCACACCATGCTTCAGCAGCATTGCGAGCAGTCGCGCACCAGCATCGCTTTCATCCTCCGCACCTTCCTGATTTGCCCAGTCTGTTACTGCATCTAGTGCGGTGTAGGCTGCATTGAGTTGGGCGGCGATGGTGGCATCGGGGCTGTATCGCGTGGGCTCCAATCCGATGGCGTCCCGCAGCGCGGTAACTTTCTCGGCGTCGTCGGTCCATGCGCGGATGAACCGATTATCGGGATCGCCCGCAAACCAAACGTAGATCGTCCCTTTTGCACCTGCGCCCGAGGTGATGGATGTGGTAGACCAGTCGTGATGCCACAGGAACGCGCAGTAGGCTGCAACATCGCGCGGATCGCCCTTCTGAACATGGCGCATCAGCTCGGCTCGGCACTCATCGGCCCAATCGTCGCGCTTCCAGTTGTCCGAGTAGCCGCACTTCCGTTGCGCGGCTAGCAACTTATTGGCAAGCACGCGCGCGAACCTGCGCACCAGTTTCGCCGTGTCCGGATGTAGCGCATTGGAAATCACTGGCTCCGATCGGGTGGCCGCCTCATCGGCTGATGCTATTGGAGCGGGAGGGGTGGCCTTGCGCGCTTCGCCTATGGCGTCCAGGCACGCGTCCCAGCCGATACGGAACTCGATGGAATTTTCGTATCTGTCCGGGTTCTCGCGAAAGAAGTTGTGCGCACAGGCCACAAGGTCGCCGCCCTTTAGAATCGCATCGATCGCCGCGGAGGCTCGCCGGGCATCTTGAAGAAGGTCACCCGAGTCCAGCCCGGTATCAATCTTGTTGACGAGCTCAGCCAGCGCGCGCTCAAACAGATCCTCTGTCGCTATTGGTGCGGCCTTGGATGCGAGAGCAGATTCGGCGGCTTCGAGACGAGCGATCAGCGCGAGCACATTGGCGGGTTTTGCTGCACGGAGATATACCTCTGCCGCGCCGGGTGTATTGCCGGCACCGTAAAACTGAACGCCGATAGCTTCGCCATCGTAGTTACAAAAATCAGACTCGCGCGGCACGCATCCGTCGCCGCCGCAAGTCGGACATTCGAGGTGGCTGCCGTCGTTGAATCGGTCGATTGATTCGGCAGTGTCGATTTCCTGCGGCGTCGCAGCGAGCGCGGCTTGCTTGAGTGCGGAGATTTTTTCGTCAGTCATTTATCGTCTCCCGTAGGGGCGGCTGCGCGATCGATGCGCTCTATTTCAGCGAGGATCAGTGCACCGGCTTTGACGAGATTGCTCCGAGCACCTGTGGGTTTGCGCGACATGTCATCCCACGGCCATAGCGCATCTGCATGTTGAAACAGGACATATCGCTTTGATGGGAAGTTTTCGGATGGTTCTGGCAACGCCGCGCCGGCGGTATAAATTGCGTAATACGCCGCCGAGAGTGTCATCTCGAAATTAACGTGCCGGTCGTCATGATCTGGCGTCCATCCTTCATCTGATACTTGCCGCTGACGCTCGGCTGTCACGTCTTGCCATGCTTGGGGCACAACTTGCACATGGGCGCCGGACAAGCTACGAATGTCGGAGAGAATCGAATCGCGCAACTCCCGCTTGCTAAGACGCTTCACGGGCTGCGCCCGGCGCGCGAACAGTGCATACGGACCGTCTTCGGTCGGGTATATCTCGAGCAGCATCCAACCTTCGCCATTGGGCGGCGTAGGCGTCCATGGTGTGCAGTCGGACTCGCCTTCCTCGAAATAACGGTCGACGAATGCTTGGTCCGCGTCACCGTCCATCCCAACGAAATGCGATTCGATCCCGAATGCATCGAGGAACTTGTCGGCGCGCACATCCTCGTCGCAGATCGGAAAGTCCGGATGGGTGAGCCAACCGTCTTCGTCGCGAACGATCTCGCGCGCCGCGAGCAGCTTTTCGCGCAGACCTTCGAGATTGGTGTAATCCGGCATCGGCGCGCCCGGAGCCACGCCGAAGAAGTTCTGTTGGCCGTCCGGATCTACGTTCGCTTGTGTGCTTGGCATGCCGCGCAACTTCTCAATCTCGTGCGCGCAATCGCGCAAGCGGCAGATCAGTTCGTGCGAGCTCTCGGTCGGGCTCGAGTCGGCGATGCGCTCCAGAATGTCTTTCATCTCTATCTCTCTCGGTATGCCGTCAGGCAGCTAAAACAGTTGACCTTGTCCGCGTGCATCGCCCAATAACACCGGGCCTTGCGCGGCCTTCCTGCGTTGCGCTGCCCACATCAAAAGCTTCGCGTGCCAGCCTGGATGCCGCCGGGCAGCGCGCGCCTGCGCTAGATAAGCGCGGGCCATGTAGATGTGGGCTTCGCGGTCATTCACGGGAACCGCCCTCGATAAGTCTTCGTCAGCGCATGGTTGATAGCGTGGCCGCGTCCACGCACGACGTTTGCCAGAGCTGCGCGATCGTGATGACTGGCGGTCGCTTGCCCGAGAAGTCCAAAATATGAGTTGGTAATTTGCAAAAACTTCTCGGCCGATACCGTGGCCACGCGGCGCAATGCTTCGTTCCGCGTGCGTTTTCGCGTCGAACGGCGCCATGGCTCGATGACTTGCCCAACGAAATCGACGCCACGCGCGATCGGCTGAAGAATCGTCTTGCTGGGGTTGATCTGCACACCGAGGCGCGCGGGCAGAAAGCTCGTTACATCGGCGAGCACACGGTTCAGCCAGTCGGCCGACTCATGCAGAACAATGAAGTCGTCGACGTAGCGGATGTAATGCCGCGCGCCGAGGTGATGCTTCGCGCGCTGGTCGAGCGCATCGAGGTAGACATTCGCAAAGAACTGCGACGACAGATTGCCGATAGGCAGGCCAAGGTGGTCCGGCTGATTCGTCAGACGCTTGTGCGGCGGCACGCGGTCGAGCAGCGCCGCGTCGCCCCGGAATTCGAAATCGGTGCGCGGGTCGTGGAAAAGTACCGTCTCGGTGAGATCCATCCACCACGGATCGCTGATCTTGCGTGCGAGCTGGTCGCGCAGGATCCGCTTGTCGATACTGACGAAGAAGTTGGCCAGATCGAGTTTCAGGTAGAAGGCCGGCCGCGACCAGTTCTGCGTGATGCTCCGGATCTTCGCTTCGAGACGACGCGCGGCGTACAGCGTGCCGCGCTCCTCGATGCACGCGCAGCTATCCGCGATGAACGCGTTTTCGAAGCGGGCGCCGACGCGGTTGTACAGCACGTGGTGCACGATACGATCGCGGAAGTCAGCCGCCCACACTTCCCTCGCCTTCGGGCGCGTCACCACGAAGCAGATCGAGCGGCCCGGCCGATACGTGCCGTCGATCAAGTCGACGTACAGCTGATACAGGTTTCTTTCGAGGTGCCACTCGAATGCCAGCGCGTTGCGCGTGTTGCGCTTTGTGCGCCGGCAATCGAAGTAGGCGACGACGAGATCTTCGTAGGAAAGGGGCGCATCGTAATAATCTGCGGACGGCGAGCGCGCCGGCTTTGTTGTCCTTGTTCCAGTTGTTGGTGTTGCCATTGTTGAAGTTCTGGTTCCAGGCGTTGTTGGCCGAGTACTGCGGTCGTTCACACTATCTACATCGCCCGACCGAAGGCTGTCGCCGATCAGTTGGGAAACTGCACAAGACCAAGCCCGGTTGCTCCCGGCGGTATCTTTGATGTGCATGGCGGTGTCCTCGTGAGACAGCGGTGTGACCAGATTAGAAAATCGCACAGGCATTACCGCCGTGACGGTGATGCAACGGGCGACGATGCGGACTTCTTCCTCCATCCACCAGCCTGACGACCGATTGATCCGGTAATTTCCGTGGCACGTGCGTAAAGCTTGGTCGAAACCATGTGCATGTCACGGCAGACTCGGAACAGATCGTTGAACACCTCGACATC
>NZ_DASXHA010000165.1:0-4612 GCF_036488795.1 Paraburkholderia sp.
CATGGTTAGCCCGGGCGAATGGGCGTCGTTCGCGGACATCGTCAAGCGTCACGGCGTGTGCATTCTGTGCGACGAGGCCTACGAAGGCCTCACCTACGACAACGCTTTCGTGTCCGCGTTGGAAATAGCCGGTCTGCGCGACAACCTGGTCGTCAGTCGCACGTTTTCGAAAAAATACGCGATGACCGGATGGCGGCTGGGCTACCTCGTCGGCGAGCCGGGCCTGATTGCATCCGCGTCCACCGCGCACCGCACGTTCAATGGATCGATCAACTCGGCCAACCAGCTCGCCGGCGCGACCGCGCTATTGAAGGCCGGCGACGACGCGGAAAACATGCGACGCGTGTTTCAGACGCGTCGTGATCTGATGCAATCGTGTCTGCGTGAGATTCCGGGCATCCAGTTCAGGCGCGCCGACGGCGCCTTCTATTTCTGGCTGCAGTATCCGCGCCACCTTGGGACCTCGCTGGAAGTCGCCGCGAAGGCCGCGCAAGCGGGCGTCATGGTCAGGCGCGGCGAAGAGTTCGGCAGCAGCGGCAAGCACGCGTTAAGGCTGTCCTATGCGACCGACGAGCGTTCGATCAAAGAAGGCGTCGCGCGCCTCGCACGTCTGCTTGGCTGATTGCCGTCTCAGTCGAAACTAAACTGGCTAGCCCATCGGATCTCTTGCCGTCGCAGCCTGCCGGCAATGTACAGGCACGCCGGCGACCAGCCTGGGGCGATTCATTTCACGGCCCGGTTTATGCCGAGCCTTCCAAGGAGCATCGAACATGCCGATCGGATTCAAAATTCTCGAGCGCAAACGCGCGGTAAGCGCGGAAGTGGCCCAACGCTTTGCGAACGTGCCCGTGGCCTGCATCAGCGATGTGATGTCGCGCATGACCGCCAGCGGCGCGACGTTGCGCCCGATGCATGCGGGCGGCGTGCTCTGTGGCCCCGCTTTCACGGTCAAGACACGCCCTGGCGACAATCTGATGGTGCATAAGGCGCTGACGCTGGCCCAGCCGGGCGACGTGATCGTGGTGGACGCTGGCGGCGATCTGACAAATGCGATCGTCGGCGAGCTGATGCTGTCGTACGCGATGAAGCGTGGTTTTGCCGGCATCATCATCAACGGCGCGATCCGCGATTCCGACTGGATCAGCAAGCACCACGTGCCGGTCTACGCGGCCGGCGTGACCCACCGCGGCCCGTATAAGGACGGCCCGGGCGAAATCAATGTGCCGGTGGCTTTCGGCGGCATGGTCGTCGAGCCCGGCGATCTGATCGTGGGAGACGCGGATGGCTTCACCTGCGTACCCTACGACGAGGTCGAGACGGTCTACGCGATGGCTGCGAAGAAGAGCGCGAACGAGGTCATCATTCTCGAAAACACCCTGTCGGGCAAATTCGACGACAAGTCATGGATCGACGAATCGCTGCGCCGGTTAGGCTGCGAGGGACTGTAAAGTCCCTCCCGAGTCTCACGCACACGGCCTATTGCCGCATGCCGATCGCGAGCCTGTTGAACGCGCTCATCAGTGCAATGGCGAAGCAGAGGTCGGCAATTTCCGCGTCGCTGAAATGCGCTTTGAGCGGCTCGAAGTCTTCGTCCGGTGCGTGAGTGCGCGACACGTCGACCAGCGACTCGGCCCAGGCCAACGCAACCCGTTCGCGCTCGGTGAAGCGCGAACTCGCATGCCAGCCGGCCACGCTATCGAGTTTGGCCGCCGGCATGCCTCCTTCACGTAAGAGCTTCGTATGCATCTCCAGGCAAAACGCACACCCGTTGATCTGTGAAATCCTCAGATACACGAGCTCGATCAGCTCCATGCCGAGGCTGCTCTTTTCCAGTGCATGCTTGGTGGCGATAAAGCCTTGATAGGCTTCAGCGGACAACTTGCTATACGGCAAGCGCAGGGTACTCATACGGATGCTCCGGTCGACGATAAAAGATCAAGAAAAGAAATCACGTTGCGCTGCGTGCCGGCCCACATGTGGTCCGGCGGCTCGCGTCCCGACACGTAGCTGAACTGGACGTTGCCGATGCCTATCGTGTGCAGCACGTGACGCAGGTAAGGCGTGAGGAAATCAGGTTGCCGTGCGTCATCGCCGGTGCACGCACCGCCCGAGCGGACCAGCACCAGCACGGGCCTGTCCTGCAACAGCCCGACTTTGCCGTCCGGCGTGGCAACGAATGTGCGCCCGACGCGCAGCACGTAATCGATCCACAGCTTTAGCGCGGCGGGCACCGCGAAGTTATGCATCGGCGTGCTGACAAGCACGCCGTCGCTATGCAGGAGCTCGCCGATCAATTGCTCCGAACCGGCGAACGCGTCATCGTTGCGCTGGCCGGGATGGGTGATCGCTTGCGCATAGCCGGTTGAAATCGGCTGGAGCACGCTCCCGGCGAGGTTGCGTGTCGTCAGCAGCAAACCTTTGGACGTGAATTCGTCAAGGATCGGGCGCAGCAGTTGCGCACTGGCCGAGCGCTCTGCGTACGGGCTGCACTGCAGATGAAGCAGTCGTGCCATGGTTCATTCCACCTGCAATGCCTGACCGAAGTGCAGCCCGCGGGCCAGCAAGCCCTGCCGGAAGTAGAAGCGCTGACCCAGCGCATTCGCGAGCCCGGTGTCGAGCACCAGGTTCGCGCAGCCCACGCTTTTCGCTTCGTCGCGCACCGCGTCGATCAGCGCGGCACCCAGGCCGTGACTGCGCGCGCCGCTGCTGGCCACCAGATCGTCGATATAGACGAAGCGCCCATACAGCAAATTCTCGGTGATGCGGTATCCGGCGAGCGCCACGACCCGCCCGTCCTGCCACGCGGCCAGCAGACGATAGCCTTGGGTGGCCTGGCGGCGAACCTGCGCGACGAAGGCGGCGGCATCGGTCAGGTGCGGCCTCAGTTCCTGCATCACGTCGAAGCAGGCCAGGTGCGCTTCGTCGCTGTCGACGGGTATCAATTGAAAGTGGCTCATCGAGTCGTTCCTTGCTTCAGAGCCCTCAATATAGAAAAATGATGACCCATCCAACAGGTGCAAGAAGTCATCAATTGAATAGGCCATGACGATCGACCTGACACCGCTGCAACTCAACCGCGATCGCGCTGAGCCAATCTACCTGCAGTTGTATCGGCGCTACCGCGAAGCGATTGCCGCGGGCCGGCTGCAACCGGGCGACCGCGTGCCGTCGGTGCGCAGTCTCGCCAGCGAACTCAACCTTGCGCGCGGCACCGTCGAATTGGCCTATCAGATGCTGACCAGCGAAGGCTACCTGGTCGCGCGCGGTCCGGCCGGCACCGTGGTATCGCATGGGCTCGAGAAGCTGGCCGGCGCGCGGCCCAAAGCGGCTCGCCGGCCGGCTCCTGTCGCCCGGTCGCTCGCGCCTGGCACGTCCTCCACGCTTCATCCGTTGCAGATGGGTTTGCCGGCACTGGACGCGTTTCCGCACAAGACGTGGGCGCGCCTCGCCGGCCGCGCCGCCCGCACCCTCGATACAGCCGTGCTGGGCTACCCCGATCCCGCCGGCTACGAGCCGCTACGCCGCGAAATCGCCACCTATCTCGGCATTTCCCGCGGCATCGCCTGCGCCGCCGAACAGGTGTTCGTCACCTCCGGCTACCGCGGCGCGCTGCACCTGATCAGCCATGCGCTGCTGAAAGCGGGCGACACCGGGTGGTTCGAGGAGCCCGGCTATCCGATCGCCCGGCGCTACCTCGAGCACATGGGCATGCGGCTCAAGCCGGTGCCCGTCGACGACGAAGGATTGAACGTGAGCGCGGGCATACGGCGCGCGAACGACGCGCGCTTCGCGGTGCTGACCCCCACTCACCAGAGCCCGCTCGGCGTCGCGCTGTCGCTGCCGCGGCGGCTGGAGCTGCTGCAATGGGCGAGCCGCCAGCACGCGTGGATCGTCGAGGACGACTACGACAGCGAATTCCGCTACCACGGCCGGCCGTTGCCGGCGCTCAAAAGTCTGGATCGCGGCGGCCGCGTGCTTTACACCGGCACCTTCAGCAAGGTGCTGTTTCCGGGGCTGCGTCTCGCGTATCTGGTGGTGCCGGAGCAGCAGGTCGAGCGCTTCCAGAGCGTCGCGCAAGAGCTGGCCGGCGCGTGTCCGATCCTGCAACAGCGCACCGTGGCCGAGTTCATCGAACAGGGGCATTTCGCGCGTCACCTGCGCAAAATGCGCACGCTGTACGCGGCGCGTCGAAAGTGCCTGGTGGACACGCTCAGCGACATGTTTGGACCACGTCTGCACGTCCGGCCGCAAGCCGGCGGAATACACGTGGCGGCCTACCTGAATGACGGGCAGGACGACAGGCCGCTCGCCGCGGCGGCAAGAGAACGAGGCCTCGCGATCGAGCCGCTGAGCGGATGGCATATGACCAAAACGTCGCGCAGCGGATTGCTGATGGGCTTCACGAACGTCGTCGATGCCCGGCACGCACAAACGCTGGCGAGCACATTGAAGCAGGCGTTCGACGCGCTGGCGGGCGGGCGCGTGCGTTGAGCGCTCAACTCGATCACGACGCCACGCAACCAGCGATTAGCTTCGTGTTGATGGACGCACGTGTACGAACCGCAGATGAAGCTGCGCGACGGACAATCTCACCCGCAACCGGTGAACGCTG
>NZ_DASXHA010000148.1:0-16501 GCF_036488795.1 Paraburkholderia sp.
ATCAGACGCAAGATGGTTTTCTTGCCGCCGATGATAAGCGTGTGACCGGCATTGTGACCGCCCTGGAAGCGAACGACGCCTTGAGCGTGGTCCGTCAGCCAGTCGACGATCTTGCCCTTGCCTTCATCACCCCACTGGGTCCCCACGACGACGACGTTACGTCCGGGGTTCACATTCACTGCGCTGGCAGACATGTTGTTTCGTATGCTGGTTAAAAACGTATTCTACCTATCTTCGCGGAAGCTTCCGAATTTTTCCGTTTCCGCTCAACGGTATGCACGTCATTCTGGGTCTATCGACGGGATGCGGCCTGTCGCCGCATCGATCCTTGTATGCTGGCTAAACCTTCATTTGCTCTCGGTGATGGGTTCCACGACCCACGCGCCGTTTCGCTCGACCAGCACGCGGTCGCAAGCAAACTCATCGAGCGCGTGATCGTGGCCCGGCAAAGCCTGAATCACCACTTCGCCGGCATCGCGCAACGCGGCCACGCTGGCGCGCAGCGCGTCATCGTGCTGCCACGGCGCGAGAATCGCGCTGCTGCGCGCCTCGACCGGCGAAATCCGCGCCACTTCACGCAAATCAAGCGAAAAGCCGGTAGCTGCGCGGGCCCGGCCGTAGGCCTGACCCACGTGGTCGTAACGGCCGCCACGCGCAACCGCATTCGGCACGCCGTCCACATACGCCGAGAACATCACGCCGCTGTGATAGGCGTAGCCGCGCAAATCGGCCAGATCGATCATCACTTCGGCGCCTTCCACCTGGCTTGCGAGGAAAGCCAGATCGTCGAGTGCCCGGGCAATCTCCGGCGTGGCCGGCAGCCTGGAACGCGCTTCGTCGAGCACCGAGGCATCGCCGTAAAGCGTAGGCAGCGCGCGCAGCGCGTCGCGGATCACCGGCGTCAGATTGACGGTCAGTTCCTCGAGACGCGGCACGTCTTTACCGGCCAGCGCGTCGTATAACGACTGGCCCAGTTCCGCCGCTGCCGGTTCCGCCTCGATCAGCGCCGCCAGCACGCCCGCATGGCACAGGTCGAGACGAACCTTCGAGAGCCCGGCCAGACGCAGCGCGTCGAGCATCAGTTGCTGGATTTCGTGGTCCGCTTCGAGACCGGCATGACCGTAGATTTCTGCGCCGATCTGGATCTGCTCGCGCGTCGCATGCAAGCCGCGCGGACGCGTGTGCGCCACATTGCCGGCGTAGCACAGACGCGTCACGCCCTGACGGTTCAACAGATGAGCGTCGATGCGCGCGACCTGCGGCGTGATATCGGCACGCAGGCCGAGCGTGCGGCCCGACAGTTGGTCGACCAGTTTGAAAGTTCGCAGATTGAGATCGTGGCCGCCGCCCGTCAGCAGCGACTCCAGATATTCGATCAGCGGCGGCATGACCATTTCGTAGCCGTACGCGCGGAAGCGGTCCAGCAGATGACGCCGCAGTTCTTCAATCTTGCGGGCTTCCGACGGCAACACGTCGGCAATATTCTCGGGAAGTAACCAGGTCGACATCGATACAGTCCTACGGCGTTGAACCCGGCGCCTGGGCGCGCCGGTAAATAAGAATGGATGGCAGGCAGGGCTTCAGGCCCGCCGCCCGGGCGTGGTGCCCTCAGCGCGCCATCGCGCGCACCCGCGCACGCCGTCAGGCCGCTGCGCGCGCCGGGATCGAAGCGCCCGCCCCTGACAACGCAGGCGACGCGCTCCCGCCAGGCCCGCGCTTCAGGTTGCGATCAGCAACAGTATCAGCCCGAGCGCCATCACGATCAGACCGCCAATGCGAATCTGGTGCGGCGGCCGCTCCGCTATTCTACGAAACGTGTCACGCCACGCGCTGGGAAAAACGAAGGGGAACATCCCTTCGATGATCAGCATCAGGGCGATCGCGAGCAATAACGAACCGGCTATATCCATGCGAGTGAGGGTGCCGCGATACGAGTGCCGCGGCGCTCCGGTAATCAGTGTTTGCGCGGTGCCGCGGCGGCGTCCGGCGACATCTCGCCGGCCGGACTACGCATGAAGCGGAAAAACTCGCTGCTCGAATCGACCACGATCACGTCGTTCGGCTTGAAGATGTTCCGGTACGCCAGCATGCTCTGGTAGAACTGATAGAACTGGGGGTCGCGACTGTACTCGTCTGCAGCGATCGACGCCGCCTTGCCGTCGCCCTCGCCCTTGATGGTCTGCGCCTGCAGATTCGCATCCGCGAGCACGGCCTGTTGCTGCCGCAGCGCATCCGCCTTGATCTCGTCCGCTTCAGCCGCACCCTTGGCGCGCTCGTCAGCAGCAGCCTGCTCGCGCGCCGCGGTCATCCGCTTGTAGACGGAGTCCGCCATGGCTGCGGGGAAATCGACCCGGGACAACTGAATGTCGATCACGTCCACACCGAGCGAAGCCGCCGCAGCCGCCATGGCATTACGCGCCTCGTCTGCGATGGCGAGCTGTCTGGCCAATGCATCGGTCAGCGTCTGTTTGGCAAACGCGTCGCCGAGCGCGCTGCGCGTGAGCAGGGCCAGCCGGTCCGGCAGCGTTTGCTCGTCGCCCTTGGTTTGCGCGAACAGCTTGAGCGCGTCCGTGACGCGGTACTTGACCACCGGATTGACCAGCAGGTCGGTTTTGTCAGACGTAACGTAGCGATCTTCGTCGGGCGCATCCAGCGTCTGGATACGGCTGTCGACGAACATCACGCTTTGCAGCGGGGGCGGCAGTTTCACGTGCAGGCCGGGACCGAGCAACGTGGGCGCGGCGTCGCCGCGTGCGGACAGGACCGCCACATGTCGTTGATCGACCACGAACACCATCGACGACGCGGCAAACAGCACGATCACGATGACAACGACGAGCGCAATGATTCGATTCATGTTCGCCCTCCTCATTGAACGTCGTCTTCGCGGCCGCGATTGCGGAACGCGTCGCGCGAACGCAGCGAGTCGCTGGCGGAATCGGCGTCGCTTGCCGGTGCCGTAGCGGCCGGGGCGGACACTGCAGCAGGCGCGGACACGCCGCTGGCCGCTTGCGGCGCCACGACAGCAGCGGGGGGCGTAGCCGCGGCGGCGGCCGAAGGCCCGCTCGCCGCTGCGGCCTCGGCTGCACGCTGGCGGGTGGCGTCGACCAGCTTGTCGAGCGGCAGATACGTCACGTTGTTGCCCGATTTGCTGTCCACAAACACCGTCGTCGAATTTGAATAGATATGCTGCATGGTGTCCAGATACATGCGCTCACGGATCACCGCGGGCGCCTTGGAATACTGGTCGTAGACCTGCTTGAAGCGCTCGGCGTCGCCTTGCGCCTGCGCCACCACCCGGTCGCTGTAGGTCCTGGCGTCGTCCACGATACGCGCCGCATCGGCCTTGGCGTGCGGCAGCAGGTCGTTGGCATACGCCTGCGCGTCGGCCTTCGCGCGCTCACGGTCCTGATGCGCCTTGGCAGCGTCGTCGAAGGCGGCTTGTACCTGTTCGGGCGCCTGGACACCTTGCATGGTCACGCCGGTGACGACGAGACCCGTTTGCGATTCGTCCAGGGAATGCTGGATCGCGTCGCTCAGCTGCAGGCGAATTGTTTCGCGATCCTGATAGAGAATGTCGTCGGTGCTGCGCGCGCCGACGATGCTACGCACCGCGGCTTGCGCCGCCAGCGTCACGCTCTGATCCGGATCCGCGCTGCGGAACAGATAGTCGGTCGGGTTGCGCACCTGGTATTGCACGGCAAAGCGCACGTCGACGATGTCGCCGTTACGCGTGAGCATCGAGGCGTCCTTGACGTTCGCAAGACGCACGACGCTATTGCGGCCGATTTCGACCGACCGCACTTCGCCGACATTCACCAGTTCCTGGGCTTCAAACGGATACGGCAGGCGCCAGTGCACACCCTGACCCGCGGTGTAGCGATACTTGCCGAATTGCGTGACGACACCGGCCTGACCGTCCTGCACGACGAACACGCCGCTGCCCAGATAGATGGCGATCAGCACACCAATGACGATACCCACGCCGATGCGCGCACCGCGACCGTTGTCCGGACGGCCCGGACCGCCGCCCATGCCGCGGCGGCCGAACACGCTGCTCAGGCGGCGATTGAAGTCGCGCCACATCTCGTCGAGATCGGGCGGACCTTCGCCGTCCTTGCCAGGTTGCGGACGCTTGGGCTCGTTCGGCCGTTGCCGGTCGCCATTGCCCTCGCCCCGGCCCCAGCGCGGATCGTTCATCGAAAGAATGGCGCGCAGGCGCAGCCAGATACTCCGCTCGTTGTAATCGTTCACCTGTGTTCGTTCACCAGAGTAGACAGCGGGTCAGTGCAATTTGGAACGGGTCAGTGCCCGAGTTCTGGGACCTTGCGGTCGTCGCGTGGTTCTGCAAGCCGGTGGTCTTCTTCCGGCCTGACACGCTGCTCGTCGGATAGAGGTTCGGCAGCCGCGATTTCGGCGATGGCAGCGCGCAGCGTATCAAGCCCCTGTCCGGTGCGCGCGCTCAAAAAGACGCGCGAAATATTACCATACTCATCCCGCTCGACCGCGTCGCCACGGGCCGCCAGCTCTGGCACCGCGTCGATCTTGTTGAATACCAGCACCTGGCGGATCGTGTCCGCACCGATTTCGTGCAGCACCTCGTTGACCTGATCGATCTGATCCAGACGCACGGCGCTCGACGCGTCGACCACATGCAGCAGCAGATCCGCGTGAATGGTTTCTTCGAGTGTGGCGCGGAAGGCGGCCACCAGCTGGTGAGGCAGTTCGCGAATGAATCCGACCGTGTCGGACACCACGACCTGCCCGACTTCGTCGCCCAGATAAACGCGCCGCGAAGTGGTGTCGAGCGTGGCGAACAACTGGTCCGCCGCATACGCCTGCGCTTTCGTCAGCGCATTGAAGAGCGTGGATTTACCGGCGTTCGTATAGCCGACCAGCGACACCGACATCGTGCGGTTGCGTTCCCGCGCGCGCCGTTGCGTGCCGTGCTGCCGGCGCAGCTTTTCGAGCCGCGTCTTGAGCGCCTTGATGCGCTCGCCGATCAAACGGCGGTCGGTTTCGAGCTGCGTTTCGCCAGGCCCGCGCAAACCGATACCGCCTTTTTGCCGTTCCAGGTGGGTCCATGCGCGGATTAGCCGCGTGGATAGATACTGCAATTGCGCGAGTTCGACCTGCAGCTTGCCTTCGTGGCTGCGGGCGCGTTGCGCAAAAATATCGAGGATCAGACTCGTGCGATCGATCACGCGCCTGTTAAGTGCTTGCTCCAGATTGCGCTGTTGCGCAGGCGCCAGAGCATGATTGAAGATGACGATTTCGATCTCGTTCGCCTCGCATGCGAGACGCAGCTCTTCGGCCTTGCCGCTGCCGACAAACATCTTGGCATCGGGACTGGACCGGCGACCGGTGAGGGTAACGAGGGGATTCGCGCCCGCGCTTTGCGCGAGCAGGCTGAGTTCTTCGAGACTGGCTTCGAAATCGATCTTACCGAAGTCGATGCCGACAAGCGCTGCGTTGATCAAATTGGAGGGTATCAAAGTGAAGCGGCCGGGAGAGATCGCCGACGGGCGACGCTAAGCCGGCCGCGACGAGAGGTTAGGACTGTTCGGAATCCGGGTGGAAATTCACTGGACGGGCAGGCACCACAGTCGAAATTGCGTGCTTGTAGACCATCTGGGTGACCGTATTCCGGAGCAACACGACGTACTGGTCGAACGATTCGATGTTCCCTTGAAGCTTGATGCCGTTGACCAGGTAGATCGACACCGGCACGTGCTCTTTACGCAGTGCGTTCAAAAACGGGTCTTGTAACAATTGCCCTTTGTTGCTCATAGCAAACTCCGTATTTTTTTGCAGGTTGACTAAATTGACGACGAAGAAAAAGAAATCCGCCGTCAACCGCTACACTATAGCCGATTTTCGTTTTTGCGCGAGCGGCCTGGCCATGCGGCCAAACCCAACACACACGCGGGTTTCAGCCTTTGTCCGCGTAAGGGTTCGTGGAGGATCTGAACTCTATGCGCAATGGAGTCCCGGTCAGCCCGAAAGTTTCCCTGAAGCGGTTTTCGAGGTAGCGTTTGTAGGTTTCCGTGATCGCGTCGAGCGCGTTGCCGTGGATCACGATGATCGGTGGGTTCTGCCCTCCCTGATGCGCGTAGCGCAGTTTCGGGCGCACCGGACCACGGCGGCGCGGCTGCTGGAATTCGACTGCATCGATCAGTGCACGCGTGAGCTTCGGCGTCGGAAGCTTGGACATCGCAGCAGCGTACGCGTCGTCAACCGAGCGCATCAGCGCCCCGATTCCCGTCTTCTCCGCTGCCGAAATAAAGTGAAATTTGGCGAAGTCGAGGAATTTTAGTTTGCGCTGCAAGTCGGCTTTTGTGCGCTCGCGCACATGCGGGTCGAGCCCGTCCCATTTGTTTACGCCAACAACTAGCGCGCGGCCCTGTTCGACCACGAATCCGGCAATGTGTGCGTCCTGATCCGAAATATCCTGACGGGCATCGAGCAGCAGGATGACCACGTTCGCGTCCGAGATCGACTGCAGCGTCTTCACCACCGAAAATTTCTCGATCGCTTCGAACACCTTGCCGCGCCGGCGCAGGCCGGCCGTGTCGATCAGCGTGTACGGCTTGCCCTGCCGTTCGAAGTCGACATAGATCGAATCGCGCGTGGTGCCGGGCATGTCGAACGCGATCACGCGCTCTTCGCCCACCAGCGCGTTGATCAGCGTGGACTTGCCGACATTCGGGCGGCCGACGATGGCGATCTTGATGCCGCGCGTGTCCTTGTCCTCTTCGCTCTCTTCCGGCTGACCGGCATAGGCCACTTCGAGCGCCTCGTTGATCATTTCCGTGACGCCGTCGCCGTGCGCCGCCGAAATGGCGCGCGGGTCGCCCAGGCCGAGTTCATAGAAGTCAGCCGCCACCGCGCTGTACTTCATCCCTTCGGCCTTGTTGACGACGAGGAAAATCGGCCGGCCGGTCTTGCGCAGATAGTCGGCGATCGACTTGTCCTGGGGAGCGAGACCGTTACGCCCGTCGACGATGAACACGACGATGTCCGACTCCTCCACCGCCTGGCGCGTCTGGCGCGCCATCTCGTGCAGGATGCCGTCCTTGGCGACCGGCTCGAAACCGCCGGTGTCGACGACCAGATACGGCCGTTCGCCGGTGCGCCCTTCGCCGTAGTGACGATCCCGCGTCAGGCCTGGCAGGTCGGCAACGAGGGCATCACGCGAGCGCGTGAGGCGGTTGAATAGCGTGGATTTCCCCACATTGGGGCGCCCCACAAGGGCAATTACGGGTTTCATCAGATGTTGTTCACGGTGAAACGCGGAGTCGAGATCGACCACCCGCGCGCGACGCCATGCGGCCGCGTCGCGGCTGCGTTTGACGCAAATTATCACGAATTCGGCCGGCCCCGGCTACGCTGCAAGTATGCGCATTCAGGCGGACGTTGAGTTGGCTGTATGGGCGGCGCAGGTGTGCCGCCGGGTTTCAATGTCGCGGGAACTCCCGCTTCAGCGCCCGCGGCATGCAGATGCCGCCAGACCGGACGGCGACGCGGACCGTCTCGGGTTCAATTGCCGGACCAGCCGGGCCGGCAATTCCTGTTTCTGTTTCTACTTGATGCTGCTCGATGTGTCATTCATTGCCCAGCGCGATTCCGCGTGGGCTTCGCGGCGCCGCTCTGAAACGGGCGCTGCGGCAAAAACGCGCGCGGCCGGCTGAGCCGGCCTGCGCGCTTCGAGGCGTGAGCCTCTCGCAAAAACTTAGCGCGGGCGGAAACCGTACAGGCCGCCGTCGTGCGTCTGCACCACCAGCGTGTCGCCTGCCAGCACCGGCGCAGCAGTGATGGCGCTGCCGTCGGTCGGCATCCGCGCGACGAACGAGCCGTCCTCACGCGAAAGGAAATGCACGAAACCCTGGTAGTCGCCCAGCACGGCAGCGTGACCCAACAGGTACGGCACGCTGAGCTGACGGTTCTTCAGCTTTTCGTTGGTCCAGAGCTGGTTGCCGTTGTTGGCGTCAAACGCGTTCACGATCGACCAGTCGTCGGCCGCGACCACCGTGTTTTCGTCCTGCGCAAGGCCCGTCGTGCTCGAGAAGGTCTTTTCCCAGACCGGACGCCCCGAGTTCGCATCGAAACAGCCAAGCTGCCCCTGGAACGTCACCGCGCAGGTTTGCGCGCCGACCAGCGTGGGCGGCCCCGTCACGTCGTTGATACGCTCGACTTCGGTCACACCCTTCGGATACGACACCGGCGTTTCCCAAAAGCTGTCGCCCGTCTGCACGTTGATGGCTGCGAACGAGCCGCCCGGGAAGCCTGCGAGCACCGCTGCGTCGCCGGCGAACGTCATGCCCGACGAAACACGCAGGTTCAACGGCACAGCGCGATTGCGATATACCCATTTCTGCTCGCCGGTTTGCGCGTTGAACGCGGTGATCTGACCATCCACCGTCCGTACGATCACAAAGCCGTTACCCACCAGCGGCGGCGAAATGATTTCGCCAGGCGCCGTATTCTTCCACAGCAGCTTGCCGTCCTGGTCGAGCACGTAGACTTCGCCCTTGAGCGCGCCCACGGCGGTCAGCGTACCGTCGCTGCCGACGCCGGCGGAAAGGTCGCTGCCAACCTTGACGCGCCACACATCCTTGCCGGTTTGCGCGTCGATCTTGGCGACTGAGCCGTTCGTGCCTGCCGCATACACCATGTTACCGACCGCCACCGGCGAAAACAGGTAACGCCCTGCCTTACCGACGCTGGACTTCCAGGCCTGCTGCACATTGAGCACGGGTTTGAACTCGGTGAGCGGCGTCGGCTCGCGGCGCTCGTCCTTCGTGGATGAGCAAGCCGTGATCAGGAGCACGGTCATCGCACAGGCAACGGGCACAGCGTAGCGTTTCAGCAGATTCATCGGTTGACGTTGCAGTTAGGGAGATTAATCAAATGAGACTGGTTGAGCGTCGCGTGCGACACTCAACCGCCCAGCGCGTCCAGCTTGAACTGGATCAGTTGACGCGCGGATGCGTCGTTCTTCGACAGCGAGTCGAGTGCGAGCTTGTAAGCGGCACGGGCGTCGTCGCGCTTGCCCTCGGCCGCGAGCAGATCGCCACGACCGTTAGCGACCAGGCCCTTGAAAGCGTCCGATTGCGGTTCGCCCAGGAGTGCCAGCCCCTGCTCGTAAGCCTTGTCGTCGAGCAGCAGGGAAGCGAGGCGCAGCCTGGCGATCTGCTTGAACTCGTCGTCCTTCGCGTGATCGATGGTCCATTGCAGTTGAGCCTTGGCGCCCGCTTCGTCGCCGGCCGCATACAGCGCCTTCGCCGTGGAAAGCGCCGTCATCTGCGCATACGCCGTGCCGCTGAACTTGTCTTCCATGTCGGCAGCGACGCGGCTGATCTTCGCCTTGTCGCCCGCGGCCACGGCCTGCTGCACCTGGTCATACAGCACCGCAGCCTCAGCCGCCTGATGCCGTTGCCAGTAGTTCCAGCCGTTCCAGCCCGCTGATGCGATCAGCGCCACCAGCACGATCCACGTGGTCGCGTTGCCCCACTGCGCCCACCATGCCTTCAGACCTTCGATTGATTCTTGTTCGTCGTGGTAACTCATCGCCCGGCGATTCCTTCTCTTTTATTACCTTGTATGTGTCGAACCGCATGGCCGACGACATCGCGCTCAGTCGTCGCCGTCTTCGGCGGATGCAACCATCGCATTGATTAGAAATTCGGTCAAGTCTTCAGCCGGGACGTTTTGTTGCTCGCTTTTACCGCCATTCTGGCTGGTATCGCGCAGCGGTTTCACGCCCACCGTACCGTTGGCAATCTCGTCTTCGCCGAGGATGACCGCGAAGGCCGCGCCGCTCGTGTCGGCACGCTTCATTTGCGACTTGAAACTGGCCGTCTGGCCATCCGGGCTGCAATGCAGGATCACGTCGAGGCCGGTATCGCGCAACCGCTCGGCAATGATGAAAGCCTGCTCGCGTGCCGCGTCGCCCTGGTGGACCACGTAGACGTCACAGCCCTCGTCTTCCGGTACGAGGTTCTCTTCCTTCAGCAATTCGAGAATGCGCTCGATGCCCATCGCCCAGCCGCACGCTGCCGTCGGCTTGCCGCCCAGCTGTTCGATCAGCGGATCATAACGGCCACCCGCGGCCACGGTTCCCTGTGCGCCGAGCTTGTCCGTCACCCATTCGAACACGGTTTGATTGTAGTAATCGAGACCACGCACGAGACGCGGATTGATCGTGAACGGCATGTTGTTCGCCTTCAGGAGGCGTTGCAGCCCGTCGAAGTGCGCGCGCGATGCGTCGCCCAGGAAGTCGATCAGCTTCGGCGCGTTCTGCGCGATTTCCTGCAGCGCCGGGTTCTTCGTATCCAGCACGCGCAGCGGATTCGTGTAGAGGCGGCGTTTGGCGTCTTCGTCGAGCACGTCCATGTGCTTTTCGAGGTACGCAATCAGCTCGACCCGGTGAGCTGCGCGCTCTTCCGCGAGGCCCAGCGAATTGATTTCCAGCCGGATACCGGTCAGCCCCAGGTCGTCCCACAGACGCTGGCACATCATGATGATTTCGGCGTCCGTGTCCGGGCCGGCAAAACCGAGCGCTTCCACGCCGACCTGATGGAACTGGCGATAACGGCCGCGCTGCGGACGCTCGTGACGGAACATCGGACCGATGTACCACAGACGCTTCGGACCGTCGTACAACATGTTGTGCTCGATCGAAGCACGCACGACTGCGGCGGTGTTTTCCGGGCGCATGGTCAGATTTTCACCGTTCAGCGCGTCGGTGAAGCTGTACATCTCCTTCTCGACGATGTCCGTGACTTCTCCGATCCCGCGTGTGAACAGTTGCGTATGCTCGACGATCGGTGTGCGAATGTTTTGATATCCGTACGCGCGGAGCAACGACTTGACGGTCGTTTCGAAAAACTCCCACAGTCCTGCTTCCTGCGGGAGGATGTCGTTCATGCCCTTCACACCGGACAATTTCTCGAGCTTTTTCTTCTGTTCAGTCATCTGTGTTCGCTTGATACTTCTCAGTTGAGCACCGTCGCGCGACCATAGGTGCGTTCGACGTAATCGCTCACGATTTGCTGGAATTCCTGGGCAATGTTCTCGCCGCGCAGTGTCTTGACCTTCTCGCCGTCAATGAACACGGGCGCCGCCGGATTCTCGCCCGAGCCCGGCAAGCTGATGCCGATATTGGCCTGCTTCGACTCGCCCGGGCCGTTGACGATGCAACCCATCACCGCGACGTGCATCTTTTCGACGCCGGGATACAGGTCGCGCCACACCGGCATCTGCGTGCGCAGATAGGTCTGGATTTGCGACGCCAGTTCCTGGAACAGCGTGCTGGTGGTACGGCCGCAACCCGGGCACGCAATCACCATGGGCGTGAACGAACGCAGACCCATGGTCTGGAGGATTTCCTGACCGACGATCACTTCGCCGGTGCGCGAAGCGCCCGGTTCCGGCGTCAGCGAAATACGGATCGTGTCGCCGATACCCTGCTGCAGCAGCACCGACAACGCCGCCGTGGACGCCACGATTCCCTTCGAGCCCATCCCGGCTTCGGTCAGACCGAGGTGCAGTGCGAATTCGCAACGGCGCGCGAGTTCGCGGTACACGGCGATCAGGTCCTGCACGCCGCTGACCTTGCACGACAGAATGATCTTGTTGCGCGACAGGCCCAGTTCCACCGCGCGTTCGGCCGAGCCGATGGCCGACTGGATCAGCGCTTCGTACATGACGCTCTGGGCTTCCCAGGGCGTGGCTCGCGCGGCGTTTTCGTCCATCATTCTGGCGAGCAGGTCCTGGTCGAGACTGCCCCAGTTCACACCGATCCGCACCGGCTTGTCGTACTGGATGGCGGCTTCGATCATCTGCGCGAATTGGGTGTCGCGCTTTGCGCCGTGTCCGACGTTACCCGGGTTGATCCGATACTTCGACAGCGCTTCCGCGCACGCGGGGTAGTCGCGCAGCAGCAGATGGCCGTTGTAGTGGAAGTCGCCCACGAGCGGCACCGTCACGCCCATCCGGTCGAGCTGCTCGCGCACAGCCGGCACGGCTGCGGCCGCTTCCGGCGTGTTCACCGTGATGCGCACCAGTTCCGAACCGGCCTGTGCCAGTTCCTTGATCTGGATCGCCGTGCCGATCGGGTCCGCGGTATCGGTGTTGGTCATGGACTGCACGCGCACCGGCGCGTCGCCGCCGACCGTCACGAGCTGCCCGCCCCAACGGATATCGACCGCGTGCGACTTACGACGCGGAGCATGTCCGCCGAAAACCGGCTCGGTCGAACTAATCTGACTGCTGCTTTGGGATTGAGCTTCGGAGTGCATCGAAAAACCCATTTACGCCGCATGCGCTACGCACTGCGCATGCCGGATGAATTGAAAAAGCGCCGCGGTCGAAAGTGCCGCGACGCATACCGTATCAAGGCAGCGTCAAGCGCGCCACATTGCCCTTGGCGGACGAATATTTCGACGGGTCGACCGGCTGGCCGTCAAGCGTCATAGATTCGAGGCCAGCCCTGTTGCCCACCGTGACCTTGAATGGCGCCGTGCCGGAAACTTCTTTCGTGTCGCCTGCATGGAGGAGACCCGAGAACAGCTCCTTGCCGTCGCCCTGCCGCACACTGAACCAGCTGTCCTGCGTGACGCGAATTGCCACGATCGCCGTACCCGCCGTTGCTGCCGTTGCGTCGGAGGCGCCAGTTGCCGCCACCGCCGGTGCGCTGGCTGCAGGCGCCGCCTTCGCCGTGGTCTGAGACGCCGCCTTTGCCGCCACCGCGGGGGCCGCGGAGGCAGGCGCGGCTGCCATCGGCAGTGGTGCGGGCAGCGGCGTGGCCGACGCAGCGTTATCCGCGCCTGCCTGGCCTTCGTCCGGCGCCGATGCCGCAGGCGCCGCTTCGTCCGCGGTCGCGTCCGAACCGGCCGTTTGATCTTGCGCCACCACGCCCGACGCGCCGTTCGCGTTGCCAGCCGCGCTGTTCGCGCTATTCGCACTGTTCCGCAGGCGTGCGAGCCACGCCGACGAGTCGCCGCCGTTCGTGTGCCACATGGCCAGCGCGATCACCGCGACGACCAGCGCCGCGATACCCCACAGCCATGAGCGATGCTTCTGACCGCTGCCGCCGAGCGACAGTGAGACGCGCCCGCGTGGCAAATCCTTGCCCGACGACGCGGGCATCGACAGGTCGGGCGCCGCGACGCCCTTCTCGCGGCGCAGTGCCTGCGTAAAGGGCGCCGGATCCGCGCCGAGCATCTTGGCGTAGCTGCGCACCACGCCAAGCGCAAACGTTGTGTCGGGCAAATGGCTGATGTCGCCCGCTTCGAGCGCGCGCAGCTTCGCGGACGACACCTTCAGACGGGCAGACACATCGTCGATAGACCAGTTTTTCGACTCACGGAGTTGCGTCAGTCGTGCCCCTACCGCCATCAGCGAGTCCAACCCCGTCTGTACAGGGGGCTGCACGGCCGCAGCCCGTGCGCCAGTGAGCGCCGGTTGGGTTGCGTCGGTCCCTGTGTCCTGCGGGTGCGGGTGCTGCGGCTCACTCATCCCAAATCCTTTCGCGTCGATTCTTTTTCACTCGTGCAAACCAGCCGGGCAGAATGCCTCAGGTCCGGTTCGCAGACCGTTTATAACAAAATGCGCGGCCTTATGTGCCGCTTCCGATCGCTTCTGCAAACTTTCTTTTCAACACCGTGAATCAACATCCGCGAGTTGCGCGGACATGGCGGCAGGTTTTTGACGTTTCGCGCTGTCGCGATCCGCTCTCCCCGCTGCCGCACGCACACGGCATTGCCTACCGGTTACACCGGCCGCACTTCAATAACCCTGGCCATCTTGCCGCTACGCTCTGCGAGACGGGTCCGGTCCTTCACCGCGCCCGCAAGCTGGCCGCACGCCGCGTCGATGTCGTCGCCGCGGGTCTTGCGCACCGTGGTGACGACGCCTGCGTCCATCAGCACCTGCGCAAACCGCCTGATCTGCTCGTTCTTCGAGCGGATCAGGCCCGATTCCGGGAACGGATTGAACGGAATCAGGTTGAACTTGCACGGCACGTCGCGCGTCAAGGCGAGCAGTTCACGCGCCTGCGCTTCGCTGTCGTTCACGCCGTCGAGCATGCAGTATTCAAACGTAATGAAATCGCGCGGCGCGACTTTCAGATAGCGCTGGCAAGCCGCCATCAGTTCGCGCAGCGGATACTTCTTGTTGAGCGGCACCAGCATGTCGCGCAACGGATCGCTCGGTGCGTGCAGCGAAACCGCGAGCGCCACCGGCAGATCCGCGCCGAGCCGGTCCATCATGGGCACCACGCCCGAGGTGGACAGCGTGACGCGCCGGCGCGACAGGCCGTACGCGTTGTCGTCGAGCATGAGGCGCATGGCCGGCACGACCGCGTCGTAGTTCAGCAGCGGCTCGCCCATGCCCATCATCACGACGTTCGTGACGACCCGCTCGCCCTTGCCCTCACCCCCTGCCGCACGGCCGCCCGCCGTACCCAGCGAGCTGCGCAGCGCAAATTCGGCCATGCGCAGCTGACCGATGATTTCGGCCGTGGTGAGATTGCGTGAAAAACCCTGCTTGCCGGTCGAACAGAAACGGCAGTTGACCGCACACCCGGCCTGCGACGACACGCACAGCGTGCCGCGCGTTTCTTCCGGGATGAAAACGGTTTCGACTGCGTTGCTATTGCCGACGTCGATCAGCCACTTGCGTGTGCCGTCGGATGAAATGTGATCGCTGACGATGCCTGGCATCGCGATCGTTGCACGACCTTTGAGCTTTTCGCGCAACGACTTCGCCAGATCCGTCATGCCGTCGAAGTCTGCAGCGTTGTACTGGTGAATCCAGCGCTGCAATTGTTTGGCGCGAAACGGCTTCTCGCCCAGGCTGTCGCAGTATGCGACGAGCCCTTGGGCGTCGAGATCGAGAAGGTTGACGGTTGGACTGCTCGTCATATCGAATCCTGCCATTTCAGTGCGAGACTTTCATTCATGCAACAAGCTGCATGAACGCTTGTGCCGTTCGCGCCCGTTCCTGCTGCTTTACCTTACTACTTTGCGAAGTGCCTAGCGCGAGTAAACGTTGACTTGCGGGAAGAAGAACGCGATTTCGACAGCGGCCGTTTCAGCTGCGTCCGAGCCGTGCACGGCGTTGGCGTCGATGCTGTCAGCGAAGTCGGCGCGGATCGTGCCCTTGTCAGCCTTCTTCGGGTCCGTTGCGCCCATCAGTTCACGGTGCTTCAGGATGGCGTTTTCGCCTTCCAGGGCTTGCACGACCACCGGGCCGGAGATCATGAAATCGACCAGGTCCTTGAAGAACGGGCGTGCAGCGTGCACAGCGTAGAACTTCTCTGCGTCAGCGCGCGACAGGTGAACCATGCGCGATGCCACGATCTTCAGACCAGCGTTTTCGAAACGGCTGTAGATCTGCCCGATCACGTTCTTGGCCACTGCGTCCGGCTTGATAATCGACAGGGTGCGTTCGATCGCCATAAAAACTCCAGAAAATTAAGAGGTTACAGATTTAAATGAATCCGCTATTGTAGCATGTTCCGATGTATGATTGCGATTGAACCCTTACAGCATTGAAAGACTCAAAGCAGGAGTCACTTTCTGTAATCAGAACGCGGCGCGGGGCATTGAAACTCCCTGCTCCGGCGCTAATCTTAGGGGTGTACAGATGTAACGGCCGGGAGCGACAATGCCGGTCGGCGCTGCATAACCACGGCGAGTCACTGCGCCTGACGCAAGGAGAAACCATGAACGATCATCCCTATAGCTTCGGCCGCAATGGCGCGGTCACTTCGGCCGAATCCCGCAATCGCGTACTACGCAATACCTACTGGCTGCTCGCGCTGTCCATGGTCCCCACCGTGCTCGGCGCGTGGATCGGCGTGGCAACCGGCTTCTCGCTGTTCGCGGCCACCAGTCCGGCCATGAGCATGCTGGCGTTTTTCGCCATCGCGTTCGGTTTCATGTTCGCGATCCAGCGCACCAAAGACAGTGCGGCCGGCGTGTTCGTGCTGCTCGGCTTCACGTTCTTCATGGGCCTGATGCTCTCGCGCATGTTGAGTTTCATCCTCGGTTTTTCGAACGGGCCGTCGCTCATCATGCTGGCCTTCGGTGGCACGGGTGTGATCTTTGCCGCCATGGCGACCATTGCCACGGTCAGCAAGCGTGATTTTTCAGGCCTCGGCAAGTGGCTGTTCGTCGGCGTGATCGTATTGCTGCTGGCCATGGTGGCGAACATGTTCCTGCACCTGCCGGCGCTGATGCTGACGGTGTCGGTGCTCGCCATCGTGATCTTCTCGGCTTACATGCTGTTCGACGTGCAGCGCGTCGTGAACGGCGGCGAGACGAACTACATCACCGCAACACTCGCCATCTACCTGGACCTGTACAACGTGTTCGTGAACCTGCTGGCACTGCTCGGCATTTTCGGCGGCAACCGCAACTAAAGCGGGTCGCGAAAGCGGCACCGAGCCACGGCTAGTCCGTGGCATCAAACAAAACGCCCATGACGGTTAGCC
>NZ_DASXHA010000044.1:0-7352 GCF_036488795.1 Paraburkholderia sp.
ATCGACATCGAAGCACCGAACCATACGTTCGGCGAGGGCGAAGTCATTTTGCTGCAGCGAATGAAAACCGGCGCGCTGTTCGAGTTCTGCTGCGTCGCCGGCGCCATTCTGGCGGAAGCGGGAGCGGAGCATGAGAACCGCGTGCGCGACTATGCCCGCGATTTCGGTCTTGTGTTTCAGATCACCGACGACCTGCTTGATGTGATGAGCACGGCGGAGAAAACCGGCAAGGCGGTCGGCAAGGATGCGAAGCAGGGCAAAGCCACGCTGGTCTCGCTGCTTGGCATCGAGGCAGCGCGCGCCCGCGCAGAAGAACTCGCGACGAATGTGGCGCAGATGGTTGGGTCATATGGCGCCTCCGCCAATCTGCTTCAGATGCTTCCGCAATATCTGCTGAACCGCGAGAGTTAAAATGAGCACTACTTCCGACACGACATTCTCCGGCTCCATTCCGGAAATCTACGACCGGCTGCTGGTCCCGCTGATTTTCGAACCCTATGCGCGCGACCTTGCGGAGCGCGTGGCGAAACTTAAGCCGCAAGCGGTGCTGGAAATCGCGGCGGGCACGGGCGTTGTCACCCGGGAGCTGGCAGCGCGGCTGCCTGCCGGCACGTGGCAAGTGGCTACGGATTTGAACCAGCCGATGCTCGACTATGCCAGGGCGAAGCAACCGAAAGATGGACGTATCGAGTGGCGCCAGGCGGATGCTCTGGATCTTCCCTTCGACGACAAGGCCTTCGATGTCGTGCTCTGTCAGTTCGGCGCGATGTTCTTTCCCGACAAGGTGCGGGCGTACCGTGAGGCGCGCCGGCTGCTGAAGCCTGGCGGACATTTCGTCTTCAATGTCTGGGATCGGATTTCCGAAAACGATTTCGCCGGCACGATCACCGAAGCCCTGGCGGCTCGGTTTCCATCCGATCCGCCGCGCTTTCTCGCGCGCACGCCGCATGGCTATTACGACGTCGCCCAGCTTCGCGCGGACCTGAACGCGGCAGGGTTTACCGAAGTCGTGACCGAGGAGGTGGGTGCGACAAGCAGAGCATCATCTGCACGTGTGCCTGCGGTCGCCTATTGCCAAGGCACGCCACTGCGAGCGGAGATCGAAGCCCGCGATCCTGCGGGTTTGGAGGCGGCGACCGACGACGCGGCCGAGGCTTTGGCGCAAAGCTTCGGACACGCCGCCGTCGAGGGCCGTATCCGTGCCATTGTCATAACGGCGGCAGGATAGCGGGCACCACCGCTGGTATCGACCGATGCGAAAGGTGAGCCGTGCGGTCAGCGTGAGCCGCATGACAGCCATGTGGCAGGATCGGCTTCATTCTTGAAAGTCACAGTCGCAGGATCGCCGTAGTGACCGACCAGGACTCCCGCTACGACATCGAAACCGACAGTGTTATGTTCGACGCTGCCGAGAAGTTCGACGTGAATGCCATCGGTGCGGCACAGACGCCGTGGTGGAACCGGACGCTGTGCGCCGTGAACGGCGCATGGGTGCGGCTGGGGGTCATGGAAGGCGACTTCCACTGGCACAAGCATGACGATACCGACGAATTCTTTCTGGTCATGGAAGGGCACCTGGACATCGAGTTGGAAGGCCGGATGGTCAGCCTTCAGCCCGGCCAGGCCTTCACCGTTCCCAAAGGTGTTATGCACTGCCCGCACGCGCGCGGCCGCTCCGTGGTACTGATGGTCGAACAGGCGGGCGTCGTTCCGACAGGTAGTTAGGTCGACTGATCCCTATCTGGAGCAACCCAAGATCTACTCTGAATGATGGCTCGATGTCGGCACAGTGCCATGCGGGGCTACGACGATTGTTTTGATGTTGACGAATTCCCGGATGCCGAAGCTGGAGAGTTCGCGGCCGTAGCCACTGTCCTTGACGCCGCCGAACGGCAGCTTGGGATCCGATGCCACGGTTGCATTCACGAATACCGAACCGGCCTCGATACGATCCGCCGCAATCTGCTCGCCGAGCGCAAGATCGCGGGTGAAAACACCGCCGCCGAGTCCAAATTCGGAATCGTTGGCGATGCGCACTGCGTCGTCCACATCCTTCGCAGCAATCACCGCCGCCACCGGTCCGAACATCTCTTCATCGTAGGCCGGCATGCCTGGATGCACTCCCGTGAGAACGGTAGGTGGATAAAACGCGCCGGGACCTTCCGGTACCTTGCCGCCGCACAGACAGCGCGCGCCTTTTGCGATGCTCTTCGTTACCTGCTCGTGCAGCTCGTCGCGCAGGTCGCGCCGGGCCAGCGGGCCCACGGTGGTATTCTCATCCAGTGGATCGCCGACTACCGCCTTTCCCATCTCAACAACAAGCTGCTGCTCGAACCGCGCTTTCAAGCCTTCAAGGACGATGAACCGTTTGGCTGCGATGCAGCTTTGCCCGGAATTGACGAGGCGGCCTTTGGCGCAGGCCGCGGCGGTGAATTCGATGTCGGCATCCGACAGCACCAGATATGCATCGCTGCCGCCCAGTTCGAGCACCGTCTTCTTCAGTGCCGCGCCGGCCTTGGAGGCGACATCGCGTCCCGCCGGCGTGCTGCCGGTGATCGACACCGCGCGCACATGCGGGTGTGCGATGACATCGCCCACCATCTTGCTGCCGATGAGCAGCGTGCGGAACAGATTCTCAGGGAAGCCGGCATCGCGGAACAGCTGCTCCAGCGCCAGCGCGCAGCCCGGCACGTTAGAGGCATGTTTCAGCACGCCAGCGTTGCCGGCCATCAGCGCCGGCGCGGCAAAGCGGATGACCTGCCAGAACGGAAAATTCCACGGCATCACCGCGAGAACGACACCAATGGGCCGGAAAGCGACGAAGCTCTTGCGCGGACTCGTTTCGACTACTTCATCCGCGAGAAATCGCTCGGCATTCTCCGCATAATAGTCGCAGCCGGCGGCGCACTTCTGCGCTTCGCCAATGCCGTCGCGGATCGGTTTGCCCATTTCGAGCGCCATCAGGCGGCCGTAGTCGCCTGCGCGCTCACGCAACAACGACGCTGCCTTGCGCATGCGCTTCGCGCGCTCGCCAAATCCCGTCTGGCGCCACTCGAGGAACGCGGCGTGCGCGGAATCGATCGCCGCGCCGACTTGCGCGTGGTTCATCTCGTCATAGCGCTCGATAACTTCGCCGGTCGCCGGATTGATCGATTCGATGCCCATGTGCTGCCCTTCACTTGTGCGGTTCGGAGTCCTTCAGCAACTCCGCCATATAGCGCTGCCACAGGGCGGCCCAAGCGGCCCCGCTGGCGGCGTTCTTGCAGCGCGGCCGGTGCCACGTCCCGTGTAGGGATTTTTCAAGGCGTCGGACCCTACCATGCTAACCATGTCCCGTATTGCCTCTGTGTGCTGGGCCGTGTTGGCCCTTCTCCTGCTGCCGCAGGCCACCCTTGCGCAAGACCTCCCGTTGCGCGGCTCATCCGTCGTCGCCGCCGACGATGGCTACCAATTGGGCAGCGGGGACAAGGTTCGGGTGATCGTGTTCGGCGAGGACGAGTTGGGGGGCGAATTCCAGGTGGACGGCAATGGCCGGGTCAGCCTGCCGCTGATCGGTGAACTGCAGGCGGCCGGAGGAACGGCCGCCGGCCTCGAGCAGCAGATCGCGGCCAGACTGGCCGACGGCTACCTTCAGGACCCTAAGGTGAGCGTGGAAATCACTGCCTACCGGCCGTTCTATGTCATTGGCGAAGTGAATCGGCCGGGAGAGTACCCCTACGTGAACGGCATGAGCGCAATCAACGCGATCGCGCTGGCCGGCGGCTACACCAACCGGGCAAACGAAGGCCCAATTTACGTCCGCCGCAACGGCAGCGTGCGCGAAGAGAAACTCGACGCCGATCAAATGACGCGTATCTATCCCGGCGACGTCATCCGCGTGCCGATCAGCCCCTTCTGGGCAGTGATGTCGGTAGTCAGCCCGCTTGCCGGCGCGGCCTATGCGGCCGCACAGATCGCGCCTTAAGCTCCTGGCAATCCTGTCGGAAAGACCACAACGTATTTTCCGCTCTATGCATGGTCCTCGATGGAACTCTTGGGCAAGGCTCGCGTTTAGCGGGCTGCGAGGTTTTATGCCTCCGAGGGGCGGCGATATGGGGCGCGAAGGTTTGTCACTGATAATTCAGCGACTTAACGCGTCTTTTGGCATTGTCCGGCCGCCTCGCGAGGTGTTTCGCTACTGAACACACGCCCTTTGCGCCGAGGAGCCGATGAGCAGCCATTCCGAACCGACCCCCGCCGCCGCCAAGACGCCGGCCTCGCCCTCCCGCAAGCGCCAGATGAATGGTAACGGCGCTGCCGCCCCCGGACAGGTAGACCTTCAGGAGCTGCTGGGCGCCCTCCAAGCCATGAAGGTCGGCGACTTCTCCGTCCGTATGCGGAGCGACCAGGTGGGAATCGCCGGCAAAATCGCGGACGCCTTCAACGAGATTGTTGCCACCAACCAGCGCATGGCGGAGCAGCTGGAGAAGGTGGGTGAACAGGTCGGCAAGCAGGGCAAGACGCGGCACCGGGTGAAGTTCGGCCAGTCTGTCGGGGCCTGGGCGGAAATGGAATCTTCGGTCAACACGCTAATTGATGACCTGCTGTGGCCAACGGCGGAAGTGACTCGTGCCATCGCCGCGGTGGCGCAGGGCGACCTGCTGCAAACCGTGCATCTCGATGTGGAGGGCCGTCCGCTGAAGGGCGAGTTCCTGCGCTCGGCCAACATCGTGAACACCATGATCAAGCAGCTGTCGGTGTTCACATCCGAAGTGACGCGCGTGGCGCGCGAAGTGGGCACGGAAGGAAAGCTCGGCGGCCAGGCGCAGGTGCGTGAAGTGACCGGCGTGTGGAAGGACTTGACCGAGTCCGTGAACTCGATGGCGAACAACCTCACCGCGCAGGTGCGCAACATCGCTGAAGTGACCATCGCGGTCGCGAATGGCGACCTTTCCAAGAAGATCACCGTCGACGTGCGCGGTGAAATCCTGCAGCTGAAGGAAGCCATCAACACGATGGTGGATCAGTTGCGCTCGTTTGCGTCGGAAGTGACGCGCGTGGCGCGCGAGGTGGGCACCGAAGGCAAGCTCGGCGGACAGGCCCTGGTGCCGGGAGTGGCCGGTACGTGGAAAGACCTCACCGATTCGGTGAACGCCATGTGCGGCAATCTCACCGATCAGGTCCGCAACATCGCGCAGGTGACGACGGCGGTGGCGCGCGGCGACCTCAGCCGCAAGATCACGGTGGACGTGAAAGGCGAAATCCTCGAACTGAAGAACACCATCAACACCATGGTGGATCAGCTGAACGGCTTTGCCTCCGAAGTGACGCGCGTGGCGCGCGAAGTCGGCACCGAAGGCAAGCTGGGTGGTCAGGCAACCGTGCCGGGCGTGGCCGGTACGTGGAAGGACCTGACCGATAACGTGAACTTCATGGCCGGCAACCTGACGTCTCAGGTACGCAACATTGCCGAGGTGACGACCGCCGTGGCGCGCGGTGACCTTTCGCGCAAGATCACCGTCGACGTGAAGGGCGAAATCCTCGAGCTGAAAGACACCATCAACACGATGGTGGATCAGCTGAACGCTTTTGCGTCGGAAGTGACGCGCGTGGCCCGCGAAGTGGGTACGGACGGGCGTCTTGGCGGCCAGGCGCAGGTGCCGGGCGTTGGCGGCACGTGGAAGGACCTTACCGATTCGGTGAACTCCATGGCATCGAACCTGACGGCGCAGGTTCGCAACATCGCCGAGGTGTCGACTGCCATCGCCAACGGTGACCTGTCGAAGAAGATTACCGTGGACGTGAAGGGCGAAATTCTTCAGCTCAAGGAAACCATCAACACGATGGTGGACCAGCTGAACGGCTTCGCCTCGGAAGTGACGCGCGTGGCCCGCGAAGTGGGCACCGACGGCAAGTTGGGGGGACAGGCCGTGGTGCGTGGCGTTGCCGGCACCTGGAAGGATCTCACCGACTCGGTGAACTCCATGGCCTCGAACCTCACGGCGCAGGTGCGCAACATCGCCGAAGTGGCGACCGCTGTCGCGACCGGTGACCTCTCCCGCAAGATCACCGTGGACGTGAAGGGCGAGATCCTCGAACTCAAGAACACGCTCAACACCATGGTGGACCAGCTGAACGCGTTCGCCTCGGAAGTGACGCGCGTGGCACGCGAGGTGGGCACTGAAGGAAAGCTCGGCGGCCAGGCGCAAGTGCCGGGTGTCGCCGGCACCTGGAAGGACCTCACCGACAACGTGAACTCGATGGCGGGCAACCTCACAGCCCAAGTCCGCAACATCGCCGAAGTGGCCACCGCCATCGCCGGCGGCGACCTTTCCCGCAAAATCACCGTGGACGTGCGTGGCGAGATCCTTCAGCTGAAGGAAACGCTGAACACAATGGTGGACCAGCTTAACCGCTTCGCGGGCGAAGTGACGCGCGTGGCGCGCGAGGTGGGCACGGAGGGCCGCCTCGGCGGTCAAGCCAACGTGCCGGGCGTGGCAGGCACCTGGAAGGACCTCACCGACAACGTGAATCTGCTGGCGAACAACCTCACAGCACAGGTTCGCAACATCGCCGAAGTGACGACGGCGGTGGCGCGCGGCGACCTCTCCCGCAAGATTACCGTGGACGTGAAGGGCGAAATCCTCGAGCTCAAAAACACCATCAACACGATGGTGGACCAGCTGAACGCCTTTGCTGCAGAAGTGACGCGCGTGGCCCGCGAAGTGGGTACCGAAGGCAAGCTGGGCGGTCAGGCGCAGGTGCCGGGCGTTGCAGGCACGTGGAAGGACCTCACCGACAACGTGAACTTCATGGCTGGCAACCTTACGGCCCAGGTGCGCAACATCGCCGAAGTGGCGACCGCCATCGCCAACGGCGATTTGTCGAAGAAGATCACCGTGGACGTGCGCGGCGAAATCCTGCTGCTGAAGGAAACACTGAATACCATGGTGGAGCAGCTTCGCTCCTTCGCCGCGGAAGTGACGCGTGTGGCCCGCGAAGTGGGTACCGACGGGCGCCTTGGCGGTCAGGCGCAGGTGCCGGGCGTCGCGGGCACCTGGAAAGACTTGACCGACAACGTGAACTTCATGGCCGGCAACCTGACCTCGCAGGTGCGCAATATCGCCGAAGTGACGACAGCGGTGGCGCGCGGCGATCTCTCCCGCAAGATCACCGTGGACGTGAAGGGCGAAATCCTCGAGCTCAAAAATACCATCAATACTATGGTGGACCAGCTGAACGCATTTGCCTCCGAAGTGACGCGCGTGGCCCGCGAAGTGGGCACTGAAGGAAAACTGGGCGGCCAGGCCAACGTGCCGGGCGTCGCCGGTACATGGAAAGACCTGACCGATAACGTGAACTTCATGGCCCGC
>NZ_DASXHA010000062.1:0-26530 GCF_036488795.1 Paraburkholderia sp.
CGGAATCGCTGTTGCGCGGAAAACCAGGAGATAAACCATGATGTTTGCCCGGCTCCCCCGTCCGCTGCGCGGGCTTGCCAGCACCGCCGCGCGTTCTGCTGCGCTGGCCGGTGCATGTGCCGGACTGCTGGCCGTCGCGGCCTGCTCGTCGCCGTCGAGCCGCTTCTATACCCTCGGCGGCGAAGCCGCTCCGGCCACTGCGAGTACCGCTGCCGCTCCGGCGCTGCTGATCGAAGTGCCGCCGGTGGATGTGCCCTCCCAGGTCGCAAAAAATCAGCTCGTCGTGCAGACGGGCCCGACCCAGGTGCAGGTGCTCGAACTGGAACGCTGGGCCTCGTTGCCGGGTGACGAAATCCGCCGCGCGTTGTCGAGCGACCTCACGCAAGAGCTGGGCACGATCGACGTGTACGGCAACGCCTATCCGGAAGGCACGCCCGTGTACCGCGTCAGCGTCAATGTGCAGCGCTTCGAGTCCTGGCCCGGCTCGCATGCCTTGATCGACGCCGTCTGGAGCGTGCGCGCCGTGGGCAGCCAGACCGTCATGACGTGCCGCAGCATCGTGAATCAGCCGGTGACGGGCAGCTACGATCAACTGGTGGACGGCCATCGTCAGGCAGTGCAACAGATCTCGTTGCAAATCGCCGCCGGCATCAAGGCCATGGCCGCTGCGCCACAAGTGCGCACCGCTGCCCCGGCGCGGAACGCGTCCGGCGCCTCCGCTCGGATGGCGCCCGCCTCGGTGCCCTGCCCGCTGCCGTCCGGAGCGAATGCCGCGCTCGGCGGCGTCGCTGCAGCCTCCCTCGACTGAGTCTTCGACATGGCGGCGGGCGGCGCAGATTGCCCGTCCGCCGGCCATGAATCAGCAGCCACGTTGCGTGGGTGTTCCGCGTGGCCGTTCTGAAATGTCGCAGCCCGCTCTGCACTCGCCTTTCGCAGGACCGCGCGTTTGCGCGATCTGCGGCGCGCAACGCCGTGCACTTGCTGCGTAACGCCATCCGTCGCCCTGGGTTCCGGCGGCAAATGAATCTGGCGTGGCCGACAGGCGGCTCAGCACGCGAAGGGCATTGGCCACATTGCGGGGCTCGCCTGAGCCCGCATCCCGACCGCGTACAATAGCGCCTTATTCAACGCCTCCCGGCAACCTCAATGTCCTTCGATTTCTTCATCCCCTGCCCACGAGGCCTGGAAGCGTCGCTCGCGGCCGAACTCGCCGAAATTGCCGCGCGCCATCTGAACGGCGCGCCGTTTACCGCCGGCGCACAGGTTCCGGGCGGCGTGCATTTCCGTGGGGGCTGGGCCGCCGGCATGGCGGCCAACCTGCATTCGCGCATCGCCAGCCGCGTGCTGTTGAAAATCGCACACCGGCCGTATCGCAGCGAACAGGACATCTACGCCCTCGCGCTCGAACAGCGCTGGGAACAATGGTTCTCGGCACACGAAACGCTACGTGTCGATGTCACCGCGATCAAATCGCCGCTGCGCAGCCTGGAATTCGCGACGCTGCGTGTGAAGGACGCCATCTGCGACCGTCTGCGCGAAAAGAGCGGCGCGCGTCCGAATATCGACACCGCCGCGCCGGACGTGCGTGTATTCGCCTTCCTGACCGCCACCGATTGCACGCTATACCTAGACACCTCGGGCGAGCCGCTTTTCAAGCGCGGCTGGCGTCTCGACAAGGGCGCGGCGCCGCTGCGCGAAAACCTCGCGGCCGGCATTCTGCGCCTGACCGGCTGGAGCGCCGGCACGCCGCTGTACGATCCGATGTGCGGCAGCGGCACCTTTCTCGCCGAAGCCGCGCAGGTCGCGCTGAATATTGCGCCGGGTGCCGAGCGCCGCTTCGGGTTCGAGAAGCTCAAGCAGTTCGACGCAAAAACCTGGCAAACGCTGAAGTCCGCCGCAGTGGATGCGAAGCACGCCGCGCGTACCTCGCGAGCCGATCTGCAGATCTTCGGTAGCGATATTTCGGGCGACATGCTGATCAAGGCACGCGCCAACTTCGAGCGTGCCGGTTTGCCCTCCCTCTCGCTCAAGCAGGTGGACGCGCGCGGTATGACGCCGCCGTCGACGCAGCCGGGCATCCTCGTCGCCAATCCGCCCTACGGCGAACGTATCGAAGTGCGGGGCCGCAATGCGCGCGGCGAGATCCGCAATCCCGGCCGCGAAAGTCGCGAGAGCCGCGATGACGACAGCTTCCGCCGCGCCAACGAGGAAGCGCCGGACAGCGAGTTCTTCCAGTCGCTCGGCGACGCGCTGAAGCAACGCTTCACCGGCTGGCACGCGTTCATCCTGACGTCGGATCGCAAGCTACCGGGTCAGTTGCGTCTGCGTGAATCGACCAAAACGCCGTTGTTCAATGGCGCACTCGAATGCCGTCTGTTCCGCTTCGACCTGATTGCCGGCAGCGTCCGGCAACGGCCGGCCAACGATACGCCGGCAGCCTGAGCCGTATCGGTTAGCACATCACGCGCGAAATTCGCGTCAATCGAGAGGCCGCGGACGTCACGTCCGCGGCCTCTTTGCATTGACGCGCAAGACGGCGCGCGGCGTGTCTCACACGCGCAATACAGCACGTTCACACCTTCTGTTCCAGCACGACCTTGCCGGTCTCGAGCAGCGACTTGAGGTTCGACAGGATGCGCGGCCAGCCACCGGACACGGCCCCGATGAACTTCGACTCGGCAACGTCGATCACGTGTGTGACGGTTAGCTTCACCGCCTCGTCGAGTTGCTCGAGTTCCATCGTGCAGCGCGAATAACCTTCTTCTTTCATCTCCGGTCTGAACTCGTTGCGCCACTTCAGGACGAGGCGCTTCGGCGGATCGGCTTCGACCACTTCACCGGCGTCGGCGACGCGGCCATCCGGAAACATCAGTTGCCACGACGAACCGGTCTTCCAGTCTGTCTCGTGATGCATGCCGAACCAGTACTGCCGGGTGAATTCCGGGCTCGTGAGCGCCGTCCACAGTTTCTCGGGCGTGGTACGGATAAAGGTGACGTAAACGAAAGTGCTAGCGGTCGAGCTAGTCATGATCATCTCCTTCCAGCGTCTTCTTCAGGTCCGCGAGCGCGGCAAGGCGGGTGCGCTCGAACTTGCCGATCCAGCGGTCGGCGATTTCGTGGATCGGCACAGGATTCAGGTAGTGCAACTTCTCGCGCCCACGCCAAACCGTTGCGACCAGATTGGCCGCCTCCAGCAGCGCCAGATGCTTGCTGACCGCCTGGCGGCTCATGGCCAGCCCCTCGCACAATTCGCCGAGCGTCTGCCCGTTACGGGCGTGCAGCAGGTCGAGCAGCTGGCGGCGGGTGGGATCGGCAAGAGCCTTGAATACGGTGTCCATGCAGGTGGCGTCGTGGTGTGGTTCATTATGCAACCTTTTTGTTGCATGTCAAGCTCGTTCGGAGCAGACTTCGTACTGACCTTGTGCAACCAGCAAGGCTACTGACAGAACGGTGTCAGTAACCCGGCCGCACACTCCTCATCACGCCAACCGGCGCATCGCAAGGCTCACCGCCACTCTCAGGAGACTGTCATGTCCGCAGCAGCATCCCACGTGATTGCCTGGTTTGAAATTCCGTCGTCCGACTTCGAGCGCGCCGCCCGATTTTATGAAACGGCGCTCGACACCACGCTGCGGCGTGAGGAGTTCGGCGGCCAGCCCATGGGCATCTTCCAGTACGAAGAGCCCGCCACCGGCGGCTGCATCGTTCATAGCCCCACGGCCAAGCCGTCCACCGACGGCGTGCTCGTCTATCTGAACGCCACGCCGACGGTCGATGCCGCGCTGGCCCGTGTCGAACGCGCCGGCGGCAAGGTGCAAGGGCCGGTGATCCAGTTGCCGCAGGAAATGGGTTACATCGGGTTCTTCACGGACACCGAAGGCAACCGGATCGGGCTTCATTCGCTGACTAACGGTTGATGGGGTTGAGCGAGTCGATCGACGGCTCAACCACGCGGCCGATGCAACGGCCGCCCTCGCTGCGAGTCCAGCCACGACGCCTCACTCCGTCGCCGGTGAGCGTAGGCGGCGCTATCATCGCGGGATCGTTCCCGCCCTTTCCTCCAGAACGCCCACGATGACGCGCCGCGCCGACCGCCTGTTCCAGATTGCCGAACTGCTTCGCGGGCGGCGCCTGACTACCGCACAGCAGCTCGCC
Organism: Paraburkholderia sp.; assembly: GCF_036488795.1. Classification (GTDB taxonomy): domain Bacteria; phylum Pseudomonadota; class Gammaproteobacteria; order Burkholderiales; family Burkholderiaceae; genus Paraburkholderia. The sequence continues at coordinate 4,156 of NZ_DASXHA010000062.1, forward strand.
GACTGGCTGCATATCTCGCCCCGCACGGTCTATCGTGACGTGCGCGATCTGCAATTGTCAGGTGTACCGATCGAGGGCGAAGCGGGTATCGGCTACCGGCTGAGCCGCTCGGCGAGCCTGCCGCCGCTGACGTTTACCGTCGACGAACTCGCCGCGCTCGCTGCCGGCGCTCGCATGCTCGAAACGTGGGGCGGCGCGAGTTTCGCCAAGGGCGCGCGCGGCGCGCTGGCGAAGATCGCCTCCGCGATGCCCGCCGACAAACGCGCCACGCTTGAACGACTGCCGATCTTCGCGCCGTCGTTTCACATCAAGGGAGAATTTGCCGAGAAGGTCGACGCGTTGCATCTGGCCATTGACGGCAAGCAAACCGTGAGTTTCGCCTACTGCGACCGCAACGGCGCGCACACGGCGCGGCGCGTGTGGCCGTTGGGACTGGTGTATTGGGGCGCGCGCTGGACCATCGGCGCGTGGTGTGAACTGCGTGACGACTTCCGCAATTTCGACGTCGAACAGATTCGCGACCTGCAACTGCTCGAGCCGTTTCCCGATATGGAAGGCCGACGGCTCGCGGATTATTTGCGGCACGTCGAGGTGAAACAGCGCTGATCGCGCGCCGCGGTTCACGGCCCTTTGCGGAGCCGCGAACCATGCCGCCTGTTACTCAGCGCCTGCTCACTCGACCGACTTCACCATGTCTTCGATCACCTTCTTCGCATCGCCGAAGACCATCATGGTCTTGTCCATGTAGAAGAGATCGTTGTCGAGACCCGCGTAGCCGGCTGCCATCGAACGCTTGTTGACGATCACGGTGCGCGCCTTGTATGCCTCGATGATCGGCATGCCGGCAATCGGCGATTTCGGGTCGTTCTTGGCCGCCGGATTCACCACGTCGTTCGCGCCGAGCACCAGCACGACGTCGACCTGGCCGAACTCGCTGTTGATGTCCTCCATCTCGTAGACGATGTCGTAGGACACTTCGGCTTCGGCCAGCAGCACGTTCATGTGCCCAGGCATGCGGCCCGCCACCGGGTGGATCGCGTAGCGAACGTCGATCCCTTTCTCCGTCAGCTTGTCGGTGAGTTCCTTCAGCGCATGCTGCGCCCGCGCCACGGCAAGCCCGTAACCCGGCACGATCACCACGGATTCGGCATTGCCCAGCATGAACGACGCATCTTCCGCCGAGCCCGACTTCACCGGCCGCTGTTCCTGCGCGCCGCCCGCAGCCGCGGTGCCCGCCTCGGCGCCGAAGCCGCCCAGCAGCACGTTGAAGAACGAGCGGTTCATCGCATGGCACATGATGTACGACAGGATCGCACCGGACGAACCGACCAGCGAGCCCGCGATGATCAGCATCGGATTGTTCAGCGAAAAGCCGATACCCGCCGCCGCCCAGCCCGAGTACGAATTGAGCATCGACACCACGACCGGCATATCCGCGCCGCCGATCGGGATGATGATCAGCACGCCCAGCGCGAACGCGATCAGCGTCATGATGATGAACGGCAGCCACGCTTGCGTGAGAAAGAAGATCACGCCGAAACCGACCATGCCGATCGCCAGCATCAGGTTGATCAGATGCTGGCCCGGGTACACGACCGGCGCGCCCTGAAAGAGCCGGAACTTGTACTTGCCCGACAGCTTGCCGAACGCGATCACCGAACCGGAGAAGGTGATGGCGCCGACGAAGGTGCCGATAAAGAGCTCGATCCGGTTGCCGTACGGCAGGAAACCGGGCACCGGATTGTCAGGGTCGACCAGTCCGAATGCCGACGGCTCCGACACCACCGCATAGGCGATACACACTGCCGCCAGACCGATCAGCGAGTGCATCGCCGCGACCAGCTCGGGCATCTTGGTCATCTCGACGCGCGCCGCGACAAACGCACCAATCGCCCCGCCGATCACCAGCGCGGCGAACAGCAAACCGAGCCCCAGTCCGAGATTCGAACCGAGACCCGCGGCCTGCTTGTAGATCAGCGCGATGGTGGTGAGAATCGCAATCGCCATCCCGGCCATGCCGAACGTGTTGCCGATGCGTGCCGTCTTCGGGTTCGACAACCCCTTGAGCGCCTGAATGAAGCAGACCGAAGCAAGGAGATAAAGCAGCGTGACGACGTTCAGGCTCATTGCTTGCCCCCTTCAATGCGCGCCTGACCGGCAGCGGACAGCTTCTTCGGCTCTTTCTTCTTGAACATTTCCAGCATTCGCCGCGTGACGAGAAAGCCGCCGAACACGTTCACTGCCGCCAGCGCGACCGCCAGCGTGCCGAAGAACTTGCCGGTGCCGCCGACGGTGAGGCCGACCGCCAGCATCGCGCCGACAATCACGATCGCCGAAATTGCGTTGGTGACGGCCATCAGCGGCGTGTGCAGCGCGGGCGTCACGTTCCAGACCACGTGGTAGCCCACGTAAATGGCCAGGATAAAGATGATCAGATTGATGACGGTATGGTTGATGACTTCCATTGCCGGTCTCCTTATGCCTTGCGCGTGACTTCACCGTCACGGGCCAGCAGCGTGGCCGCGACGATGTCGTCCGCGAGATCGATGTTGAGTGCGCCTTCCTTGTTCACGATCAGCTTCAGGAAGTCGAGCAGATTGCGGGCGTAGAGCGAGGACGCGTCGGCGGGGACCATCGACGCCAGATTCGTGAAGCCGACAATCTGCACGCCGTGCTTCGTCACGATCTGGTCGGGTTCGGTCAGCGGACAGTTGCCGCCGCGCCGGCCTTCGTACTCCGGGCCGCGCCCGGCGGCCAGATCGATCACCACGGAACCGGGTTTCATGGCCTGCACGGTTTCGACGGACAGCAGCGTCGGCGCCGGACGGCCCGGAATCAGCGCGGTCGAAATCACGATGTCGGCCTGTTTGGCACGTTCGTGGACCAGCGCCGACTGGCGTGTGAGCCAGGAAGGCGGCATGGGCCGCGCATAGCCGCCGACGCCTTGCGCGGCTTCGCGCTCTTCGTCGGTTTCGTACGGCACGTCGAGGAATTTGGCGCCGAGCGACTCGATCTGCTCCTTCACCGCCGGCCGCACGTCCGATGCTTCGATCACGGCACCGAGGCGCTTGCCGGTCGCAATCGCCTGCAAGCCCGCCACGCCCGCGCCCAGAATCAGCACGCGCGCCGCCTTCACGGTGCCGGCCGCGGTCATCAGCATCGGCATGAAGCGCGGGTAGAGATCGGCTGCGAGCAGCACGGCCTTGTAGCCTGCAATGTTGGCTTGCGACGACAGCACGTCGAGGCTCTGCGCACGCGTGGTGCGCGGCGCGGCCTCCAGCGCAAAGGCGGTGACGCCGGCGGCGGCGAGCTTCGCCGCGTTGTCGGCGTTGAAAGGATCGAGCATGCCGATCAGCACCGCACCGCGTTTGAGCAACGGCAGTTCGGCATCGGTGGGGGACTGGACCTTGAAGACGAGTTCAGCACCCAACGCAGCCGCCGCGTCGGCGATCTCCGCGCCGACCGCGCTGAACGCGTCGTCGGGGAAGCTGGCGCCGGTGCCGGCGCCACTCTGGATCGTGACCCGGTGGCCCTGCGATACGTATTTCTTCACCGTCTCGGGGGTGGCGGCAACGCGTGATTCGTGCGCTCGCGTCTCGGCTGGCACTCCGATGTGCATCGTTGAATCCTCCTCGACCTTCCTGTTGTTACGACAGAGTTGCCGACGAGGCACGCCGGCTGGCAATTGCATCGGCTACCACGCCACTTTACCCGATACCGAGGGCCGTGCCGAAATAGGGACAATCCGGGGGGCATGCCGCTTGCTCACCGGCTGCCGCCCGCTACTCGCCTGCTACTCGCCCGTTACTCGCCCGCGACGCGCCCGTTACTCGCCTGCGACGCGCCTTCCACTCGCCTGCGACGCGCCGGTCGCCGCCCAGGACCGGCCCGCTTCCGGGCAGCCGCGCGTCATAAACGGTAAAATGCCGTCCCATGAATCCGGAAACCTGGGCTGCGCACGTCACCGTGGCGGCCATCGTCGAACGCAGCGGACGCTTTCTCCTCGTCGAGGAGCACACGGACGACGGGCTGCGCCTCAATCAGCCGGCCGGCCATCTGGAAGCGGGCGAAACGCTCGCCGAGGCGGTCGTACGCGAGACGCTCGAAGAAACCGCGCATCCGTTTACTCCCGAGGCGCTGGTCGGTGTGTACATGACCCATTTCGAGCGGCCGGCCGCTGCAGGCGTCACGTATCTGCGTTTTACCTATTGCGGCAGCAGCGGTGAAGCGGACGCGCAGCGCGCGCTCGACCCCGATATCGTCCGCACGCTGTGGATGAGCGCCGAGGAATTGCGTGCGTGCCCCGAGCGGCATCGCACGCCGCTCGTGATGCGCTGTATCGACGATTACCTCGCAGGCCGGCGTTTCCCGCTCGACTTCGTGCATACGCATTCGGTCGGGCCCACCCGATCAAGCAAGTCAGGCAACCCATGAGCAAGCAGAAAGTCGTAGTAGGCATGTCGGGCGGCGTCGATTCGTCGGTCACCGCATGGCTGCTCAAAGAGCAAGGTTACGACGTCGTCGGCCTCTTCATGAAGAACTGGGAGGACGACGACGACGGCGAGTACTGTTCGACACGGCAGGACTGGATCGATGTCGTTTCGGTGGCCGATCTGATCGGCATCGACGTCGAGGCGGTCAACTTCGCCGCCGAATACAAGGACCGCGTGTTCGCCGAATTCCTGCGCGAATACTCGGCCGGCCGCACGCCGAATCCGGATGTGCTGTGCAATGCCGAAATCAAGTTCAAGGCCTTCCTCGACCACGCGATGTCGCTCGGCGCCGAGACCATTGCGACTGGCCACTACGCCCGCGTGCGCGAAGTCGACGGCCGCTTCGAACTGCTGAAGGCGTTCGACCATACAAAGGACCAGTCGTACTTCCTGCATCGTCTGAATCAGGCGCAGTTGTCGAAGACCATGTTTCCACTCGGCGAGATCCCCAAGACGAAAGTGCGGGAAATCGCCGAACAGATCGGCCTGCCGAATGCGAAGAAGAAGGATTCGACCGGCATCTGCTTTATCGGCGAGCGGCCATTCCGCGATTTTCTGAACCGCTACCTGCCCACCAGACCGGGCCCCATGAAGACGCCGGACGGCACGCTGGTCGGCGAGCATATCGGCCTCGCGTTCTATACCTTCGGGCAGCGCAAAGGCATTGGCCTTGGCGGCAGCAAGGAAGGCAGCGGCGAGCCGTGGTTCGTGGCCGGCAAGGATATGGCGTCGAACACGTTGTACGTGGCGCAGGGTCACGACCACCCCTGGCTGCTGAGCCATCGGCTGAGCGCCGGCAATACCAGCTGGGTGGCCGGCCATCCGCCTGCGGAAGGCTTCGCGTGCGGCGCGAAAACGCGCTATCGCCAGGCGGACGCGGCCTGCGCTTTCAGCGTGTCCGGCGAAGCCAACGACCACTTCGCGCTCACCTTCGACGACGCGCAATGGGCTGTCACACCGGGGCAATCAGCCGTGCTCTACGATGGCGACATTTGCCTCGGCGGCGGCATCATCGACCACGCGGCCACCGCCCAACCGCGTACCCGGCAGCCGCAAAGCGCGGCCCTGCTGGCTGCCCGCTAAGCGCTTCGGCCAGGTCCCACTTGAATCGCACCCGCCGCTTCGCCCTGAGTTTCAGTTCGCAGCGGCGGCGTGGCGACACGCTTGTGCAGTACGTTTCACCTTCATAACAGCAGTCACTCATAACACCTCGCAGCGGATCCCGCCTGCGCCAAAAACGTGGCGGTCCCTCAGCGAGCAGACAAACACAGCGCTTAATCGCGCTCTGCCCGGGAGTCCCCATGTTTTCTCGACGTTATCTGGCCATGTGGTGTGCGCTCGCGCTCTTTGCCGCCTGCGCGGCGCTGGCCGTGACGCATCACCTGTCGTGGTTCTGGAGCATCGTGCCGGTTCTGCTGGTCGCGCTCGGTCTGTTCGATCTGAATCAGGAACGTCATGCGATCCTGCGCAACTATCCGTTGTGGGGCCACTTGCGGTTCATGTTCGAATTCATCCGGCCGGAGATCCGCCAGTATTTTGTCGAAGGCGACACGGACGAAAAGCCGTTCTCGCGCGCCCAGCGCAGCATCGTCTATCAGCGCGCGAAGAACGACGTCGACAGCCGCCCGTACGGCACCGAGCTCGACGTGAAAGCCACCGCGCACGAATGGATCAGCCACTCGCTTGCGCCGACCACGCTCGACGGCCACGACTTCCGCGTGGTCGTGGGACCGGACCGCAAACAGCCGTATTCGATGTCGATTTTCAACGTGTCGGCCATGAGCTTCGGCTCGCTGTCGGCGAATGCCATCATGGCGCTCAATCTCGGCGCGAAGAAAGGCAACTTCGCGCACGACACCGGCGAAGGCTCGATGTCGAAATATCACCGCGAGCATGGCGGCGATATCATCTGGGAAATTGCTTCCGGTTACTTCGGCTGCCGCAATGACGACGGCACCTTCAACGCCGACAAGTTCGCCAAACAGGCGAACGAGCCGCAGGTGAAGATGATCGAGATCAAGCTCTCGCAAGGCGCGAAGCCTGGCCATGGCGGCGTGCTGCCGGCCGCGAAGATCACACCGGAAATCGCCGAGACGCGCGGCGTGCCGATGGGCCGCGACTGCATCTCGCCCGCTACCCACTCCGAGTTTTCCACGCCGCGCGGTCTGCTCGAATTCGTCGAACGGCTGCGCAACCTGTCGGGCGGCAAACCGACCGGCTTCAAGCTGTGCATCGGCCATCCGTGGGAATTCTTCGGCATCGCCAAGGCAATGCTGGAAACAGGCATCCTGCCGGACTTCATCGTCGTGGATGGCGCGGAAGGCGGCACCGGCGCGGCACCGCTCGAATTCACCGATCACGTCGGCGTGCCGCTGCAGGAAGGACTGCTGCTGGTGCACAACACGCTGGTGGGCATCGGCTTGCGTCAGCGGATCCGGATTGGCGCGAGCGGCAAGATGATCACCGCATTCGACATCACCCGGACGCTCGCGATTGGCGCCGACTGGGTCAACTCCGCGCGCGGCTTCATGTTCGCGGTGGGCTGCATTCAGGCGCAGACCTGCCACACGGGCCGCTGCCCGACTGGCGTCGCCACGCAAGATCCGGTGCGTCAGCGTGCGCTCGTCGTACCGGACAAGTCCGACCGCGTGTTCAACTTCCATCACAACACGCTGCACGCCCTGCAGGAAATCATTCAGGCCGCCGGGCTCAAGCATCCGGCGGAACTGCGCGCGCATCACATCGTGCGGCGGGTGTCCTCGCACGAGGTGAGCCTGATGTCGGATCTGCTGAAGTATCTGGCGCCGAACGATCTGCTCAACGGCAACTATCGCTACTCGCTGTATGAGAAATGGTGGCCGGTGGCGAGCAGCGAGTCGTTCGCGCCGAAGGTGGAACTCGCGGCAACCTGAGCTTCCTCAAGAAGCGGCCCCTTTCCAGCGGACGCGCCACGGTGATGGGGTCCGCTGTATCTCTCCACCTGTGCGCCCCCATGCGCCGCTTCAGACCCGGCGCGACACCGCGCTGCGTTTAGTTCGACGGCACCGTATCAACAAACGATTGCCGTTGCGACAGCTTCTGGAAATGCTTGTCCAGCTCCGGATACGGCTCGCGCCAGTTCAGCCCGGGCATGCGGAAATCGAGGTAGCCGAGCGCGCAGCCCAGGGCGACATCCGCGAGCGTGTAGCGATTGCCCGCGCACCACGTCTTGCTGCCGAGTCCTTGCGACATCGCCGCGAGACCGTCGTCGATCTTGCGTTGCTGGCGTGCCACCCAGGTTGCCTGACGATGCTCCGCCGGCCGTTGCGTGCCTTCGATGCGAATCAGCACCGCCGCTTCCAGGATGCCGTCCGCGAGCGCTTCCCAGCAGCGCACTTCGACGCGCTCGCGCCCGGCCTGTGGAATCAGCTTGCCCACCGGCGAGAGCGTGTCGACGTATTCGACGATCACGCGCGAGTCGAACATCGCCTCGCCGTCGTCCAGCACGAGACAGGGCACCTTGCCGATCGGGTTGAAGGTATGGATGGTGGTGTCCCGCGCCCAGACGTCCTCGAGCACGAACCTGTAGTCGATCTTCTTTTCGGCGAGCACGATCCGCGCCTTGCGGACAAAGGGGCTGCCGAGCGAACCGATGAGTTTCATCATCTCAATTGCCTTTTCTTGAATTGGGCGGAAGTATACGTTGGTTGCCGGTTTTCCAGACGACCGCGCAGCATCTTCTGGAGCAACGCCTGCGGCGCTTGTGGGCGGATTGCAACATTGCGGCTTTGGGCGCGCGGCGTCCATCCGGCCGGATGGCCAATCTGCGGCTGATCGCCGCCGGCACGCCGCAAGCGGAATTCTTTTGGGCGCTACAATCTCACGATGAACCAGCCAAACGAACCCACTCTCGCCGTCGACGTCTACCGCAAGCGCCGCGAGCGCGTGCTCGCCGCCCTGCGCACGGCAGGCGGCGGCGTCGCCATCGTGCCCACCGCGCCGGAAGTGATGCGCAACCGGGACGCCGACTATCCGTACCGGCACGACAGCTACTTTTACTACCTGACCGGCTTCACCGAGCCCGAAGCCCTGCTCGTGCTGGACGCCAGCGCCGGGCCCGACGAAGCGTCGTCGCTCCTGTTCTGCCGCGCGAAGAATAGCGAGCGCGAGATCTGGGAGGGCTTCCGCTTCGGCCCCGAGGGCGCGCGCGAGGCATTTGGCTTTGACGCTGCGTTTCCGGTCGACGAAATCGAATCCCAGATGCCGTCCATCCTCTCGGACAAGCCGGCGCTGCACTACGCGCTCGGCAGCTCGGCCGAGCTCGACGCGAAGGTGCGCGGCTGGCTCGACGCGGTGCGCGCGAAAGCCCGCAGCGGCATCGCCGCACCGGCCGTCGCGCGCGACCTGCTGCCCTTGCTCGACGACATGCGCCTCGTCAAGGACGCGCACGAACTGTCGATCATGCGCCGCGCCGGGCAGATCTCGGCCATCGCGCATCGCCGCGCCATGGCGGCGTGCCGCCCCGGCGTGCACGAGTACGAACTCGAAGCCGAACTGCTGTACACCTTCCGCAAGTACGGCGCGCAAGGTCCGGCGTACGGTTCGATCGTCGCCGCCGGTGCGAACGCCTGTGTGCTGCATTACCCCGCGGGCAACGCAATCGCGCGCGACGGCGACCTGATCCTGATCGACGCCGCCTGCGAGCTGGACGGCTACGCGTCCGACATCACCCGCACCTTCCCGGCAAGCGGCCGCTTCACGCCCGCGCAGCGCGAGCTGTACGACATCGTGCTCGCCGCGCAGCAGGCCGCCATCGACGCCACCCGCGCCGGCGCCACCTTCGACGACCCGCATCACGCGGCCGTGCGGGTGTTGTCGCAAGGACTGCTGGACACGGGCATCATCGAAAGCGGACTGTTCTCGTCCGTGGACGACGTGATCGCCGAGCGCGCCTACGCACCCTTCTATATGCACCGCACCGGCCATTGGATCGGCATGGACGTGCACGATTGCGGCGACTACAAGGAACGCGGTGCGCCACGCGACGCGCAGGGCGCGCTGCCGGCGCGCACGCTGCAGCCGTCTATGGCGCTGACCATCGAACCGGGCCTCTACATCCGTCCGGCGAACAATGTCCCGGAGCAGTACTGGAACATTGGCATTCGCATCGAGGACGACGCCGTCGTCACGCCCGATGGCTGTGAATTGCTGACCCGCGACGTACCGGTGAAGGCCGACGAAATCGAAGCGCTGATGCAGCAAGCGCGGGCTGCCGCCGCTGCTGCGCAGACAGCGTGACGCGACGGAAGCCATCACCCATGAACGATGTTTCTCAACCGGCCGGCACTGACGCGGCGCAAACCGGCGCGCCGTTCGATTTCGACGTCGCGATCGTCGGCGCCGGGCCGGTCGGACTCGCGCTGGCAGGCTGGCTGGCGCGGCGCAGTGCGACCCAGGCGCTGTCGGTTGCGCTGATTGACGCACGCACGCCAGAAGACGCACTCGCTGATCCGCGCGCCATCGCCGTCTCGCAAGGCAGCCGGATGATTCTGGAGCCGCTGCGCTGGCCGGCCGATGCCACCGCCATCCAGCGCATCCACGTGTCGCAGCGCGGGCATTTTGGCCGCACGCTGATCGATCACACCGAGCACGGCCTGCCCGCGCTCGGCTATGTGCTGCGCTACGGATCGATCGTCCATGCGCTTGCCGAAGCGGTGCGGCAGACTTCGGTGCACTGGTTCCCGTCCACCTCGGCGAACACGGCGCTTCAGGAACACGACGGCGTCACGCTGCCGATCGAAACCGCGCACGAGGCGCGCACGCTGCGCACCCGCATTCTGGTCAATGCCGAGGGCGGACTGTTCCAGGATCAGCGTGTCCGCGGCGGCGCCGGCGAAACCCGCGACTACGGGCAGACGGCGCTGGTCGGCACGGTCAGCGTGGGCTCGCCGCAAGCGCACGTCGCGTGGGAGCGTTTCACGCCGGAAGGCCCGATTGCACTGCTGCCCACTGGCGGCGCGCGCGGCGCCGACTACGCGCTGGTCTGGTGCTGCACGCCGGACGAGGCCGCGCGCCGCGCCCAGTTGCCGGACGACGCGTTCCTCGGCGAACTGGGCGCCGCGTTTGGCGACCGGATGGGCCGCTTCACCCAGATCAAAGGACGCGCGTCGTTTCCGCTCGGCCTCAATGCGGTCGATACCCTCGTCAAGGGCCGGATCGCGGCCATCGGCAATGCCGCGCAGACCCTCCATCCGGTGGCGGGACAGGGGCTCAACCTTGGCCTGCGCGACGCCCACGCGCTGGCCGACGCGCTGTCGCAGCACGGCGCCACGCCGCTCGCGCTGGCCGCGTTCGCGCAACGTCGCGCGCTCGACCGGCGTTTGACGATTAGCGCAACGGATACGCTCGCGCGTCTGTTCACGGTGGACTTCCCGCTACTCGGCACACTGCGCGGGCTCGCCCTCACCGCGCTCGAATTCGTGCCGCCGGTGAAAACCGCGCTGGCCCGCCAGATGATGTTCGGGCAGCGCCGCTGATCACGTCCTGCGCCCGCTTGCGCGCCCAACGAGCGCGTGCGTGGTGTGCAAGCAATGCGTAAGCGGTCACTTGCCGGCCAAAAGGTCTATGATCGCGGCCACTTTCATAGAAGATTTAATGGGTTACGACTGACTCAAGGCGGCTGTCGGCAAGCCGTTAACGCTAAAATAGCGGTTTTCTCTCGTATTTCGCGGCTGCCCGGATCACCTGATTTCAGGCGGCTGCGACTTTGCCATGCCCACTCTCGGCCCCCACACTCTGCGCAACAACCTGTTCGTCGCCCCCATGGCGGGCGTGACCGACCGGCCGTTCCGCCAGCTCTGCAAGCGGCTGGGCGCGGGCTACGCCGTCTCGGAGATGGTCGCGTCCAACGCACAATTGTGGAAAAGCGAGAAGACCATGCGCCGCGCCAATCACGCGGGCGAGGTCGAACCGATCGCCGTGCAGATCGCCGGCGCCGATCCGGCCATGATGGCCGAGGCGGCCTGCTATAACGTCGCCAACGGTGCGCAGATCATCGACATCAACATGGGCTGTCCGGCCAAGAAGGTGTGCAATGTCGCCGCCGGTTCTGCGCTTCTGCAAAACGAGCCGCTGGTGCAGCGCATCGTCGAGGCGGTGGTGGGCGCGGTGGGCATCGGCCCGGACGCCGTGCCTGTCACGCTGAAAATTCGCACCGGCTGGAATCGCGACAACAAGAATGCCTTGAGCGTCGCGCGTCTGGCTGAAAACGCCGGCATCTCGATGCTGACCGTGCACGGCCGCACGCGCGCCGACCTGTATCACGGCGAGGCCGAATACGAGACGATCGCCGCCGTCAAGGCGGCGGTGCGCATTCCGGTGGTCGCGAATGGCGACATTACGTCGCCGCAAAAGGCACGTGAGGTGCTGGCCGCGACCGGCGCCGACGCGATCATGATCGGCCGTGCGGCGCAAGGGCGTCCGTGGCTGTTCCGCGAAATCGAGCATTTCCTGCAAACCGGCGAGCTGTTGCCGCCGCCGCGGATCGACGAAATCCAGCAGGTCATGAACGAGCATCTGGAAGACCACTACGCCTTCTATGGCGAATTTACGGGCGTGCGCACTGCGCGCAAGCACATCGGCTGGTACACTCGCGGCCTTTCCGGCGCCAACGTGTTCCGGCATCGCATGAATACGCTGGACACGACGCGCGAACAGTTGCTCGCCGTCAACGAATTCTTCGACGCCCAAAAGGCGCTCTCCGACCGCCTCGTCTACGTGGAAGAGGATGTCAACCCGAACGGCGAGCCGGACCATACCGACCGACTAGCAGCATGAGCAAGAACAACATCGAACAATCAGTCCGCGACAGCCTGGACGTGTACTTCCAGGATCTCGACGGCTCCAATCCGCACGACGTCTACGACATGGTTATTTCGTGTGTCGAAAAACCGTTGCTCGAGGTGGTGCTCGAGCAGGCCGGCGGCAATCAGTCGCTGGCCGCCGAGTATCTCGGCATCAACCGCAATACGCTGCGCAAGAAGCTGCAACAGCACGGTTTGCTGTAGCCCATCGTCATTCTTTGCGCCCCGCCACGTCCCCTTCGGCTTTTCATTCTTCATCATGATCAAGCAAGCGCTCATCTCCGTTTCCGACAAGTCCGGCATCGTCGATTTCGCCAAATCGCTGTCGGACCTCGGCGTCAAGATCCTGTCCACCGGCGGCACCGCGAAGCTGCTCGCCGACGCGGGCCTGCCCGTCACCGAAGTGGCGGACTACACGGGCTTCCCGGAAATGCTCGACGGGCGCGTGAAAACGCTGCATCCGAAGGTGCACGGCGGCATCCTCGCGCGCCGCGACCTGCCGGAACACATGGCAGCGCTTGAAAAGCACGACATCCCGACCATCGACCTGCTGGTCGTGAACCTGTATCCGTTCGTGCAGACCGTGTCGAAGGAAGAATGCTCGCTGGAAGACGCGATCGAGAACATCGACATTGGCGGCCCCACCATGCTGCGCTCGGCCGCGAAGAATCATCGTGACGTGACGGTGGTGGTCGACCCGGCGGACTACGCGAGCGTGCTCGACGAAATGCGCGGCAACGACAACACGGTGTCGTACAAGACGAACTTCCGTCTCGCGACCAAGGTGTTCGCTCACACCGCGCAATACGACGGCGCGATCACCAACTACCTGACGAGCCTGACCGAAGAGTTGCAGCATTCGTCGCGCAACACCTACCCGGCAACGTTCAATCTGGCCTTCGACAAGGTGCAGGACCTGCGCTACGGCGAAAACCCGCATCAGAGCGCGGCGTTCTACCGCGATCTGTCGGTGCCGGCCGGCGCACTGGCGAACTACAACCAGTTGCAGGGCAAGGAACTGTCCTACAACAACATCGCCGATTCCGATGCAGCGTGGGAATGCGTGAAGACTTTCGACGTGCCGGCCTGCGTGATCGTCAAGCATGCGAACCCGTGCGGCGTGGCAGTGGCGGCGAATGCGAACGAAGCCTACGCCAAGGCGTTGCAAACCGACCCGACCTCGGCTTTCGGCGGCATCATCGCCTTCAACCGCGAAGTGGACGAAGCCGCGGCACAAGCCGTGGCCAAGCAGTTCGTCGAAGTGCTGATTGCACCTTCGTTCAGCGCGGCCGCGCGTCAGGTGTTCGAGGCGAAGAAGAATGTGCGTCTGCTGGAAATCGCACTGGGCGACGGACACAACGCGTTCGATCTGAAGCGCGTGGGCGGTGGTCTGCTGGTGCAATCGCTGGATTCGCACAACGTGCAGCCGCATGAGCTGCGCGTCGTCACGAAGCGTCATCCGACGCCGAAGGAAATGGACGACCTGCTGTTTGCATGGCGTGTCGCAAAGTACGTGAAGTCGAATGCGATTGTGTTCTGCGGCAACGGCATGACGCTCGGCGTCGGCGCGGGCCAGATGAGCCGCGTGGATTCGGCGCGTATCGCCAGCATCAAGGCACAGAACGCCGGCTTGACGCTGGCGGGTTCGGCGGTGGCCTCGGACGCATTCTTCCCGTTCCGCGACGGTCTCGACGTGGTGGTGGCAGCAGGCGCGACCTGCGTGATCCAGCCGGGCGGCTCGATGCGCGACGATGAAGTGGTCGCCGCAGCGGACGAGCACAACATCGCAATGGTGCTGACCGGCGTGCGTCACTTCCGGCATTGATCTAAGCCTGATTCAGGCTGGGTGCTGCGGCTTCTTTTGAAGCGGGTTGTGGCGCTGCGGCCTTGATGGCTTGAAGGAAAAAGACGGCCTGGCAGATTTTTCTGCCGGGCCGTTTTGGTTTTGGTTGGTGGCTTGGCGGCTTGGCGCGCGTGTTATTCAATCGTCGGGGTCTTTTTTCGCGTAACCCGCGCGGACGTCGGCGTGCGTGCTGATGTAGGTGCTCAGCCCCTGCCCCTGCTGGGCTAACCGCTTGATCTCGGCAAGGTGCTTCGGCCCGACGCTCGCGTCTGTGTACCAATACGTGACGCCTGACTTGAAGCGAACCGCGATGAAGCGGTCGCCGATTTCGTAGGCTTGAACCCCTGAGTCTCCGCTTGAATTTCGATAGCGCTCCACCTTCGCCTCTCCTCTCGGTTCCGCTGCCGGCCGCATGAATTAATTGCGGCTTCAATACTGCCGGGCATCCGCCGCGCCGCCCGTTCGTTGTAGTATCGCAGGCACTTAGTTCGTAGCGGATCTCATGAGAATTCTCGGCATCGACCCCGGCTTGCGCGTTACCGGCTTCGGCGTGATCGACCAGAGCGGTCATCAGCTTACCTATGTGGCAAGCGGTGTCATCAAGACCGCCGACGCCGATTTGCCGTCACGCCTCGGCACGATCTTCGAGGGCATATCGACGCTGATCCGCCAGCACGCCCCCGATCAATCCGCGATCGAAAAGGTATTCGTCAACGTCAACCCGCAATCGACGCTCCTGCTCGGTCAGGCGCGCGGCGCCGCAATCTGCGGGCTGGTGGCGGGCGGCGTGCCGGTGGCCGAATACACCGCGCTGCAGTTGAAGCAGGCCGTGGTGGGTTACGGCCGCGCCACCAAGGAACAGATGCAGCAGATGGTGGTGCGCCTGCTCAACCTCTCCGGCGTGCCCAGCACCGACGCCGCCGACGCCCTCGGCATGGCGATCTGCCATGCGCACGGCGGCGGCACGCTCAGCACGCTGGGTGGGATTGCGCCAGCGCTTGCCAAGAAGGGTTTGCGGGTACGACGCGGACGGCTGGTTGGGTAACACCGGCGCCGCTCGGCCCGAACCTCACCCGCTGCGCTACACTCGCCCTTTCTCTCACGATTGAACCTGCCATGATCGGTCGCATTGCCGGCGTCCTGCTGGAAAAGAACCCGCCGCACCTGCTCGTCGATTGCAACGGCGTCGGCTACGAAGTCGACGTGCCGATGAGCACGTTCTACAACCTGCCCTCGACCGGCGAACGGGTTGTCCTGCTCACCCAGATGATCGTGCGCGAAGACGCACATCTGCTGTACGGTTTCGGCACCGCACAGGAACGCGCAACCTTCCGCGAACTGCTGAAGATTAGCGGCATTGGCGCCCGTATGGCGCTCGCGGTGCTGTCCGGCATGAGCGTGCATGAACTGGCGCAGACCGTCACGATGCAGGACGCTGCGCGGCTGACCCGCGTGCCGGGCATCGGCAAGAAGACGGCGGAGCGGCTGCTCCTCGAACTGAAGGGCAAGCTCGGCGCCGACCTGGGCGCGATGGCGGGCGCGGCTTCGGCATCCGATCATGCCTCCGATATCCTGAACGCATTGCTCGCATTGGGATACTCCGAAAAAGAAGCGTTGGCGGCCGTCAAGAACGTGCCGGCGGGCACCGGTGTGTCTGAAGGGATCAAGCTCGCATTGAAGGCGCTGTCCAAGGCTTAGGCAGGGCGTTGCGCGATCCTCCTCGCGGTCGTGGCCGTGGTGCGAGCCGTGGTGCGAGCCGTGGTCCGAGCCGTGAGCCGTGGGCCGTGAACCGTGAGCCGTGAACCGTGAGCGGCGGCCAGCGGCCAGCAGCCAGCGGTAGATAGAGCTTCGCATACCACGACGCTCGGCGCACCCTGGCCGTTCGGCCGGGTTCTGTCACGAGCGGCGCGCGGTACAATGTCCGCATGATCGAAACCGACAAACTCGCCGCTGAGCGCATCATCGCCGCCACGCCCGTCTCGCCGAACGAAGAAGCGTTCGAGCGTGCACTACGCCCGCGTCAGCTTGACGAGTATGTCGGGCAGGAGAAGGTGCGCGGCCAGCTGGAAATCTTCATCGAAGCCGCCAAGCGCCGCTCGGAATCGCTCGACCACGTGTTGCTGTTCGGGCCGCCCGGCCTCGGCAAGACCACGCTGGCGCACATCATCGCGCGGGAAATGGGTGTCAATCTGCGGCAGACCTCCGGGCCGGTGCTTGAACGCGCCGGCGACCTGGCGGCGCTGCTGACCAATCTCGAAGCGAACGACGTGCTGTTCATCGACGAAATCCATCGGCTTTCGCCGGTCGTCGAGGAAATCCTGTATCCGGCGCTCGAGGACTATCAGATCGACATCATGATCGGCGAAGGGCCGGCGGCACGAAGCGTCAAGCTGGACCTGCAGCCTTTCACGCTGGTCGGCGCCACCACCCGCGCGGGCATGCTCACCAACCCGCTGCGCGACCGCTTCGGCATCGTTGCTCGGCTCGAGTTCTACAACGCCGAGGAACTGGCGCGCATCGTCACGCGTTCCGCGGCGCTGCTCAATGCGCAGATCCATCCGGACGGTGCATTTGAAATCGCCAAACGTGCCCGGGGCACGCCGCGTATCGCGAACCGGTTGTTGCGCCGGGTGCGCGACTTCGCCGAGGTCAAGGCCGACGGCAATATCACCGCGAAGGTGGCGGACGCCGCGCTGCGCATGCTCGACGTCGACGCTGTCGGCTTCGACCTGATGGACCGCAAGCTGCTGGAAGCCATCCTGCACAAGTTCGACGGCGGCCCGGTTGGTGTGGACAACCTCGCAGCGGCCATCGGTGAAGAGCGCGACACGATTGAAGACGTACTCGAACCGTATCTGATCCAGCAGGGTTTTCTGCAACGCACGCCACGCGGCCGCGTCGCCACGCTGCTGACTTACCGGCACTTCGGGCTCGCCGCGCCTGATTCGTCAAGCCCGGTGCCCGATCTGTGGGACGCGGGCGCGCCCTGAGGCCGGCAAATCGCCGCGAGAACGCCGGGCCCATGCCGTGGAGGTTCGCGGCTAAACTGCTCAAAGCCCCGGCTTGTGAATTTTACGCAGCGTGTCGTCCTCGCTCGGCGCTTCCAGATGCGACACGTCTGCCCAAGACACCACCTGCGCCTTGCCGCCGTTGAAATCCACCACGTTCACGCTCGTATTGAGCAGCGCGTAGTCGCGCGGCACATCGAGCGACAGGTCACGCGCGAACCGGTAGACGCAATCCAGCACACCGCCGTGCGCGACGCACGCAATCCGGCCGCCCGGGTGCGCCGCGACGATTGGCTCGATGGCGTCCATCACGCGGTGATAGAAAGCCCGCAGCGACTCGCCGTCCGGCGGAGCAAAGCCCGCGTCACGGGTCTGCCAGTGCTCGTATTCGTCCGGATACCGCTCGGCGATCTCATCTTTGTCGTAGCCCTGAAACGCGCCGTACAAACGTTCGCGCAAACCCTCGCGCAATTGCAGCGGCAAACCCAACGCATCGGCGATAGGTTGCGCGGTTTGTTGGGCGCGTTGCAGGTCGCTCGAATAGATCGCGTCCAGCGTCCCGCCCTGGGTGGCCTCGCCGGCAAGACGGTGTGCGAGACGCTGCGCCTGTTCGAGACCGGTGGTGGCGAGTGGAATGTCGATGTGCCCCTGGATGCGCTTGATGCGGTTCCAGTCGGTCTCGCCGTGTCGAATGAAAAGAACTTGCGTGGACATGAGAGGAATGAGGCGTCGTTAGGCAGTTGTGTCGGGTCGGTGTGTTTGCAAAAAGCGTGTTGCGATACGCACTCGCAAGAGCAGGTTTGAAGCCCTACCCGTGCGGCGCGTCGCGCTCAGGCTTGCGTCTGAAGCCAGAACGTCACGGGGCCGTCGTTGACGAGCGAAACTTGCATGTCCGCGCCGAACTCGCCCGTTTCGACGACTGGATGCTTGCCGCGTGCCGCGGCAACGAAGTAGTCGAACAGGCGCTTGCCTTCGTCGGGCGGCGCGGCCGGCGTGAAACTCGGGCGCAGGCCGCTGTTGGTGTCGGCTGCCAGCGTAAATTGCGATACCAGCAGCAGGCCGCCGGCGCGTCCTGCGCCATCGAGGTTCTGCACGGACAGATTCATTTTGCCAGCGGCATCGCTGAATACACGATAGCCCAGTACCTTCGCCAGCAAGCGGTCGGCCGCCGCCTCGGTATCGCCGCGCTCCGCGCACACCAGCGCGAGCAAGCCGGCTTCGATGGCACCCGTCACACGCTCGCCGACGCGCACTTCGGCGCGCCGCACGCGTTGAATTAGCGCGATCATGTGCGACGCGCCGTCACACCGTCAGCGTCACGCGTGCAAAACGGCGCTTGCCGACCTGCACGACATACTCGCCAGCCTCGACCTTCAGGCCCTTGTCCGATACGGTCGCACCGTCGATCTTCACGCCGCCCTGTTCGATGTTGCGCAGCGCTTCACTGGTCGAGGGCACCAGGTTCGCCTGCTTCAGCAATTGACCAATCGCGAGCGGCGCGCCCGCGAGCGTCACTGCCGGAATGTCATCCGGCACGCCGCCCTTCGCGCGGTGATTGAAGTCTTCGAGCGCGCGCTCCGCGTCCGCCTGCGAGTGGAAACGCGCGACGATTTCCTGACCGAGCAGCACCTTGAAGTCGCGTGGATTGCGGCCCGCTTCGATTTCCTTCCTGAAGCCGGCGATTTCTCCCATCGGGCGGAACGACAGGAGTTCGAAGTAACGCCACATCAGCACGTCGGAAATGCTCATCAGTTTGCCGAACATATCCGTCGGCTTTTCGCTGATGCCGATGTAGTTGTTCTTCGACTTCGACATCTTCTCGACGCCGTCGAGCCCTTCGAGCAGCGGCATGGTCAAGATGCACTGCTGCTCCTGGCCGTACTGTTTCTGCAGTTCGCGGCCCACCAGCAGGTTGAATTTCTGGTCCGTACCGCCGAGTTCCAGGTCCGCGTTGAGCGCAACCGAGTCGTAGCCCTGCATCAGCGGGTAGAGGAACTCGTGGATCGAAATGGGCACGCCGCCCTGGAAGCGCCTGGTGAAATCCTCGCGCTCGAGAATGCGCGCCACGGTGTAGCGCGACGCGAGCTTGATCATGCCGTCGGCGCCGAGCGGCATCGACCATTCGCTGTTGTAGCGGATTTCGGTCTTTTCGCGGTCCAGCACCAGCGCAGCCTGCTCGAAGTACGTCTTGGCGTTCGATTCGATCTGTTCGCGCGTGAGCGGCGGGCGCGTCGCATTGCGGCCGGACGGATCGCCGATCAGCGAGGTGAAGTCGCCGATCAGAAAAATGACCGTGTGACCGAGATCCTGCAACTGGCGCATCTTGTTCAGCACCACGGTATGGCCGATGTGGATATCCGGCGCCGTCGGGTCGAGACCGAGCTTGATACGCAGCGGCACGCCGGTGGCCGCGCTCTTCGCGAGCTTCTGGGCGAATTCTTCTTCGATCAGCAGTTCGTCGACGCCTCGTTTGGTAACGGCGAGCGCGTGACGGACTTCGTCGGTGATCGGGAAGGCGGGACTGGGCTGGGTGGACTCGGTGCTCATGCTGGAAACGTGAAGTCGCAAAAAGAGAGATTGTCCCATAGATGGGCGCCGACGCGCCCGCTGCGTCCGCCGTCGCTGCCGGCGTGCCCCATAAAGCGTGAAAATGCGGCCTGTTCTGCCCCCAAGCCCGATGCCAGTGAGACGCCGCCACGTTCACAGGCCGCGCTTACGCTGCTAACCTGCTAACACGGTTCACAACGAACGACTGACAGGAGCAGCAACGTGGCGCAAGACACCACTGCGGACGGCGTCTATTTCGGATTGATGTCCGGTACCAGCATGGACGGCGTGGACGGCATTGCCGTCGAATTCGCCAAGGGTAAGCAGCCGGTCGTGCTCGCCGAGGGATTTGTCGACTTTTCCGAGGGGCTGCGGGAGGCGCTGTTCGCCCTGCAGCACCCGGGCGAAAACGAAATCGAGCGCGAGGCGCTGGCGGCCAATGCGCTCGCTACGCGCTATACCGTCTGTTGCCACGAACTGCTGCGCGGCGGCAATCTGTCCGCGGCTGACGTGCGGGCCATCGGCGTGCACGGTCAGACGGTGCGGCATCGGCCGGAAAAGGGTTATACGCGGCAGATCAACAATCCGGCGCTGCTGGCCGAGATGATGCACATCGACGTGATCGCCGATTTCCGCAGCCGCGATGTCGCAGCCGGCGGTCAGGGCGCACCGTTAGTGCCGGCCTTCCACGCGACCCTGTTCGGCGCGAAAGGCGAAACGCGCGTCGTCTGCAATCTGGGCGGCATCAGCAACATCACGATTCTGAACGCGGCGGGCAGCGTGCGCGGCTTCGACTGCGGCCCCGCCAACGCGTTACTCGACGAGTGGGCGCAGCGCCACCTGGGCAAGCCGTACGACCAGAACGGACACTTCGCGGCCGAAGGACAGGTGCATCGTCCGCTGCTGAATGCCTTGTTCGACGAGCCGTTTTTCGCGGAGCAACCGCCCAAGAGCACCGGTCGCGATCTGTTCAACCCGGCATGGCTCGACGCGAAGCTGCAGCCGTTCGCAGGCCTGTCGCCCGCCGATGTGCAGGCGACGCTGGTTGCGCTCACCGCTGTCACGATCGCACGTGAGATCGAGCGGCATGCGTCCGACGCGCGTGCGGTGTACGTGTGCGGCGGGGGTGCGCGCAATCCGGTGCTGATGGCGGCGATTCAGGCCGCGCTCGAGGAAAGCGGCGTGCGCGGCGTCCCGGTGCTTACAACGCAAGCGCTGGGCGTGCCGCCCCATCAGGTCGAGGCATTGGCGTTCGCGTGGCTGGCAATGCGCTGCGTGGCCCGCGAGCCCGGCAATCTGGCGGCCGTGACGGGTGCAGCCGGAGAACGCGTGCTGGGCGCGATTTATCCACGCTGAGCCGCGTCAACTGAGCTGGCCGACTGAGTTGGCCGACTGAGCCAAACTCATCTTGCGGTGGGGAGCCGCACATAAAAAACGGGGCCGAGGCCCCGTTTTCCTTACCGCTCAACCTTTCGATCGATCATCAGACCGAGAACGACGAGCCGCAACCGCAGGTGGTCGTGGCATTCGGATTCTTGATCACGAACTGCGCGCCGTTGATGTCGTCCTTGTAGTCGATCTCAGCGCCCACCAGATACTGGTAGCTCATCGAATCGATCAGCAGCTGGACGCCGCTCTTGTTCATCACGGTGTCGTCTTCGTTGACCGCTTCGTCGAAGGTAAAACCATATTGAAAGCCCGAGCAGCCGCCGCCCTGCACGAATACGCGCAGCTTCAGCTCCGGGTTGCCTTCTTCGTCGATCAGCTGCTTGACCTTGTCAGCCGCTGCTTCGGTGAAAACGAAGGGGCTAGGCATCTCGGTCACGGGGGTGTCGGTGACTGCGTTCATTCGAACTCTCCAAAAAAGCTTCTAACCGCTATTGTAGGGCTGATCTCAATATCGTGCTGAAGCCCACAAAATCAATGGGTTCTTCCATGCCAGCCATGCTTGAGACGGCCGTGCCGGCCTATCGTGCGACCCTCCCGGCAATAGGGGGAATGCCGCTTGAGCCAGGCGCGCTTCAACCCAACCCGCCCTGGCATGGCGCCAGCTCGATGCGTCAGCATGGCGCGGTCCAATGAAAAAAGCCGCCAACGCATATGCGCCAGCGGCTTTTGCAGCGGCCTGACCCGAAGGCCAGAGCACACCGAAGCGATTAACGCTTCGAGAATTGCTTCCTGCGACGTGCCTTGTGGAAGCCGACCTTCTTACGTTCGACTTCACGCGCATCACGCGTCACGAAGCCGGCCTTCGACAGTTCCGGCTTCAGCGTTGCGTCATAGTCCATCAGAGCGCGGGTGATGCCGTGGCGAACCGCACCGGCTTGACCCGTCTCACCGCCACCCGACACGTTGACCTTGATGTCGAACGTGACGCCGTGGTTCGTGAGTTCCAGCGGCTGACGCACGATCATCAGCGACGTTTCACGCGAGAAGTAATCCGCGATGGGCTTGCCGTTGACAACGATGTCGCCCTTGCCTGCCTTGATGAACACACGTGCGACGGCGCTCTTGCGGCGGCCCGTGCCGTAATTCCAGTTACCGATCATGTGGGCTCCCCTTAGATCTCGAGCGCTTTCGGCTGTTGCGCCGAATGCGGATGCGTTGCTTCAGCGTAGACCTTCAGCTTCTTGATCATCGCGT
>NZ_DASXHA010000095.1:0-77854 GCF_036488795.1 Paraburkholderia sp.
GATTCCGCTCTTCGTAGGCCGCCCGAAGTCGATCAAGGCTCTCGAAGCAGCGATGGAAGGCGGCAAGCACATCATGCTCGTCGCCCAGAAAACGGCTGCGAAAGATGAGCCGACCGAAAAGGACATGTACGAAGTAGGGTGTATTGCCAACATCCTGCAAATGCTGAAGCTGCCGGACGGCACCGTGAAGGTGCTCGTCGAAGGCTTGCAGCGCGCGAAGACGCTTTCCATTGAAGAACAGGAAACGCAGTTCTCGTGCGAAGTCATGCCGCTCGAACCCGACCACGCCGACAGCGCTGAAACCGAAGCGCTGCGCCGCGCGATCGTGTCGCAGTTCGACCAGTACGTGAAGCTGAACAAGAAGATCCCGCCGGAGATTCTGACTTCGCTTTCGGGCATCGACGAAGCTGGCCGTCTGGCCGATACGATCGCGGCACATCTGCCGTTGAAGCTCGACCAGAAGCAACACATTCTCGAGATGTTCCCGGTTATCGAGCGTCTCGAGCATCTGCTCGCGCAGCTCGAAGCGGAGATCGACATCCTGCAGGTCGAAAAGCGCATCCGTGGGCGTGTGAAACGCCAGATGGAGAAGAGCCAGCGCGAGTACTACCTGAACGAACAGGTCAAGGCGATCCAGAAGGAACTGGGCGAGGGCGAAGAAGGTGCGGATCTCGAAGAACTCGAGAAGCGCATCACGGCCGCGCGCATGCCGAAGGAAGCCAAGAAGAAGGCCGACGCCGAGCTGAAGAAGCTCAAGTTGATGTCGCCGATGTCGGCTGAAGCGACCGTCGTGCGTAATTACATCGACACGCTGATCGGCTTGCCGTGGCGCAAGAAGAGCAAGGTCAACAACGACCTCTCGAATGCGGAACGCGTGCTCGACGAAGACCACTTCGGTCTCGAGAAAGTTAAAGAACGCATTCTCGAATATCTCGCGGTCCAGCAACGCGTGGACAAGGTGAAGGCGCCGATCCTGTGCCTCGTTGGGCCTCCGGGTGTCGGTAAGACGTCGCTGGGCCAATCGATTGCACGCGCAACGAATCGCAAGTTCGTGCGTATGGCGCTCGGTGGCGTGCGCGACGAGGCCGAGATTCGCGGCCATCGCCGCACGTATATCGGCTCCATGCCGGGCAAGATCCTGCAAAGCCTCACGAAGGTGGGCGTGCGCAATCCGCTCTTCCTGCTCGACGAAGTCGACAAGATGGGCCAGGATTTCCGCGGCGACCCGTCGTCGGCTCTGCTGGAAGTGCTTGATCCGGAACAGAACCATACCTTCGCTGACCACTACGTCGAAGTCGACTTCGACCTGTCGGACGTGATGTTCGTGGCGACGTCGAACTCGCTGAACATTCCGCCGCCGTTGCTCGACCGGATGGAAGTGATTCGTCTGTCGGGTTACACGGAAGACGAGAAGGTCAGCATCGCGCAACGTTATCTGTTGCCGAAGCAGAAGAAGAACAACGGCCTCAAGGATGGCGAGGTCGATGTGACGGAAACCGCGATCCGCGACATCATTCGTTACTACACGCGTGAAGCGGGTGTTCGTTCGCTCGAGCGTGAAATCTCGAAGATCTGCCGCAAGGTCGTGAAGATGCTTCTGCTGAAGAAGGCAGAAGGCGCGGTGAAGGTCGACGGCAGCAACCTCGACACTTTCCTCGGCGTGCGCAAGTTCGACTTCGGTCTGGCCGCGAAGGAAAATCAGGTGGGCCAGGTCACGGGTCTCGCGTGGACGGAAGTGGGCGGCGATCTGCTGACCATCGAAGCTGCGGTGATGCCGGGTAAGGGCAACGTGATCCGCACGGGTTCGCTCGGCGACGTCATGAAGGAATCGGTTGAAGCGGCGCGCTCGGTAGTCCGCTCGCGTTCGCGTCGTCTGGGCGTCAAGGACGAAGCGTTCGAGAAGCAGGACATTCACATCCACGTGCCGGAAGGCGCGACCCCGAAGGATGGTCCTTCGGCGGGTATCGCCATGACGACCGCGCTGGTGTCCGTGCTGACCGGTATTCCGGTGCGCGCCGACGTGGCAATGACAGGCGAAATCACGCTGCGTGGCGAAGTTCTGCCTATCGGCGGCCTGAAGGAAAAGCTGCTCGCAGCGCATCGCGGCGGCATCAAGCTGGTGCTGATCCCGGAAGAAAACGTCAAGGATTTGACGGAGATTCCGGACAATGTGAAGAACGCGATTGAAATCGTGCCGGTCCGCTGGATCGACAAGGTGCTCGAACTCGCGCTCGAACGTGTGCCGGCAGCATTGCCCGAGGAAGAGCCGAAGCCGGCCACGCCGGTTGCGGCTGAGCCAGGCAAGGACGCGGCAACGGATGTGGTGAAGCATTAATGCTGAAGCAGTAAGCCAGCTCGTCACGTAGTTTGTGCATCGAAAGCCCGCGGCATTGTCCGCGGGCTTTTTTTGTCTGCAAGAGGCACATTTGTGTGTCACCCGTCGGTAATTGTCCCAACTTTTGGACGTCAACGTTTGCGGATGATCGATGGTTGTGCGCGCATCTATCAGCCGCAAGATTTCGTCATCAAAAAGGGCCTCACGCCTCGATTTATCCGGCTCAACCCCGCTTGACACAAGGGTTTCGTCCAATTCTAATTGGCGGGCTCGGTGTTCGTGCCGTGCCGCGTTGGTACCCGGCGCTCTCAATCAAAAAAGCGCCATTACGATTGCCCAATAACATTCTCGGGGGCTGGAATGAACAAGACGGAATTGATCGATCACATCGCACAAGAAGCCGACATTTCGAAGGCGGCGGCAGGACGTGCGCTGGATGCCGTGATCGGTGGAGTCAAAGGCACGTTGAAGAAGGGTGGTTCAGTCACGCTGGTTGGCTTCGGAACGTTCGCGGTTGGCAAACGCACGGCGCGCACGGGTCGTAACCCGCGCACCGGTGCGGCGATCAAAATCAAGGCAGCCAAGGTGCCGAAATTTAGGCCTGGCAAAGCGCTAAAAGATGCGCTAAACTAATGGGCTCGCTGCTTGAGAGTGGCGCGGTTCGAAAGGTTGGGAGTTGGGCAACTGAGAAACGCGGCGCGAACGGGCAGCACGCAGAATCGCGAGGCGGGTGCTTAGCTCAGTTGGTAGAGCGGCGCCCTTACAAGGCGTAGGTCGGGAGTTCGAGCCTCTCAGCACCCACCATTCCGTTTCGCGAGCAACGTCTCGAGTAGTTTGAAGACGTTCACGGCATTCCAGAAAACCCGCACAGCTAAATCGCTCTGCGGGTTTTTTATTGCACTCAATTTGCGTCGCAATGCCTGGTATGTTCAATCAGGCTGCGCTGGGAGCCATACGGATTTAGCCTGCTTTCCAAGTGCACAGAGGCACGGCAGCTAACCTTGTTCAGGCCGTCGCGGCGACAATGACGCGGCCCTTTCCGCCGGAACGCAGCCGCGCTCAGCAAGCAGGGCGGGCAGCGCTTCCAGCGAATCGATCAATGCATCGCATGCCAGTGCCTCAGATCCGCCCGGGCCCGCATATCCGTAACGCACAATAAACACCGGCATACCGGCAGCATGCGCCGCTGCCACGTCGACCGGGGAATCACCTGCCAGCACGCTTTGTTCGGGCTTTGCGCCGAGCAGCCGGCATGCATGCCACAGTGGTTCAGGTTCCGGCTTCATCTCCGCAATGGAGTCGCCGGCCACCAGCACATCCAGATAACCGCTGAGTCCGCTCATCAACAGCAGCGGCGCAGCCAAGGCCTGCGGCTTATTGGTCACGCAAGCGAGCCGGTACCCGCATCGTTGCAATGCATCCAGACCGGCGACGACACCCGGGAACACGTGGCCCAGCCGGCCGTTGGTTTCTGCATAGTGCCGATTGAACACGGCGAGCGCATGCGCGGCGTCGTCGACGCGTTCTTCCATCCTCGCTGTCTGCAGTACCCGTCGAACCAGATTGGGCACGCCTTTGCCGATGAAGCCGCTCACCGTCGCAAACGGCAGCGGGGTTAACCTGAACTCGCCGAGCATGCGGTTAGCCGCATCGACGATATCCGGCGCGGTATCGATCATGGTGCCGTCCAGATCGATGAGAACCGCGTGAGCGTGGCTGTCCCTCACCATGACACACCGGCACGCAAGTGACACGCAACCATCCCGAAGGCTGCATCTAGCGATCTGCTCGAACGCAACATCAAGGTGTCAGTTGATCCGGCATCCTTATCAAATGCCGAACAGCAACGTGATTGACAGCGCAGCGCACTCCATGCGTAGTTCACCCGCATCTCAGACGACCTCGGACACAGCTTGCCAATGCCAGCGGCGTAGCGCCGCCAGATCGACCCAGCCGGGCGGCTCGTCGACACCGGCGTATGAAACCGGCGCATGCGGCTCACCCAGGTGAGGCAGCACGGTAAGCGCACCATCGAAGCAGTCGCGCAACGTGTACGCCGTAGGCGTCACCACCGTGGGCACGCCCGCCGCGCGCGCGGCGCTCAGGCCGTTTTCAGAGTCTTCGAAAGCGATGCATTGCGTGCCTTGCAGACCGAGCCGACGCAATACGTCGAAATAGACGTCGGGTGCGGGCTTCTTCACGCGGGTCGTACTGGCGTCGCAGATCGCCGCGAAGCGATTGCGCCAGCTCGTGCCGAACGGTGTCTGCAGCAGCGCGTCGAGGTTGGCCGACGTCGTCGTCGTTGCAATCGCCACCCGGATACCCGCAGCATTCGCTTCATCAATCAGACGCGCAATGCCGGGCCGTAGTGGCAAGCCGCCGTCGCGTACCCGTTCTGCATAATGTCGCGTTTTGATGGCGTGCACCGCATCGATGATTTCCTTCACCTTCGTTCCGTCGGCTTCTTCGAGGTCGGCCACGTGCCAGTAGTGCATCAGACGTTCCTTGCCGCCCGTCACCTTGAGCAGACGCGTGTAAAGCGCCTCGTCCCAGTACCAGCCGAGTCCCACTTCCGCGAAGGCGGCATTGAAGGCCTGCAGATGCGCGGTTTCGGTATCGGCGAGCGTGCCGTCCACGTCGAAGATGAGCGCTTGCATGATGCGATCCTTTGCTTGGGGTAATGACCCGATGCACAAGCGGGACGCCTGCACCTCGTCACGAAACGGCAAGGCACGGCCCGCCGGGGGATGCACGGCGCTTGCCCTGGCAGCCATGCCGGTGCGCCGGTGCGCCGTTGCGCCGCTTACAGGTAGCCACGATAACCGAGCCGCGCACCCATTTGAATTCAGTGATTATTTGGACTCCGATAAGCCATCCTTTACAGTGCTTTTGAAAGCTCACCCGCAGATTTCGTCAATTCGGGAAATTCTCCCGCCTGAAGGCGGTTGTCAAACAATCGCCCAATAGGCTACTTTGACTGGATGACGCGAGCTTCCGCGGCACGGCAATGACATCACGCAGAACGGAGTTCAAATATGCCGGAGACATGCAGTTCCCTGACAACATCCATTCATTCGCTCGCGTTGGCCGCAGTGGTTGTGTTGGCCGCGTCGGCCGCGCAGGCTGCGACGCCGACTGCCTATGTGACGAGCGAGAAAGCGGGCGTGGGCGTAATCGATCTGAATCAGATGACGCTCGCGAAGACCTTTCCGGTCGGCGCGGACGGCCCGCGTGGCCTGAGTCTGAATGCGGACGGCACGCGCCTCCTCGTCGCCAACAAGAACACGAATGATCTGGCTGTCATCGATACGGCCTCGGGCGAAGTCGTGCAACGCGTGAAGATCGGCAAGAACCCTGAATATGTGCGCGTGCACAACGGCTATGCGTACGTCACATACGAGCCCGGTGAGGATGGCGGCCCGCCGGCAGGCAAACCCGCGAGTGGCGAGGCGGGCGGCAAGCCGGACAATCAGGCCGGCGGCAAACCCGGCGGCGACGACGATGACGCCAACAAGCCGCCCGCGGAAATCGCCATCGTCGACATGAAAAGCTGGCGTGTGGTCCATTCGGTGACGAGCGGACACGAAACCGAAGGCATCGAATTTTCGCGTGACGGCAAGTCCATGCTCGTCACCAACGAAGGCGACGATACGGTATCCATCTACCGTACCGGGACCGGCGCGCCGGTCAGAACCGTGAAGCTTGCAGCGGGCGGGCGGCCGCGCGGTATTCGTCTGTCGCCGGACGGCAAGGACTATATCGTGACGCTCGAATCGCTGAGCAAGTTTGTCGTCATCGACGCCCACACGTTCCAGGTGACGAAAACCGTCGATACGAAGCTGGGTCCCTATGGCGTCGCATTCGGTCCGCAAGGCCGGCGTCTGTTCATCGCCGCGGCGCGCGACAAGACCGTCCAGGTGTTCGACGCCCACAGCTACGAGCACGTCGCCGACGTCCCGGTCGGGCAGCGCTGCTGGCATTTCAGCTTCACGCCCGATGGCGCGAAACTGATGGTGGCGTGCGGGCGCTCGGATGCGGTCTACGTGCTGGACGCACAGACCTACCAGCCGGTCAAGCAGATCGGCGAATTGCCGCTTGCCTGGGGGATCGTCACGTATCCGCGCAGCGACGGTTCGATCGAATCGCAGTGATCGCTTCGGGCGCCGCCAGCCGGCGCCATGCAGTACGTTGCGCCGCGTTGAACCTGCCACGCACGATCGGGCTGAGTAGAATGCAAACGTGATGTCCAGCGATCCTTCGACCCCATCTTCGCTTCAACGCCCGCCGCCGCATTCGACGGTGTGGCGCGATCTTGCCTGGGTGCTCGGGTTGACCGTACTGGCGGCCGTGCTCGGCGCGCTCTTCAATGTCAACGAGCTGGCTTATCGCTGGACGCGCGGCTTCGAACGCTTTCAGCTCGACGAGTTGCCGGAGACCCTCTGCGTGCTCGCCACCGGGCTCGCGTGGTTCGCATGGCGCCGTTATCGCGAGACCCAGCGCGAACTGAGCCGGCGCCGCGCGCTGGAAGAGCAGGCCGAACAGCTGCTCGCCGACAACCGGCGTCTCGCGAATCAGGCGCTGCAGGCGCAGGAACACGAACGCCGGTATCTCGCGCGCGAACTGCACGACGAACTCGGCCAGTATCTGAACGCCATTGCGCTCGACGCCGCGCGTATCCGTGATCTGGCGAGCGGTCGCGAGCCGGAGGTCCATCGGGTGACGCTCGGGCTGATCCAGAGCGCGAATCATGTCTACCGGCAGATCGGCGGCATGATCCGGCGTCTGCGGCCCATCGGTCTGGATGAGTTCGGCTTGCCGAGCGCGCTCGAACACTGCGTCGACGGCTGGCGTGAGCGTTTGCCGGAAGCGTCCTTCTCGCTGACCGTGGAAGGAGACTTTGCCGGACTCAGCGACGCCTTGACCATCACGCTGTACCGGCTGGTGCAGGAAGGGCTGACCAACGTCTCGAAGTTCGCCCGCAGCGCGCGCGTGGAAGTGTTCATGGTGCGGGCGCCGCGCGAAGCACCGCCCGGACAGCCTGAACAGCCGGTTGGGAGCAGGCAGCCGATCGACGAGATCGTCGTCACGATGGCGGACGACGGCCCCGGCTTCGATCTTTCCAGACCCCGCAGCGGACTCGGCCTGATCGGCATGCGCGAGCGCGTCGAGGCGCTTGGCGGCGAATTCCACATGGCGAGCGAACCTGGCAACGGCTTTCTGTTCTGCGCTCGCATTCCGGCCAATGCGCCTGCCAATGCGGCCAGTCAGGCCGGGCTTGCCGAGCCGGTGAACTGAAGCCCGAGCCGGCTCGCCATCTGCGCCAGCTGCACGCCATTGTCGGCACCGAATTTTTGCCGGATCACCGATTGATGATTGGCCACCGTCTTCTGGCTCAGCCCCAGCCGTTCTGCGATGCTCGGCAGCGTATAGCCTTGCACGAGCAGACGCAGCACTTCGAATTCGCGCGGCGACAACTGCCGCCCGGGCGGCCCTTCGCTGATGACATTGCGCAGCGCGAGCGTCTGCGAAATATCGGGGCTGAGGTAGCTCTCACGCCGCGCGACCGTGCGCACGGCTTGCACCAGCACATCCGGTGCGCTGGCCTTGGTGACATAACCGAGCGCGCCGGCGTCGAGCGCGCGCCGCACGAAAATCGCTTCCTCATGCACGCTGAAGATCAGCACGCGCGCGTCCGGCACCCGGGCGAGCATGCGCCGCATGGCTTCGATGCCGCTCGCGCCCGGCAGCGCTACGTCCATCACGACCACATCCGGGCCAAGCGCGCAGAAACGCTGATAGGCTTGCGCCGCATCGGCCGCTTCGCCGCACACGTGCACATCGGCGTTGAGCTCGAGCAGACGCCGGTAGCCTTCGCGCACCACCGCATGGTCGTCGACGAGCAGGACGGAAATGTCACCGGCAATCATGGTCAGGCTCCTGTGCGGCTGCGTCCGTTCGGCTCGTGCGAGACGGACGCAAGCTTGCGCGAGTTGGCGTCGTTACGAAACAGGATCGGCTGTTCGCGCGGCTCGGCCGCGACGGCAGCGTGACGGACCAGCGTCACCACTTTTTCATGCATCGGCGACTTGTCGCAAACGGGATCGGCATTGGCGGGATCGCCGGTGAGCAGATACGCCTGACAGCGGCAGCCACCCAGGTCGCGCTCTTTTTCATCGCAACCGCGGCACGGCTCCTTCATCCATTCGAAACCCCGGAAACGGTTGAATGCGTCGCTCTCGTACCAGATCTCGCGCAACGTCATGTCTTTTACGTTCGGCAGCACGAGGCCGGGCAGGCTCCGCGCCGCGTGACACGGCAGCGCCGCACCGTCCGGAGCGACGCCGAGAAACACCGCGCCCCAGCCGTTCATACACCGCTTCGGCCGACGTTCGAAGTAATCCGGCACGACGAAGAAGATCTTGCAGCGCTCGCCATGCGTGCGCCGATAACGGTCGACGACTGCTTCGGCTTCATCCAGCTGCTCGCGCGTCGGCATCAGTTGCGCCTCGTTCGCGTGCGCCCAGCCGTAATACTGCGTGTTGGCGAGTTCCAGATATTCGGCGCCCATCGCGAGCGCCATATCGATGATCTTGTCGACGTGCGGCAGGTTGTAGCGATGCAGCACGCAGTTGAGCACCATCGGGAAACCATGCCGCTTGATCGACGCGGCAACCCGCTGTTTCAGGTCGAAGGTACGCGTGCTGCTCAGGAAGTCGTTGAGTTGCTGCGTCGAATCCTGGAACGACAGTTGAATGTGATCGAGACCCGCCGCTTTGAGATCGCCGAGTCGCTGATCGGTCAAGCCAATGCCGGAGGTGATCAGGTTCGTATAAAAGCCGAGCTTGCGCGCTTCGCCGACGAGCACTTCAAGGTCGTCGCGCACCAAAGGTTCGCCGCCGGAAAAGCCCAGTTGCGCCGCGCCCAGCGCGCGCGCTTCGCGCAGCACGTCGATCCATTGCGCGGTACTCAGTTCGCGGCTGTGATCGGTGTAGTCCACCGGGTTGTAGCAGAACGCACAATGCAGCGGGCAACGATACGTCAGCTCGGCAAGCAGCCACAGCGGCGGCGCCACGCCAGCTGCGGGCTTGGCGGGCTGTGCGCCGGCAACGGGGTGTGAAAGATCGGTCATTGCGGGAAAGCCTTTTCGATCGAATCGAGCATGGTCCACAGAATGTCGAGCTTGAACTGCAGGATCTCGAGCGCGCGTTCCTGCTGATCGCGCTGCGTGAAGTAATTCAGCGTGACTTCGAGCCCATGCTGCACATCACGCTGCGCGAGCGTGATGCGCGAGCGGAAATAGCCGAGTCCGGCGGGCTCGATCCACGGGTAGCATTCCGGCCAGTTGGCGAGCCGGTCGCG
The DNA here is from genome assembly GCF_036488795.1 of Paraburkholderia sp. Taxonomy (GTDB): domain Bacteria; phylum Pseudomonadota; class Gammaproteobacteria; order Burkholderiales; family Burkholderiaceae; genus Paraburkholderia. Next base: position 9,695 of record NZ_DASXHA010000095.1, read on the forward strand.
ATGCACCTGTGGCGCGAACATTTCGGTGAGCGAAGAGCACACCGCCTCCTGCCACGGCGCACGCCGCGCGAAGTTCACGTAGGCGTCGACGGCGAAGCGCACGCCCGGCGTCACATGCTTCAACGACCACAGATCGTCGCGCGACAGACCCACCGCGTCGCCAAGACGGGCCCACGTTTCGATGCCACCTGCCTCGTTGCCGTAACCGTCGTGATCGAGAATGCGCAGCACCCAGCGGCGGCGCGTCTCGCGGTCGGGACAGTTGGACAGCACCGCGGCATCCTTCAGCGGAATGTTGATCTGATAGTAGAAGCGGTTCGCGACCCAGCCACGAATCTGTGCGGGCGAACAGCCGCCGCTATTCATTTTCACGTTGAACGGATGGTGGATGTGATACGCGGCGCCCCTCGCACGCAACTGCGCCTCGAATTCGTCGCGCGTCCAGGCGGGTTGCCCCTCGCGAGCGGATTGCAGCGTCATGGCAGCATCCTTGCGAGCAGATTGTCGCGGTCGATCCATTGATGCTTGAGCGCGCCCGCTACGTGCAGCGCAATCAGCACGATCAACGTATACCCGACAGCCTTATGCAGCCCGAAGAAAAGCGCGCGCAATCCCGCGTCGTCCCAGCCCCAGCTGGGCAGCAGAATCCCCCAGAAACGCGTTCCGTACCGGTTGAACGACGAGCCGAGGTAGCCGAACAGCGGCATCGCGACCATCCCTACATATAAAAGAACCTGCGTAGTGCGCGCGGCGGCGCGTTGCCACGGACGCATCGGCGGCAAGGGCGGCCGGTGGAAGGCCGCACGCGCCAGGATGCGAAGAAGCACCAGCAGGAAAACCGTGATCCCAAGCGATTTGTGCAGACTGAGCAGCGTCGCTTTGACAGGTAGCCCCTTTGGCAGCCCAACCATATACAGACCGAGTGCGAGCAAGCCAATGATGCCCACCGCAATCAACCAGTGCAGCGCGATCAGCGAGCCGGCATAGCGCGGCTCGCCGGCGTCAGACGCTGGCGTTGCGGGAGAATGTGCCATCGTCATGCCTGTCTCCTTTGTTATGAGTGCTGCCGCCTGATCTCAGCTTAGCCCACGATCAGGATTTCGCCGCGTCCGTCGACGGCCAGGTCGCCCGTAAGGCGCGCCGGCAGCCGTGCCGCGCGCCACTGCGAAAAGGGCGCAATTTCATCCGCGAGACTGCGCGCGAGAAGCGCCCAGAAAACGTCGAAGCCGTGGCCGCCCGCTGTGAAGGTCGGCGGCACGGATGCCGGCTGCCGCGCGAGCAACAGCGTGCCGCGCCTCATACCGTACGCATAATGCGAGCCCAGCTGGCCGGCGATGCCAACCGTGCCGGCGACGAGCCGTGCCGCGGCAAAATCGCCTGCGTCGCCCCCAACCAGCACGAGACCGCGACGCATCCGGTCAGCGAGGCGCGCGCCCGCATTGCCGTGGATGGTCAGCGTGCCGCCCGTCATGCCTTCCATGTCGCCGGTCAGCGCGCCCGCGGCGAAATCGCCGCTGTCGCCGTTCACCGTGAGGCGGCCGCCGCGCATTTCGCAGGCGGTGAAATGTCCCGCGTTGCCTTCGATCCGCAGCACGCCGCCCGTCATCCGCAGGCCGGTGTAGTCGCCGGTTGAACCGTGCACGACGAGGTGGCCCTCGCCAAGCTGCGCGCCCACGCGGTCGAGCCACGGCCCTGCACCTTCGATCAGGAGTGCCGCGCCGCTCCGAGACGCATCCACCGCCGGCTCCGAGCCCACCGCAGCGTCGCTGCGCAGCACGTCGAACAGATCGCCCACCACGCACCGCTGGTTGCCGGCCGGCAGCACGATGCGCTCGATCTCGGCCACACTCAAGTCCGCCAACGCAGCAGGCTGCAGCGCGGCCGCATCGACGCGAAACCCGGGTGGCGTGTTCACGCGCAAGGTGGTCGTCGTGCTCATGGGCGGCTCCCGTCGAGCGCTGCCGCAAGCGCATGCAGATGGAAGTGATACGGCCCGAGCTTGCCGCCGTAATTGCCCGCCGAAATCCGCAGCATGCCGGCCGCGCGGCCCATCCGGGTGGCCGCCGCGATACCCGCCTGCATGGCCGCGCCGACGTCTGCATCGGTCAGGCCGTCAATCACGATCTCCAGCACACAGCCGACTTCCGCGCTCAGTTCGCTGCGCGGCGAAAGTCCCATCAGGGTGGGGCAAAACGCGTCATTGGTTGAAGCGCTCGCGCCCTTGTACTTCGAGCCGACCTTCGATCCCGAGCGGACCACGCCGCCCGGAAACGGCATGATCACGTTCGGCAGCCGGCGCATCGCGGCGACCGCGGCTTCGGCGGCGGCGAGCGCGGCGTCGATGTCACGCGCCAGCAGCAACAGATTGCCGCCGCCCACCGCCTTGACCGTGGGCGCCGTGTCTTCACAGACAAATTCGCCGTCCATCACCGGCACACGCCAGTAACGGGTACTGCCGAGCATCTTCGAAATCTGCCAGCCGTCGCCGAAAAAACGCAGGCCGCTGCCGAGCGATGCGCGATCGGAAAGCGGTGCGCGGCTCGTCGCGGGATCGATGCCGGCGAACACCGCCGTGGTCGGGCAGGTCAGCACGGATTGCCCGACGCGCCGTTCGATCTGTTTTGCCAATTCCTTCGACGACACCGCAAACAGCAATACCGTCACGCCCGGGCGGCCATCGGGTGTTTCATCGGATGTCAGCAGGCGCTCGACCCCGGCCTCGCAGCCGCAGCCGATCACCGATGTCGCAAAGCCCGTCAGCGAAGTGGCCGCATGCATGGCCCAAAGCGGGGTGTGCGCGGTGATGACGAGCCGGGTCGCCTTCATCGGAAAGGCTTCCGCGAAGGTGGCGTCAATCGTCGTGCCGTTGATCTGCAGGGTCGCGGGGTCGCTCATCGTCTGCGGTTCATTGGGCCAATCAGGCAGGTTGGGCAAGGCTGCGGGCGCGCCATCAGGCGTTCGCCAGACATTCGACCGGCAACAGGCGGCCACCGCGGCAGCAACTGCACACCTCGTCGTCGCTGATCGCGGCATGCGCGAAGTTGCTCGCCAGATTGGCGTGGCTGTAGGCGCGCAGCGTCTTTTCGATGCCACGGTCGAAATCCGGCGTGACGAAATGAATCCCTCCCGTGGGCGTGGCGACCAGCGTGCCGTCGCGCGCCACCAGTTCGCCGTCCTTGAACACATACGCGGGCGAGGTGAACATCCGCTCGCGATCCTTCTCGTCGCGATACACCGCAATGTCCGCCGCGGCCCCCACGCCCAGGTGGCCGCGATCGCGCAATCCCAACAGACGGGCAGGCCCGGCGCGCGTGATGATGGCGATCTCGTAGAGCGAAAACTCGCGCTTCAGTTCAGGCAGCGCGCTGGCCACTTGCGCGTCGGGATTGAGCCGTGCGAGTTGCTCGTCGCGAAACGACTTGTCCATGAGCAGACGGATCAGATGCGGATAGCTCGTAAACGGACCGCCGTTCGGATGATCCGTGGTCATCGAAACGCGCCACGGGTCGTCGACCAGCAGGAATATTTCAAGGCCGATGATCCATTGCAACGCGTTCACATAGCTTTGCTCGCGGTAGCGAAACGGCACCACGCCGCAACCCGCGTCGCACTCGATATCGCCCAGCACCCATTTGTGCGGCCTCGCGAGCGGCGTGTTCCGGAACTGCATCATCGTGTCACCCGAAGCCGTGACGGTCTGTCCGAAGATGATCTGGCCCACGTCGATCGACACATTGGGCCGGGCGTTCACCGCATCGGCAATCTGACGCGCGCCCGACGAAAACTTTTGCGGCCCCTCGACGCCATAGCTATGAAACTGGATATGCGTCAGATGAATCGGCAGGCCGTCGGCGGCGTCCATGGTTGCGATCGTCGAGTCGAGATTGCCCGGCACGCCGAGATTGCTCGCATGGACGTGCAGCGGATGCGGCACGCGCAGTTCGGTCAGCGCGCGCGACAGCGTGTGCAACACGGCGCGTGGCGTGATGCCGTAGTGGACGTGCGGCTCGTCGACATTGAGCGAGCGCTGGTTGAACTTGAAGGCGGAGATGCCGCCGGGATTGACCACCTTTACGCCGAGCGCCTTGCTGGCATGAATCGTCCAGCCCACGTAGTCGCGCAAGCGCTCGAAATCGTCGCGTGCGGCGAGCATTTGCAGGAACAGTTCGTCATTGCCGAGCATCACGTAGGCGCCGTGATCGATGATCGGCGTGTCGCCCATTTCAAGGTGGGTGTGACGCGCATTGGAGGGCATCATCGCCGGCTCGAACGCGGCCGTGTAGCCCATTTCGGCGTAGCGATAACCCGTTGCCAGCGTGCCTGGCGCGCAGACTCCGCACGAGGGCAGGCGCAGATAGCGTCCGGCGTGGTCCTGCACCGTTTCGTAGGCGGCATCGCGCACCGGGTCGTCGCGATGATCTTCGGGCAGCAGCAGGCGCGACAGGTTGGTCTTGCCACCGCCGATGTGCGAATGCAGGTCGATGCCACCCGCCATCACGATCATGCCGGTGGCGTCGTATTCGCGATCGACCGGCGTATGGGCCGCAAGGTCGACGATCCGGCCGTCGCGGAAGGCGAGGTCGCGGCGCTCGCCGTTGACGCCGTTGGCGGGGTCGTAAAGCGTGCCGCCTTTGAGCCGGATCACGCTCATGGCTGCACCCGGGCGGCCAGTTGTACGGCGAGGGTCTCGACCGTGGGCAACGCGGCGCCGCGCGCGGCGGCGAGCGGCAGCACCACTGAGGTGTCGACGCGAAACAGATGGCCGCCGCTGTCGATCCCGGGCGTCGCGACCGGCAGGAAGACGGTGGGCGCACCGCGCGCCCTGGCGGCCTCGGCGAGCGCGGGATGGCCGAGCACGACGGTAGGGACGTCATGAGCCAGCGCGTGCGGCCACGCGTGCGGCGCAAAGCTCGCCACCCATAGCAACGCGTCGACCTCACCGTTTGCGAGCAGCCGGCCGGTGCGATAACGGTACGGATCGTGTTCGAGCGCCGCCGTGCCGGCCAGACGCGCCGGGGTCGACACGCGCGTGCGCAGCGGCCAGCCGGACAGCCACGTCACGGTTTGATTGACCGTCAACGCGCCATCGCCGCCGCCGAGCGCAAGACACCCGGCGCGGGAGGTACGGTTGACCGTCTTGACGATCCGGTTCAAGGCTTCGACTAACAACGCAGCATGCGGACCGGGCAGCGCGGCAGGTTCGTAGACGATCACGGCGTAGCGTGCGGCGGCGATGCGTGCCTGCAGCGCGGCGAGCGCCGCGGCGGCCCCTGAACCGCCGTCGTTCAGCGTGTCCGGCTTGCGTCCTTCGCTGAGCGCCGACCAGAGCGCCAGCGTGTCGTACGGATCGCAGCCGCTCAGGATCGTCTCGCCCCGCGTCTGCTGAAAGCCGCTCAATCCCGGGTCCGGCACGTCGCAACCCACGAAGATCCATTCGCGCGGCGTGTCGATGCCGTCCAGAAGCCGTGCGTAGAAGCGCGGAAAGTGCTGCGACGGCTGGCAGCCGAACACCACCACCAGATCGGCGCGGCTTCGCACTTCGGAAAGCGTCGTGAAGAACGAGCCGCGGTCCTGTAGCGCAAGCGTCGCCGCGCTCAACGCGTCGCCGTGCAGATGATCGAGAATCGCACCACAGCTTGCGGCGAGCGTGTATAGCGCGCGCGCACCGGCGACGTCGGTGGCCAGTCCGGCGAACAGCGGTCGACGGGCCTGCGACAGAATCTGCGCGGCTCGCTCGAGGGCGCTGTCGAAGTCGGCGTCCTGTCCATCAATCAGGTTGCGGCACTGCGCATCGGCCGCGCCAAAGCGTGTGAGCGCTTGCGCGAGCCGCGGGCAATCGGTGTTCGCGGCACTGAGCGTGCCGTCGTCATATAAAGCGACGCTAAGGTCGTCGCACAGCAGCGGACAGAACGGACACGTCCAGTTATGCGTACTCGATAGCGCAGGCACATAGGCCGCGCCCGATGGGTTCGTGTTCGACGGATCGATAGGCGAGAGGTGCATGGGGCGTTTTTAGCAAACTCCATGCCGATTGATCTCGCGCTGCCGCAGCGCCTGCGCAAACGTCTACACAAACGAAGGAAGTCGGTCCTGTACGGTCGCGCACTTAAAAGCGCCTGACGGAGAAAACGCCAGCCCATTAACGCGGGTGGGTACAAGCGCCGCGGGCTCTCGGGGCCTTGTCGCGCCGCACAGGTTGTGTGTCGTTCTGCAACAGAGTGTCACTCGCTGCGCCCGCGCTGGAGCGTCGCCTTGCCTTTCGTTTACATGTGAGCGCTGATGCGGGTGAGTTGGCGAGTGGCATGGAATTTGTATGGCACACCTATGTGGATGCGCAAAGCGGGGCGCCGAGCAAGCCGTCATGCAGCGCCGAGGCGATCAGCCACGCGCTTGCGCCAGTACGGCTCGCGCAGCGCAGGTCGTCGGGATGGCGGATGCCGCCCGCGCCGATCACGGTGGTATGCGCAGGGGCGTTGGCGCGAATGCGTTCGAAGGTCGCGAGGTCGGGTCCGTCGTAGCTGCCGACCTGATCGAGCGTCATCGCGATCACCCGCTGCGGCCACCACGATGACGACTGCGCGAGATGGGCGAGCGACGGTGCGACGAGCATCTGGCCGGCGCGATGATCGAGCGACAGGATGGGCGCAAGGCCGGCGTATCCGGCTTCGCGCAGCGCATGAGGCTCGCGCAAGGTTTCAGTGCCGAACACGGGAACGAGCGTGGCGAGTTCGGGGCTGGCGGAGGGGTGAGCAGTGTGGTCGATGGGGTGGCCGTTGCGGGTGACGATGTCGTCGATACGGTCGAACAGCGTGCGCATCGATGCGTAGTCGGTATAGCCCGCATCGAGCCAGATCTGCGTGCCGGGGAGGGCGGCGCGCAGCATGGCGAGCGTTTCGGCATGAGCGTCGTGGTTCAGGATCGCGCCGAGGTCCGCGATGTACAGCGTGTGTGCGCCGCTTGCTGCCAGCAGCGCACGGGCGACGGGGAGCGGCTCGCTGGTGGCGGCGAGCGGCGACCGGATGGGCCGATAGGCTGTCCGCTCGCCGCGCACCGCGCGCACGACATGGCCGTTGAGCAGATCGAGAACCGGTATCACCTGCATAGGGGCGCGTTCCTTGACCAAGATCTTTGTCTATGAGTATCTCACCGGCGGGGGCATCGATCCGGTACTCGCCGGCTCAAGCAGTCTCGCCGATCTTAGCGCGCTGATTGTCGAAGGCCGCGTGATGCGCGATGCGCTCGTCGCGGAGTTGCGTGAAATCGACGGGGTAGAGGTGACGTTCGCGAGCTCGCGCTTCGAAAAAGTCGACCCGGCGCTCGCGCATTGTAGAGCCGCGCCGGGCGAATCGATGACGGCGTTTGTGGCTCGCGTGGCGCGCGAGCACGATTACGCGTGGATCATCGCGCCGGAATGCGATGGTCTGCTGCTGCATCTGCACGACGCGGTCGGCACGGCGCGCTGGCTCGGCTGCGCGAAAGAAGCCATACGGATGACGTCCAGCAAGAGCGCAAGCGCAGCACTGCTGACTGCCCACGGCATCGCGACCACGCCCGCGCTCGAACCCGGCCGCGCACAGGAGGCAGAGGAGCACGCTGACCCGGCCGCTCGCTGGGTCGTGAAACCGGACGATGGCGCAGGCGGTCTCGATACCTTCGTGTTCGACCGCTTCGCCGACGCCTGCGCGGAATACGATGCGCGTGCCGCTGCCGTCCGCAATCCGGTGCTGCAAGCGTGGGTGGAGGGCGAGCCGCTCAGCCTCTCGCTGATCTGCGAGCCTGACCACGCGGAGCTCATCAGCATCAACCGGCAGCAGATCGGCCTGCGTGGACGCGAGGGAGCGGGCCGGCAAGCGCAGATCGTCGAGTTCGACGGCGTGACGGTCGATCAGATCGATCGTCGCGGCGAACAGGGACGCCTGCTCGGCGCGCTCGCGCAGCGCGTGGCGCGCGCGCTGCCGGGTTTGCGCGGCTTCGTCGGCATCGACGTGGTGTGGCATCCGCAGCGCGGACCGGTCGTGATCGAAGTGAACCCGCGTATCACCATGGCGTATGCGGGCCTTGTCGCGACGTCGGCAGGCACGCTCACCCATGCTTTGCTGGCGGCGCACGGCGTGCGCGTGGCGCGCCCCAGGACCGCTGCCCGTGCCTGTGGATCGCAGGCGTGCGGAGCGCGCCCATGAGCGCGACTCATCTGACTGACGTGAGCACCGCTCACGCAGCGGCGTTCGGCTGGGACGTCGGCGGCGCCCATGTGAAGGTGTGCATGGCCGATAGCGACGGCAAGGTGCTCGATGTCGCGCAGTGGGCTTGTCCGTTGTGGCAAGGACTGGATCATCTGGAGCGCGTCATCGGTCTCGTCTTCGAACGCTGGCCGGCGGCGCGAGCGTCCGCTGTGCGGCACGCGGTGACCATGACGGGCGAAATGGTCGACCTGTTCGCGGACCGCGCACAAGGTGTGCGGTCGATCGCCGGTGCGCTGGCGCAGCGGCTCGGCCCGGACCTGCGCTTCTATGCGGGTGATGACTGGCTCCTCGCGAAAGACTGCGCGGACGGCTGGCGCGCGGTGGCGTCGGCCAACTGGCTCGCGACCGCGCGCTGGGTGGCGAGCCGCGTGCCGGACGCGGTGCTGGTCGACATCGGCAGCACCACGACGGACATCATTCCGATCGCACACGGCCAGGTGGTTGCCCGCGCAACCACCGACGCCGGGCGCCTCGCGACGGGCGAGCTCGTCTATCAAGGCATCGTGCGCACGCCGCTCTGCGGAATCGCACATCGCATCGAATTCGCCGGCGAAATGGTCAACGTGATGAACGAATGGTTCGCGACCTCAGCGGATATCTATCGGCTGAGCGGCGAATTGCAAGCGCACTACGATCTGCATCCGAGCGCCGACAACGGACCGAAGACCGAAGCGGCAAGCCGGGTCCGCGTGGCGCGGATGATTGGCCGCGACGCGTACGAGGCGAGCGACGCCGCATGGCGGCAGTTCGCTTTACGCTGGCGCGATCTGCAGCGGCGCGAAATCGGCATCAATCTCGCCCGCGTGATGGCGGCACAGCCGGCACTCGCGGCCGCGCCGCTGGTGGGCGCGGGATGCGGGCGCTTTGTCACGGCGGCTCTCGCGCGCGAGGAAGCGCGCAGCTATATCGACTTCGGTGCGCTTGCGGGTGTGCCGGAGCACTGTGCGGATTGGGCCGCTACGTGCGCGCCGAGTGTCGCGGTCGCGCTGCTGGCGGTGGCGGATCGCAACACGACGCAACGGGCAAACGCAGTTAATCGGACGCGAGGACAACGGTCATGTGGGTGGTCAAGATCGGGGGCAGCCTGAGTCACGAGCCGACGCTGCGCGACTGGCTCACCCAGCTATGCGAAGTAGGCGGCGGGCGCATCGTCATCGTGCCGGGCGGCGGCGATTTCGCCGACAAGGTGCGGCAATATCAGAGCGAATGGCATTTTGACGATCTCGCGGCACACAACATGTGTCTGCTCGCGATGACGCAATACGCGATCATGATGCAGGGCGTGTTGCCTGAACTCGTGCTCGCCTCGAGCGAGGCGAAGATTCGCCGCGCGTTGCGCGACGGCCACGTGGCGGTCTGGGTGCCGACCGCATTGATGCGCGACACGCCGGACGCCATGAGCAATTGGGATACGACCTCGGACAGCCTCGCCGCATGGCTGTCGACCATGCTCAACGCGGAGCGGTTGATCGTAGTGAAGTCATGCCCGATTGCCGAGGACATGCGGCTCGAAACGCTGGCTGCAAACGGCGTGGTGGACCGCCGTTTTGTCGACTATGTGAGCGAGGCCAATTACGTGGTGGAGCTGTTCAACAAGGACAACGTAGCGTTGATGCGCGATCGTTTGCTGAACATGCCTGTCACCTAGCGTTGCGCCGCTTGAGAGCGGTTGTTTTGGGCAAGCGGCGCAAGCTTCGTTGAGGTCTACACGCGTACAGAGACAGAGCCGGAGAGTCCCGCGTCGCTTGCCGCGCTGCTGCTGCGCACGATCTCGCCAATCGGTCGATGCAGCGCGTCGGCCCATTGCGCAACCCGTTGCGGATCGAGGCTGGAGCGCCGCCCGTCGACACACAATGCGGTGCGAAAGCCCGCGACGTCCGGCGCGAGCGTGCGGATCTGCGCGAGTTGGGCCCAGCCGAGCGAGCCGGCGATGCCGCTCATCGCGCCACGTTCACGCGTCATGCTCAACCAGCGCGCAAGCGTATGCGCATCCACGTGGTCGAACAGCGTGCTGCCGTCCTTGCCAGCGGTGTCGAACATCACACCCACGAAGCCGAGCGAGGCCGCATGCGCGACCAGTGTGTCGTCCACGCCGCCGTCGCACAGCAGCACCGGCACGACGGCGGCCGGCAGCGTGGCAAGCTCGTCGAGGCAACGACGCGCGGCGGGTCCTGGCGCGACGCCGACCTTGACGTAGTCGATGCCCGCATCGCTGACTTCGATGACACGCATGGCGATTTCGTCGAGCTCGTCGGCCGGCACGTCACCGATCGTCGCGCTGATCGGCTTGACCGGATAGTGTGCACGCAGATGGCGGGCGATCGCTCTGATCTCGGGAACCGACAGGCCGCCCAGCGCACCCTCGTTCGGCTCCTTCAGGTCGATCAGTTCGGCGCCGGCCTGGGCAGCAGCGAACGCCTCGTCGTCCGAGCGGACGCTTGCGAGCAATGCGGTCATCGAGTTTCTCCGAAAAGACTAGTGAGCCTGGTGGGATACGTGCCCGGCAGCGGCGCCGCCGGTTGATTCGAGACTCGCGCGGTGCCGCGCGATGGCCGAGGTGAGCCAGCCCCAGGCGGTGCGTTCGGCCTCGCCCGCGGTCTTGTCGATGGCGATCTGCAGATACGCCATCTCACGATCGACCTTGTCGGGCGGCAGCATGAAGAGCCGGCTGACAAGAATGGCGCCTTCTACGACCGCGGCCTGCGCGCGGTTGAAACCCGCGAACGGCGCATGGGTTTCGCGGTGTACGCACTTCATGCGCAGCACGGGGCGCTCCTTGTCGTCGCGCAATTCATCCAGTTCGAGTTCGGCGTGCGCGAGCGATTCGGCGAGCCGCACGCTTGCCACGCGCGTCGCGGCCACGGTGGGCCACTCGGTCGCGCAGTGCGTCACGCAGCCGGCGAAGATCCGCACGTCGGTGGTGAAGTTCAGCACGGCCGCACCCGACGCGACGATATTGTCGAGCGTCACGGACGGCCGGAACGGCGAGAGGACGACGAAATCGCCCTCGAAGCGGGCGCCCATCGGCGCGATATGAGGGCGGCCATCGCACGCTGCCGTGGTGACGATCGTTTCGTGGATCATGGATGGGAACGCGTGTCCTGGCAGCGCCGAACAGCCGGCCGTGCTACGGGTTACAGGTTACTCACGATCCGCAGAAGGGCCGCAGCGTATGCGCGGCCCGCGCGGGCTTAACGCGTTGCGATATACATCGTGATTTCAAAACCAAAACGCATATCGGTGTAGCTCGGTGTCGTCCATTGCATAGATCTTTCCTCCGTCACTGGATACTGCGTTGCGCCGTCGGCCCGGCATGATGCCGGACTTCATTGGCAAAGCGTGTCACGCAAAGTTCATGCCGGACGAACGTCGTGGCGCCGCTTCGCGAGCTTTGCAGCGACCGCCGAATTGCTCCGCGTGGCGCCACGCGGGCAGGCATACCGGCAAGCGTCCGCGCAGTGTGCCGATATTGCAGCAAAGTGTGCCATCACCGTATGAAGATTGCCGCGCTGCTGTCACGCGCTTCGCTTGCATGGTGCAACGTATCCGTAAGCAACGCTTCGGGCATCAAATGAAAACGCACATTGCGATGTGAGATCGATAAGGGATCCGTTAAGTCTGCCAAATAAAATCGTGAATTCCCAATGATCGTGTCCTTGCTTACAGTGCATCACAAGCGCTTCGTTCTTCCGGCAACGCGCTTGCCACAATCGAGGATACGTCATGAACGATTTCAGTCAACCGGTGATCGAGCCAACGCGTAGCCAGGGCAGTGCGAGCGGCCAGCCTCATTCGCGCGATCCGCACAATCCACGCGAACGCTATGCCGCAGGCGTGATGAAGTACCGCGAGATGGGGTACTGGCAGCCGGATTACACGCCGAAAGAGACGGACATCATTGCGCTGTTTCGCATCACGCCGCAACCCGGTGTCGAACCCGAAGAGGCGGCCGCCGCGGTGGCCGGCGAATCGTCGACGGCGACGTGGACCGTCGTCTGGACCGACCGGCTGACCGCTTGCGACATGTATCGCGCGAAGGCCTATCGGGTAGAACCGGTGCCGGCTTCGCGCGCTGACGAGCCGCAGTACTTCGCCTATATCGCCTATGAACTCGATCTGTTCGAAGAGGGCTCGGTCGCGAACCTCACGGCGTCGATCATCGGCAATGTGTTCGGCTTCAAGCCACTCAAGGCGTTGCGTCTCGAAGACATGCGCATCCCCGTGGCGTATCTGAAGACCTTTCAGGGGCCGCCGACCGGTATCGTCGTCGAGCGCGAGCGGCTCGACAAATACGGACGACCGCTGCTCGGCGCCACCGTCAAACCGAAGCTGGGCCTGTCCGGCAAGAACTATGGCCGGGTCGTGTACGAAGGCCTGCGAGGCGGCCTGGACTTTCTGAAGGACGACGAGAACATCAACTCGCAAGCCTTCATGCACTGGCGCGACCGGTTCCTGTTTGCAATGGAAGCGGTGAACCGCGCCCAGGCTGAAACGGGCGAGGTCAAAGGCCACTATCTGAATGTGACGGCCGGCACGATGGAGGATATGTACGAGCGCGCCGAATTCGCGAGGGATCTCGGTTCGTGCATCGTGATGATCGATCTGGTGGTCGGCTGGACCGCGATTCAGTCGATGGGCCGCTGGGCGCGCAAGAACGACATGATCCTGCATCTGCATCGGGCCGGACACGGCACGTATACACGGCAACGCAACCACGGCATCTCGTTTCGCGTGATCGCGAAGTGGCTGCGCATGGCGGGCGTCGATCATGCGCATGCCGGCACCGCAGTCGGCAAGCTCGAAGGTGATCCGCTTTCGGTACAGGGCTATTACAACGTGTGCCGTGAAGCGCACAACGAGGTCGATCTGTCACGCGGTCTCTTCTTCGATCAGCCATGGGCCGGCTTGCGCAAGGTGATGCCGGTGGCTTCGGGCGGCATTCACGCCGGGCAGATGCATCAATTGCTCGACCTGTTCGGCGACGACGCGATCCTGCAGTTCGGTGGCGGCACGATCGGCCACCCGGCGGGCATTCAGGCCGGTGCGGTGGCGAACCGCGTCGCGCTCGAAGCCATGGTGAAGGCGCGCAACGAAGGCCGCGACATTGCCAACGAAGGCCCCGAGATTCTCGAAGCCGCCGCACGTTGGTGCACCCCGCTCAAGCAGGCGCTCGATACGTGGCGCGACGTGACGTTCAACTATGCGTCCACGGATACACCTGATTTCGCCGCGACGCCGACGGCCGCCTAGCCAGTCGCAGTTACCGCTCTTCCTCGCAGGTGCAGCAGCGGTGCCGCTCGCGCACTGCGCGGGAAGCGCCTGGGGTCTGCGTCGCGCCCGTCCAAACCGCGACACTCTTTCACGAGGTTCGTCATGCGCATTACACAGGGAACATTTTCTTTCTTGCCGGAGCTGAGCGACGCAGAGATCAGCTTGCAGATCGACTACGCGCTGCGCCAGGGCTGGGCATGCTCGGTCGAGTTTACGGATGACCCGCATCCGCGCAATACGTATTGGGACATGTGGGGCCTGCCGATGTTCGATCTGCACGATGCGGCCGGTGTGCTGCAGGAAGTGAAGGCATGCCGCGATGCGCGGCCGCAGCACTACATCAAGGTCAATGCATTCGATTCGGTGCGCGGCTTCGAGACGATGCGGCTGTCGTTCATCGTCAACCGGCCGGACGCCGAGCCGGGCTTCCGTCTGACCCGTCAGGACGCGCATGGACGGGTCCAGCGCTACAGCCTGACGAGCTACGCCAGCAACCGGCCCGAAGGTGAACGTTACGGCCCGGCACGTTAATTGATGCGTGGACGCTTCCACGTCCACGCATCGCCGCGCGAGCGGCGAAGGAGAGCTCATGAGCGATGCTGTCATTGCGCAGACTGACCGGCTTGCTGTCCACGATGCAGGTGAAGCACAAGCCGTCGATCTGGCCGCGCTCTATCGCGATTCGGGCATCGGCGACGTGCTAGCCGAACTGGACCGCGATCTGGTGGGCCTCGTACCGGTCAAGACCCGCATCCGCGAAATTGCCGCGCATCTGCTGGTCGAACGCGCGCGCGCTTCGCTGGGTCTGGCAGGCGGCGCGCCGACCCTGCACATGTGCTTTTCCGGCAATCCCGGCACCGGCAAAACCACCGTCGCACTGCGCATGGCCGAGGTGTTGCACCGGCTCGGCTATATCCGGCGCAATCACCTCGTTTCGGTGACGCGCGACGATCTGGTCGGTCAATACATTGGCCATACCGCGCCGAAAACGCGCGATGTGCTGAAGCGTGCGATGGGCGGTGTGCTGTTCATCGACGAAGCGTATTACCTGTATCGCCCCGAAAACGAGCGCGATTACGGCCAGGAGGCCATCGAAATCCTGCTGCAGACAATGGAAAACCAGCGCGACGATCTGGTGGTGATTCTGGCCGGCTACGCCGCGCGGATGGAAGTGTTCTTCGAAAGCAATCCGGGTTTTCGTTCGCGGATTGCGCATCACATCACCTTTCCCGATTACGAAGAAACGGAACTGCTCGATATTGCCGCGCGCATGCTCGCGACCATGCACTACCGTTTCGACGCCGCATCGCAGCGCGCCTTTGCGGACTATCTCGCACGCCGTATCCGTCAGCCGAATTTTGCCAATGCGCGCTCGGTGCGCAATGCGCTCGACCGCGCGCGCCTGCGCCAGGCGAACCGCCTGTTCGCGACCGCCATGCAAGGCGCAGCGCCGCTCGATGCCGCCGCGCTGACCTTGATCGCCGCCGCCGATGTCCGCGCGAGCCGCGTGTTCGACGAGCCGCGCGCAATGGAGGCGCCGTCTGGTTGAACTCGCGGGCTGTGCTTGCGCACTGGGCTTGCCTGAACAGCTGGCCCAATGAGCAGCCACGCAAAAGAACGATGACCCTACCAGGAGAGCGCCATGCAAGACGGACGTACGACTCTTTCGAAGTTCCTGATCGACACGCTCGACCGGCCACCGGCTGCGGCGGGCATGACGGGGACCGCGGGCCTCTCCGCTTTGCTGATCGACGTGGCCGCCGCGATCAAGTCGATTTCGGCGATGCTCACCAAAGGCGCACTAGGGGGTAACTACGGGTCCGCGCAGACCATCAACACACACGGCGAGGAGCAAAAGAAACTGGATGTCGCGACCAACGAAATTTTCGTGCAGCAGTGTGAGTGGGATGGTTTGCTCGCCGCGATGGTTTCCGAGGAAATGGAGGATGTCTACGCGATTCCGCAGCGTTATCCGCGCGGTGATTATCTGCTGGCATTCGATCCGCTCGACGGTTCGTCGAATATCGACATCAACGGTGTGGTGGGTTCGATCTTTTCGGTGCTGCGCAACACCGGCGAGCCAGACGCAGAGGTCGGTGAAGCCGCGTTTCTGCGCCCCGGCTACGAGCAGGTTGCCGCGGGCTACGCGGTCTACGGACCTTCGACCATGCTGGTGCTGTCGGTCGGCACCGGCACGCATGGCTTCACGCTGGAGCGCGAGATCGGCAACTTTGTGCTCACGCATTCGAACATCCGCATTCCGGACGACACCGTCGAGTTTGCCATCAACGCATCGAACGAGCGCTTCTGGGAGCCGCCCGTGCGCCGCTATGTGCAGGAGTGCAAGGACGGCCGCAGCGGTTGCCGCGACTGCGACTTCAATATGCGCTGGATTGCTTCGATGGTGGCCGAGGTGCATCGCATCCTGATGCGCGGCGGCGTGTTCATGTATCCGCGCGATTCGAAAACGGCGGCGATGGAAGGGCGTCTGCGCCTGCTGTACGAAGCAAATCCGATGAGCTTTCTGGTCGAACAGGCGGGCGGCCTGTCGATCACCGGACGTGAACGCATTCTCGAGGTCTGCCCGCGCTCGCTGCATGGCCGTGTGCCGGTGATTCTGGGTTCGCGCAACGAGGTCGAGCGCATTGGCCGCTATCACGGCGAATACGACCGTGGTGAAGACAAGCCGTTTTCGTCGCCGCTGTTCAGCCGCCGCTCGCTGTTTTTGCCGGATTTCACGGCTTAGCGGCGCGCACGCGTTCAATACGGCCCGACCGGAACATCACCTTACGGAGACAAGGGCATGTCAACCAGACATCCGATCATTGCAGTGACGGGTTCGAGCGGTGCCGGCACCACGACCGTCATGAAAAGCTTCACGCATATCTTCCGGCGCGAGCATATCAAGGCGCAAGTCGTCGAAGGCGATGCGTTTCACCGTTATGACCGCAACGGCATGCGCGAGGCGCTGAAACAGCATGAGCACGAAGGCGCACCCAACTTCAGCCACTTCGGGCCGGAAGCCAACCTGCTGGAAGAACTGGAAGCGCTCTTCATCAGCTATGCGGAAAACGGCACCGGCAGGATGCGCCACTACGTGCACGACGAAGTGGAAACGCGTCTTTACAAGCAGGACGCCGGCACATTTACGCCATGGGAGGACGTCACACCCGGCACCGATCTGATGTTCTACGAAGGACTGCACGGCGCGGCAGTGACGGACCGGGTCGACATTGCACGGCATGCGGATCTGCTGATCGGCGTGGTGCCCATCATCAACCTCGAATGGATCCAGAAGCTGCACCGCGACCAGACCATGCGCGGCTATTCGCACGAGGCGGTGGTCGATACGATCCTGCGGCGCATGCCGGACTACGTGAACTACATCTGCCCGCAGTTTTCGCGCACGCATGTGAACTTCCAGCGCGTGCCCACGGTGGATACGTCCAATCCGTTTATCGCGCGTGAGATTCCGCAGCCGGACGAGAGCTTTGTCGTGATCCGCTTTGCGCGTCCCAAGGGAATCGACTTCCAGTATCTGCTGACGATGCTGCACGACTCCTTCATGTCGCGCCCGAACGTGATCGTCGTGCCGGGCGGCAAGATGGGTCTCGCGATGCAGCTGATTTTCACGCCGATGATTTTGCAACTGATCGACCGGCAGGCGCGAGCCTGAAGCGCAAACGCTCGTTCTCAATACGTGCAAGGAGAGTCCAATGAGTGCCGTCGCCGAAACAGATGCTGCGCCCGCCACACGGCTGATGGCCGACGCGCTGCGCATGCTTGCAATCGATGCCGTGGAAGCCGCGAAGTCCGGCCATCCGGGCATGCCGATGGGCATGGCGGAGATTGCCGTCGCGTTGTGGGACCGGCATCTGAAGCACAATCCGCGCAATCCGGCGTGGCCCGATCGCGATCGCTTCGTGCTGTCGAACGGACATGGTTCGATGCTGTTATACGGGCTATTGCATCTGAGCGGCTACGACTTGCCCATCGACGAACTGAAACGCTTTCGCCAGCTGCACAGCAGGACGCCGGGACATCCCGAAGTGGGCGTGACGCCCGGCGTCGAAACCACCACCGGACCGCTCGGGCAGGGTCTGGCGAACGCGGTGGGGATGGCGCTCGCCGAGGCGTTACTCGCGCGCGAGTTCAACCGTCCTGGTCACCCGATTGTCGATCACCGTACCTACGTGTTTGCGGGTGACGGCTGCCTGATGGAGGGCATTTCACACGAGGCCGCGTCGCTTGCGGGCACGCTGAAGCTCGACAAGCTGACGGTGCTCTACGACGACAACGGCATTTCCATTGATGGCCACGTCGCACAGTGGTTCAGCGACGACACGCCCGCCCGTTTTGCCGCGTATGGCTGGCACGTGGTGCGCGAGGTGGATGGCCATGACGTCGACGCGGTCGATCGCGCGCTCAAGGGCGCGCGTCTTGCGGGCCGGCCGACGCTCATCTGCTGTCAGACGGTGATCGGCAAAGGCTCGCCTTCGAAAGCCGGCACGCACGATGTGCACGGCGCGCCGCTCGGTGCCGACGAGGCCGCGCATACGCGGCGCGCGCTCGGTTGGCCGCATCCACCGTTCGCGATTCCGGCGCAAGCTTACGAACTGTGGAACGCGAGCGAGCGCGGCGCCGCCGACGAAGCCGACTGGTCGACGCGCCTTGCAGCGTACCGCAAGCACTATCCGGCCGAAGCCGCGGAGTTCGAACGCAGGACGCAAGGCACGCTGCCCGCGCAATGGCGCGACGCGGTCCGCGCGATGATCAGTGACGCAAACGCAGCAGCCGAATCCATCGCCACACGCAAAGCCTCGCAGCAGGCAATCGACGTGCTGGCGCGCACGTTGCCGGAAATGCTGGGAGGTTCCGCCGACCTCACGGGTTCGAACCTCACGAACTGGAAGAACGCCGTGGACGTGCACACGGACGATACCGGGCTGCAAGGCGGCAACTATCTGCACTACGGCGTGCGCGAATTCGGCATGAGCGCGGTGATGAACGGCATTGCGCTGCATCGCGGCCACCTTCCATTCGGCGGCACATTCCTCACGTTCTCCGACTATTCGCGCAACGCCTTGCGCATGGCCGCATTGATGAAGACGCGTTCGATCTTCGTCTTCACGCACGATTCGATCGGTCTCGGCGAAGACGGACCGACCCATCAATCCGTCGAGCATGCAGCGTGCTTGCGGCTGATTCCGGGTCTCGATGTATGGCGTCCGTGCGACACGGTCGAAACCGCGCAGGCGTGGGCGTGTGCGGTTGAGCGCGAAGGGCCGTCGTGTCTGTTGCTGAGCCGCCAGAACCTGCCGTTTGCCGCCCGCAGCGCCGAGCAGATCGATGCGATTGCGCAGGGCGGTTATGTGCTGCGCGACTGGCCAGTGCAAACCGGTGGTACGCCGGACAAGCGGGTGGTGTTGCTCGCCACCGGTTCCGAAGTCGCGCTCGCGCTCGAGGCGGTTAAACCGCTCGCCGAAGCGGGCATCGCGGCGCGCGTCGTCTCGATGCCGTCAACCAGCGTGTTCGACCGGCAAGCGCAAGCCGTCCGCGACGCGGTGTTGCCGCGTGGCGTGCCGCGCGTCGCCGTGGAAGCGGGCGTGCGCGCTTTCTGGCGGCAATACGTTGGGCTGGAGGGCGGCGTGGTGGGGCTCGACACCTTCGGCGAATCCGCGCCTGCCGCGGCGCTCTTTGCCCATTTCAACCTGACCGCGCAGGCGGTGGTGCACGAAGCCCGTCGGGTCGTCGACGCCGCGGCATGACCGGATTCGATTCGACCTCAAGGAGATGGCAATGGCCTTCATCGCACTGCGGCAACTTTTAGATCACGCAGCCGAACACGGCTATGGCGTGCCCGCATTCAACGTCAACAACATGGAGCAGATTCAGGCCATCATGCAGGCCGCCGAGCAAACCGCGAGCCCGGTGATCCTGCAGGCGTCGGCGGGCGCGCGCAAATATGCGGGCGAGCCCTACCTGCGGCATCTGGTGCTCGCCGCGCTCGAAGCGCACCCCGATCTACCGCTCGTGTTGCATCAGGATCACGGCGCGAGTCCGGCGGTGTGTCAGCAGGCAATCCGCTCGGGCTTCACGTCAGTGATGATGGACGGTTCGTTATTGCCCGATCAGAAGACGCCTGCTGCATATGAATACAACGTCGACGTGAGCCGCCGGGTAGTCGACGCGGCGCATGCGGTGGGCGTGTCGGTCGAAGGCGAACTGGGGTGCCTCGGCTCGCTCGAAACCGGCGCGGCGGGCGAGGAGGACGGTGTGGGTGCCGCGGGCAAGCTCACCCGCGACGAACTGCTCACCGACCCGCACGAGGCGCAGATTTTCGTCGAAGCCACCGGCGTCGATGCGCTGGCGATTGCGATCGGCACCTCGCACGGCGCGTACAAGTTCAGCCGTGAGCCGACCGGCGACATCCTCGCGATCGACCGCATCGTCGAGATTCATGAGCGGATTCCCAATACGCATCTCGTGATGCATGGGTCGTCATCCGTGCCGCAAGAATGGCTTGCGGTAATCCGCGAGTACGGCGGCGAGATTCCGACCACCTATGGCGTGCCCGTCGAAGAGATCCGGCGCGGCATTGCGCATGGCGTGCGCAAGGTCAATATCGACACCGACATCCGGCTGGCGATGAGCGGTGCGATGCGCAAATCGCTCGCCAATGCGCGTTCCGAATTCGATCCGCGCGCGGCCTTGAAGGCGGCCACCGCAGCGGCGCGCGCGGTGTGCGTGGAGCGCTTCGAAGCGTTCGGCTGCGCGGGCCAGGCGTCGCGCATCAAGCCGCTGCCGCTCGAGGCGATGGCGCGGCGTTATCACTGAGCGGCTCGAGCGGGCCTCTGAATCATCTGTAGCACTTCGAGTATTCAAAGCGTTTGCAAGGAGAAGCCCATGCGCGAATTCCTGATTGCTCCATCGCTGTTGTCGGCGGACTTCGCGTGTCTCGCCGGCGAGATTCGCAATGTGACCGCAGCGGGTGCGGACTGGATTCATCTGGATGTGATGGACAACCACTACGTGCCGAACCTCACGGTGGGGCCGCTCGTGTGCGCGGCGATCCGGCCGCACACGTCCGTGCCGATCGACGTGCATCTGATGACGATGCCGGTCGACCCGCTCGTCGTCGCCTTTGCCGAGGCCGGCGCGAATACCATCAGCTTCCATCCTGAAGCCTCGTTGCACGTGCATCGAACCATTCATCTGATCAGGTCAAAGGGCGCGCGTGCAGGACTGGCGCTCAATCCGGCCACGCCGCTCGCCCTGCTCGATCATGTGCTGGAAATGCTGGACGTGGTGCTCGTGATGTCGGTCAATCCGGGCTTCGGCGGGCAAGCGTTCATTCCGGCGACGCTCGACAAGCTGCGGATCCTGCGTGAGCGGGTCGACGCGACCATGCAGCGCACCGGAAGGCCGTTGCTGATCGAGGTGGATGGCGGTGTGAAGGCGGACAACATCGCGCAGATTGCTGCAGCGGGCGCGGATGTGTTCGTCGCGGGTTCGGCCGTGTTCGGCGCTGATGACTATGCCCGGGCGATTGGCCAGATGCGCGGCGAACTGGCCGCCGTGGATGAAGACATGCAAGTACTGGCCGAGGCGCGCTGATACGCGGAAAACGCTGAAACGCGGAAAGCGCGGAAAGCGCGGAAAGCGGCGATACGTACCCGCGTTACCGTTTCTTCAGCGTCTCACCCGGCGCGCACCACGCGTTGAGGTCCTGCTCGGGCCGCTCGACCGCGCAGCCCCAATCGAGCGGCTGGTCCTGATCGAAACGCTTGCCGAGTTGCCACGCAATTTCCGCCCGGGCGAGCTGCACGCCCATATAAAACGCATGGCCGCCGTCGGATTCGAGATTCAACGCAGGGTAGAGCGCGAACGGATCATTGCCGCGTTGATGGCCGTCGCGGTTGTACACGTGGATGCCTTGCGCGCTGACCTGAACGCGGAAATTCGGATCGCGCACGGCGCCGGCGAACTCGTCGATTTCGGCGGCGCTATAGGGAAACGGGCGTTTCGCGTGCGTGGTGGCAAGCTCGCTGTTGATGCCCTTGGGCAGCACCTGCGCTTCACGGGCGGCATGCATCACACGGCGTGCCACATCGGCTTCGCGCAGCGCGCGCCGTGCGTGCAGACTCACCGAGGTCGTCAGGACCGCGCTGATGCGCAGTTCGGCGGCCAGCCCCAGCAGCACCGCGTTGATGCCGCTGGTATCGGCTTCGGTCAATTCGGTGACATTGCCGATGCCCATCATGATCGCAATGTGCGGATAGCGTTCGCGCAGCCCTACATAACGCGCAATCGACGCGGCCAGTCCGAACGGAATCGGATCGAGAATCGGGTCGGCGAGAAACGGCCGGCCACGTGCGCTTAGCGCGTCGATCGCGGCATCGAGCGAGGCGGCATCGCGCGGTTCGCGCGCGACGAGAATCGGCGTGGCCGGCACTTCGTCTGTGATCCACAGCGTATCGAGGTTCAGGCTCATCAGGTAATCGGCGCCCGCGCGCCCGCCGCGCAGCAATTCGTCGCTGCGCATCGAATCGACACTCACGCGATAACCCTGCGCTTTCAGCATTCGCACCGCATCTTCGAGATGCGGAAACGGCGTTTCGGGCAGACAGCCGATGTCGATCACATCGGCGCCTTGCGCGGCATACTCGCGCGCCCGCTGCGCGATGCCCTCCAGATCGAGGCGCGGCGCATCGACGATCTCCGCGAAAATCTCGGTCTCGTACTGCGTCAGATCGAACGGCTTCGCTTTGCGTCCGAAGAACTGCGGCAGATCCTTCACTTCTTCGGGCCCGCGCTCCACAGGCATGCCGAAGTGTTCGCTCAAGGCCGCGAGGTCGCCCCGGCAGCGTCCCGGGACGATGATGCGTTGCGCGGCAACGGGCGTGGCCACCCGGCGGCGAATCATCTCCGCGGTCATCAACGCCGCTACTTGCAGGCCGATTTCGCGGATCTCCCAACTGAATGGCGTCGGCGCCATGCTTTCGAGTACGCGTGACAGGCTCTGTTCGGCGAGACGCCCGGTCAGGAAGACGATATGGTCCATGCGAGATCGAGCGTCGACAAACGTTGATCGAGCGCCGTCTTCAGTTCGTCGAGTGAACGGACGAGCGTGGTGTATTCGAAGCGCGACAGGCGCTCTACGTTGTCGAGTTCGACCGTCCGCGGGCGCAGTTCGACCCATTCATTCGGGCTTTGCGTCACCACGGTGGGCTCCGTATCGCATGCAAAGACGATGCCCGGAATGCATTGCTTGCCGGCCTGCGCATACATGTTGGTAGGTAGCGTATCGGAGATGCCAAAGGCGCATTTGGCGACCGTATTGCTGGTGGCCGGTGCGATCACCACTGTGTGATAGATGCCGTGATACAGCATGCCGACCGGCACGCCGCTCGCGCTATTGTCGCGAAACACGCGAAACTGCTTGCGCAGTTTCGGCAACGGCCAGCCATAAAGGGGCAAGACTTCCTCCGCCGCTGCCGACAGGAACAGATCGGCGCGCGGCAAGCGCTGTGCGAGCGCGATGGACTCTTCCAGCAGATGCCCGGAGCCGGTTACGCACCATGCGAAGCGCGCGTCGGGCTTGAACTCGGCGAGATCGCGCGCAGGGGCCTGGGTCATAGGCCTGGTTATGCGTCGACGTCTGCGTCGGACGGCAGACCGTCGGGCGTGGAGCCGTCATGCGACAGCCGGATATGCAGCCGGCGCATCTTGCGGTACAGCGTATTGCGGCTGATGCCGAGCGCCTTCGCGACATTGCTCACATTCCAGCGATGCTCGTCGAGCAGCGACAACACGGTTTCGCGCTCGTTCAACTGGATGGCGTTCAGCGCGGAGAGGTCCACGTCCTCAGCAGGATGCGCTTCGGTTTCAGCAGTAGAGGCGCGTAGAACCGCCGGCCTGTCCGCATCCGGCACACGTTGTGTGATTTCCGCGGGCAGATCGTCGCAACGGATCGGCTGACCGTCGCACAACGCGATCGCCATCTGCAGCACGTGACGCAACTGCCGGATGTTGCCTGGCCACGCATAGCTCAGCAATGCATGCTCGGCCTCAGGCGTCAGCTCGGGTGGATCGTTACTGGTTTCGCTTTCGAGCAGATGGTGAATCAGCGCGAGCTTGTCGAGCCGCTCGCTCAACGGCGGCAGATTGAGTTCGACGCCCTTGAGCCGGTAATACAGGTCCTCGCGGAATTGCCCGCCATGCACGAGTTCGAGCAGGTTGCGGTGACTCGCGCTGATCAGCTGAAAATCCACCTTGACGGTGGTTTCCGCGCCCAATGGCGTGACCTCGTGTTCTTCGATCACGCGTAGCAGCCGCGCCTGCAATGCGAGCGGCATGTCGCCGATTTCATCCAGAAACAGCGTGCCGCCATTGGCCTGGACGATCTTGCCACGTCGTCCTTCGCGCTGCGCGCCGGTAAACGCGCCCGCACGATAGCCGAACAACTCGCTTTCGATGAGGTTTTCCGGCAACGATGCGCAGTTCACCGGCACGAACGGACCGGCTGCGTGCGGACTGATGCTGTGCAGTCCTTGCGCGAATACTTCCTTGCCGGTGCCGGTCTGGCCGCGCAGGATGATCGGAATCTTGCGCTGGATCACGCGCGCGGCAAGCTGGATTTGCGAAGCCACGCGCGGGTCGCCGAATTCCAGGTGCGCAATTTCGTCGAGCCGCGCCGGCGGCGGCCGTTTTTCGGGCGCGCTGCTGCGGGGCAGCGGACTGCTGACGGCCACGCGTGTGCCGCGGCCCGCGCTGTTTTGCGGCGTCTGCGCGACGAGGAAGAAGCGGTTGGTGGCGTTCGCGCTATAGACCGTGACCGGATGGAAAGAGCCGCGGATGCTGCGCGCAATCATGTCTTCCAGCGACGCATTGAAGGCCTCTTCGATACGCCGGCCACGCAATTCGCTCAGCGAGCGGAAACCGAGCTGGAATAGCGCACTGCGGTTCGCGGCCAGCACGGTGCTGTCGTCGGCCACCGCGAGCTTGCCGCCGTGCAAGGTGCCGACGAATTCCGGGCGGCTATGAAAGTGGATCATGTTGGCGTGCCGGTAGCGTGCATCCAGCAAGCGGTTTTCGATCATTTGCCGCGACATGCCGACCAGCACCAGCGAGTGCTGCTGCAGCAGCTTCGAGCGGCTCGTGACGTCGAGCACACCGGCAATTTCGCCGCTGTCGTCGAAGATGGGTGCAGCGGAGCAGGTGAGGGACGTATAGCGCGGATAGAAATGTTCGTGCTGGCACACGGCAATGCAGTCGCGCTCCGCGAGACACGTGCCCATGCCATTGGTGCCGGCTTCGCGTTCGCTCCAGATCGCGCCGACGCGAAAGCCGTCTGCGGCAACCGCCTCGGCAAACGGCACGGACGACACCTGATGGACGATCACGCCGCCCGAATCGACCAGCACCACCGCGAGCTCAGGATCGGCGAGTTGCTGATAGAGCGTGGTCATCTCCAGTTTGGAGCACGCAATCAGGTCGCCCAGTGCCTCGCGGCGCACGCTTAATTCGTAGTCCGTCAGGACGGGTGGGGTGACGAAACGCGAGGGGTCCAGCTGGAAGTCGTTGATGCAGCGCGTCCAGGACTGGGCCACGGACTGGCTGGTTGGACGGGTCGTCAACTGATGATTGACGACGTTCAAAACCTCTCGGACGTGCGAATTGCTATCAGCAAGCAACGACATGGGGTTTGTCTCCGGTGCGTCAATTCAGGCGCGCGATGCTGCGTGCCACGAGTGCCGCTTTATCGATAGTATGTTCCCCGAAACGCTACGGGTTCTGGCTGCCCGTATGCGCTGAAAGCGACCGACCCTCGAATCAGGCGATCATTTAAAACTCTACGCCCGATGGCGAGCGGATTCAATAAGTAGTCGCATTAACCCTACTGGGTGCGCCCGGAACTTGCTTGTCGTTGCGCTGTGCTCTTGCAGTGACCTGTGCAGGAGGCCCATGAGCGGGTGATTGTTGCAGCTTCGGCACACAGTGCTGCGCCACCGGCTCTGCGCTGTCGCCTGGCGTCTGATCCATCTTTATCCATTACGCACTTATCCATTACGCACGATTGACGAGCCGCGCTGCGGCGGAGCCCACCATGGACCGTATCGATACCGTTCGCCTCGCTTCCTTTCCCGCTGTCCGCGCGAGTTCCATCGACGCCGGGGCATCCTCCGACGCCATGGATATCGTCTTCATCGAGAACTTCGTCGGGCAAACCATCATTGGAATCGACACGAGCGAGCTGCACGTCACGCAACCGGTACGGATGAACCTGGCCATCGGCGTGCCGTCCCTGCGGGCCTGTACGACGGACCGCATCGAAGACACCGTCAATTACGCTGCGGTAAGGACGGCGCTGCACACGCTGCTGCAGACGCATCAGGTGCGGCTCCTCGAAGCGCTGGCTGAAGCCGTCGCGCAACTGCTGATTGCCGATTTTGGCGCGCATTGGGTGCGCGTTTCGCTCGCCAAGCCCGCCAAATTCGAAGACGTCGACGCCGTCGGCGTGCAGATCGAACGCCGCCGCAGCGAGTTCTCTACACGAGACGCGAAGGCCGTCACTTACGCTTCGCTAGGCGAAGGACTGATTCCGAATTGAGGATGAACTGGGCGGCCGGCCGCGAGCCGGTCGTTGCTGCAACGCGCAAATACGCACAC
The DNA here is from genome assembly GCF_036488795.1 of Paraburkholderia sp. Classification (GTDB taxonomy): domain Bacteria; phylum Pseudomonadota; class Gammaproteobacteria; order Burkholderiales; family Burkholderiaceae; genus Paraburkholderia. Next base: position 35,881 of record NZ_DASXHA010000095.1, read on the forward strand.
CGCGCCGTTCCAGGCGCGGTGTGCATTGCATCAGAGCGTGATCATCGCCCGCTCACTTCGCCGTCGTCTTCTGCGTCCCGAGTCCACACGACTGATAGGCGGCGGCTTGCAGGGTGCGGAATTTCTTCGTCTGGGCTTTGGCCTGATCGACGCGAAACTCCGAGCCGCCTTCGCCGCCGAGCGTTGCGTACTTCGAGAAGGTCGACTGATCGACGAACTCGTCGTAGGGCAGCGCAGTCGCCATCTTGTCGATCACGCACGAACATTTGTAGACGTTCACGAAATCGTGCCCGTTATCGTCCATGCAGGTCAGCACATATTCGACGCGCCCCTGCGTCGGGTAGTTGTAGCCTCCGGCCGGCGCCTGTGCCTGGGGCGCGTCGCCGTCGGCCCATGCGAGCGGACCGGCGAGCGCAAGACAGCACCCGGCCAGCAACACACGACTTCGTATGGTCATCTCATGCCTCTAAAAAAAGGTTCGCGCCACGGCGAAGGCCCGCACGATAGCGGGCCCGTCGTATGCTCGCGAACCGGCGCGTGGTCAATTCGGCGCAAACGGGTGCGCCACGCTGCCTTTTTTCGCCACGACCTCCGCGGCGCTCGGTTCGCCGTTGACGGCACGCTTGATGGCCTCGCGCGTCGCCTCGTAGTTGAATTGCTGGATCTTCTTGTCGTCGTCTGCCTGCCAGTGAATGAAGACGCCGACGCACAGGAACAGGTCGTCCGCTTCGTCCTTGGGGATCGTGCCGTCTTCGACGCTGTCCGCGACCGCGAGCGCCACCGCATGCTGGGCCGGCCCGAACATCTGCACGGCCTGCTTGGCGCCCTTGATCGTCACCTTGTTGAACAGGATCGTGTTCGGCTTGGTGAGCAGGTTCGGTGCGACCACGGCGAGCAGCGATGTGAAGCCATCCTTATTGTTGGTCAGCGCATTGCAGAACGCGGTTTCTGCAGCCGAACCTCGCGGTCCGATCAGCAGGTCGATGTGTGCGACTTCGTTGCCGTCGCCCACCAGCGACTCTCCTATCAGGACGCGATTGATCTTGGCCATTCTGTTCCTCCGATGTGTGGATAGGGACTTGCCGACTAGGCGCCGCCCGAAGCGGTCGCGGATGGCGATCTCAAGGCAGCGGATTGATGCACGGTGGCACTAACTAACATGTTCCGTGCCAGTGGCGAGTGGGTGCCTTCCCTGCGGCGCAGCGCGGCTCAAGTACGGGCGTCGAGACAGCCGGCGACGAACAGCGTCGCCACCGTCAGGTCCGCACTGGTGCCGGGGTTGATTGCGCGGGCCTTCAGGTCGGCATCCCATGCATCGAGCGCTATGCGGGTCTCGTCGAGCTGCGCCACGCGCGATTGCGCGTGATGGTCGCGTGCCGCAAGCGTGACACTCTGCGCCAGCGCCATGCCTTGCTTGCGCACAATGTGTGAGTCGGGCCAGTTGCCGAGAAAAGTCAGAAACACGTTGAGCGTGGCGGCTTCTGGCTGATCCGGCGCGGCTTCGCGAAACGCGCCGAGCCCCGTTTCGAAGATGTCGCGAAAGCCGTTGACGTACTGGCGCGCGATGCTGTCGCGCTCCGCGGCGAGCCGCATCGCCTCGCGCAAGCCGGTGGTGGGCGGCGCGTGCACCGATTGTTCGGGCGCATCGCCAAGACCGCCGGGATTCGCCAGCGCAATGGCGCGGTAGGCGAGCCGCGCATCGTCGACATCGAGCCGGGCCAGCACACGCTCGGTTGCGTCGCGCCAGCGTTCGATGGAGAGCGAGCCGGCGGTTTCCTCCAGCGCCCTTGCGAGCGGCGCCACCAGCAGCACGATGCCGAGATTCGTATTGCAGCCGACCGCCTCACGCGTGCGGGTCACCGCGTCGAGGATCCGCTGGCCGACCGGTGCGCCGTGCGCGAACAGGGCGTCGACGGCGACCGCGGCGCTTGTCAGGAACTGGGACGCGCTCATTCCATGTCCGGCGCTTTGCTGGCTGACGTTGCCTGGCTTGCGGGTTGTCACATCGAGCCGGCACGCGCCGAGGAAGGCGGCGTGGGCGGTGTGCTCAAGCTCGAGCGCGAGCGGCGAGCGGATCGTTTCAGACATGGCGTTCCGGCAACGCGACAACGGCGGCTTCGCTGGGCTCGCCTGGCGCGCCGTCGGCTTGCGCCACGGCGAGCCGGTGCGCGGCCAGCTTGCGGTACAGCAGATCGTCGACCAGCGCCGCGGCGAGATCGACCGAGCTAACCGACTGCAGGCCGCGCCATGCCGCCACGCCGTTGACTTCGAGCACGAGCGGACGCATGGCGTCGTGCGGATCGGCGATCAGATCGACGCCCGCGTAGTCGAGCCCCAGCGCCTGGGTGGCGCGCACCGCGCTTTGCGCGAGCGGCAGATCGAGCTCGGCTGCCTCACAGACGGCGCCTTGCGCGAAGTTGTGGATCCAGCCCTTGCCGCCGACGCGCCGCATCGCCGCCACGGCACGCCCGCCGATCACCAGCACGCGCCAGTCGAAACCCGGCCGTCCAGCGTCGACGTAGCGCTGCAGATACGCCACCTGCCGGTACGGCACGAGCGAAGGCAAGGGCGCGAGAACGCCGCTTTGCGCGCCTTTGCTGCGGCGCGCGCCGAGCCGTTTCAAGCCATGGCCTTGCGAGCCGAACAACGGCTTGAGGACGACCTGCCGCCCGGCGGCCGCTTCGCGCATCAGCACCCGCTGGGCGAACGCGGCGGATTCGCCGGCCCAGGTCGCCGGCGTGGCTACGCCGTTGCGGTGCAGCAGAAAACTCGTCATCGATTTATCGACGCTGCGCTCGATGGCCCGGGCGTCGTTGTACACGGGCACACCCGATTCACGCAGCGCATGCAGGATGCCGAGCCGCAAGGTCACCTGCTCGAAGGTGCCGCCGGCAATGCCGCGCACGAACACCGCATCCGGCAGGGTGTGGCCGAAACCCGGCAGCGCGAGGCCGTACGGTTCCCAGGTCGTGTCGATCCGGCAATCGGCCAGATCGATGCAGCGCGCTTCCGCGCCGCGCGCGCGGAAGGCTTTTTTCAGGCGCCCGGTGTGCCAGCCGGTCTCGTCGCACATGATGGCAATGCGCAGCGTCGCGGGGGTATGGCGTGGGCTTTCGGCGGCGAGCGGCAGCGTCATGACTGGCCGCTCCATTGAGCTTGCAGCAACGCGGCGTCGAGCGCACCGCCGCGATAGGTTGCGCCGCTTTCGAGGCTGCTCACCCACACTTGCGCGGGCGCGAACAGCGCTGGATCGATCTGGTAGAAGTCGTAATTGAACGACGTGAAGATGTCCGCAAACGGGCGCCCATAGTCGCGCGAATTCGACGCGGGCAGTTCCGCGGCGAGCTGCTTCGCGACTGCGTCGTGCCGCACCGTGAGGTGGACGCGGCCGCCGTAAAGAATCGCGTCGTTGGTGCGGCCCATGGCCTGAATGCCGTCGGGCGCGGGCGGCGGCAAAGGCGCCGAGCCGGAGCCTTCGACCACTTCGCCCAGGTCCACGCCGAGCACGTGGGTTTTGTGCAATGCAACTTCGACGACCCGCGCGACCACCTGTACCGTACCTGCGACAGAGTGTGTCGGCGTAATCACCAGGGTCAGCCGGTCGGGCGCGAGGCCACAGTCGTGCAGCACCTTGTCGATCACCACTTGCGGCGGCAGACGGTCTACTTCGAGCACCAGCACCCCACGGTCGTGCGCGTCGCGATAACCCAGTTCGGCGAAGAGCGGTTCCTTGACGGACAGTGCGCGCGCGGGGCCCGAACCCAGCGAGAAAAATTTTTTGCCGCCGGTTTGCTCCTTGGTGGCGGACAGGCTCCAGCCGGCGTACTGGCTGCCCAGACACGCAAGTACCGGCGCGGAAGTCCGCACCTCGATCATGCTGGGCCACAACGGTGCCGCTTCGAGGCTGGGCCGCATGGCGACCCGGCCCAGCCCGCCCATGCAGATGCGCGCGATCAGCACCCCCGCGTCGATGCTGCCGGCGGCCGCTACGCCGGCGTCCACCAGCACGGTGCCGCCCTGGGTATGGGTGATGGCGACGCCGAGCCGCGCGGCAGCGTCGACCAGCCGCTCGACGAGCGGCGCACTGAGCGCGTTGACGCTCAGTGCGGCGGCACCGGCGAGCGGCGGTGAGGCATCAGGAGTGGCATTGGATGAAGGCATAGTCGGGCTCGTGACAGGTTTCGATGCGTTGCAGGACGCGCGCCTCCTGACGCTGCAGCGCGCGCCGTACGGCGTCCATGGAGGTGGCGCGCGCGAGCAGCGTGCAGACCGGCTGGCCGGCTTCGATCCAGGTGCCAGGCATCGGCACGTCGCGGCAGTGGGGGTCTTGCAGACAGGCGTCGCTGAAGGCCTGCGAGACGCCGAACGGGCGCGGCGCGAACAGCACCTGCTGGCCGGCGCGCCATGCGTGATCCGCAGGTGCTCCGTGCGGCGGCGGATGCGCCGGCAGCGGCAGGCGGCCGTGGCGGCATGCTTCGAGATGGCAGGCCAGCAGTCCGCGCGGCCACGCTTGCGGCGCGGCGGTTTCGTAGAGTGTCAGCGTCGACGACGGGCGGGCGTTGATTTCGAGGATCTGAAACGCGTCGCCGTCGAGCAGGAAATCGCAGCTGTTGATGCCGACGAGGCCGGTTCGCGCGCACAGTGCTTCGATGGCGTCCTGTACGCACGCGCTGACGTGCGGCGGCAAATCGATCGGGCCGAGCGAGCCGGTATGCACGAACGGCAGATGGCCCATCCTTTGTGCGGTCTGCTCAGCGAAGCCGAACACGTGAGCGCTGCCGCGCGCCGCGACGAACAGCGCCGACAGCGAGCGGCCTGGGCTCACGCGCTGGAAATAGCCTGCGCCGGGCGTGTGCAGGTCGCTGAACCCGGTGGCCGATTCGATATGCGTGCCGCCGCAACCGTCGGCGCGCTTGAGGAGCCACTCGTGCGGCGCGGCCGGATGCGCGAGGGCGACCTCCGGATGCGGTATGCGCAACTCATCGAGCAAGGGGAAAAAGCGCAGCGGATCGCGCACCGCTGCCGTCGCTTCCGCGCGGTTGCCAATCAGACCCGGCAGCCCGCGCGTGTGGCACAGCGGTGCGATGAGCGGCTCCAAGCCGCTGCTGCTGATCCAGCCGAGCAGCCGGGGCAGCCGCGCGATTCTCTCGAGTGCCTGAACGAGCCGCGCGCTGTCGATGCACAACCCGTCGCCGCCGATGTCGAACCATAGTTCCGCCGCGGCGCGCGTATCGCGGTCGCCGAAGACGTCGAGCGCGACGACCCGCAGGCCGGCACGCACGGCCGATTGCGCAAGCATGCGCGCCGACAGCCCGGCGACGGCGACCAACGGCGCATGCGCAAGCGAGGAACGCGAACTCATGATGGCGCGCGCACCGTCCGGCATCCGCTCAACCGAGGCCCGCGGCGACGGCGCGGGCCTCGTCGAACGCCTGCGGAAAACCGAGGTAAACCGGTTTGCCGGCGGTACGCATCTGCATGAACAGCCGGTGCTCGACCTGATATTTGACGTTGCCGATCGCGAGCGCGCCAATGCCGATGGCGCCCGCATCCGGCACGCCGTCGATCGGCTTGCCGTCGTTCATCACGTTCACGCCGGCAATCCCTTCAGGCGGCACGGCGTTCACGTCGGCGGCGATCAGTAAGCGTTTTGCATAGGCGAGGTCGGCGGCGCTCACCACTTGCACGCCTGCCACGGCGGTGGCGAGGACGATTTCCGCGTCGGCGAGCGCCTGTCTGAGTTCCGCGGAGCTCGCCGTGCTGACCCCCTTGGTCAGGATGCCGAAACGGTGGTTGATTTCATCGCTCACGCGCACTGCGCGCGCGAGCTCGGAGTGGCTGGCAATCGAGACGTCGGCGCCGAGCGAGGTGGCCATTGCCGCGGCCACCCGTCCCACTGCACCGGTGCCGCCCAGAATCAGCACGCGCTTGCCGCCCAGTTCCATGCCGTGCTGTTTGGCCAGATGCCGCTCGACCAGCGCGACAAGCGCGGCCGCGGTAGTGTATGAGCCGCTTGGATCGGCGAACACCGACACTTCGAAGGGCGGCACCATCGCTTTGCGGGCGGTGTCGAGCATGTCGGCGGCGAGCATCACGTCGCGTCCGCCAATGAAAATACCGGTGCGCGACACGCCTTTCGGACCACGCGAAAAGATCGCGTCCTGGGTCAGGTTCGCCACCATGCCGGCGTCGACGCCGCAATACGGCACGATCACCTGGTAGCCGGCGTCGGCGGCCATGTTGACGTCGAACGGACTCATCTGCGGGGTGGCCGTAAACATGTGCAGGATATACGGCCGTTCAGCGGGCTTTTCAGTGGTTTCGGACATGGCAGCAGGCTCGTTTCAGTGGCAATCGCATGGACCGCGCAAGGGAAGGGCTCGTGTGTCTGTGCGGTGAGAGTCGGTGAGAGAGGCGCGTCGCCGCGCGGGCGCCCGGATCTGGCAGTGCATCATGCGGCGTCGCTGTGCGGCTCGCGCGCTTGCGTCGAGCGGATCGTCGCGCCGCGATTGCGTCCCGTGACGATCGCGCAGTCGATCTGCGGCATGCCGCGAGTGGCCTCGCGCGCAGTGGCCAGCGCGCTTTCGGCTTCGCGCGCATTGGCGACGATCGCAAAACCGGTCGGCCCCCACGAGGTCTGACCGATGCCCGCGGTGCACTGTGCGGCCACCGCGCGCAGCGCGCGCTCGACCTCGGGACTCGCGAACACGCCGCCTTGCACCGGCGCAAAGTATTCGCCGATGGTTTGCTGCATTTCGGTCACGCCGTGGGCGAAGGGCACGATATTGCGCTCGGCCGCGCCCGGCAGGATCTTCATCAGTACGAGATGACACAGATGGGCGGCGAGCTTCTGCGGGAAAGGCTCGAGCGCGGCCAGTCCGCGGCGCTCTTCGGCGCCGTGCAAGCCTTCGCGCGAGTTGTCGCTGACCAGCAGCACCCGCCAGCTTTCCGGAAACGGCTGGCGTGCCAGCAGGGGCGGCACGCTCGAATGCAGCGCGCCTGCGGAGCCGCCATCCACCAGCAGGCCGCCCGCATCGAAGCCGAGGATGCCGATGCCGGAGCGCGCGCCACGCCCGAGCAGGCTCGCGAGTTCGGCGCTGCTGGCGTGATGGCCGAGCAGGCGCACGAAGGCCGTGCCCACGGCGAGCGCCAGTTGCGTGCCGGAACCGAGGCCGCTGTGGGCACGCGGCGTGTGATTTACGCGGATGGCGAGCGGCGCCGCGCCGAACGCCGCTTGCAGGCGTGCGAGACAGAGGGCGATGCGTTCGTGTTCCGCCTCGCTCGCCGCGCCGTCGATCTGTTCGCGTTCAGCGAGCCGCGCTTCGATGCTGGTAGCCGGTCCGTCGATGACCACCCCGAGGCTACCGAACGCGCGTCCGAGCGAGGCATTCGGGTCAAGAAAACCCAGATGCAGGCGGGCGGGCGCATCGACGTTCACGGTGGACTGAGGCGGGAGGCGGCGAAAGGGAAGCTGCATCGCAAGGTCCTTTTGAGTGGGCGGGGCTCGTCGGTCAACGCATCAAGGCAGCGTGTGCCGCCATGCGACGGCTCGCCGGGCGAGTTCAAGCAGAAGCCATACCAGGCGGCTGCAACGCTTGCGCGGGGTACGCCGGCATGAGACATCGTCGTTGCAGATGCAGCGGTCCTGACGCGTTGCGCGTGGCGCTCCGCGCGCTGCCCGCGCGGCACGCCCGACGCTTTGCGCCACCAGAGGTGCACTGTGTCACCTGTGCGCGAGATGCGGCGCAGGCTAAGCGCATCTGCGCGAGGCAGCCGCTTTCAATTGCCCTGCGCGGCCTTCGGGGCGTCGTATTTGATGTAGCGAAAACGCTGGTCGTCCGCCGGCGTGCCTTCGAGCGGGCCGCCCTCCAGCCGCGGCTGCCATTGAATGAACGATTCCATCTTTTCGGCTAGCGCAAAGTCTTTATCCGTGATGCCTTTGGCGCTATGCGTCTTGAGTTTTACGGTGACGAAAGCATAGGACACCGTCAGATCCGGGTGATGCCAGGCGGCCTCGGCGAGATGACCGACGGCGTTCACCACCATCAGCGTGCCTTTCCAGCCTTCGGTGCGATATTTGCGGCGCAGCCAGCCGTCCTCCATATACCAGTGCTGTAGCGGCCCGGTGAGGCGTTGCTGGATTTCCTCGTCGCTGTAGACGTGCTCTGCGTTTGCCATGACCGCTGCTCCTCGCGTGTTGGACCGACCCATCAGAGAAAGGAAAGTCGCAAGTCACGGGCCAGACGCGGCTTGCCGGGCAAGCCCCGCTCAGGCTGCGCAGTGCGTGAGACGAGCGCGCTGCGAATCGCGGAATTGACACAGTATGTCTCGCGTCCTCCGGCGCAACTCATCAGGGGTGTGACACCTGATGGCCTGAGCGCGCAGGCGGCGCACGCTCGCGCTGCGTGGTGCAGCGTGCGGAAACCCGGTCTTGCGATGGATGGCGAAAGGCGCGGCTCGTTTCCGGCATGGAATATGCGTTGGCCATTCGTGCGTCGCCAAGCCGACATTGATCGGGCAAAGACGCTGCTCGTTACCTGCATCCGTGGAGGCGCGCCCGATGCAACCAGGTAGCGTGGGTCATTCGTGAGTTGAACAGCAAGACAATTCTGGAGGAGACATGAACTTACGCACCATGGTTCTTGGGCTCGCGATCCTCGCGTCGGCGGCTTTTAGCTCTTTAGTTGCACAGGCCGATTCGCAGTTGGACGGGCTCATCAAAAATCCATCTGACTGGGCAGCTCAGGCCGGTGATTATTCCAATCACCGCTACAGCCCGCTCAAGCAGATCAACGAAAGCAACGTCGGCAAACTACAGGTCGCATGGACCATGTCCACCGGCGTGCTGCGTGGTCACGAAGGCTCGCCGCTCGTGATAGGCGACACGATGTACATTCACTCGCCGTTCCCTAACAAGGTCATTGCAATCAACCTGAAGGATCAGACGTTCATCTGGCAATACCTGCCTAAACAGGATGAGCAGGTGGTGTCCGTGATGTGCTGCGACACCGTCAACCGGGGGCTCGCTTACGGCGACGGCAAGATCTTCCTGCAACAGGCCGACACCAAACTCGTCGCGCTGGACGCGAAGACGGGCGACGTGGTCTGGACCGCGCAGAACGGCAATCCGAAAGCCGGTGAAACCAACACCAACGCGCCGCACGTATTCGGCGACAAGGTGCTGACCGGTATCTCGGGCGGTGAGTTCGGCGTGCGGGGTCGTCTGATCGCGTACGACATCAAGACCGGCAAGACGGCCTGGACGGCGTACAGCACAGGTCCTGACAAGGAAATGCTGATGGACCCCGACAAGACCATGACGTATGCCGACGGCAAGATGGTGCCGGTCGGTGCGGACTCGTCGCTCAAGTCGTGGAAGGGTGATCAGTGGAAGTTGGGTGGCGGCACCACATGGGGCTGGTATGCGTGGGATCCGAAACTCAATCTTGTCTACTACGGCACGGGCAATCCGGGCACGTGGAATCCGTCGCAACGCCCGGGTGACAACAAATGGTCAATGTCGATCATCGCCCGCGATCTGAATACCGGTGAAGCGAAGTGGGTCTACCAGATGACGCCGCACGACGAGTGGGACTACGACGGCGTCAATGAAATGATCCTGTCCGATCTCTCGATCGACGGCAAACAGGTGCCCGCGATCGTGCACTTCGACCGCAATGGTTTCGGCTACACGTTGAATCGCGCGACGGGGCAACTGCTGGTTGCACAAAAGTACGATCCGGCGGTGAACTGGGCTGACCATGTCGATCTGAAGAGCGGCCTGCCGATTCGCAATGCGGCCTATTCGACCCAGGCGGCGGGAGCCGATCACAACGTGAAGGGTATCTGCCCGGCGGCGCTCGGTTCCAAAGACCAGCAGCCGGCGGCCTTCGATCCGGCAAGTCATCTGTTCCTCGTGCCGACCAATCACGTGTGTATGGACTACGAACCGTTCGATGTCGACTACGTATCCGGTCAACCGTATGTGGGCGCCACGCTGTCGATGTATCCCGGCCCGAACGACAACAACTCGATGGGTAACTTCATTGCGTGGGATGCGTCGAAGGGCAAGATCGTCTGGTCCAAGCCGGAGCGTTTCTCGGTATGGTCCGGCGCGCTGGCTACCGCAGGCGGCATTGCGTTCTACGGCACCCTCGAAGGCTACCTGAAGGCGGTGCGCATCAGCGACGGTAAGGAGTTGTGGCGCTTCAAGACGCCGTCGGGGATTATCGGCAACGTCTTTACGTATGAGTATCAGGGCAAGCAGTACGTCGGCGTGTATTCGGGCATTGGCGGCTGGGCCGGCATCGGCATGGCGGCGGGTCTGGAAAAATCGACGGAAGGCCTGGGCGCGGTGGGCGGCTATCGTGAACTGGCGAAGTACACCGCGCTCGGCGGCACGCTGTTCGTGTTCGCCATTCCGGGCGGCGGCGGCAAGAGCTGAGGCCGGTCGGGTCAGACGTCCTCGCATCAGTGAAATTCGCATCCGGCGTGCCGTTGCTGCGCGAACGGCATCCGGAAGCGATCTCAGTCTTACGAAGCAAATTACCGCGCCTCGCGATCGCGATTGGGGCGCGGCTTATCCAGAAGGAGATATGTGCATGAAAGGCCGATCCATCTTGTTGCGCACGGTGCTGCCCGTCGCGCTCGCCGTATTGCCTGCTGCATACGCCCAGAACAATCCCGCCGTTGCTCAGGTCGCGTATAAGGTGGTCGACGGCAGCAAGGTCGATAGCAATACGCTGCAAGGGTGGAAGACCTGGCGTGCTCTCGCTTGTGAACGTTGCCACGGTGCGCAACAGCAGGGGCTGGTTGGACCGTCGCTCGTCGACGCGTTCAAGACGCTCGACAAGGATGAATTCCATCGGACGGTGTTCGGTGGACGCGTCGCCAAGGGCATGCCCGATTTCAGTTCGAGTCAGATGATGCAGAAGAATTGGGAGAACCTGTACGCCTATCTGAAAGGGCGCTCGGATGGTCAGATCAAGCCGGGCGATCTGCAGCCCATCGACGACGCCAAATAAGCGCGCCACGCGCGCGACATAGACGGCCTGCGCCGCACTTCTTTCGGAGGATTTCGATGCGTCATGGCAAACGACTGCCCGTGCACGCCACGCTGCTGGCCGCCGCGCTGTGCTGCGCGGCTCTGGCGAGCGCCGCAGTACACGCCGACGGCGATGCGCTGCCCAATAACGATGGCGCCGACGGCGTGCTCAGAGTGTGTGCCGATCCGAACAACATGCCCCTGTCCAACAACAAGGGCGAGGGCTACGAGAACCGCATCGCGAGCCAGATGGCAAGCGACTTCGGCTACAAGCTCGAATACACCTATTTTCCGCAGCGGATGGGCTTCGTGCGTCACACGCTGCGGGAAAAGGTACCGGATACCGAGCGCTACAGGTGCGATCTGATCATTGGCGTGCCCAAGGGTTATGACATGACCTCGACCACGCAGCCGTACTTGCGCTCCACGTACGCGATGGTGTTTACGAATCGTCCCGAACTGGCCGGCATCAAGACGCCGGACGATCTGCTGAACCTGCCGCCCGACCAGTTGAAAAAGCTGCGCTTCGGGATTTTCTCGCAGACCCCCGCAGTGGACTGGCTGCTCGCGCACAACCTGATCGATCAGGCGGTGTCGTATCAGGTACAAAGCGGCGACCCGGGCGAATATCCCGGGCAGATGATCGAGCACGATCTGCAGGCGGGTAACGTGGATGTGGTGTTTCTGTGGGGACCGATTGCCGGCTACTTCGCCAAGCGAGCCGGCGACTCGGTGAAGCTCGTGCCGTTCCCCGCTACGCCCGGCATCCGTTTCGACTACACGATTTCGATGGGCGTGCGTTACGGCGAGAAAGCGTGGAAAGACAAGGTCGATCAATGGATCGGCGCGAACCACGACAAGATCGACAGCATTCTCACGAGCTACGAAGTGCCGCTTCTGAAGCCGATCGATACGCCGTCAGGCAAGCCAGCGGACGCGTCGCCATGACGGGCACACCGCGGCGAATGCGCCGCACACTGTTGCATGGCGTGATCGCGGTATGCCTTGCCGGTGGTTTGCCGGGCGGGGCGCAGCTCGTCCGGGCCGCGGACGGCGACCCGATCACGCCGGCCGAAAAGCTCATCTTCACGACGGAGCACCTGCACGGCGTCGCGGCCCAAACGGAACTCGACTATGCGGTGCTCCGTTCAGACCAGCCATCGCGTAGCGCGGATCTCGTCAAGGTACTGGTGGTCAGTCCCGACAACGCCAAAGGAGATGCCCAGGTGTCGGATCATAGCGGCACAGTGCCGTTGCCGAACTCTGGGCTCGCGTGCAATCCGGTGATCATCTATTTTCTGGAACGCGACATCGCGGAGATGGAACGCCTCACCGGCGGCCAGCGCCGCTATTTCCAGCAGCGCCTGCGTCTGGCACTGGCCGCGGGGCCGCACATCGAAACGGTCTCGCGTCAGATTGGCGGCAAGACCGTGACCGCGCAACAGATCGTCGTTCAGCCGTACCTCGACGATCCGAACGCACAACGCTTCGCGCAATACACCGGCAAGCGCTATACGTTTCAGATTGCGGACACCATCCCCGGTCAGGTCGCGCTGATCCGTACCGAAGTGCCGGGACCGAACAACGATTTCACGCATCCGGTGGCAACGGAGACGCTCAGTTTTCAGGCCGAGCTGCACAAGCTGCCGTCACCGGCCAATGTGCCGGGGAAGTCGTCCAACGCGCCGCGGGCGAGCCGCTAGCGGTGCGCCTTGCGCAGCGACTCAGACCAACGTGAATTTCATCCGCTCGCTGACCTTGCGTCAGTTGCAGATTTTCGTGGTGGCAAGCCGCTATACGAGCTTCGCGCGCGCCGCCGAGGAACTGCATCTGACCCAGCCGGCCGTTTCGATGCAGATTCATCAGCTCGAAGAGGCGGTCGGCTTGCGCCTGTTCGAACGGGTGGCGCGCAAACTCATGCTGACCGAAGCCGGCGAAAAGCTGACGCATCACGCAAGCCGGATTCTTGGCGAGATCAAGGATGCCGAGGATGCGATGACTTCGCTCAAGCAGGCGGACAGCGGCTCGATTGCGGTGGGCATCGTCAGCTCGGCCACGTACTTCGCGCCGAAACTGCTGGCGATGTATTCGCATCTGTATCCGAAGGTCGACGTGCACTTTTCCGTTGGCAATCGCGACGCACTCTTGCGCATGCTGCAGGACAATGCCATCGATCTCGCCATCATGGGACGGCCGCCGCCGGAACTCGACACCACGACCGAGCCGCTCGCGTGGCATCCACAAGTCGTGATCGCGCCGCTTACGCATCCGTTGCGCGACGCACGCCGTTTCGATCTGCAGGAGTTGCGCGGCGACACCTTCCTGCTGCGCGAACCGGGCTCGGGCACGCGCATGGCTGCCGAAGAGATGTTTCGCCAGCACCTTTTCACGCCGGCGAAGGTGGTCACGCTCGGCAGCAACGAGACCATCAAGCAGGCCGTGATGGCGGGCATGGGGGTGAGCCTGATTTCGCTGCACACGCTGCTGCTGGAATTGCGCACCGGCGAAGTGGCGCTGCTCGATGTGAGCGGCACACCGATCGAGCGCACGTGGCAGATCGTACATCTGCGTTCGAAGCAGCTCTCGCCGACGTGTGTGGTGTTTCGCCACTTCCTGCTCGAACATGCGGCGCCGTATCTGGAGCGCGAGTACGCGGCGTTCACGACCTTGCCGGGGAAGGCCGTGGGACCGAAGAACGACCGGTGAGGGAGGCCAATGACGAATGTCCGGTGGCAACGGCTACGGCAGCGCGCGGCGCGCGCCTGCGGCGCGGCGGCGCTGTGCGTGGCGAGCGCCGCGGCGTATGCAGTCCCGCCGCAAACCTCGATTGCCGTGCCCGACTGCGGGCTGCTCGACGACAACGCGGCCTACAACGACGCGCAGATCAATCGTATCCAGCAGGCGCGCATCGGCATGGTGAGCGACGCAATGCGCAGCGGTCTGCGCGACAGCCAGCGCTACCGGGTCGCCGACAACGCGGCGGCCGCGAGCCTGCTCGATCAGCTCGGCGCGACCCAGGACCTGAGCGCGTGCAACGGCTGCGAGCGGCAGGTGGGGCGCAAGCTGGGCGTCGAACAGGTCGGTATCTGCTGGGTGCAGAAAGTCAGCAACCTGATTCTGAACATCAACCTGCGCGTCGAAGACGTCGCGAGCGGCAAAATCGTCTTTCAGCGTTCCGTCGACATTCGCGGCAACACCGACGCCTCGTGGCGCCGCGGCGCCGCGGCGCTGGTCGCGCTTCTGCTTGGCAGTTCGTGAGCGGCCTCTATATAAGTTAGTGGAGGAGTGCGACGCTGCGCGCCTGCCCATGCGCCAGCGCCGAAAATTGCAGAAAATTACCAAAGGCGGCGCAGACATGACGGCGCACGGCGAGGACAGGCGCACGTTGCGCTTCAGGGCCGACTTCAGCTAGAATTGCGGATCACTGCAATTTGCAGCGTATCAATTGAACCGAATCGAACCGCGTGGAAGCACTGGGAGCATGGCTCCATCAGGTTTTGGCGGTTGTCTTCAGGACAGTCCGGCACACGCCAGGTTGCAGATTCGGCGAGCAGTATCAGGAGTGGTAGTTCAGTCGGTTAGAATACCGGCCTGTCACGCCGGGGGTCGCGGGTTCGAGTCCCGTCCACTCCGCCAGTATCCTTGAAAGGCGAACTCCGGTTCGCCTTTTTTATTGCCCGCTGTTGTAATATCGGGCGTTCTGTTTTTGGCATCCTTAACGCATGCTCGATTTCTTCCGCAATCACAAACGCCTGATGATGTTCATGCTCATCCTGGTCATCGTACCGGGCCTGGGCTTCGTGGGTATTCAAGGCTTCCGCGGCTTCTTTGACGAAAGTGCCAACGTCGCCAGCGTCAACGGTCACAAGATCACGCGCGCCGAGTACGACGACGCGATGCGTCAACAGTTGAACCAGGCGCGTCAGATGCTCGGCAGCCAGTTCGACATGAAGGCGTTCGACACACCTGAGCGTCGCCAGCAGATGCTCGACGGACTGATCGAGCAACGCGTTCTCGCCGATGAAACGCAGCGCCTGCATCTGACGGCATCCGACGACGCCGTGCGCCGCACCTTGATGAGCGATCCGGTCATCTCGTCGCTGAAAAATCCTGACGGTTCAATCGACGTGAACCGCTACAAGGAACTGCTCGCGATGCAAGGCATGACGCCCGACCAATACGACGAGCGCGTGCGCTACACGCTTGCCATGCAGCAGTTGCCGGCCAGCATCGAGAGCGGCGCCTTCACGCCGAAGACGCTCGCGCAGAGTCTGACGGAGCTTGCCGAACAGCAGCGCGAAGTACAGGCGCTCAACTTCACTCCGAAAGACTACGCCGCGAAGGTCCAGCCTACCGATGCACAAGTGCAGGCGTACTACGACGCGCATCGTACGGAATTCGCCACACCGGCAACCGCTTCGATCCAGTACCTCGTGTTGTCGCCGGCGTCGCTCGCTGCGGCCATCCAGCCATCGGATGCGGACCTGAAGAAGTTCTACGACGACAACATCGCGCATTACCAGACAGAAGCACAGATGCGCGCGAGCCTGATCCTGATTTCCCTGGCGCCGAATGCCAGCGCGGCCGACAAGGCTGCTGCGAAGCAAAAGGCAGATGCGCTGCTCGCGCAAGTGAAGGCTCATCCGGACGACTTCGCGAAGATTGCCCAGCAGAATTCGCAGGATCCGGCCTCGGCGTCGAAGGGCGGCGATCTCGGCTACTTCGGCCACAAGATGATGGCGGGCGGTCAGGCGTTCGACGACGCCGCGTTCAAGCTGAAGAAGGACGAGATCAGCGATGTCGTCGCGACCGATGTGGGTTACCTGATCCTCAAGGCCACCGACGTGAAGCCGTCGGAAACGCAGCCGTTCGACACGGTGAAGGAAGCAATCGCCAAAGATCTGAAAGCGCAGCAGGCAGCCAAAGCATTCAGCGACGACTCCGACGGTTTTACGTCGACCGTCTACGAACAGGCGAAGAGCCTGCAGCCGGCCGCCGACAAGTACAAGCTGCCGATCCAGACGGCCACCGTCACGCAACAACCGAACGCCGCGTTGCCGCCGGATAGCCCGCTGAACAATCCGAAGTTCCTGACGGCCGTGTTCGCGAACGATGCCTTGCAGTCGCACAACAACACGCAGGCCATCGACGTCGGCAATAACACGCTGATCGCTGCGCACGTGACCGACTACAAGCCGGCGGCGGTACCTCCGCTCGACACCATCAAGGACGCGGTGCGTCAAAAGGTGATCGCTGTGCAGGCCGACGAGGCTGCGCACAAGGACGGCGCGGCGAAGCTGGCTGAACTGCAGAAGTCGAATGCGACCACCGGTTTCGCGCCGGCAGTGAAGGTCTCACGCAACGACACGCAAGGCGTGCCGCCTGCAGCGTTGAGCGCGATCTACAAGGTCGACGGGAAGAAGTTGCCGGCCTACGTGGGCGTGGATCTGGGCGACCAGGGGTATGCAATCTATCGCGTGAACGCGGTGGTGCCGTCGGCGGCGGTCAACCCGAACATGCTGGCAGCGGCTCAGCAACAGATCGCTCAGACCCAGGCGCAGTCCGAAATGGAAGCGTATGTCGCCGCGCTGCGCGCTCGCTCGAAGGTCAAGTTCTACGGCTCACTGGATAGTTCGCAGTCAGGCAGCGATTGATCGGCCAGCAGCGCCGCGCTCTGAACGACGCACCATCAGAATGAAAAAACCCCGCATTTGCGGGGTTTTTTCATTCGGCGAGCCGACTGGGTCGATTGCCGGATGGATAGTGCTAACTGGCGAGTTAGAGGCAGCCGGTGATCGAACCGCTGGCATCGCTACCCGCACCGCTGCCGGAGCGAAAGCCGACCCACGATCCCGAGCCGTTCGGGCGGACCACCGCGGCCGCGCCGCCAGGCGGCTGCTGGCCCGGAACATAGACGTCCATGGCCTGGTCGTTGGCCATCGTATCCTGCGAGACGACTTGCTGTTGCGAGCCGTCAGCCCACTTCTGGGCGATACACTGCGCGACTGCCTTCGGCGGTTGCTGACTTTGTCCAACGGACTGAACACCAGCCGGCGGTTGAGCGGCGCAGGCAGAAATTGCCACGGTAAAAGCGATTAACGGTAAGTATTTCACGTTATCTCCTCTCAAAAGCGCTCAAAAATCGAGCCGGATTTCGCGGTTAAGCGAAAGTGTCAGATCGACATTCCCTGAGCACGTTCCCCTTGTGTTGGCAACAAGATGTAAGAGGCTTGTCAATGGGAGGAACCGGTGTGCAGCAGGGGTTTGAGTGTCGGCCACACGTTGTTGAGTAGCACTGGCTGTGCCTGCTGGGTCGGATGGAGTTGATCGGCCTGGAACATGTCCGGTTTGTCGGCGATGCCCGCGAGCAGAAACGGCACGAGCGGTACCTGAAATTCCTTCGCCAGTTCGCCGTACAGCCCGTGGAACTTTTGCGTGTAGTCAGGGCCGTAATTAGGCGGAACGTACATGCCGACCAGCACGACTTTCGCGTGACCCTGCTGAGCCTGCTCGATGATCGTGCGCAAGTTGTCCTGGGTGGTGGCAAGCGGCACGCCACGCAACGCGTCGTTGGCGCCCAGTTCGACGATCACGATGCTGGGCTTTAAGCGCTGCATCAGTTCGGGCATGCGGGCGCGTCCGCCGCTGGTGGTGTCGCCGCTGATGCTTGCGTTCGCAACGCTATAATCGATGCGCTCACTCGCGAGGCGCTGACGCATCAAGGCAACCCAGCCGGTGTCGTGCGGCAGGCCATACTCGGCGGAGATGCTGTCGCCGAGCACCACGATGACCGGCTTGGGCGCTTCAGGGGAATTGGCGGCATGGGCCGCAAGCGGCAACGTTGTGGCGAGGACGACCGCGCCCAGCGTCGCCTTCAGCGCAGCGACGCCAGAGCTGACCAGGCGCACTTTCAAACTACGCTTCACCATGCAAAAGAAAACTGATCCAGTCATCGAAGTGCGGGGTTTGTCCAAGAGGGTTAAGGATGCGACGGGCGAGCTGACAATTCTCGATCAGATCGATCTTTCAATTGAAGGGGGCAGCAGCGTGGCGATTGTCGGCGCATCCGGGTCCGGCAAGTCTACTCTGCTGGGTCTGCTCGCAGGATTGGACAGCGCGAGCGCGGGGTCGGTTCGGCTGCTCGGGCGCGAACTCACCGAGCTGGGCGAAGACGAGCGCGCCGCGCTGCGCAACGGCTCGGTCGGCTTCGTGTTCCAGTCGTTTCAATTGATGCCGCATCTGACCGCGCTCGAGAACGTGACCTTGCCGCTCGAACTGCAAGGCGGCATCAGCTCGCGCGATGCCGCGCAACGGGCGCGCGGGCTGCTCGAACAGGTGGGTCTGGGGCAGCGCATGCGCCACTACCCGAAGCTGTTGTCGGGCGGCGAGCAGCAGCGCGTCGCACTGGCGCGCGCGTTCGTCACCCATCCGGCCATCCTGTTTGCGGATGAGCCCACCGGCAGTCTCGACGCCGCGACGGGTCACGCCGTGATCGATCTGATGTTCCGGATGAATCGCGCCAATGGCGCCACGCTGATCCTCGTTACCCACGACATCGAACTGGCGCGCCGTTGCGACACAACGGTGACGATCGAGGCGGGGCGGCTGGTCTGAGTATCGCGCGCAGTCATTCTCTATGCTGGCAACGCCGCTTCAATGCGGGTGGCAGAGAATAGCGGGCCGACTTGCGGTGGTGATAATGAAGATGGGTGAAAGCCGCACAAACCTCATGCGGCGACGCGCCGCGCGTTCCTTGCCCGTAACCAGGCAAATCGATGGCAGGGCGGCAAGAGCGAAAGCGCCAGGCGCCCGTGTCTGATTGAGTGAGACCGTCTGCCAGGCCCAGATCGCACGCCGGCGGCAATCGCGCCGCCGGCATACCGTCATGCAGGTCAGTCCAGGCTTAACCCCGCGCGCGCTCAGCGCTTCAACAACGCGCGCGCCCGCGCGATCAAAGCCGAGGTCGACGAATCGTGCTTCGCCGCATCGACGCTCGCGGCCTTCAGGTCCGACTCGACCACCTTGCCGAGAATCTTGCCCAACTCGACGCCCCACTGATCGAACGGATTGATGTTCCATACCGACGCCTGCACCAGCACCTTGTGCTCGTACAGCGCGATCAACGCGCCGAGCGAGCGCGCGGTGAGCGAATCGAGGAGCAGCGTGCTGCTTGGACGATTGCCCGGGAACACCAGATGCGGCGCCAGATCCGGCTTGTCCGGCCCCGCCACCTTCTTCGCCTCTTCCAGGGTGCGGCCCAGCATCAACGCTTCGCTTTGCGCGAAGCAGTTGGCAAGCAGTTGCGGATGATGGCTCACGAGCGGATGTTCCGGCGTGAGCACGGCGACGAAGTTGATCGGCACGACGGTCGGGCCCTGATGCAGCATCTGGAAGAACGCATGCTGACCGTTCGTGCCGGGCTCTCCCCAGGTGACGGCGGAAGTCGGATAGTCGACCGTTGCACCGTCGAGCCGCGCGGACTTGCCGTTGCTTTCCATCTCGAGCTGCTGCAGATACGACGGCAGGAAATGCAGCGCTTCGGAATACGGCGCCACCAGGTAGCTTTGCGAGCCGAACAGATTGCGATACCAGATGCCGATCATGCCCATCAGCACCGGCAAATTGCGATCGAGCGGCGCCTCGCGGAAGTGCTGATCCATTTCGTTCGCGCCGGCGAGCAGTTCGTCGAACTGCTGCGGGCCGATCGCGATCATGATCGACAGGCCGACTGCCGACCAAAGCGAATAGCGACCGCCGACCCAGTCCCACATCTCGAAGATGTTTTCCTTCGCAATACCGAACTTGACGACCTCGGACGGGTTGGCCGACACGCCGACGAAATGCTTCGACAGCGCGCTCTCCGGACAACCTTTCTGGACGAACCAGTCGCGCATCGAGCGCGCATTGGTCATGGTCTCAAGCGTCGTGAAGGTCTTCGAGACGATGATGGCCAGCGTCTCTTCCGGGTCGATCTGCTGCAAGACGCGGTACAGATCGGCACCGTCGACGTTCGACACGAAGTGGCTGGTGATGTCGGGCGAGGCCAGATGATGCAGGGCGTGCACGACCATCTTCGGACCGAGATCCGATCCGCCGATACCAATGTTCACCACGTAGCGAATCCGCTTGCCGGTATGGCCGGTCCACGCACCGCTGCGGACCTTGTCGGCGAACCCCGCCATTTTGGCGCGCTCGGCCGCGATCTGGGCGTGAAACGGCGCGTTCGGATCGGTCGCGCGCAACGCGGTGTGCAGGGCGGCGCGGCCTTCGGTGGGGTTGACGATCTCGCCGGCAAACATCGCGTCGCGGCGTTTTTCGACGCCGGCCTCGCGCGCCACTTGCACCAGCAGCTTGAGCGTTTCGTCGGTAATGCGATTCTTCGAGAAGTCGGCCGCGAGCCCGCCGCCGGCAAACGTGAAGCGTTCGGCACGAGTAGGGGCGGGATCGTTCGCGGGAGCGAACCAGTCGCGCATATGCGCATTGCGAATCTGTTCGTAATGGGCTTGCAGCGAGGACCAGGCAGGGAGCGAGTTCAACGTCATGATCGTCCGTCTAACGAAGGGGCACGAAAGAAAGGCAGTGCGCGAGGCGCAGCCCGGGGGATGCTCTGGCGCGCCACGGGCGTCGGGTTCGCAACGGCTCCCGGCCGGGTGACGCAGTCTTTCAGTATAGCGGCCTTGCAGGAATGAGGGCAGGGTCTTGGGTAAAGCGTTCAGATAGCGGGATGGCCCATGGATTGCGCACGCGCTTTCAGGCACATGTCCGGCTCACGTCGTGCCTTCAGGCTCAATCCCGTGCCGGATAAAACAGGCGATTCAGCAGCTTGCGAACCATCGGCGCCAGTTCGCCCGCGCTCAAACCCGCGGGACCTTCACCTTGCGCCGTCAACGTGTCAGCCGCAAGACCGTGCAGGTAGACGCCCGCAAGCGCCGCTTCGAAGGGCGGCAGCTTTTGTGCCAGCAGGGCGCCGATGATGCCGCCCAGCACATCGCCGGTGCCGCCGGTCGCGAGTGCTGCGTTGCCGGTTGGATTGATCGCGATACGGCCGTCCGGCGCGGCGATCACCGTGCCGGCGCCCTTCAGCACGATCACGCTGGCAAAACGCGCCGTCAGCGAGCGCGCCGCGGCGAGCCGGTCACGCTGGACGGTCGGTGCGTCGCAGCCCAGCAGGCGCGCCGCCTCCAGCGGATGCGGCGTCAGCACGCATGGGTCGCCCTTGGCGCCGCGTGCGGCTACCTTGGCGCCGAGTGCCTGATCGGCGGCGATCAGGTTCAACGCGTCTGCGTCGAGAAGCTTGGGGACGTCAAGTGGTAGCACGTCGTTCAACGACTGGCTTGCGCGCTCGCGATTGCCCATGCCGCAGCCGATCGCCAGCGCGTCCATCTTGTCGAGCGGCAGATCGTCGATGGCGTGCAGCATCAGTTCCGGATGGGGTGGGTCGTAGGGCGGGGCGCCCGCGCCGAGCAGCGCGACGAAGATTTTGCCGGCGCCGGTATACAGCGCGGCGCGCGCGGCGAGGATCGGCGCGCCGCACATGCCGGTGTCGCCGCCGACCACGGCGAGACTGCCGAACGTGCCTTTATTGGACGAGAAATTGCGCGGCGGCAGGTAGGGGCTGAACAGCGACGGTGCGTTCAGTTGCACGGCCGTGCGGCTACTCGTGTCGATGCCGATCGGCGCCAGTACGACCTTGCCCGCCAGGTCACGGCCGGAGGCCATGAAGAGGCCGGGCTTTGCGCCGATGAAGGTGACCGTGTGGGTTGCGCGGACGGTTGGGCCGTTGGCGGCCGGGTTGCCGGTGTCGCTGTCGAGGCCGCTCGGGATGTCCAGGGCGAGCACCTTGCCGTGGCGTCTGGTGTGCTGCGTCAGGTGTTGCGCGAGCGTCGCGAAGATTCCTTCCAGCGGGCGAGTCAGGCCAATGCCGAACAGGCCGTCTACCAGCCAGCCGTAGTCTTCGAACGAGCCTGGTGCTGTTGCGGAGATTTTGATGCCGGCGGCGCGCGCTTCCTGCAATGCCCAGCGGGCGTCTTCCGGTTTGACTTCGATCGGCATGCAGACTTCTACCGGGATGCCCGCTCTGTGAAGCTCCGTTGCCGTGATCAACGCGTCGCCGCCGTTGTTGCCGGGGCCTGCTGCCAGCCAGATTTTTTTTGTCGCGGCGGTATGGATTTGCTCGCGCAGGAAGGCGGCAGCGGATTGGCCGGCGCGGGACATCAATGTATGCGGGGGGAGCGCGGCCGCGTGTTCCGTTTCCAGGGCGCGGAGCTCGGCGACCGTGAGCAGCGCTAGCGCTCGGTCAGTCGGGTTCAGCAGGGACGTGGCGGTGGCTTGGGCTTCAGTCATGGCGGCTTCTGCAGAGACTCAGACAGTGCGAAGCTGTCATGGTAGTGCCAATGGGCGCGGCCTTGTTCGCGCCGTTTCTTCGGGTTGGCCTTTCCTTGTTTTCCTGTCGGTCTATTGGCGTTGCCCCTGTGCCGGGCGGCACCTACTTTTCTTTGCTGGCCGCAAAGAAAGTAGGCAAAAGAAAGCGGCTTCAGACCGCCAGCCCATAGTTAGCCCCCGTTGGACTCCGCTCACAGTGGTCCGCGACAAGACCGTCTCTCGCACTTCACCCGCTCGTGACAAGGCACTCATTCATCCCACTTCGCACTTCGTGCGTCGTGGTGGGGCTTGTGCCGGAAGGCGCGTCTCTTTACTTGAACCGCTCCGGTCGCAGCGCCGCCAGGGTCTCGGGCGGTACGCCCGGCTCGATGCCGCTGATCTGGTCTGCCACCAGCTTCGCCGCCCCGCATGCCAGGCCCCAGCCCGCCGGGCCGTGGCCCGCGTTCACGAATAGCCGTGGATGCAGCGCATTGCCCACCAGCGGCAACCCGTCCGGCGACAACAGCTTGATGCCGTCCCACGACAGCGCCGCCGAAATCTTCGCCGCTCCCGGGATCCAGTCGTGGGTGGCCTGTCCCAGCAGCGCCAACGCATCCGTCGTCACGGCTTCCGGGAGCGGCTTGTCCAGCTGGTTCGCGGCCTGCAACACCGCGCCGCCCGCAATCCGCAGCCGGTGGTTCATCCGCGTGATCGTGATGCGCTTCACCGCGTCGACGATCGCTACGTGCGGCACACACTCCTCATGTGCAATCGGCGCCGACAAGGTATGCAACCGCAATGGATGCGCCGGAATGCGCAAGCCGAGGCGCTCGAGCAGCGGCAAGCTGCCCACGCCCGCTGCCACGACGACCGCGTCGGCGCTGATGACGTCCACCTCGCGGGTCGAGGTCACTTCGCCCAGGCGCGGCGCCAGTTCCACCGCGGCGCGCTGGCCGTCCAGCCGGATCGCGGCCACTTCACGGTTCAGCATGAACTGCACGCCGCCCTGGGTATCCAGCGTCTGCTTGATCAGCTTCGTGAAAAGCGGGCAGTTCGCCGTGCGCTCCTGGTCGAACAGCACGCCGCCGGCAAATTCCGGCTCGGTCGGCACCGAGTGCTCGAATGCCGCACATTCGGCGGGCGTCATCAGGTGATGCGGGACTTCGTATTCGCGCAGCAACTCCAGCGCCGGCTGGGTCTGCTGCCATTCCTGCGCGGAACGCGTCAGATACAGCACGCCGCTCGCCTGTTCGAACTCCAGGCCAAACCGGCTTTCGATGTCGGCCATCGCGTCGCGCGAAGCCTCGATCAACGGACGCAGCAGTCCGTATTGCCGGCTAAACGCCTGCGGGTCCTGCAGGGACGCCAACTGCCGCTCGAACAGGCGCGCCGCGCCGTTGAAACCGGCCTTGCGGATCACCCCGCTCCTGGCGCCCTGGCGGCTGTGCATGAAGGTCGGCCCGAACCAGACGTCGAGCGGCGTAGGCAACACGGTGCCGCCGTGGCCATAAGTGGCGCCCTGGGCGACCGTCGCGAAGCGTTCGACCACACACACCCGGTGACCCGCTGCGCGCAACTGATAAGCGGTGGCGACGCCGACAATCCCGCCGCCAATGACAATGACATCCATGTTTATTCGATTTGCCGGCAGAACGCGACGAGCCTCGCGTTCCCCGTAGGCGTGATATGCGGCGCATGCGCGAGAGCCGCTGCGCCGATCTGGTGAAAGGCCGAATGATAGCAGTCAAACGGCTCGCCCCGCCAAGCAGCGGTCCGTCCTGAAAACGGTCGTGAGGGTGTCCCGCGCCGTCTCAAAAGAGCACCTGAGCACTTGGGAGACGGGCGTGGGCGGCTCTTCCCGGGGTATAATCTCCGACTTCTTTTCCGCCTCATGTCGCCTGCACGCGCGACTCATCGACGCTACGTCAAGTCCATGGCCCACTTCTCGTGTTTCCCCGGCGCTTCGGCCCTTTCCGATTTCCGTCAAACCCGCCTGCTCGAAACGCTTACGCGCATCGACGCCAACATCACCGGCGTGCGTGGGCAGTACCTGCATTTCGTCAATTCGCAAGCTCCGCTTGGCGCGGAAGACAGTGCGAAGATCGAGGCGCTGATGCACTACGGCGACCCGTTCGACGCCGGCAAGGAGCGCGGCACGACTGAAACCTTCCTCGTCGTGCCCCGTTTCGGCACTGTGTCGCCGTGGGCCAGCAAGGCAACGGACATCGCGCATCACTGCGGTCTCACGCAACTGCGCCGTATCGAGCGTGGCGTCGAGTACACGGTGCTGCTGAAAAGCGGCCTGCTGGGCGGCAAGAAGGCTCTGTCGGACGAGGCGCGCGAGGCCGTGATCGCCGCGCTGCATGACCGCATGACCGAAAGCGTCGCGCCGTCGCGCGACCACGCCATGCATCTGTTCGACGAGCTGCCGGCGAGGCCGCTGCAAACCGTCGACGTGCTGGGTCACGGCCGCGCCGCGCTGGAAGCCGCCAACACCGAACTGGGTCTGGCGCTCGCCGACGACGAAATCGACTATCTGGTCGAGGCCTTCACGAAGCTCGGCCGCAACCCGACCGACGTCGAACTGATGATGTTCGCCCAGGCCAACAGCGAGCACTGCCGCCACAAGATTTTCAATGCGGAATGGACCATCGACGGCGAGAAGCAGGACATCTCGCTGTTCAACATGATCCGCAACACCGAAAAGCTCAATCCGCAAGGCACCATCGTCGCGTATTCGGACAACTCGGCCATCATGGCAGGCGGCAGCGCCGAGCGCTGGTTCCCGCGCAAGCCGGCGGCGCAAGGCGAGCTGGCTGAGCACTACGAGCGCCATGTCGAGCTGACGCACACGCTCATGAAGGTGGAGACGCACAATCACCCGACCGCGATCTCGCCGTTCCCGGGCGCCGCGACGGGCGCAGGCGGCGAAATCCGCGACGAAGGCGCCACTGGCCGTGGTGCGCGTCCGAAGGCCGGTCTGGCGGGCTTCACCGTGTCGAACCTGGATTTGCCTGGCGCCCGCGAAGCGTGGGAAAACGCCCGCGACGCCGTACAGCCGGTCGGCCATCGCAATCCGGCTGACGAGCAGCAGATCTACGGGCGCCCGGACCGCATCGCGTCGCCGCTGCAGATCATGATCGACGGGCCGCTCGGCGGCGCCGCGTTCAACAACGAATTTGGCCGGCCCAATCTGGGCGGCTATTTCCGCACGTACGAGCAGAACGTCGGCGGCACCGTGCGCGGCTATCACAAGCCGATCATGATCGCGGGCGGGATCGGCAATATCTCGGACCAGCACACGCACAAGCACGATCTGCCGGAAGGGTCGCTGCTGATCCAGATCGGCGGTCCGGGCATGCGCATCGGCATGGGCGGCGGCGCCGCCAGTTCGATGGCGACCGGCACCAATACCGCCGAACTCGACTTCGATTCGGTCCAGCGCGGCAACCCGGAAATCGAGCGGCGCGCCCAGGAAGTGATCAATGCGTGCTGGCAGCTCGGCGCGAAGAATCCGATTCTGAGCATTCACGACGTCGGCGCGGGTGGCTTGTCGAACGCGTTCCCCGAAGTGGTGGACGGCGCGGGCAAGGGCGCCGTCTTCGACATCCGCAAGATCCAGCTCGAAGAAAGCGGCTTGTCGCCGCGCGAAATCTGGTCGAACGAAGCGCAAGAGCGTTACGTGCTGGCCATCGCGCCGGCTGATCTGGCGGAATTCGAAGCCATCTGCGAACGCGAGCGCTGCCCGTTCGCCGTGATCGGAACGGCCACGACGGAACGCCAGCTGAAGCTGATCGACACCGAACAGCATGACGGCAATGCCCACCAGCCGGTCGACATGCCGATGGAAGTCCTGCTCGGCAAGGCACCGCGCATGCATCGCGACGTCACGCGGGTCGCGACCACGCTGCTGCCGGTCGACGTGACGGGCCTCGCGTTGTCGGAGCTCGCGGTGAGCGTGCTGCGCCACCCAACCGTCGCCAGCAAGTCGTTCCTGATCACGATTGGCGACCGGTCGGTGGGCGGCACGACCGCGCGCGACCAGATGGTCGGGCCGTGGCAAGTGCCGGTGGCCGACGTCGCGATCACCACCATGGACTACGCCGGCTTTCGCGGCGAGGCCATGACCATGGCCGAGCGCACGCCGCTCGCCGTGATCGATGCGCCGGCGTCGGGCCGCATGGCCGTGGGCGAAGCCGTCACGAATATCGCGGCGGCGCCGATTGCGTCGCTCGACAAGCTCAAGCTCTCCGCCAACTGGATGGCTGCGTGCGGCGCCCCGGGTGAAGACGCGGCGCTGTACGACACCGTCAAGGCGATCGGCATGGAACTGTGCCCGGCGCTCGGCATCAGCATTCCGGTCGGCAAGGACTCGTTGTCCATGCGCACCAAGTGGCAAGACGCGGGCGTCGCGAAGGAAGTGGTCGCGCCGGTCTCGCTGATCATCTCGGCGTTCGCGCCGGTCGAAGACGTGCGCGGCCATCTGACGCCGCAATTGCGCCGCGCGGACGAAGCGGGCGACACGGTCCTGATCGCTATTGACCTCGGCCGTGGCAAGCATCGGCTGGGCGGCAGTATCCTCGCGCAAGTGACGCAGCAGGTGGGCGACACGACGCCGGACGTCGACGATCCGGAAGATCTGAAGCGCTTCTTCGCCGCGATCCAGGCGTTGAATAGCGACGGCAAGCTGCTCGCGTACCACGACCGCTCCGACGGCGGCCTGTGGGCGACGGTTTGCGAAATGGCGTTTGCAGGTCACGTGGGCGTGTCGTTGAACGTCGACATGCTGACGCTCGATCCGAATCACGAATTCGATTACGGCGACGCCAAAGACTGGGCGAAGCAGACCAGCGGCCGTCGTGAAGACCGCACCATCCGCGCGCTCTTCAACGAAGAGCTGGGCGGCGTCATCCAGGTACGCGCGCAGGATCGCGATCCGGTGCTGGCCGCGTTGCGCGACCATGGCCTGTCCGCATGCTCGCACGTGATCGGTCAGACCAACGACCGTGAC
The DNA here is from genome assembly GCF_036488795.1 of Paraburkholderia sp. Taxonomy (GTDB): domain Bacteria; phylum Pseudomonadota; class Gammaproteobacteria; order Burkholderiales; family Burkholderiaceae; genus Paraburkholderia. The sequence continues at coordinate 63,297 of NZ_DASXHA010000095.1, forward strand.
GCGATCGAAATCTATCGTGACGCGAAGAAGATCTACGAGGCGCCGCGTACCGAACTGCATCGTGCGTGGAGCGAAGTCAGCTGGCGCATTTCGCGCCTGCGCGACAACCCGGCTTGCGCGGATGCCGAATACGACACGCTACTGGATGCCGCAGACCCGGGCATCACACCGACGCTGAGCTTCAATCCGGCGGAAGACGTGGCCGCGCCGTTCGTAGGAAAGGGCGCGCGTCCGCGGGTGGCGATCCTGCGTGAGCAGGGCGTGAACTCGCACCTCGAAACCGCGTATGCCTTCGACCGCGCCGGTTTCGACGCGTACGACGTGCACATGAGCGATCTGCTGTCGGGCCGCGCCACGCTGGCGGACTTCGCGGGCGCCGTCGCGTGCGGCGGCTTCTCGTATGGCGACGTGCTCGGTGCGGGTGAAGGCTGGGCCAAGACGATCCGTTTCAACCCGCAACTGGCCGACATGTTCGCCGCGTTCTTCGCGCGCGAGGACACCTTCGCGCTGGGCATCTGCAACGGTTGCCAGATGATGAGCAGCCTCGCGTCGATGATCCCGGGCGCGCAGGCGTGGCCGAAGTTCACGCGCAACAAGTCGGAGAAGTTCGAAGCGCGCACTTCGCTGGTCGAAGTGCAGCAGTCGCCGTCGATCTTCTTCAACGGCATGGAAGGCTCGCGCATTCCGGTGGCGGTGGCGCACGGCGAAGGCTTCGCGGACTTCTCGCAGCAGGGCGACGCGTCGCGCGTCGCGGTGGCGATGCGGTTCGTCGATCACCGCGGCGTGGCAACGGAACAGTATCCGTTCAACCCGAACGGCTCGCCGGAGGGCATCACCTCGGTCACGACGCCGGACGGCCGCTTTACGGTGCTGATGCCGCACACGGAGCGCGTCCATCGCACGGTGCAGATGAGCTGGCATCCGGAAGGCTGGCGCGCCAACGACGGCAGCCCGTGGATGCGCGTGTTCCAGAACGCGCGCCGCTGGTTGGGCTAATCACAGATGTAGGCACTCAGCCCAAAGCCGGGAGCCAAACGCAACAAAGCCGCCCGAGGGCGGCTTTGTTTTTTGCGGGCTAGCCCATGAAGCGGCGGGCCGGCCATGCCGTGATTCAACGGCGCGTTACTGAATCTTCGCGTTCTTGCGCAGGTTCTCTTCGAACGCCTGCAGCTTTTCTTGCTGGATCTGCTGGACGATCTGCGCGCGCACCTGCTCGAGCGGCGGCGGGGTGATGTCACGCGTGTCGTCGAGCCGGATGATGTGCCAGCCGAATTGCGTGTGCACCGGCGTGTCGGTCATCTGGCCTTTCTGCAGCTTGGTGGCGGCAGCGGCGAATTCCGGCACATAGGCCTTCGGATCCGACCAGTCGAGGTCGCCGCCGTTCTTGCCCGATCCCGGGTCCTTCGAGTATTGCTTGGCCAGGTCTTCGAAGCTGGCGCCGGCCTTGATCTTCGCGATCAGGTCTTTGGCCTGGTCTTCGTTGTCGACGAGGATGTGGTGCAGGTGATATTCCTTGCCGCCGGCGTCTTTCACCAGGGCGTCATAACGTGCCTTGATTTCCGCGTCGCTCGGCTGGTTGTTCTTCACGAAGTCTTCGATCAGCGCGCGCAGCACCACCGTTTGCTGAGCCACGGCGACTTGCGCCTTGACGTCCGGACGCGTCGGAATACCGCGACGCGCCGCTTCCTGCATCAGGATTTCGCGGTTGATCAGTTCCTCGCGCACCGCGGCTTGCAACTGCGGCGAGTCCTGCTGACCCTGATGGACGAGTTGCTCGACGAGCGCATCGACACGCGCCTTCGGAATGGGCGTGCCGTTCACGACGGCGATGTTCTGTGCAAACGCAGGCGCAGCCGCAAAAGCGGCCAGCAATACCCAGAGGCGGGTTTTTTTCAAGGTCATCGGAAGTTTCCTAACGGGACAGCAAATCGAATTCTTCGGGCGTGTACGCCGTGATTGCGAGGGCGTGAATGCCGCGCTGCATGGCGTCGGCCAGCGCATCATACACCATGCGATGCCGCGCCACGCGGGGCTTACCGGCGAATGCAGCGGCCACGATCGTGACACTGAAGTGACCGCCGGCAGCGGCACCGGCGTGGCCCGCGTGCTGGGCGCTGTCGTCGCTGACCGTGATGGAGGTCAGGGGCGCGAGCGCCGCGGCGAGCCGTGCCTCGATCAGCGCGAGGCGTTCGGCGGGCGTGGCGTGCAAAAACGTGTCGTTGCTCATATCACTCTTCTTCCTTCATGTACTTCGACAACCACAGGCTCTGCCCGACGATGAACACCACCAGACAGCCGGTCGCGCCGAACAGTTTGAAATTGACCCAGGCATCGGTGGAGAAGTGATATGCCACGAACAGGTTGAGAATGCCGAGCAGCACGAAGAACACGGCCCAGATCACGCTGAGCTGGCTCCAGGTGCGATGCGGCAAGGTGATCTGCTTGCCCATCATGGCTTCGATCAGGTTCTTGTTGAACGCCAGTTGCGAGACGATCAGCGCCACCGAAAACGCCCAGTACAGCACGGTGGGCTTCCATTTGATGAAGGTGTCGTTGTGCAGCACGAGGGTCGCGCCGCCGAATACGGTGACGACGCCCAGACTCACCCACAGCATCGGATCGACCTTGCGATGGCGGAACGCCACCCAGGCAATCTGCACCAGCGTGGCGACGATCGCTACGGCGGTCGCCGTGAAAATACCCCACAGCTTGAACGCGACAAAAAACAGGATGATCGGGAACAGATCGAACAGGAATTTCATTATCTGGTCGGGAGAATTTGAAGAGTGAAGGGCGCAGGGCCCTCATGGTGTGCGCGCTGTCTGTACCCGTCGCGGCAGCCGGCCAGCGGCCGGCGCGGGGTGGCCGGTTCGCAAGCTGGATGAAGGGGTTGTATCGCTGGACGGCAGCACGCCGCCCAGCAACGCCGCCGACCCGCGTTGCGTTACTTGGGGTCGAATTGTAACGCAGCCGAATTGATGCAGTAGCGCAGGCCGGTCGGCGCCGGACCGTCTTCGAACACGTGGCCCAGATGCGCGCCGCAATTCTTGCACTGCACCTCGATGCGCAGCATGCCGTGCGAACGGTCGGTTTTCTCGGCGATGACCTCGCCGTCGATCGGCTTGAAGTAGCTCGGCCAGCCGCAGCCGGCGTCAAACTTGGTGTCCGATTCGAACAGCGCCGTGCCGCAGCACACGCAGTCATAAATGCCGCGGTCCCAGTGGTCGTTGTAGCGGCCGGTGAAGGGGCGCTCGGTGGCCGCATGACGCGTCACCTGGTATTCGATCTCGGAGAGCTGCTTGCGCCATTCGGCGTCGTCTTTCTGCACGGCAGGCGCGCTGCTTCTGGTGTCGTCGGTGTTGGAACTCATGGTCGGATCCTGTCTCGAGGTCGGTGATGGAGTGGCGCGCTTTAAGACGAGCAGCTCACTTCCAGCGAGCTGGCCCAGGCGGGCGGTAGCGCGGCATACGCTTCGTATTCCGGTTGTTCGTCGAAGGGACGGCGCAGGATTGCCGCCAGCCGCTCGACTTCCGAAAAGTCCTTCTCCCTGGCGCGGCGGATCGCCGTTTCCGCCAGGTGATTGCGAAGCACGAATTTGGGGTTGACGCGGTTCATTGCAATGGCCCGCGCGGCGTCGTCGAGGGTTTCTTCGGAGAGCCGCGCACGGTAGTCGTTCGCCCAGGCGTCGAAGGCGGCGCGGTCCAGAAACAGGTCGCGTACCGGCGCGTCGCCGCTCGCGTCGTGCTTCGACACGCGCGCCAGATGGCGGAAGGTCAGCGTGAAATCGGCGCGGTTCGCCTGCATCACGTCGAACAGGCGGTTCACCAACGCGTCGTCGCCGGGGCGCTCGAGCTGCAGGCCGAGCTTGGCGCGCATCAGACGTTCCAGCGCGGGTGCGAAACGGTCCTTGAAACCTTCCAGCACGCCTTGCGCATCTTTCACCGCCGCCTCGCCGCGGGCGCTTTCGTCGTACTGCGGCCCGAGCAGGGGTAGCAGTCCCTGGGCGAGGCAGAACAGGTTCCAGTACGCAATCTGCGGTTGCATCCGGTACGCGTAACGGCCTTGCGAGTCGGAGTGATTGCAGATGAAGTTCGCGTCGAAGCCGTCGAGAAAACCGAACGGGCCGTAGTCGATAGTAAGCCCGAGAATCGACATGTTGTCCGTGTTCATCACGCCGTGGCAGAAGCCGACGGCCTGCCATTGCGCGACCATGTCCGCGGTAGACAGCACGGCTTCGTTCAGGAGCGCGAGGTACGGATCCTCCGCTGCCTTGCATTGCGGATAGAAGCGTTCGATCACGTGATCGGCAAGCGCCTGCAGCGCGTCGACGCGGTCGTTCGAGTAGAAATGCTCGAAGTGGCCAAAGCGCACGAAGCTAGGCGCCACGCGCGTCACGACCGCTGCTGTTTCCACCTCTTCGCGCCGCACCGGCTGATCGGAGCCGATCACGCATAGCGCGCGCGTAGTCGGAATGCCGAGGTGATGCATGGCTTCCGAACACAGGTACTCGCGGATCGACGAGCGCAGCACCGCGCGACCGTCGCCCATGCGCGAATACGGCGTGCGTCCCGCGCCTTTGAGTTGCAGTTCGTAGCGCGCGCCGTCGTGCGCGATTTCGCCGAGGCCTAGCGCGCGTCCATCGCCGAGCTGCCCCGCCCACACCCCGAACTGATGCCCCGAGTAGACGGACGCATACGGCATTGCTTCAGCGGGCCAGTCGCGGGTGGTGTTGCCGGAGAAGAACTCGGCGAAGGCGGGATCTTGCGCGATGGCTGGGTTCAACCCCAGCAGCGCGGCAGTCTCCGCGGAAAAGCCGACGACGTATGGCGCGCTTAACGGCGCGGCCGGCAAACGCGTCATGAAGACGCCGCCGAGCTGGGCAAATGCGCCTTCGCGCGCAGTGCCGAGGGCGCCGGCAAGCGCCGCCATGGGCCCGGACAGGCCGGTCATGCTTGGGGAAAACGACATATTGAGCGCCTCTGGATTAACCGATATTGTAAATCCGCGCTCGCGGACCTGCTGGCCGGCCGGTTTGACCTTGATGCCAGATGGGTTTCCGGCGCCGGCTGCGGGTCGAACGCAGCGGCAACCAACCGGCAACCAACGAAAGAAAAAAGGCGAGGAGAGCGCTACTCATGACGATGCCGCTGTCTGGACAAATGATGGACGTGCCGCTCACGGTTTCGTCGCTGATTGCGCATGCCGCGCGCTATTTCGGCGACACGGAGATCGTGTCGCGGCGGGTCGAAGGGGACGTTCATCGGTATACCTATCGTGCTTGCGAAAAGCGCGCGAAGCAGCTGGCGCAGGCGTTGATCGGACTCGGCGTAGAGCCGGGCGAACGGGTTGCCACACTCGCATGGTGCGGCTACCGGCATCTGGAGGCGTACTACGGCACGACCGGTTTCGGCGCGGTTTGCCATACCATCAATCCGCGGCTCTTTCCCGAGCAGATTGCCTACATCATCAATCACGCGGACGACAGCTATGTGCTGTTCGACATCACCTTTGCCGCACTGGTGGACGCGCTCGCGCCGCAATGCCCGAAGGTGCGCGGCTGGATTGCGCTGACCGACGAGGCGCATCTACCCGGCATGAAGACGCCTGTCATCAGTTACGAAACCTTGCTGGCGCCGCAAGACGGTGTTTATGAATGGCCGGTCATCGACGAGCGCGCGGCCTCGTATCTTTGCTACACCTCCGGCACGACCGGCAATCCGAAGGGCGCGCTGTACTCGCACCGTTCCACGGTGCTGCATGCGTTCGGCGCTTCGCTGCCCGACGCGATGGGCATCTCCGCGGGCGACTCGATCCTGCCGGTGGTGCCCATGTTCCATGTGAACGCATGGGGCATTCCGCACGCGGCGCCGCTGGCGGGTGCGCGTATCGTGTTTCCCGGCAAGGATCTGGACGGCAAGTCTTTATATGAGCTGATGGAGGCCGAGCGCGTCACGTGCTCGGCCGGCGTGCCGACTGTATGGCTCGGTTTGCTTGCCTATATGAAGCAGGCCGGCGTGCGCTTCTCTTCGCTCAACCGCACGGTGATCGGCGGGTCGGCGTGCCCGCCCGCCATGCTGCGCGCGTTTCAGGACGACTTCGGTGTCGAAGTGATTCACGCGTGGGGCATGACGGAGATGTCGCCGCTCGGCACGCTGGCGAAACTCACATGGGAGCAGGCGCAACGTCCGCCCGAAGAACAGCGCAAGCTGCGCGAAAAGCAGGGACACGTGATCTACGGGGTGGACATGAAGATCGTCGGTCCGGACGGCAACGATCTGCCCTGGGATGGCGTCGCGTTCGGCGAACTGCATGTGCGCGGCCCGTGGGTCATCAACCGGTATTTCCGCAAGGACGAATCGCCGCTCGTCGACGGCTGGTTTCCGACCGGCGACGTGGCTACGATCGATCGCGACGGTTTCCTGCACATCACGGACCGCAGCAAGGACGTGATCAAGTCGGGCGGCGAGTGGATCAGTTCGATCGACGTCGAGAACGTGGCGATCGCGCATCCGGCGGTGGCCGAAGCGGCGTGCATTGCCTGCTCGCATCCGAAGTGGACCGAGCGGCCGTTGCTGGTGGTGGTCAAGCGGCCCGGCGTCGCGCTCACACGTGAAGAGTTGATCGCCTTCTATCAGGGCAAGGTAGCCAGATGGTGGATTCCCGACGACGTGGTGTTCGTCGAAGAACTGCCGCACACGGCCACCGGCAAGTTGCAAAAGCTCAGGCTGCGCGAGATTTTCCGCGATCACGTGTTGCCTTCGGCGGTGGAGGACGCGATTTGAAACTGCGCGCTTGAATCACCAGGGCAAACCCCCGTTCGCATTAAATTGAACGAGCGTGCTTTTTTGTGTATTCTGCTGGCTGACCCGGAATGTCGGACAATGAACCGGCACAGGCGGCGCGTCATGCGCGGCCTTACCGCAAGGAGGCAGGCAGATGGCAGTGGACTACACGACTCATGACGGCGTCGCCGTCATTACACTAAACAATCCCCCGGTCAACGGGCTCGGCCTGTCGACCCGAGCCGGCATCGTCGAAGGTCTCGAGCGCGCGCAGCACGATCCGGCCATCAAGGCCATCGTGCTGACGGGCGCCGGCAAAGCCTTTTCGGGCGGCGCGGACATCACCGAATTCAACACGCCCAAAGCCACCCAGGAACCCACGCTGCACACGGTCATCAAGGCCGTTGAGGGCAGTGCGAAGCCGGTCGTCGCGGCCATTCACAGCGTCGCGATGGGCGGCGGCCTCGAACTGGCGCTGGGCGCGCATTACCGCATCGCCGCGCCGGGCGCGCAGATCGCGCTGCCGGAAGTGAAGCTCGGCATTCTGCCGGGCGCGGGCGGCACGCAGCGTCTGCCGCGCGCCATCGGACTCGAAGCCGCGCTCAATATGATCGTGTCGGGCGCGCCGGTGATGTCGGAGAAGCTCGCCGGTACGGGCCTGTTCGACGAGGTGGTGGAAGGCAACCTGGCCGAAGCCGCGCTGGCGTTTGCCCGCAAGGTCGGCGCGCAAGGCGGTCCGCATCCGAAGGTGCGGGACCGCAAGATCGAGCATCCGAATGCGGCAGGTTTCATCCAGTTCGCGCGCAACAGCGTCGCCGCGCTGGCGCAGAATTTCCCCGCGCCGCATAAATGCATCGACGCGGTGGAGGCGGGCGTCAAGAACGGTTTCGACAAGGGCCTCGCGTTCGAGCGCGAGTGTTTTATGGCGCTGGTGCAAACGCCCGAAAGCCGCGCGCTGCGGCATGCGTTCTTCGGTGAACGTGCGGCCAGCAAGATTCCGGATGTGCCTGCCGACACGCCGCTGCGCGACATCAGGCAGGTCGCCGTGATCGGCGCCGGCACGATGGGCGGCGGCATCGCAATGAATTTCATCAACGCGGGCTTGCCGGTCACGCTGCTCGAAACGAAGCAGGAAGCGCTGGACCGTGGGCTCGCCACGATCCGCAAGAACTACGAAGCCACCGTCAAGAAGGGCAAGCTGAAGCCTGAAGTCATGGAGCAGCGCCTCGCGCTCATCACGCCCACGCTGTCGTATGAAAGCCTGAAGAGCGCCGACCTGATTGTCGAGGCGGTATTCGAGGAGCTCGGCGTGAAGGAGCAGGTGTTCAGGCAGCTGGATGAAGTCGCGAAGCAGGGCGCGATTCTGGCTTCGAACACCTCCACGCTGGATGTCGACAAGATCGCCGCTTTCACGAAGCGTCCGCAGGACGTGGTCGGCATGCACTTCTTCAGCCCGGCCAATGTGATGAAGCTGCTCGAAGTCGTACGCGGCAAAGAGACGGCCAAAGACGTGCTCGCCACGGTCATGCAACTGGCGAAGAAAATCAGGAAGACCGCGGTGGTGTCGGGTGTGTGCGACGGCTTTATCGGCAACCGGATGATCGAGCAGTACATTCGTCAGGCGCTTTTCATGCTCGAAGAGGGCGCGTTGCCGGCACAGGTCGATAAGGCCATCGAGAAGTTCGGCTTCGCGATGGGCCCATTCCGCATGAGCGATCTGGCGGGCAACGACATCGGCTGGGCGATCCGTAAGCGGCGCTATCAGGAGCATCCTGATATGCACTACTCGAAAATCGCCGACCGTCTGTGCGAGACGGGGCGCTTCGGGCAGAAAACCGGCGGCGGCTGGTACGACTACAAGGCCGGCGACCGCGCGGCGTATCCGTCGAAGCAGGTCGACGAGATGATCGTCGCGTACTCAAAGGAAGCCGGCATTGAACGCCGCAAGATCAGCGACGCGGAAATCGTCGAGCGTCTGGTGTTTGCGCTGGCCAACGAAGGCGCGAAGATTCTCGACGAAGGCATTGCGTCGAAAGCGTCGGATATCGACATGGTCTATCTGACCGGCTACGGCTTCCCGGTCTGGCGCGGCGGTCCGATGCTGTACGCGGACACCGTCGGGCTCTATAACGTCGAGCGCGCCATCCGCGGCTATGCCGCGCGGCCGAACGGCGACGCGTGGCAACTCGCGCCGGGCATTGCGGAACTGGCGGCCCAGGGCCGTGGGTTCAACGGCTGAGCACGCGGTTCGCGTGGCGCAAGCCGCTTCAGTGAGGTAGCTGCAAGATGCAACGAGGTATGACGATGAAAGATGCCGACGAGGTCCTGCTCGTCATCGACGTGCAAAACGACTTCATGCCGGGCGGGGCGTTGGCCGTCGCGCATGGCGACGAAGTCGTGCCGGTGATCAACCGGCTCGCGCGCGGGTTCAGCCACGTCGTGCTGACGCAGGACTGGCATCCGGCTTCGCATGTCTCGTTCGCCGCGAACCACGCGGGCCGCACGCCGTTCGAGATGCTCACGCTGCCGTATGGCGAACAGGTGCTGTGGCCGACCCACTGTGTGCAGGGTACCTCCGGGGCCGCCTTGCATCGCGATCTCGACATTGCGCATGCGCGCGCGGTGATCCGTAAAGGCCATCACGTCGAGGTCGACAGCTATTCGGCTTTTCTCGAAGCCGATCGCAAGACGCCGACCGGCCTCGCGGGTTATTTGCGCGAGACGGGCGTAAAACGCGTGTGGTGCTGCGGCCTTGCCACCGACTATTGCGTTGCGTGGTCCGCGCTCGACGCGCGGGCCGCAGGATTTGAAGTTGCGCTGATCGAGGACGCGACGCGCGCCATCGATCTCAACGGTTCGCTCGACGCCGCCTGGCGCGATCTGCACGCAGCGGGTGTCGCACGTGTGCAGGCCGCCGGGCTGTCAGGGCAATGACGGCTTGAACACGGTTGATCGGGGACCTTGGGTGGTCTGCGGGCCTGATCGTCAAAACGAACCACATTCAACATTGGAAGCAGGAGACATGCATGACTGACGCCGTAATCGTATCGACCGCCCGCACGGGTCTTGCCAAATCGTGGCGCGGCGCTTTCAACATGACGCACGGCGCGACGCTCGGCGGCCATGTGACGCAGGCCGCCGTCGAACGGGCGAAGCTCGATCCGGCGCGCGTCGAAGACGTGATCATGGGCTGCGCCAATCCGGAAGGCGCGACGGGCGGCAACATCGCGCGGCAGATCGCCTTGCGTGCAGGCTTGCCGGTCAGCGTGCCGGGTATGACGGTCAACCGGTTTTGCTCGTCGGGCCTGCAGACCATTGCGTTGGCCGCGCAGCGCGTGATTGCCGGCGAAGGTGACGTGTTCGTCGCGGGCGGTGTGGAGTCGATCTCGTGTGTGCAGAACGAGATGAACCACCACATGATGGTCGAAGGCTGGTTGAGCAAGAACAAGCCGGAAATCTACTGGTCGATGTTGCAAACGGCCGAAACGGTCGCGAGCCGCTACGCGATTTCGAAAGAGCGTCAGGACGAATACGGCGTGCGCTCGCAGCAGCGCGCGGCGGCCGCGCAGGAAGCCGGCAAGTTCAACGACGAAATCGTGCCAATGACGGTGCTCGCGGGCGTCGCCGACAAAGCCAGCGGCCAGCTCTTCACGAAGGAAGTCACGATCGCCGCCGACGAAGGCATTCGCGCCGACACGACGCTCGAAGGCGTATCGAAGATCCGCACGGCGCTGCCCGGCGGCGTGATCACCGCGGGCAACGCAAGCCAGTTTTCGGACGGCGCGTCGGCGTGCGTCGTGATGAACGCGAAGGTTGCAGAGCGCGAAGGTCTGCAGCCGCTGGGCATTTTCCGCGGCTTCGCGGTGGCCGGTTGCGAGCCGGATGAGATGGGCATTGGCCCGGTATTCGCGGTGCCGAAGCTGCTCAGGCAGGCGGGTCTGAAGGTCGAGGACATCGACCTGTGGGAACTGAACGAAGCCTTTGCCGTGCAGGTGCTGTATTGCGCGGACAAGCTCGGCATTTCGCACGACAAGCTCAACGTGAACGGCGGCGCGATTGCGGTCGGCCATCCGTATGGCGTGTCGGGTGCGCGCCTGACCGGGCACGCGCTGATCGAAGGCAAACGGCGTGGCGCAAAGCTGGTGGTCGTGACGATGTGTATCGGCGGCGGCCAGGGCGCGGCGGGTTTGTTCGAAGTGGTTTAAGCAGGTTGAACGCAGGGTTGAGCAGCGGGTAAAGCGGAAGCGGGGGTTACGTCGGCGGGTGTGGTTTGCACCGGTCTACGCAACCCCCGTTTTTCATTGGCGCGCCGCGCAGCCCCGGTTTCATGGTCCGGCGAGTCCGCCGAATCCCGGCAGCGACAAGGTGCCCTGATCCATAAAGCGCGTGCCCCCCGTGATGCCGCCCGCCAGCCGCCCGCGCAGAACGTATGGGAACTGGCCGGGCGGCGCGTCGCTGCCGGCTAGCGAGAACGCCTGCCGCAGCGCGGTGAAGGCCGGCACGGTCAACGGCACGCTCACCAGCGTCTCGCCATAGCGCGGCACGTTGCCGCGCTGATCGCTGACGCCGCTGGCAAAGTCCTTGCCGTTGAGTTGCAGATCGACCGACACGCCGTCGAAGTCGAGCGCCGATTCATTCGGGTTCTGGATTCGCAGCTTCATGTTGAAGCGCATCTCGAGGCCCTGGCTATCGAGCGGTTCGATGCCGGCCACGCTGACGCGCAACGGATCGTTCCCAAACAGGCCCGCGCAGCCGCCGAGCGTCAGTACTGCGAACCCCGCAACCGCGCACAGATGCGCGAGGCGGCCAGACAGCAGCGCACGAATGAAGGACATGGCCGGCACCTCGAATGAGACTGGGTTGCCCGTTATTGTACCGGTCCCTACGCTGCGAACTGCGCTCTTGCAGCGGGGCTGAACCGCATCTTCGGGACTACCGTGGCGAGGCTGCGGTAAGTGTTCGAGAAGCGTTGGGTAAGCAGCATCGTGCGAACTCATTGCGCGCAGGACGGTCACAGGTGCAATCGAAATTTTCGGGCTGTCTGGCGCAATCGTGATGAAACGGTTGCTTATCGATTGAAAACGGACTTCAATGCCGTAGCAACGCCGCAGGGCTTTGCGCCAGCGGACGTACTGAACCCTCTCTTCATAGGAATGCGACCATGCATCGACGTCAATTCATTACCGGCACGAGTGTGATTCTGGCGGCGAGCGGACTCGCGCTGGGCGGCTGCACGACCACGTCGCTTAGCTCGGGAGAAAGCGCCGAGGACTACGCGCAAAAGCGCAACACGATCAACGCCGGTATTGATGCGACGCTCACGCGCCTGCAAAACTCGGTGCACGGCTCGCAAGAGGTCCTGTCCAAAGCGCGCGGCGTGCTGGTGTTTCCGTCGGTGTTTGCGGCGGGCTTCTGGTTCGGCGGACAGTACGGGCAGGGCGGCTTGCGCGTCGACGGCCAGACAACCGGTTACTACAGCACGGTGGCGGGCTCGTTCGGTTTGCAGATCGGCGCCCAGTCGAAGGCGATCGTCTTTGCGTTTCTGACCCAGCAAGCGCTCGATAAATTCGAGCAAAGCCAGGGGTGGGCCGCCGGTGCCGACGCCACCGTCGCGCTCGCAAAGGTGGGCGCGAACGGCAACCTCGACACCTCGACGGCCATGAGTCCCGTCGTGGCTTTCGTGCTGACCAACGCGGGCCTGATGGCCGGCATCTCGCTGGAAGGCACGAAGATTTCGCGGTTGATCATCTGATTTCAGGCGATCTCTACGACGACTTTTCCGCGCGCCGTGCCGCCGGTGATGGCTTCATAGGCGAGTTCCGCTGAAGCCAGCTCGAAGCGGCGCGGATCGAGACGCGGGCTGAGCTTGCCTGCTTCCACGAGTCGCGTGGCTTCGCGCAACATCTCACCGTGATGCTTGCGATGCTCGCCGCTCAGCAGCGGATACAGCGTGAACACGCCCGAGTAGCTCGCCTCGCGAAACGAGAGCGGTGCCAGCGCATGGTTGCCCCAGCCCAGCGCGCTGACCACGTGGCCGAAATGCTTCACCGCAGCGAAGGACGCGTCGAGCGTCGCGCCGCCTACCGTGTCGACCACGAGCTCAAACCCTTTCCCTTGCGTCAACGCCTGAACGTATTGGTCGACGGACTGCGCGCGATAGTCGATCGGCGTGGCGCCCAGCTGCGCGACGTAGTCCCGATCGCGGGAGCTGGCGGTCGCAAATACCTGTGCGCCGAGCGCGAGCGCAAGTTGCACCGACACATGTCCGACGCCGCCCGCGCCGCCATGAACCAGCACCGTTTGCCCCGCCTGCAGATGCGCCCGGTCGACGATGCCCGCATATGACGTGATGAAGGCGAGCGGCAGGGCGGCGGCTTCGCGCATCGAAAGATTGGCGGGCTTGAGCGCGAGCAGATCGGCATCGACGGCTGCATGGTGCGCAAGCGAACCCTGGATGCCGCCGACCCCGCCCGTCATCCCGTACACCTCGTCGCCCGGCTTGAACGCGCTCACGCCGGGTCCGACCGCTTCGACAACGCCGGCCATGTCGATGCCCAGCACGAGCGGCAGCGGGTGTTTCGCATGTCCAGCGCTACCGGCGCGGATTTTGGTGTCCAAAGGATTCAGACCGCTCGCCGCGATGCGCACCAGCACCTGGCCCTCCACGGGACTGGGCCGGGCGATCTCGGTCAGTTCGAGCGGGCCGTCGTAACGGCTGAGCACCAACGCTTGCATGGACATGATGAGTTTCCTTTCCGGTTGATCGAGCGAGTCGATACAGCATATTCGACGATACGAAATTGCATGTAAATCAACGTTTTTGACTGGTGATCATGCAAATATGACTGACAGAGGAATGGCATGGAGCGATGTCCGCATCTTCCTCGCAATTGCCCGCAGCGGCGCGATGATCCGGTGCATCGCTTGGCAAGGAAATGTGTATAGAACGGTACCTTGCATAAAACAGTACAGGTTGCTATAGTTCGGTCCATGGTCACCGCGGCTCGAAGTGCGTCCGGCGCCAGTGCATAGCACGGTACCTTGCAACGCACACTACAAATGCTGGAGTTCGCTTGAAAACGCAGTTGAAGAAAGGAACGCTCGATATGTGCGTGCTGGCCGTCCTGGCCCGCGGGGACAGCTACGCGTACGAGCTGGTGTCGACGCTCGCGGAAACGATGGAAATCAGCGAAGGCACGATTTATCCGTTGATGCGCCGCTTGCAGGCGGAAGCGTGGGTCTCGACCTACCTGGTCGAATCGAGTTCGGGGCCGCCCCGCAAGTACTACTCGCTCACGGGTACGGGTCGTCGCAGTCTGCTGGAGATGGAAGATGAGTGGCGCAGTTTCGTCGACGAGGTCAACGGCGTGCTGGGACAACAAGGCAAACAGAACACAGGGGAAAACCCATGAAGCAGGACGTATTCATTGAAACGCTGCGCCGGGAACTGAGCAGTCTGCCGAAGCAGGCGGTCGATGAAATTGTGGCGGACTACCACGAGTACATCGGTGACGCGCTCGCCGCGGGGCGTCGCGAGGAGGATGTAATCGCCGCGCTGGGCGACCCCGTCAAGCTGGCGCGCGAGCTGAAGGCGCAGGCGAATTACCGGCAATGGCAGAAGCGCCGCTCGGTCGGCAACCTGATCCGCGTGATCGTGTCGATTGCCGGTCTGGGGCTGCTCAATGTGCTGCTGCTGGTGCCGTTCATGTTGTACCTCGTGGTGCTGACCGCCGGCTACCTGGTGTTTGCGGGGCTGTCCATCGCGGGCATCGTCGG
>NZ_DASXHA010000097.1:0-23481 GCF_036488795.1 Paraburkholderia sp.
GTTACAGGAAAACGTAATGGCTAAGGCTTCGAACAACTCCGCGGCGCAACGCGTTCGCAAGAAGGTCAAGAAGAACGTCGCCGAGGGCGTGGTTCACGTTCACGCGTCGTTCAACAACACCATCATCACGATCACCGATCGTCAAGGCAATGCACTTGCCTGGGCAACGTCGGGCGGTCAGGGTTTCAAGGGTTCGCGTAAATCGACCCCGTTTGCAGCCCAGGTGGCAGCCGAATCGGCTGGCCGCGTGGCGATGGAATACGGCGTGAAGAACCTCGAAGTGCGGATCAAGGGCCCTGGCCCGGGCCGTGAGTCCGCGGTGCGCGCGTTGCATGGTCTTGGCATCAAGATCACCGCGATCTCCGACGTGACGCCGGTACCGCACAACGGCTGCCGTCCGCCGAAGCGTCGTCGCATCTAAGACGCTTGTTTCGCTTGCGCCTGCCGCCGCCGGGTCTGCATACCGGCGACGACGGGCTGCTTGCGTTATTGAATTGACTAAGCCCACCGTTCGACCCAAAGGGTTCGGACTAGCGTGAACGCAAGTTCGCGTGATCAATCATAGAAGGAATCAACGTGGCACGTTATATCGGCCCTAAGGCCAAGCTGTCCCGCCGTGAAGGCACTGACCTCTTCCTGAAGAGCGCCCGTCGTTCGCTGGCTGACAAGTGCAAGCTTGACAGCAAGCCCGGCCAGCATGGCCGCACTTCGGGTGCCCGTACGTCCGACTACGGCACGCAGCTGCGCGAAAAGCAAAAAGTGAAGCGCATCTACGGTGTGCTCGAGCGTCAGTTCCGCCGTTACTTCGCTGAAGCCGACCGCCTCAAGGGCAACACGGGTGAAAACCTGCTGCAATTGCTCGAGTCGCGTCTCGACAACGTCGTGTATCGCATGGGTTTCGGTTCGACGCGCGCTGAAGCGCGTCAGCTCGTGAGCCACAAGGCGATCACGGTGAACGGCGTTGTGTCGAACATCCCGTCGATGCAGGTGAAGGCTGGCGACGTGGTTTCGGTGCGCGAACAGGCGAAGAAGCAGGCGCGTATTCTCGAAGCGCTGTCGCTGGCTGAGCAAGGCGGTCTGCCGAGCTGGGTCGCTGTCGATTCGAAGAAATTCGAAGGCACGTTCAAGCAAAAGCCGGAACGCAGCGACATCGCTGGCGATATCAACGAAAGCCTGATCGTCGAATTGTATTCGCGGTAATCGGATTAACGGCCGGGGTACCCTGATTGCGTCGTGCAAGGGGGCGCCTCGGCTGTTTATTTTCAGGTTGTTACCGGTCAGCCTTATCGGTGTAACGAGCCGAGGGTATTGAAAAGGAAAACCTATGCAAACCAGTTTGTTGAAGCCCAAGATCATCGCAGTTGAATCGCTTGGTGAGAGCCACGCGAAAGTGGTCATGGAACCGTTTGAACGCGGTTACGGCCACACCTTGGGTAACGCGCTTCGGCGCGTGCTGCTGTCGTCCATGGTGGGCTACGCGCCGACCGAAGTGACGATCGCAGGCGTCGTTCACGAGTATTCGACGCTCGACGGTGTGCAAGAGGACGTAGTCAACCTGTTGTTGAACCTCAAGGGCGTGGTGTTCAAGCTGCATAACCGTGATGAAGTGACGGTTACGCTGCGCAAGGAAGGTGAAGGCGTTGTCACCGCCGGCGACATCGAACTCGCGCACGATTGCGAGGTGATCAATCCGGATCACGTGATTGCGCATTTGTCGAAGGGCGGCAAGCTCGACGTGCAGATCAAGGTCGAAAAGGGCCGCGGTTATGTGCCGGGCAACGTGCGTCGTTACGGCGAAGAGTCGGCCAAGATCATCGGCCGTATCGTGCTGGACGCGTCGTTCTCGCCGGTTCGCCGCGTCAGCTATGCAGTGGAAAGCGCGCGTGTCGAACAGCGTACCGACCTCGACAAGCTCGTGATGAACATCGAAACCAATGGTGTGATTTCCCCGGAAGAAGCGATCCGTCAATCGGCGCGCATTCTGGTTGATCAGCTGTCGGTGTTCGCTGCTCTGGAAGGCACGGAAGCAACCGCAGAAGCGCCGTCGCGCGCGCCGCAGATCGACCCGATCCTGCTGCGTCCGGTGGATGATCTCGAACTCACGGTTCGTTCCGCGAACTGCCTGAAGGCCGAGAACATTTACTACATCGGCGATCTGATCCAGCGCACGGAAAACGAACTGCTGAAGACGCCGAACCTGGGCCGCAAGTCGTTGAACGAAATCAAGGAAGTCCTGGCGTCGCGTGGTCTGACGCTCGGCATGAAGCTCGAAAACTGGCCGCCGGCTGGGCTGGATAAGTAATAGCGGGCGGCCAGGTCCTTAACCGGACCAAAGTCACCGCTGCACGACTGGCGTGGACGCGGATTTTCCTTTAAAATCCGCGTCTTGCCTTTTTCACTACCGGCCCGTGCACTCGCAAACCTAATGGTGAGACGAGCGCGATAGAAGAGCTGGACCAAAACTTTGAATCGAAGGAATTGAAATGCGTCACCGTCATGGTCTGCGGAAACTGAACCGCACGAGCAGCCACCGTCTGGCAATGCTCCGTAACATGTCCAACTCGCTGATCGAGCACGAAGTCATCAAGACGACGCTGCCGAAGGCGAAGGAACTCCGTAAAGTTGTCGAGCCGCTGATCACGCTCGGCAAGAAGCCGTCGCTGGCAAATCGTCGTCTGGCGTTCAACCGCCTGCGCGATCGCGATTCGGTCTCGAAGCTGTTCGACGTGCTGGGCCCGCGCTTCGCAAACCGTCCGGGTGGCTACCTGCGTATCCTGAAGTTCGGTTTCCGCGTCGGCGACAACGCACCGATGGCGCTGGTCGAATTGATGGACCGTCCGGAAGTCGAAGAAGTGGAAGTGCAAGAAGCTGAATAAGCTTCCTGTGCAGGCAAAAAGGCCAGGCAGATTGCCTGGCTTTTTTGTTTGCGGCGGCAAACCGCATGCCTTGGTAGACCAGTCTGCCCGCGGCCGCCGTCAGCGGCACGTCTGGCCAGGTGATACGATAGCGGCACGTCTTTTCTACCCTGTCGGAGCCGGCTGTGAGCGTGAACGTGACCTTGATTCTGACCACGGTGCCCGATGCGGTCACGGCGCAGAAGCTCGCGGCGCAGGCCCTGGATGCCCGTCTTGCCGCCTGTGTCAGCCAACAGGCGACGGTGCATTCCACCTATCACTGGCAAGGCAAGCTCGAATCGGCCGACGAGATCCAGCTGCTCTTCAAAACAAGCGTCGCACGTGCCCAGGAACTCGAGCAGTTCATCCAGAAGCATCACCCGTACGACACGCCAGAAATCCTCTCCTGGCACGCCACGGCCTCGGCGTCCTATGGCCAGTGGCTCATCGCTGAAACTCAACGACCTGTTCATGTTTAACCGTCTCCACCGAAACGGGCGCGATACGTTGCGCGCTGTCGTCCTTCTTGTTTCCTGCTTGCTGGTGATGGCGTTCTCCGCAGGCATGGCGCGCGCGGCGGATGATTTTCTGGATCCGGCCGTCGCCTTCAAGTTCAGCGCGACCGAGCAGCCCGGCGAAGTCGTGGTGCATTACAAGATCGCCGATGGCTACTACATGTATCGTGAGCGGTTCGCCTTCGCGACCCGCAACGGGACCGTGACGCTGGGAGACCCGCAGTTGCCGGCCGGTCACGTCAAGTTCGATCAGACCTTTGCGAAGAACGTGGAGACGTATCGCAACGAGTTGACCATCCATATTCCGGTCAAGCAGGCCGCCGGCCCGTTCGACCTCGCGGTGACGTCGCAAGGCTGCGCGGACGCGGGAATCTGCTACCCGCCCATGGAGCGTGTGTATCACGTGGAAGGCGCCGCGCTGCAGGCGGCCAACGCCAGTCCGGCCGCCAACGCCAGCGGGAAATCCGCCGGGATCACGCAAGCGACGCCCGGTGTTGGCGCGAACCCATCGTCCTGGTACGAGCGCACAACCAGTGCGGACTACGCGCAGTCGCTCCTGCAAGGCGGCAGTTTTCTCACCATCATCGCGCTCTTTTTCGTCGCCGGCGCTGTGTTGAGCCTGCTGCCGTGTTCATATCCGATGATCCCTATCTTGTCGGCGATCATCATCGGAGAAGGGGCGCGCGTGACACGCGCGCGTGGTTTTGCGCTGTCGCTCGCCTATGTCGTTGGCATGGCACTCGTCTATACGGCGTTGGGCATTGCCGCTGCGCTGGTTGGGCAGAGCCTCGGCGCGTGGTTGCAGAACCCGTGGGTGCTCGGCGCCTTTGGCGTGTTGCTGACCGTGTTCGCTATCACCTTGATCGCCGGCTACGACATCGCGTTGCCGCAGCGCTGGCAGGACGGCGCCTCGCGCGCCTCGCAAGGCCGCTCCGGGGGCAAATTCGTGGCGGTGGCGGCGATGGGCGCGCTATCCGCACTGGTGGTCGGGGCGTGCATGACGGCGCCGCTATTCGCCGTGCTGGCGTTCATTGCGCATACCGGCAACGCGGTGCTCGGCGGGGCCGCGTTATTTTCGATGGGCATTGGCCTCGGCGTGCCTCTGCTGATCATCGGCTTGGGCGCGGGGACCTTACTGCCGCGCGCCGGTGCGTGGATGGACGGCGTGAAGGTGTTCTTCGGTGTGGTATTGCTTGCGGCCGCGTTGTGGATCGTCTGGCCGGTGCTTGGCGGGGCCGCGCAGATGCTGCTGAGCGTGCTCTGGCTGCTGGTTGCCGCAGTCGCTTTGGGAATGTTCTCGCCGCTTGCCGCCGGTAGCTCATTGTGGCGTCGGCTCGGGCGCGGCCTGGGTGCGGCATTCACCATCTGGGCCGCGGTTTTGCTCGTCGGGCTGGCAGCGGGCTCATCTGATCCGCTGAAGCCGCTCGCCGTGCTGGCGTCACGTGGCGGCGCAACGGAAACGGCTGGTGTTCCTGGCAGCAAGGCGGCGGCCGTCTCGCCAACAACCGATCTGACTTTCGCGCCGGTGCGCTCCTCGGCGCAACTCGATGAAGCGGTCAAAACCGCCGCCCAACCCGCGATGCTCGATTTCTATGCGGATTGGTGCGTGAGTTGCAAGGAAATGGAGAAATTCACCTTCAGCGACCCGCGCGTGCACTCACGCTTGCAACAGCTCAACCTGCTACGCGCCGACGTGACGGCCAATAACCCGGACGACCAGGCGCTGCTGAAGCGTTTCAAGCTGTTCGGACCGCCCGGCATCATCTTCTTCGATCACAACGGTGCCGAAGTGCTGCGCGTGGTGGGCTACGAGTCGGCCGACACGTTCCTGCACAGTCTGGACCGCCTCGCCGCGCCGCCGCAGTCCTAGCAAAAGAAAACGGAGGCAGGGTTGCCCGTGCCTCCGTCTGCATTCGTTCAGAGTAGAGATGCCTGCACGCGCAGGCGCTCTGCAAAGCCCCCTTATTTCTGCGCGCGCAAAATCCGCGCAGCATCCAGCGCGAAGTACGTCAGCACGCCATCGGCGCCTGCCCGCTTGAACGCCAGTAGCGATTCCATCATCACCTTGTCGTGATCCAGCCAGCCGTTCTGTGCCGCGGCCTTCAGCATCGCGTACTCGCCGCTCACCTGATACACGTAGGTCGGAAAACGGAACTCGTCCTTCACCCGGCGCACGATGTCGAGGTAAGGCATGCCCGGCTTGACCATCACCATGTCCGCGCCTTCTTCGATGTCCGCGCGCACTTCACGCAACGCTTCATCGGAATTCGCCGGGTCCATCTGGTAGGTCATCTTGTTGCTCTTGCCGAGGTTCGTCGCAGAACCGACAGCGTCGCGGAAGGGACCGTAGAACGCCGAGGCGAACTTGGCTGCATACGCCATGATACGCGTGTGGATGTAATTCTCGCTCTCGAGCATCTCGCGGATCGCGCCAATGCGCCCGTCCATCATGTCCGACGGCGCGACGATGTCCACGCCCGCTTCGGCTTGCGCGCGTGCCTGTTCGACCAGAATCTCGACGGTCTCGTCGTTGATCACGTAGCCGGCTTCGTCGAGCACGCCGTCCTGGCCGTGGCTGGTGTACGGATCGAGCGCGACGTCGGTGAGCACGCCCAGCTCCGGAAAGCGCTTTTTCAGCTCGCGAACAGCGCGCGGAATCAGTCCGGCGGCGTTCGTGGCCTCACGGCCGTCCGGCGTTTTCAGCGACGGCTCGATCGCCGGGAACAGCGAGATCACCGGCACGCCGAGTTCGACGCATTGCTCGGCCACACCCATCAACAGATCGACTGAGACGCGCTCGACACCCGGCATGGACGGCACAGCTTGCCGCACGTTGGTGCCTTCGACGACGAACACGGGGTAGATCAGGTCGTTGGTAGTGAGGATGTTTTCCCGCATCAGACGGCGCGAGAAGTCGTCACGGCGCATGCGGCGCGGACGGTAATGTGGGTAGAAGCTCATATCGAATGTCTTGGAAATGGGGGAGATGAGGTGGAGATGACGCAAACGCCTGCATCCGCCTGCCGGAAACTTTTCGAGACAATGGTATATCATACCGATCGAGCAAGGCGCCATGCGCTGACCTCCCCGCTTCTCCTCCCTGAGCGGGTGCCTGTCGTTTTTTCGATTAGGCTGTTTGGCCCGCCGTCAGTAGCGGCGGGTTTTTTTATGGGCGCGCGAAATAGGGCATGGACGGCCTGAAATCCGCCCGAAAGTCACTCGGCAGCGGCCGTGTCGTCCGGGGAGTCGGGAATGAGCCAGCTTTCGATCAGCTCGTGTGCCTCGTCCAGACCGACCCGCTTCAGCGCCGAAAAGAGCTGCACGGTCAATTCGCCCTGATAGCCCGCGGCGCGATATTCAGCCAGGCCCTTCTGGGTTTCGCGCAGGGTATTGACGCTTTCCTGGCGCGTCAATTTGTCGCACTTCGTCAGCAACGTGTGGATCGGCTTGCCGGTTGGCGCGAACCACTCAACCATCAAACGGTCCAGCGGCGTCAGCGGACGGCGCGAATCCATCATCAGGATCATGCCGCGCAATTGCGAGCGTGATTGCAGATAGCTCGACAACAGCGCTTCCCAGTGCGCCTTGGCCGCGCCTGGCACTTCCGCATAGCCATAGCCGGGCAGGTCGACCAGATGCGCGACCGGCTCCGCGGCAGGCCCCACCGAGAAATAATTGATGTGCTGCGTGCGTCCTGGCGTCTTACTGGCGAAGGCGAGGCGTTTCTGATTGCACAACAGGTTGATGGCCGTCGACTTACCCGCATTCGAGCGTCCCGCAAACGCGATTTCGGGTTGCGAGGTGGCCGGCAAATCACGTAGATGATTGACGGTCGTGAAAAAGCGGGCTTGGTGGAGCAGGAAGGACATGGAGAAGACCAGGATGTGAGACGCCGGGGAACCCGGATTGGGGACGGGTCAAGCCCGACTGGCGCCTAAGCGATTAGCGAGTTATTGTACAATACGATGGTTTACTGAAAACCTGAGGGGGCCAGCGCGCGCACCTTTCGCGGTAAATCGGTCGCCGTCGTATTTTGCAAAACCTCTAATTCCCACAAGACGAAACAGGGTGTGCGAATGAATCGACTGTGCAAAGCTCTGATGGTGTTCCAGGTAGCGGCAGGTCTTTCAGGTTTGGCAGTTCAGGCGCGAGCAGCAGATCCGGTCAAACCGGACGTCAATCGGGGGCAGGCCATTGCGACGCAGGTTTGCGCGTCGTGTCACGGTGCCGACGGCAACAGTGCAGGCGGCGCATATCCGAAGCTGGCAGGCCAGCACCCCGAATATCTCGTCAAGCAATTGATGGATTTCAAAACGCAGCCCGGGGCAAAGCAACCCGCGCGCAATAATGCGATCATGGCAGGTATGGCCGCGGCGCTGTCCGATCAGGACATGGTCAATGTAGCCGCGTATTTCGCGGCGCAGACCCCCAAGCCCGGCTACGCTCACAACAAGAACACAGTGCCCCTGGGGCAAAAGATCTATCGCGGCGGCATGGCCGAAAAGGCCGTGCCCGCGTGCGCGAGTTGCCATGGCCCAACGGGGCAGGGCATCCCCGTGCAGTATCCGCGCCTGTCCGGGCAGTGGGCTGAATACACGGTCGCGCAGCTCAATGCGTTCACCCAGGGCCCGGGCGCGCGCAACAACAACGAAGCGATGCATACCATTGCGTCGCGACTGTCGGACAGCGAGATCAAAGCGGTGGCCGATTACATCGCGGGCTTGCATTAAGGAGCTCGCACGCAAGTGCAACCGGTTCAATGAGGCCGGCGCAAAACAAGAAAAGGGTGAGGGCTGCGTCCGCTTAGTGCGTCAACGACAGCCCGGCACCCTTTTTTGCTGTTCAGTCGGAGTGTGAATGAGCGTCACCACGTCGGGTATGGAAGTGAAGTCGAGGCAGCGAAGTGTGCGTCAAGCCGTCGAACTGCTGAGTTCGATGCGGTTCGCGATCTCGCTGCTGGTGGTCCTGGCCATCGCGAGCATCATCGGCACCGTGCTTACGCAGGACGACCCGTATCCCAACTACGTCAATCAGTTCGGCCCCTTCTGGGCGGATATCTTCCGCTCGCTGAGCCTGTACACGGTGTACAGCGCGTGGTGGTTCATGCTGATCCTCGGCTTTCTGATGGTGTCGGTCTCGCTGTGCGTGATCCGCAATGCGCCGAAGATGATCGCGGATATGAAGAGCTGGAAGGACAAGGTCCGCGAAGCCAGCCTGCGCGCGTTTCATCACAAGGGCGAGTTCGCGGTGCAGGGCACCCGCGCAGAAACCGCCGCGTTGCTGGCGAAACTGTCCGGGCGGCTCGGCTACAAGTTCGTGACGCGCGAGTCGGAGGGCTCGACGCTGATCGCCGCCAAACGCGGCGCGCTGACGAAGCTGGGCTATATCTCGGCACACCTTGCGATCGTCATCATCTGCCTGGGCGGCCTGCTCGACAGCAATCTGCCTATCAAGCTGCAGATGTGGATGTTCAACAAGTCGCCGCTCAACGGCAACACGGTGATCAACGACATTGCGCCCGAACACCGTCTGTCGCAGTCGAATCCGACCTTCCGCGGCTATGCGTGGGTGCCCGAGGGCGAGCATGTCTCGACGGCTATCCTGAACCAGCCGAGCGGCTCGCTGATTCAGGACCTGCCGTTCTCCATCCAGCTGAACAAGTTCATCGTCGATTACTACTCGACCGGTATGCCGAAGCTGTTTGCGAGCGACATCGTCGTGATCGACCACAAGACCGGCGCGCGGATTCCGGCGCGAGTCGAAGTGAACGAGCCGTTCGAATACGACGGCGTGTCGATTTACCAGTCCAGCTTCCAGGACGGCGGCTCGCAAATGCAGATGACCGCCTACCCCATGACGGGCGACAGCGCGAAAGCCACGCCGTTCGGTGGCACGATCGGCAACTCCACGCCGTTGGGCAACGCGGTGCCGGGCGCGAGCGGCCAGACCATTGAATTTGCGGATTTCCGCGCCATCAACGTCGAAAACATTTCGAACGGCAGCGGGGCGACTGACGTGCGCGGCGTTGCGCATCAAACGCTCAAGCAGGCGTTCGACGAACGCCTCGGCTCCGGCGCCAAGACCTCGAAACCGCTGGATCTGCATAACGTCGGGCCGTCGGTGCAGTACAAGGTGCGCGACAAGGACGGCCAGGCGCGCGAGTACAACAACTACATGCTGCCCGTCGACGTGGGCGGCGAGCGCATGTTCCTCGCGGGCGTGCGGGTCAATCCGGACGATCCGTTCCGCTATCTGCGCATCCCGGCCGACGCCGGCGGCACCGTCAAGGAATGGATGAACCTGCGCGCCGCGCTTGAAAATCCGGCTCAGCGGGCGGCTGCGGCGCACCGTTTCGCGCAACGCTCGGTGCCGGCTTCCAACGGGGATCTGCAGCAGCATCTCGAAGAAAGCGCGCTACGCGTGCTGACCCTGTTTGCGGGCGCAGACAACGGCCTCGGTATCCTGCAGGACGGCAAGCCGATTGGCGGCTTCCAGGCCATCGCGGCATTTATCGACCGCTCGGTGCCAAAGCCGGAGCAGGAAAAGGCCGCGTCGCTGCTGTTGCGCATGCTGGAAGGAGCGACATGGGACCTCTGGCAGTTGTCCCGCGAACAGACCGGCGAGCCCGACGCGACGGCATCGCCGGAGACCAGCCAGTTTATCCAGAGCTCGATCAACGCGTTATCCGACAGCTTTTTGTATGGTTCGCCGGTCTACCTGGGCCTCGACTCATTCAAGCAGGTGCAAGCTTCGGTATTTCAGTTGACGCGCGCGCCAGGCAAAAAAGTCGTGTATCTTGGCAGCCTGCTCCTCGTATTGGGCATCTTCTCGATGTTCTACGTCCGCGAACGGCGTCTCTGGTTCTGGATCAAAGATACCGATCACGGCACGAACGTCGTGATGGCGATGTCGAGTGCACGCAAAACCCTCGACTTCGACAAAGAGTTCGCGCAAACGCGGGACGCCGTCGGCGCCGCACTGGGTGCCCCTCCCAATGACGCAGCAGACCACGGCACCGCCGGTGCACAGTCCGCAGGCTCACAAGATTCGACCCGGTAAGATCATGGACTTGACTCAGGTTTCCTCCTCTCCTTCTCGCGGCAACGCACCGGCCAGGAATGCGTCAGCCAGTCAGGCGCAGGCCGCGGTGCGACATGCCGCGCTGCTTGACGAGCGTTCGTTCCTGAAGCGCCTCGGCGCATTCGACTGGCTGTTTGCACTGGCGATGGTTGCAGGCGCGGGTTTCGCGCTGTGGCGCTATCACCCGTTCATGAACTACTACGACAAACTGGTGCTGGTGTGCGCGGTGCCGGTGTTCGTCACGCTGGGCTGGCGCTGGAAGCCGGTGCGGCTGTTGATCGCGGGCATCGCGCTGCTGTCGCTGTTTGCGATCCAGATCTACCACGGCGACCTGACGCGAGCGGACAGCGCGTTTTTCCTCAAGTATTTCCTCTCGAGCCAGTCCGCCATTTTGTGGATGAGCTCGCTGTTCGTGCTGGCCACGCTGTTCTACTGGATCGGCCTGATCTCGCGTTCGCCCACCGGCGGCGCAATCGGCTCGAAGATGACGTGGGCTGCCGTGTTGATGGGCTTCGTCGGTCTGATGGTCCGCTGGTACGAGTCGTACCTGATCGGCGCGGACGTGGGGCATATCCCCATCTCGAACCTGTATGAAGTATTCGTGCTGTTTTGTCTGATTACGTCGCTTTTTTACCTGTACTACGAGCAGCACTACAACACCCGCGCGTTGGGCGCGTTCGTGTTGCTGGTGATCAGCGCCGCCGTCGGTTTCCTGATGTGGTATTCGATCTCGCGTGACGCGCAGCAGATCCAGCCGCTCGTTCCGGCGCTGCAGAGCTGGTGGATGAAGATCCACGTGCCGGCGAACTTCATCGGCTATGGCAGCTTTGCGTTGTCGGCAATGGTCGGTGTCGCGTATCTGGTGAAGGAGCGGGGCGTGCTGGCGGACCGTCTGCCGCCGCTCGAAGTGCTGGACGACCTGATGTACAAGTCGATTGCGGTCGGTTTCGCGTTTTTCACGATTGCGACGATCCTCGGCGCACTGTGGGCCGCTCAGGCGTGGGGCGGCTACTGGAGCTGGGACCCGAAGGAAACGTGGGCGCTAATCGTCTGGCTGAACTATGCGGCCTGGCTGCATATGCGGCTCATGAAGGGCCTGCGCGGCGCGGTCGCCGCCTGGTGGGCGCTGACGGGCCTGCTCGTCACGACCTTCGCTTTCCTCGGCGTCAATATGTTCCTGTCCGGGCTGCACAGCTACGGCAAGCTGTAATATCTGCCGTTCTGAATCGACTAAAAACCGCCGGGTGCTTTGCACCGGCGGTTTTTTCATTGCAACGGGAATATCTGTACATCCGGGGTGTTCGTCAGAACAGTACCTATGGATGACGGGTCGAACGATCATCAACGTGCCCCGCGGGGCCACGCAGGAGTTGGACGATGTGGATCAAACGTACCGAGAGGATTGCGCTGCACGGCGACGATATCGCGCGCAGCGAAATCACGCCGCAACACGTGTATCAGAACCGGCGGCGCGTGCTGCAGGCCGTCGGCGCGGCGGCGTTGGGCAGCCTGATGGGTGTCGGCGGGGAGGCGCACGCCGAGTATTCTGCGCCGGACGCGAAGGGGCAGAAGCTGGCGGCAAAGACCAATCCGAAGTTCGTCGCGACGGATAAGGTCACGTCTTTCAAGGACATTACGACCTACAACAACTTCTACGAGTTCGGCACCGACAAGAGCGATCCCGCGCAGAACGCCGGGACCTTACGGCCGCATCCCTGGCGCGTGAGCGTGGAGGGCGAGGTGAAGAATGCAAAGGTCTACGACATCGACGATCTGCTGAAACTCGCGCCGCTCGAAGAACGCGTCTATCGGCACCGGTGTGTCGAGGGCTGGTCGATGGTGATGCCGTGGATCGGCTTTTCCCTGTCCGAGCTCATCAAGCGCGCGCAACCGACCGGCAATGCGAAATACGTGCAGTTCATCACGCTGGCCGACCCGTCGCAGATGCCCGGGCTGTCGCAGCCGATTCTCGACTGGCCGTATTCCGAAGGGCTGCGGATGGACGAAGCGATGAACCCGCTCACATTGCTGACCGTGGGGCTCTACGGGCAGGTGTTGCCGAACCAGAACGGCGCGCCGATTCGTGTCATCCTGCCGTGGAAGTACGGCTTCAAGAGCGCGAAGTCGCTGGTGAAAATCCGTTTTGTCGAGAAGCAGCCGCCCACCAGCTGGAACACGTATGCCTCGAACGAGTACGGCTTTTTTTCGAACGTGAACCCGAACGTCGATCATCCGCGCTGGAGCCAGGCGACGGAACGTCGTATCGGCGAAGACGGCTTTTTTCAGCCAAAGCGTAAGACGCTGATGTTCAACGGCTACGGCGATCAGGTCGCGTCCCTCTATCAGGGCATGGACCTGAAGAAGAACTTCTAGGCGGGAGCGGCGATGCCCTCTGAAACGCAAACCGTGTCCGACGCCGGCGCGCGACGCAATCCGTCCGCGGCGGCGAAGCGTCCTGCCGCAACCGGCCCGCGTTGGGTGGTGCCCGCGAAAATCGCGGTGTTCGTGGCGGCATGGTATCCGCTCGTGCGCATGGTGTTCTTCGGTGTGACGGATCGCCTGGGTGCCAACCCGATCGAATTCATCACGCGTTCGACCGGGTTGTGGACGCTCGTCTTCCTTTGCATCACGCTAGCGGTGACGCCGTTGCGCCGCCTGACCGGCATAAGCGTCCTGGTGCGTTTTCGGCGCATGCTCGGCCTATACGCATTCTTCTACGCTACGCTGCATTTCACGACCTATCTGTGGTTCGACAAATGGTTCGATGTCACGGCGATCCTGAAGGATATCGGCAAGCGTCCGTTCATCATGGTCGGCTTCGCGGCATTCGTGCTGCTGATCGCACTCGCCGCGACCTCGCCGCGCGCGATGGTGCGCAAGCTGGGGCGCCGCTGGCAGACGCTGCATCGGGCAATCTATGCGGCCGGCGTGCTCGCGATCCTGCATTTCTGGTGGATGAGGGCCGGCAAGCACGATCTGCTGTTGCCCAAGCTCTACGGCGCGATCATGCTCGCGCTGCTCGGATGGCGCCTGATCGTATGGTTGCGCGGACGGATGGCATTGCGAGCAAAGCCAGGTTAGAGCGGGCTGCTTTGCGCGCTTCGGCGCAAAGCGTGCCGCGTAAAGCAAAAAGGCGATGCCGCGGTGGCATCGCCTTTTTGTTTGGAGCGTGTCGAACCTGTGGGAGGCCGCTGTTTCAGTCCGGCAGAACGTTTTCGCCAGCGAACAACTGTTTCACCTGTTCGCGTTCGCGAACCACGTGCACCTTGTTACCGTCGACCATCACTTCAGCCGCACGCGGACGCGTGTTGTAGTTGGAGCTCATCACGAAGCCATACGCGCCGGCTGAGCGCAGCGCGAGCAGATCACCCGGCTCGACAGCCAGCAGCCGTTCACGGCCCAGCCAGTCGCCACTTTCGCAAACAGGGCCGACAACGTCGTAGACGTGAGCCGGCGTGTCGCGCTTCACGACGGGTTCGATCGCGTGATAGGCCTCATACATGGCTGGCCGTGCGAGGTCGTTCATTGCTGCGTCGACGATGGCAAAGTTCTTTTCGGCACCGGGCTTCAGGAATTCGACGCGCGTGAGCAAGATGCCGGCGTTGCCGACCAGCGAGCGCCCCGGCTCGAAATACACCTCACGGTGCCCATGACCGCGTGTTTCGATGCGGTCGAGCACGGTGCGTACAAAGTCACCAATCTCAGGCGGTGTTTCGTCGTTGTACGTGATGCCGAGACCGCCGCCCACGTCAATGTGCCGGATCTTCACGCCGTCTGCTTCGATCTGGTCGACCAGTTCGAGCAGCTTGTCTACCGCGTCGAGATACGGCGCGGCTTCAGTGATCTGCGAGCCGATATGACAATCGATGCCGACAACGTCGAGATGCGGCATGGCCGCGGCGGCGCGATACGTGGCGCGCGCTTCGTCGAACGCGACACCGAACTTGTTCGACTTGAGGCCGGTGGAGATATACGGATGCGTTTTCGCGTCGACATCAGGATTCACGCGCAGCGACACCGGCGCTTGTTTGCCGACCGAAGCGGCGACCGCGTTCAGGCGGTCCAGCTCAGGAATGGATTCGACGTTGAAACATTTGACGCCGGCAACGAGTGCTTCGCGCATTTCCTCCGCGCTTTTACCGACGCCGGAAAACACCGTATTTTCCGCTTTGCCGCCGGCGGCCAGCACACGTGCGAGTTCGCCGCCCGACACGATGTCGAAGCCGGCGCCGAGGCGCGCGAACACGTTGAGTACGGCGAGATTGCTGTTTGCCTTGACAGCCACGTGCACGACGGCGCGCCGGCCTGCGCAGGCGCCGGCATAGGCCTGCCACGCATCCGTCAGTGCAGCGCGGGAATAAACGTATAGCGGCGTGCCGAACTGTTCGGCGAGCGAGACGGCGGACACGCCTTCGGCGTGCAATACGCCGTCGACATAGGCAAATGCGGATCGAGTCATGCGAAAGTCTTATTGAACGGGGGTGCTGCCGGAAGCGGGCAGTTGCGGTGCTGACGCAGCGGCGTCTGGGACGGTACGCAATTCGGTTTCCGGCGAGAGCGAGAGCGGCGTACCCGAGGTGTCGGGAACGTTTCCGGTGCTCGCTTCGCTGCCAGGTTTCACAGCATCTGGATTCACTGCGTCAGATGATGGCGTCTGGGTTTCGTCAGTGGGTTTGGCAGGCAGCGGCGGCACGGTTGGCAAGTAGAGGGCTCCGCGTTGTCCGCAGCCGCCAAGGGTGGCACCTGCGAGAATAACCAAAGCCGCTACAATCGCGTGGGGCGCCCTGGCGCGCCTGGCGCCTGTACGGGGCGCCGCCGCGCGCTTCCGGGAAACGACTCGCATGACTGTCCCTGAATAAATAATCGTTGGAGTTTAGCATGTCCGATAGCGAATACCTGACCCGCGCCGAGGCTGCGCTCGCGGCCATTGAACGCGTGCTGGACGAGACGCAAGCCGATATCGAATTCGAGCGCAGCGGCAATGTTCTGACGCTCGAATTCGAGAACGGCACGAAGATCATCGTCAATCTGCAGCCGCCCATGCGCGAAATCTGGATTGCCGCAAAGGCCGGCGGTTTCCACTTCCGGTATACCGACGACGCCTGGCGTGACACCCGCAGCGGTACCGAGTTTTTCGCCGCGTTGTCCGAGTACGCGACGCAGCAGGCGGGCGAACCGGTTCATTTCGCACCGTAAGCTGGTGCCGTTGTCGTGCGATCCGCTGCGCTGCGCGCGGCTCGCGCGACGGGTGCCACGCGGGGGCACGGCGACCACGAGCGTTCGCCGCGCCCCCGCCTCCACGGCTAATGACCGCGGAACAGATTCATGATGTCCTGCTTTTCCTGATCTCCGACCTGCTGCGGCGCGGGCGCCGCCTGGGTCTCTCCGGACGCAGCCTCACTTGCCTGCGCGTCGAGCGTCGCCTGACTCACGCCTACCGTCGACACGAAACCGTTGCCTGGCGTGAAGTCGTCAAAATACAGTTCGTCGCCTAAAGTGACGACACCTTGTGGCATAGGCATTTTGTATTCGGGCACGCCCTTTAGCGCCTTCGCCATGTAGTCGATCCACACCGGCAGCGCGAGACCGCCACCGGTTTCCTTGTCGCCGAGACTGCGCGGGTTGTCGTAGCCGATCCACGCAATCGCGGTAAGCGTGTGCTGATAGCCACCGAACCACGCGTCACGCGAGTCGTTGGTCGTGCCGGTTTTGCCGGCCAGATCCGTGCGCTTCAATATGTTGCTCTTCGCGCCGGTGCCGCGCTGTGCGACGCTTTGCAACAGGCTGTTCATCACGTAGGCGTTACGTGCGTCGATGGCGTGCGGCGCGCTTTGCCCTGCGACGAGCGGCTTGGCCTGCGCCACGATCGCGCCACGCTGGTCCGTGACTTCTGCAATCAGATAAGGATTGATCCGGTAGCCGCCATTGGCGAACACCGAAAAGCCGCCCGCCATCTGCAGCGGCGTCACGAGTCCGGCGCCGAGCGCCATCGGCAGATAAGCCGGATGACGGTCCGCATCGAAGCCGAAGCGCGTGATGTACTGCTGCGCGTATTTGGGACCGATCTGGTTGAGGATGCGGATCGACACAAGGTTCTTCGACTTCTGCAGCGCGGTGCGCATGGTCATGGGACCGTCGAAGCCGCCGCCGTAGTTCTTAGGCTCCCACGCCTGACCACCGGTTTCCGCGGCGGTGAAAAAGAGCGGCGCGTCGTTGATCACAGTGGCCGGTCCGAGCCCCTTTTCCAGCGACGCCGAATAGATAAACGGCTTGAAGCTCGAACCCGGCTGACGCCACGCCTGGGTCACGTGATTGAACTTGTTCTTGTTGAAGTCGAAGCCGCCTACCAGCGCGCGGATCGCGCCGTCCTGCGGCACCACCGAGATGAAGGCACCCTCGACTTGCGGCAACTGCGTGATCGACCAGCTGCCGTCATCGCTCTTGACGACACGGATGATCGCGCCCGGACGGATACGCTGATTCGGTTGCGCCCGCGGGCCGAGCGCGAACGATGCGAAGCGCAGGCCGTCGCCCTGCAAGGTCGCAACGTTGCCGTCGGCGAGCGTTGCCTGCACCTGTTTCGGGCTGGCGCTGGTGACCACCGCGGCAATGATCTCGCCATTGTCGGGATGTTCGAGCAACGCGTCGTCGATGTCCTGTTCGCGTTCCTCTGCGTCCGCCGGCAATTCGATAAACGCCTCCGGCCCGCGATAACCGTGGCGCCGCTCGTAGTCCATCAGACCTTTGCGCAGCGAACGGTAGGCCACGTCCTGATCGGCGGAATCGATCGTGGTCACGACGTTAAGCCCGCGCGTGTAGGCCTCTTCGTGGTACTGCGCGTACATCATCTGACGGACCATTTCCGCCACGTACTCCGCGTGCACGCTGAATTCCTTGCCCGAACCTTTGACCACCAGCGGCTGGTGGCTCGCTTCGTCATACTGTTCCTGAGTGATGTAGTGCAGTTCCAGCATGCGTTGCAGGATGTACTGTTGACGAACCTTGGCGCGCTTCGGATTGACGACCGGGTTATAAGCCGATGGCGCTTTAGGCAGACCCGCGAGCATGGCTGACTCCGCGAGCGTGAGGTCTTTCATGTCCTTGCCGAAGTACACGCGTGCGGCGCTCGCAAAGCCATACGCGCGCTGGCCGAGATAGATCTGATTCATATAGACCTCGAGAATCTGATCTTTCGACAGCTTCGATTCAATCTTGTATGCGAGCAACATCTCGTAGACCTTGCGCGTGTAGGTCTTTTCGCTCGAAAGGAAGAAGTTGCGCGCGACCTGCATGGTGATCGTGCTGGCGCCCTGAGTGGCATGACCATTGGTCAGCGCGACAAAACCCGCGCGCGCAATACCCGTCAGATCGACGCCGCCGTGATCGTAGAAGCGCGCGTCTTCAATCGCGAGTACCGCCTTCTTGAGACTGTCGGGCACGTCCTGAATATGCACGATGTCGCGCCGCTCTTCGCCGAACTCGCCGATCAGCACATGGTCCGCGGTGTAAATACGCAGCGGCACCTTCGGGCGGTAGTCGGTGAGCGCCTCGAGCGATGGCAGATTAGGCGTCGCGACGACGAGCGCATAGCCGAGCACGAGGGCGGCACACGCAATGGCGGCGACGATCAAACCTAGCAGCCCCAGCACGAGCGTCAGCCACAACGGACGTTTGCGCTTCGGCGGCGCGGGCGGCGGGGACGTAGGGGACGAAGATTGCATATGAACACCAAAAAACAGTCCCGCGATTATAGCCGCCCGGGCCCATCAGCTTTCGTATTGCTTACGGATGAGCGTCTCGTCGTGCTGGGGATGACCTAACTGTAGCCGCTTTGAAGGCGTATTTGGAGCCGCGCGCACGACGTTAGCCATTCGGCTGAATATCGCGGACGTGTGCCGCTGCGCACAATTGTCCTCAGTCCTCGTGTTCGAAATTTTCGACGCGAGTTTCATGTTGAGTGCGTGTAGTTAGCATGTCTGAGGAGAAGCGGGATGGCGATCAGAACTTCGTTGCTCATGTCGGTGCGACGGTTTGCTGCGGGAATCGACGTGAGTGAGCAGGAGGTGAGGCTCGTCGTATTGAGTCAGCGCTTGCGGGCGAGCGGTCCTGCGCGCATCGAATATCTGGCGGCGGTGCCGCTTGCCGCGAGCGCAATGGCCGGCGTGGAGATCGTGGACCGCGGCGCCGTCACGCGTGCGCTGCGCGAGGCTTTCGCCGACTTGCCGCGCGCCTGTGCGGCCGGTGCGTTGCATTGCGCGATGGCGCTGCCCGCTTCAGCCATATCAATGTCGAGCTTGCCGTTGGCGCGTTTTGCCGCGCCAGGCGAGGCCTCGGCAACTGGAGGTTCTGTGTCGCCGGGGCTCGAAGCCGCCGTGTTGAGCGAAGCGGAGCGGGTTACCGGTATCGAGCGCCACGCGCTTGCCGTCGACTGGTTCGTCGACGCTTCGCCGTGCCGCGCGGGGTCGATAGCGATTGCGACGGCCGGCCGGCAGTATCTGGAGGCGCGCATCGAGTGCGCAGCCGCCGCGGGCGTGAGCCTGAGCGCAATCGACGGCGAGCCGCACGCGGCGCTGCGCGCAATGCGCTACGCGGCTGCGCTCGAACTCGAGCCGCACGAACCCTATGCGGCAATCTGGATCGGCGCGGACGGCGTGTACGGCTGGCGCATTGCCGAGGCAAGCGTCGACGGTGAAATGCATTACCCCGCGCCCGAACACACGGATCTCGCCGACGCGTTGCGCGATCTTGCCGAGTGCGGACCAATTGGCTGCGTGCTGCTCGGAGGAGAGCTCGGCCTGCTCGACGGTGTAGGTTTTTCAGTGGCGGATTTCGGTGATGTGCTGGGTTGCAGCGTGTTGCCGTTCGAGTGCGCCTCGCTTGGAGATTGCGCAAGTCCGTTGTCCGCCGAGCTGTTGCGCGAGCCGGCCTGCGCGGTTGCCTTCGGCCTTGCCTTGCGCGGGGTGATGGAATGACGTGGATGAATCAGCACATCGGCGCCGGCGGCCGGCGCGTCTGGATGGGTGGCTTCAATCTGTTGCCCTACCGGCAGCGCGATGCGCGCCGTGCGCGGCGACGCTGTTTCGGCGAATGGCTGGGAGCGGCGCTGTTCGGTTGTGCTTTAGTGTTGACGGTGGTTGGCTGGCAGTCGTTCGAGCGTTCGCGACTTGACGAACAGCGTATCTCGGCCGAACACGCTTTCGCCCAACTGGCTGCGCCGCTTGCCGAGCAGACCAGGCTGCAGCATGAGCGGGAAGAGCGCGGCAAACGTGCCGCGCGCGCGGCGGCCTTGTCCGAGCCGTTGACGCACATTACCGACCTGCTCGACACCTTGAGCCACGTATCGGCGGACGGCGTCGTTCTTCAGCAATTGCGGCAGCGCGTCCATGAAACGGAACTGCTCGCGACATCGAAGGATCCTGTGGCGTCGGCCGTCTGGCTCAAGCAATTGAGTGCGGTGCGCGGCGTGCAGGGCACGGAGGTGGCGGATCTGCATCCCGTAGCGCGCGCGGGTCCCGGTGTGTCGGCAAATGGCGGTGGTCCAGTCGAATTCGCGGCCAGACTACGTTGGGACGAACCGCTGCTGAAGAACGAGAAAGCCCGGAAGACGGCACACGTGCCTGCCTCTGCGGCGCCGCGCTCACGTGAAACCCATGACGCGCGAGGTACGCGATGAGCACACTGTTCGCCCCGCGCGCGGGGGGCGTGAAGGCTCCGTTGCGCACGATGAACTGGTTAAACCGGATGCGTATGCCGCTCCATGCGTGGAGCCGGCGCCGCCGCCTCGTGGTTGCCGTGCTGATTGCGGCGACTTGCTTCGGCGTGGGTGCGAATGCGTGGATCTCGGCTGACCTGAGCGGCGCTCAGGCAAGCCGTGCCGCGCTCGCTGAAACGCAGCGTCGCGTCGCAGACGCGAACCGCGCGCTCGCACAATTGCCGGGGTTGCGCCGCCATGCGGCTGCCTCTTCCGTTGGCCTCGCGCCGGATCCATGGACTTCGGCCGACGATGTGCGGGTCGTCTCGCTGCTGGCGGCCCGCAGTGGCGTCACCTTGCTCACGCTAACGCCGGGCGATGCCAGCGGTGCCGGGATGGATACGGTGCGGCCCATTCATCTCACCGCGCAAACGGACTTCCTGCATCTGATCATCTTCCTGCGCGGACTGCCCGACTTGCCGGTGCTGGTCGTGCCCGAGGACGTCACCGTAAAGCGCGGTGCGGGCGGCCTCGTCGTTGGCGCGACGCTTCATGTGTTCAATGGGTTGCGTCCGGTTCCGATGAACCCGACGCCGCTGGTCGACGAAGATCTGGATGCGGACGACGAAGAGGTGGTGTTCTACGATCCATTTTTCCCGCAGCAGCAAATGGCTGGAGGCGCTGAGGATGCAGCCGTGCTGCGACTGGTCGGTCTGCTGCGCGATCGCATGCGCGCGCTCGCGCTCCTCGAAACCGCGGATGGCGCGGCAACCGTGGAGCGAGGGCAGCGTCTGGGCGGAGATACGGTCACCGGAATCGACACGCTCAGCATTACGCTGACGAACCCTGTCGGCACGCGCACGCTCGCATTCGCGGAGGCATCGTGATGATCGGGGGAAATCGAATTCGCGGCGTGATCGGATGCCTTTGTGTCTTTGCTGGTGTGGCGCGCGCATCAGTGCCGCCGCTTCCGCCTACCATGCCTCTCGACGATGCGGTCTCTCCATACGATGCTCCGCC
The DNA here is from genome assembly GCF_036488795.1 of Paraburkholderia sp. Classification (GTDB taxonomy): domain Bacteria; phylum Pseudomonadota; class Gammaproteobacteria; order Burkholderiales; family Burkholderiaceae; genus Paraburkholderia. Next base: position 21,201 of record NZ_DASXHA010000097.1, read on the forward strand.
GTGGCCACGCAATGTATCCGCCGAGGTCCCGAATCCGTTTTCGGGAGATGAATCTGGCGACGACGCGCGTCAACCCGCGAGCGCAGCGAATGACGACGACCGCACCGGCATGGCGCTGGAAGGTACGCCGCTCGCTCCGCTACGCAGTGTCGCGCCGCGCGACGAGGCCCCACCTGAAGCACTCGAAGGGCCGCCGGTTCCGCTACCTCCTGCGCAGCGTCTCGGCGAGTCTGCCACTCGCAGCGAAGATGACGGTCCAGGTCCCGGCAAGCCCATCACGCTCAACTTTCTGCGCGCGGAACTGGGCGCGGTGCTCAATGCGTTTGCTCAGTTCACCGGGCTGAATATCGTCGCCAGCGAGCGCGTGCGCGGCACGGTTACGTTGCATCTGGACAAGGTGCCCTGGCGCACCGCGTTCGACACGCTGCTCGACGTGAACGGTCTCGCGATGGAACGGCACGGCAACGTGATCTGGGTCGCACCCATGAGCGATCTGGCCGCGCGCGAACGGCAGCGCTTCGAGGCGCATGCCCGGGCAGCGGATCTGGAGCCGTTGGCGAGCCGCAGCTTCGAGCTTCATTACGCACGCGCTGAGGATGTGCGCCGGCTCCTGACCGGCTCGGGCGCGCAACGGGTGTTGTCAAAGCGTGGCGCCGCGATGGCCGACCCGCGCACCAATCTGCTGTTCGTCACGGATCTCGAAGCGCGCATCGCGCAGATCGCCGAGCTATTGATGACGATCGACCGTCCATCGCGTCAGGTGCTGATCGAAGCGCGCATCGTCGAAGGCGAGCAGGGTTTTTCGCGCAATCTGGGCGCGCGGCTTTCGCTCGCCGCCGCGGGTGGGGACGGAGGCCCGGTCAAGGGGATATCGGGCGGCAAGGACGGCACCGTTTATGATCTGTCGGCTCGGCCTCTGTCCGGATTCGATGCAGCCACGGCCGGTCTCACGCTGTTCGCCGCACAGGCCACGCGGCTCCTTAATATCGAACTAAGCGCGCTCGAAGCGGAGGGGCACGGGCAAATCGTCTCCAGTCCACGCGTCGTGACGGCCGACCGGATGAAGGCCGTCGTCGAGCAGGGCACCGAGCTGCCGTATCAGGCAAAAGTCGGCCAGGGCGTCTCCGGCGTGCAGTTTCGCCGTGCCAGCCTCAAACTGGAGGTCGAACCCCAGATTACGCCGGATGGACGGGTGGTGCTGGACCTCGATATCGCCAAGGACAGCGTCGGCGAAGAGACCGCGGCGGGGCCGGCCATCAACACCAAGCATGTGCAGACGCGCGTCGAGGTGGAGGACGGCGGCACGGTGTCGATTGGCGGAATCTACGCCACGGATGACCGGGATGATGTGACTCGGGTGCCACTCCTGGGCAAAATACCCCTTTTGGGCGCACTTTTTCGTCACCGGGCACATCGTGACCAGCGCAGCGAGCTGGTCGTTTTTATCACGCCGCGCGTTGTGCAGACGAATTGAGCGCCTGCCGCAGCCGCGGCCCGCAGGCTCGACAAGGCAGTCGCTTTGCCAGTAAGCTGCGGCACGAACCATACCGGATTAGCCAGAGGACACCGTTGCAAGCGCGGGACGCACACGCCAATGTATTTTTTGTAGGGCTCATGGGGGCAGGCAAGACCACCGTGGGCCGCGCGGTGGCGCGCCGGCTGGATCGTCCGTTTTTCGATTCCGACCACGAAATCGAGGCCCGCACCGGTGCTCGCATCCCCGTCATCTTTGAGCTGGAAGGCGAAGCGGGCTTTCGCGAGCGTGAAGCACAGGTCATTGCCGAGCTGACCGGGCGGCAGGACATCGTTCTGGCCACGGGCGGGGGGGCCGTGCTGCGGCCGGAAAACCGCGAATCGCTGCAAAATAACGGCCTCGTCGTCTATTTGCGCGCCAATCCCCACGATTTGTGGCTGCGTACGCGGCGCGACAAGAATCGTCCGCTGCTGCAGACCGAAGATCCCAAGGGCCGCCTCGAGCAGCTTTACGAGGTACGCGACCCGCTTTATCGCGAATGCGCGCATTTCGTCATCGAAACCGGGCGGCCGTCGGTCAATGGACTCGTCAACATGGTCCTGATGCAGCTCGAGATGGCCGGCGTCGCCAAACATCCTGCGTCATAATGCAAGCATGATTACCGTCAATGTCGAACTGGGCGATCGCGCCTACCCCATTCATATCGGCACCGACCTGATCGGTCAAACGGCGCTGTTTGCGCCGCATATCGCCGGTTCGTCCGTCACTATCGTCACCAATACCACCGTCGATCCGCTCTACGGCGAC
>NZ_DASXHA010000124.1:0-13313 GCF_036488795.1 Paraburkholderia sp.
GCGTGCTGCAATACGCCGACTACACGTCGCGCAACCTGTCGTACGGTCACCAGCGCCGTCTGGAAATCGCACGCGCACTCGCCACCGATCCGAAGCTGCTGGCGCTGGACGAGCCGGCTGCAGGCATGAACGCGACCGAGAAAGTGGAACTCACGAAGCTGCTCGACAAGATCCGCGCGGACGGCAAGACCATCCTGCTGATCGAGCACGACGTGAAACTGGTGATGGGCCTGTGCAACAGCATGACAGTGCTCGATTACGGCAAGGTGATCGCTCAGGGGCTGCCGCATGACGTGCAGAAAGACCCGAAGGTGATCGAGGCATATCTCGGCGCGGGGGTCCACTGATGGCTACGGCAATGTTGAAAATCAAGGGCCTGCAGGTCAATTACGGCGGCATTCAGGCAGTCAAGGGTATCGACCTGCAAGTCGAGCAGGGCGAACTCGTGACGCTGATCGGCGCGAACGGCGCGGGCAAGACCACGACGATGAAGGCCATCACCGGTCTGAAGCAGTACGCGGCCGGCGACATCGAGTACATGGGCCAGTCCATCAAGGGACTGCCTGCGCATGAGTTGCTCAAGCGCGGTCTGGCGATGGTGCCGGAAGGCCGTGGCATCTTCGCGCGCATGTCGATTGTCGAGAACATGCAGATGGGCGCTTACCTGCGCGACGACACCGACGCCATCAAGGCAGACGTCGAACGGATGTTCGGCTTTTTCCCGCGCCTGAAGGAACGGGCGTCGCAGTACGCGGGAACGTTGTCGGGCGGCGAACAACAGATGCTGGCGATGGCGCGCGCAATCATTAGCAAGCCGAAGCTGTTGTTGCTCGACGAACCGTCGATGGGTCTGTCGCCGATCATGGTCGAAAAGATCTTCGAAGTGGTGCGGGCAATCTCGGCCGAAGGCATGACCGTGCTGCTGGTCGAGCAGAACGCACGTCTCGCGTTGCAGGCCGCGAATCGCGGCTACGTGATGGACTCGGGGCTGGTGACGATGTCCGGCGACGCGAAGCAGATGCTGGACGATCCGAAGGTGCGCGCGGCTTACCTGGGTGAGTAACCGGGTGATTAAGCGGGCGAGTTCGTGATTGAATGAGCGCCGGCAGGACGCGTGGTCCTGAAGACCGCTTTGACCTGAGCAAGAAAAAGGCCGCATGCGTGGTTCGCGCATGCGGCCTTTGTCATTTTCGATGCTGCCTGGTCTGACAGGAGCGCTCGGGCGAAGCGGCTTACTGCATCACGCCGCCGAAGGTGAGGTTGTTCCTTCAGCTGCCGCGATGACGCGAGGCGCGGGATCAGCCAGTTCCCCCAGCCGTTTGCCCAGGCTGATCACCGCATCGGCGCGATAGCCGAGCGCCTCGTAAAAGCCACGCACCTCTTGCTTCGCCGAGAGCACCTGCAGATTCACCTTCGGACAACCGCGCGCGCTCAGCGCCGCCTCTGCATGCGCGACCAGCTGCGTGCCGATGCCGAGCCGCCGTTGTGTCGTGTCCACCGCGAGCGAATACATCCAGCCGCGATGTCCGTCATAGCCCGCCAGCACCGTACCGACCAGACGCCCACCCAGTTCGGCGACAAAGAACAGCTCCGGCTGCGTGGCCATCTTGTTGGCGATCGACAGATGCGGGCTTCGATGCGGCTTCGATGTGTCCCGGTACTCGGGGAATGCCTCCATCCACAGCGCGACTACGGCGTCGGTGTCGCGGGCGTCGAAGCAGCGGATCGAAAGCGGGGCGGCTGTCGTCATAGGTCTGCTCCGCGACGATTACAGCGTGTCGAGAATCGAACGCAGCATCGCCATCATCTGGTCGATTTCTTCGTTCGTCACGTTCAGCGCGGGCATGAAGCGCAGCAGGTTCGGACGGGCGGCGTTCAGCAGCAGGCCGTCGGGTTGCATGTTGCGCGCCTTCTCTACGATCTGGTTGCCGATGCCCTTGCCGAGCAGCAACGCACGCAGCAGCCCTTCGCCACGCTCGCCTTCAAAGCCGCGCTCCTCGGACAGTTCGAGCAGCTTCGCGCGCAGATATTCGCCGCGCGCCCGCACGCCTTCGAGGAAGCCCGGGGCCGTCAGTTGCGAGATCACCGAATGACCCACCGCCGTCATCAGCGGATTGCCGTTGTAGGTGCCACCCTGGTCGCCCGCTTCGAACACCGCGACTTCCGCCTTCGAGAGCAGCGCCGCCAGCGGCACCCCGCCGCCGATGCCCTTGCCGAGCGTCATGATGTCCGGCTCGATACCCGACAGCTCGTACGCGAACAGCGTGCCGGCACGGCCGCAGCCGCTCTGCACTTCGTCGACGATCAGCAGAATGTTGTGCTTCTTCGTCAGCCCACGCAGTTGCTGCATGAATTCGCGTGTGGCCGGGATCACGCCGCCTTCGCCCTGGATCGGCTCCAGCATCACCGCGACCGTCTTGCCGTTGATGAGCTTTTCCACCGACGCGAGGTCGTTCAGATCCGCCTTCGGGAAGCCCGGCACTTGCGGCGCGTAGATCGTGTCCCAGCCCGGCTTGCCGCTCGCCGACATGGTGGCGAGCGTGCGGCCGTGGAAGCTGTGATCGAACGTGATGATCTCGTACGCGCCGTCCTTGTGTTTCTTGCCCCACTTACGCGCGAGCTTGATGGCGCCTTCGTTTGCCTCGGCGCCGCTGTTGGCGAAGAACACCTTGTCGAAGCAGCTGTGCTGCGTGAGCAGGCCGGCGAGCTGGGCCATCGGCGCGTTGTAGAACGCGGGCGACGGGTTGATCAGCAACGGCGCCTGCCTGTTCAGCGCTTCGATCATGCCTTCGTTGGCGTGCCCCAGGCAGTTGACGGCCCAGCCCTGGATGAAATCGAGGTATCGCTTGCCGGTATTGTCGTAGAGCCACGAGCCCTTGCCATGCGTGAAGACAATCTCGGGCCGGTTGGTGATGTACATCAGCGACTCGACGGGGTACTCATTGAAATTCATGGCGCGGGCTCCGGGCGTTGCAAGGTGAAGGACCAGTAGGACCAGTAGGGACCAATAAAGGGGAACGGCAAAACAAAAAGCCACGGCATGCCGTGGCTTTCATGATTCGAACAACATGCGCCTGATTGGCGCGAATCCGTGACAAAGCCGGCGGCGTCCCTAAGGGAGCAGCGAGCGGCGACGTCGGAGTTCGGACTGGATGCGGTTCATGCGCGAAAGAATACGACAACGCGAGCGCCGGTGTAAACCATGAATTTGCGCCGCAGCGGACTTTTTTCGATCCGCTGCCGCTTCGATTCAGCTTACCTGGGCGGCAGCTCGCTGGTTACACCGGATTCGCGAGGTCGGCTGCACTCGTGAAGGAATCCGCATAGAACTCGTCTTCCGGCAGGCCGTGGTGCTGCGTGAAATCACGCTGCGCCGACTCGACCATCACCGGTGCGCCGCAGGCGTACACCTGATAGCCCGACAAGTCTGGCAGGTCTTCGATGACGCTGCGATGAACGAAACCCGTGCGGCCGGTCCACGCGTCGCTCGGATCCGGCTCGGACAGCACCGGCACGAACTTGAAGTTCGGGATCTCGCGCGCCCATTGCTCGGCCAGCTCCAGCAGATACAGGTCTTTTTTGCGGCGCGCGCCCCAGTACAGCGTCATCGGACGGTTCAGGTTCTTGAACGCCGCATGTTCGACGATTGCCTTGAGCGGCGCGAAGCCGGTGCCGGAGGCGAGCAGAATGATGGGCTTGTCCGAGTCTTCACGCAGGAAGAAGGTGCCGAGCGGCGCTTCGAAGCGCAGGATGTCGCGCTCTTTCAGCGTGCTGAAGACGTGATCCGTGAACGCGCCGCCGGGCATGTGGCGGATATGCAGTTCGACCGGGCCTTCGCTATGCGGCGCACTCGCCATCGAATAGCTGCGGCGCTTGCCGTCTTTCAGGATGAACTCGAGGTACTGGCCGGCGAGGTACTGCAGGCGCTCGTTGGCGGGCAATTGCAGCTTCAGCACGACGACGTCGTCGGCCTTGCGCTCGATGGCGTTCACGCGGCACGGCAGCTTCTTGACCTGCACGTCGCCCACCCCGGCCACTTCGCGGATGTCGATCTCGAGATCGGTACACGGCGTGGTGCAGCAAAGGAGCGCCATGCCACGGGTTTTTTCGTCATTGGAAAGCGCCGACGACGAATGCGTGCGCTGCTCGACTTCGCCGCTCACCACCGTGCCCTTGCACGAGCCGCAGGCGCCGTTCTTGCAGCCGTACGGCAGGCCGATACCCTGGCGCAGGGCGGCGGTCAGCACGGGTTCGTCGGGTTCTACTTGAAACTGCCGGCCGCTTTGCCGGAGCGTTACATTAAATGCCATAGCGTGTTCGAGTTCGAAAAGTCGGTAATCGGTGCTAGCCGCCCTTGACGGCTACAATGCGTCCACCATGAAAGCCACACCAAACTTGCGCCGTCCGCGCGTGCTCATTGTGGGCTGCGGCGATGTCGGCATGCGTTGCGTCGCGCTGCTGCGCCCGCGAGCGCGCCTCTTTGCCTTGACGAGCCACCCGGCCCGCTGTGCGGAACTGCGCGCGGCGGGTGTAACGCCGCTGGTCGGCGATCTCGACGCGCGCCGCAGCCTGAAGCGGCTTGGCGGACTCGCGCCCACGGTGCTGCATCTGGCCCCGCCGCAAAAGACCGGCGAGGACGACAGCCGCACCCGTGCCCTGCTCGCCACATTGAGCGCGCGCCGCATACGGCCGGCGCGCAGTGCGGTTGCTCCGGTAGCGCGTTTGCGTCACCTTCGCGCTGCATGGATGGAACGTGAAGCAGCCAATATTGTACCCGACGGGGTACGGCGCACCGGGGCTCGCCGGGCACCAGTGCGGTTCGTGTACGCGAGCACCACCGGGGTGTACGGCGACTGTGGCGGCGCGCTGATCGACGAAACGCGCGCGGTGCGGCCGGCCAATGCGCGTGCAATGCGCCGCGTGTCCGCCGAGCGGCAACTGCGGCGTGCCACGGCGCGCGGCGCGCTGCAGGCGAGCATCGCGCGAATTCCGGGCATCTATGCGGCCAACCGTCTGCCGTTCGCGCGGCTCGAAAAGCGCACTCCGGCGCTGGTCGATGCCGACGACGTCTACACGAGCCACATCCACGCCGACGATCTCGCCGCGATTCTGGTGCGGATGACGCGGCTCGGCCGCCGTGGGCGCGTGGTTCATGCGTCGGACGACACCCAGCTCAAGATGGGCGAATATTTCGACGTGGTAGCCGATGCGTATGGTTTCGAGCGCCCGCCGCGAATTACGCGCGCAGAGGCTGAGGGGCAGATCGATCCGATGCTGTTGTCGTTCATGCGCGAATCGCGCCGCCTCGTCAACGAGAGGATGAAGCGCGAATTGCGGATGCGTTTGCGCTATCCGAGCGTGGGTGATTTTTTGCGGAATGCGAAGACGCCGGACGCGGTTTGAGCGCGTCCGGGCGAGCGAGGCCTGGATGAGAATCAGGTGAGCGCCGGCAATGCTTCCAGCAGCAGGAAGCAGAAGAACGCGCCGATCAAGGCGCCGATCAGCCCCGGCGGATACTGGCGCCGCAGCCGCATGGCGACCAGCAGGGCGCCGGCCAGGATTGCTGCCAGACAAATGACCGCAATCATCGCAGTCGAGATCTCGAATGTATGGTTGATGACCATGGCGCCCCTCCCTCGAATACTTTTTGTCATTCTGTAATCGAGTATAGGGCCCGTTGTCAGGAAGGGCATGTTGCAATGCAGCGCAAATGCGGGGCTCTGCGCGGCCTGTGTGAGCAGGCGCACGCGGCGGCCTCGACAGTACCGGGCTTTGCGGCGCTTTTCCCGGTTTACCCTTTCCGTAAAGATCCGAGGTCGGCTTCGTCGAGCCATTGCCATGCGCCTTCGGCGAGTGTCGCGGGCAGGTCGAGGCCGCCGATCCGTTCGCGATGCAGCGCCTCCACCCGGTTGCCCGCCGCGGCAACCATCCGTTTGACCTGATGATATTTGCCTTCCAGCACGGTCAGTTCGAGCGCGTGTTCGCTGCGCGCGTGAGCCGCGACCGCGGCAACCGGTCTGGCTTCGCCGTGTAGCAGCACGCCGTTGCGCAATGCATCGAGTTGCGTGTCGTCGAGCGGATGACGGACGGTTGCCACATACACCTTCGGCACCTTGCGCCTGGGTGAGGTGAACGCGTGGACGAACTTGCCGTCATCGGAGAGCAGCAAGAGCCCGGTCGTATCCTGATCGAGCCGGCCGACGCACTGCACGCCGCGCTCGGCAAACTGCGGCGGCAGCAGGGAGAAGACGCTCAGATGATGCTGCGGATCGCGCGAACACTCGTAGCCCGCGGGCTTGTTGAGCAGGAGATAGGCGTGTTCGTGGAAGGGCCACGTGGTGCCGTCAATGGTGAAGCTCAGCGCCTCGGTCGGGATCTCGGCTTGCGGGTCGGCGCACACGGCGCCTGCGATCGCGACACGGCCGTCGGCGATCAGCGCGCGGCATTGACGTCGGGAGCCGAATCCCTGGGTGAAGAGAATGCTTTCGAGGTTCATGGAGAGGCGAGAAAACAGCGGGGCGAAATGCACACGACGGACCGCAGTCCGTCGTTTCGTGTGCATTTTACCCGGCGTGCCGGTCGTGCCGCTTTAGCCGTCGATGGCGCCGCCGTAGCCGCCGCGCTTGCCGCGCTCGCATACGCAGGCTTCAGTGCACGCCCGCGCGCCGCTCCACGAAGCGCCGCACGTAATCGTCCGCGGGGCGCGTGAGAATTTCGTTCGGCGTACCTTCCTGGACCAGCGTGCCGTCACGCAGGATGGCGATGCGATTGCCGATGCGCAGCGCTTCGTCGAGATCATGCGTGATGAACACGATGGTCTTGTTCAACGTGGCCTGCAATTGCAGCAACTGGTCCTGCATTTCAGTGCGGATCAAAGGATCGAGTGCTGAGAAGGCTTCGTCCATCAGCAGCACGTCGGTGTCGGCGGCGAGCGCGCGGGCCAGCCCCACGCGCTGACGCATGCCGCCCGACAGCTCGTCCGGGTAATGCTCGCCATAGCCTTTCAGGCCCACCTTGTCGAGCCACGTGCGCGCTTTTTCGAAGGCTTCGGCCTTGCCTTCGCCGCGCGTGCGCAGCGCGTACGCGGCGTTGTCGAGCACGGTCTGATGCGGCAGCAGACCGAAGTTCTGGAACACCATGCTGACCTTGTAGCGGCGCAGCTCGCGCAGGCCCTGCGCGTTCAGCTTGATCACATCAGATCCGTCAATCACGATCTCGCCCGCGGTGGGTTCGATGAGCCGGTTGAAGTGCCGCACCAGCGTCGATTTGCCCGAACCGGACAGTCCCATGATCACGTAAATCTCACCCGAACCGATGTTCAGGCTCACGTCGTTCAAGCCGACGTTGCAGCCGGTTTGCGCGAGCACGTCCGCCTTGCCCTTGCCGCTTTTCAGCAGATCGAGCACGCGAGCGTGGCCGCTTTCCTGGCCGAACAGCTTGTACACGTGTTTCACTTCTATCGCAGCCATCTGGATTCTCCCGCTGTGCTCTGCTTACTTCGCCGGACGTGTTTCGAGCGTGCCGTTCTGGCTCGCGTCGCTGTGACTGGCAGCCGCGTCGTCCGCTGCGCCCTCGGTCGCCGCGACCCGGTACGGCACCCGGGACGCCGCTTTGGCCTTGCGGCGCAGCGCGAGCAGGCGTCGCGTGCGGCGGTCCTGGCCGTAGCCCTGACTGATGCGGTCGATCACGATCGCCAGAATCACGATGGCGATACCGGCCTGCGTGCCCTTGCCGACATCGAGCGTCTGAATGCCTGCTAGCACGTCCTCGCCGAGACCGCGCGAGCCGATCATCGACGCGATCACGACCATCGACAGCGCCATCATCGTGGTCTGGTTGATGCCGGCCATGATGCTGGGCCGGGCGAGCGGCAACTGCACGTTCACCAGCAACTGCCAGCGCGTGGTGCCGAAGGCGCGGGCCGCTTCGACCACGTCGGCATCCACGTGACGGATGCCGAGATCGGTCAGGCGGATCAACGGCGGCAGCGCGTAAATGATGGTGGCGAGAATGGCCGGCACCTTGCCGAGGCCGAACAGCATCAGCACCGGAATCAGATACACGAAGCTCGGCAGCGTCTGCATGATGTCCAGCACCGGCAGCAGGATGCGCCGCAGCCACGCGCTGCGCGAAGTCCAGATGCCGAGCGGCACGCCCAGCACCACGGACAGCACGGTGGCCACCAGCATTAGCGCGAGCGTTTGCATCAGCTTGTCCCACAGGCCGAAGCAGCCGATCGCATAGAGCAGCAGCACGAAGAAGCCGGCAATGCCGAGCCGCCGTGTGGCGTTCCACGTGATCGCCCCAACCACCAGCAGGAGCAGCCACGGCGGCAGGGCGCGCAGTGCGCCTTCGAGCGGCACCAGCACATAGCGCAACAGGGCGGTGCTGAAGTTATGGAAGCTGTCGCCGTACTGGGTAACGAACGCGTTGACCGCGTCATTCACCCAGTCGGCAATCGACAGATGCAGAAAAATCGAGTTCATGTTCAAACCTCCAGTGCGCGAGCTCAGGTACCCGCTCAGGTACCTGCTCAGGCACCCGCGAGCGAGGCCTGCACCTTTTGCGCCGCGTCGTTCGACACCCACGGCTTCCACATTTCCGGATGGTCGTGCAGGAACTGCTTCGCCATCGTTTGACCGTCGATCTTCTTGCTGGTCATCTCGAGGATGGTCTTGTTCAGGAAGTCCATCGGGAAGCTGACTTTCGAATAGGCGGTCATCAGTTCGGGCTCGGCCTGATAGAACGGCGTCGACACACCCACCTTCAGATGCGAGACCAGATACGACGAGGCGCATTGCGACGTGCTGTTGTCCGCGCGCAGCGTCTCCCAGCATTTCTGGTTGAACGGCGGCATCTTCAGTTGCACGAACTTGTACTTTGCCATCAGCGCAGCCGGTTCCCAGTAGTAGAACAGGATCGGCTTGCCGCGTTGATAGGCGGAGCTGATTGCCGCGTCGAGCGCGGCGCCCGTGCCGGGACGGAAGTTGGTATAGCTGTCGTCGAGCTTCAGCACTTTCAGCAGGCGCGAATTGACGCGTTCGCAGTCCCAGCCGGCCGGGCAATTCAGGAAGCGTCCCTTGCCCGGTTCTTCGTCGTCCTCGAAGAGCGCCTTGTACTTCGGGAGATCCTCGATCGATGCGAGGTTCGGCGCGCTCGCCTTGATGCCGCGCGCCGGGTCGCCCTTGATGACGTATTCGGGCACGTACCAGCCTTCGTCGGTGCCGTTGGGCAGCGTGTCGCCGATCAACTTCACCTGGCCGTCCGCCACGCCCTTGGCGATGATCTCCGAGCGGCCCGTCCATTGCTCGCTCCATACCTGCAGGTCGTTGCGGGCGAGGGCGGTTTCAGTGGCGGCGGTGCTGCCCGGCACAGTGTCGGTCTTGCAGCCGTAACCCTTCTCGGCGATATAGCGCAGCACCTCCGAGGTAAACGAGCCGCTTTCCCACGTCACGCCGGCAAACCGCACGGGTTTTCCGCTCGAACACCACGTGCCGGCATGCGCCGCGGCGGGCCACAGGGCGCTTGCTGCGAACGCCACACAGGCGGCGCGAATCCAGGGTTTGATCTCCATCCTTTGTCTCCTTGGTCGACCGGAGTGAGCGTTTTGGCGCTTACGGCGGTCTCATGCAACATTGTTGCGTTATTGGCTTTAATGCGTGCCTCTGTTGAGGCGCGATACTTACTGACAGTCAGGCGTAGGTACTGCGAGAACTTTGCGTGGCGGCGAGTGCCGTTTCGTCGATCGTCAGACCCAGGCCCGGCTCGTCGGACAGAGTGAGCCAGCCTTGCGCGTCGACGTCGATGGGTTGCTTGAGCATGAAATCGCGCCGCTCGATCGACCACTCGGGCGGGTCATACGGAAACTCGATGAAGGGCGCCGACGCCGCTCCGGCCGTCAGGTGCAGATTGGCCATGAGCCCGATGCCGTTGCCCCAGGTGTGCGGCGTAAAGACCTTGCCGCGTGCCTCGACGGCCTCTACGAGCCGGCGCAGTCCCTCCATGCCGAGCGAGCAGGCCACATCAGGCTGAAACACGTCGAGGCAATCGCGCTGCAGCAGTTGATCGAACTCGTAGCGCTCGCGGGTCATCTCGCCGCCGGCGATGCGCAGTGTGGTCTTGCGGCGCAGTTCGGCGTAACCGTCGTAGTCGCCGCGATGCAGCGGCTCTTCCATCCAGTAGACGTCCTGCTTTTCCAGCTCGCGGGCGACTTCGAGCGCCTCGCTGACGGACCATGGCGCAGCGGTGTCCCACGGCATGCGCCAGCCCTGATTGCAGTCCACCATCAATTCGAGGCGGTTGCCCACCGCGTCGCGCACGGCGGCGAGCGCGGTCAGATCGTCGGAGAGGCTCGGGCGGCCGAAGCGGATTTTCAACGCCGGGAAGCCGCGCGCGGCGACCTGCAGCGCCATCTTCGCCATCTGCTCGGGACTCCGATGCACTCCGCTCGATGCGTACGCGCGAATCCGGTTGCTGCGGCCACCCATCATCTTCCAGCACGGTTCGCCGCGGATCTTGCCTGCCAGATCCCACAATGCGATATCCAGCGGCCACGGGCGTCCGGCGTGAAAGCCGATGTTGTCGAGTACGGCGCTATGGCGCGCGAGATCGAGCGGGTCGGTGCCGATGAACAGATGCTGGTAGTCCGCAAAACCGTACATGGCGTCGCCGGAGCCGATGCCGACGCGCCCGGCGTCGTCGGACACCCGCACGATGGTGGCGGGAAATTTGCGGCGCGGCTGGCTATCCCACGAGGCGGGAAACGGCGGATCGAGTTCGAGCTGATGGTGCGTGATGTCGATCCTGGCGATGCGGGCGGTGCGGGTTGTCTCACTCATCTGGCGCTCCTTGGGGGATGCCGTGGTGCCGCATCGAGGCGGCACGATTGGATTGGGAATGACGCCATGCTATGAATCTGCACGCGGCAACTCAATCGCTTCAATTAAAGTAAATGACTGCATGCAATGTCGATGGATTGACTGCGTATCATGTGAATGACATACATGGCATCAATGCCGTCAGACAAGGAGACCGTCGCATCATGGCGATGAACGCGTGGCTGCCCAGAATTGAAGCGGGCAGCGATCCCAAATACCAGGTGATTGCGCGCGCTTTCGCGCAGGCCATCCTCAACGGCCAGTTGCCGGCTGGCGAAAAACTGCCGCCGCACCGCTCGCTGGCGAGCGAACTGCGCGTGACCACGGGCACCATCAGCCGGGCCTACGCGGAACTGGAGCGCCAGGGGCTGGCGAATGCGCGGGTGGGCGACGGCACGTACGTGGCGCAGGCGCGTGCGCGCGAGATGACGCCGGGCGTCTCGCACGGCTTGCAGCGTCCCGGCATGCCGCAGGCGCCGGCATTGATCGACCTGGGTCAGAACGTGCCGCAATCGACGGGCGAGGCGGCGGCGTTATCGGCCACGCTGCATGAAATTGCCAATGACGAGCGGCTCACCGCCGAGCTGCTGCAATACGCGCCCGAAGCGGGTTCGATGCGGCACCGCCTGGCGGGCGCGGCGTGGCTGGGCCGCGCCGGCAGTCCGGCGAGCGCGTCGCGGGTGCTGGTGACGCAGGGTGCGCAGCACGCGCTGGCGTCGGTGTTGCGCGCGGTGGCGCGACCGGGCGACACGGTGCTTGCCGAGGTCGTCAGTTATCCGGGCATCATTGCGCTCGCGCGGCAATTGCGGCTGCATCTGGTGGGCGTCGAAATCGACGCCGAGGGACTGGTGCCAGCGGCACTTGAACTGGCGTGCAAGTCGCTCCATCCGCGCGCCATTTTTTGCGTGCCGACGATCCACAATCCGACGACTGCGACGATGTCGAGTGAGCGGCGCGATGCCGTGGCGGCCATCTTGCAGCGCCATGGCGTGTTGCTGATCGAAGATCTGGTGCCGGCGATGCTGATGGAGGCGCCGCCCGAGCCGCTCTCCACGCGGTTGCCGGAGCAATCGTTTCTGATTGCGGGCTTGTCGAAGTCGGTCGCCCCGGGTTTGCGGGTGGGATATTTGCAGGCGCCGTCTGCGTGGTGCTCGAAGATTGCGGCGGTGATTCGCAGCGATTGCTGGATGACGGCGCCGTTGATGGCGGAGGTGGTGTCGCGCTGGATTGAGAATGGCGAGATGGAGCGGCTGAACGGCTTGCAGCGGGCGCACATCGAGACGCAGCACGCGGTGGCGCGCGAGGTGCTGAATGGGGTCGCATACCGGCATGCGGCGACGAGTTCGCATTTGTGGCTGCCGTTGCCCGAGCCATGGCGGGCGGCGGAGTTTGCTGCTGCTTTGCGGCAGGAGGGGGTGCTGGTTAAGACTGCTGACAGTTTTGTAATTGGCCGGAATGCTGCGCCACATGCGGTGAGGATTTGTATGACGGGGGCGACATCGGGGGAGGCGCTTGCGCGCGGGTTGTCGATTGTGCGGGCCACGCTGGATCATGGGATTGAGAGTGGGATGGCGGGGTCTTATGCGCCATAGTTTTTTGGGGTTTGGTTTTGCCTTTCAGGCGGGGTTGGGTGGTTGCCTGCGGCGTTGGGTTTTGTCTGGTTGCCTGCGGCGTTGGCCTTTCCTTGTGTTCTTAGTGGTCTATTAGCTTTGCCCCTGTGCGGGGCGGCACCTACTTTCTTTGCCGCCGCAAAGAAAGTAGGCAAAGAAAGCGGGCTCACACCGCTAGCCCATAAGTGTCCATCTCTGTTGTGAGCCGGAAACGGCCCAACACGAGACCCGCCCTCGCACAGTCGCCCTCGTGACACAGCACTCATCCGTTCCAGCGTTCGCTGCGCGCCCGCCGTCGGGCATAACCTCCTTCTGCAAGACCTGGTGGGGCGCCGCGTCTTGCGGGGTTGGGGCCGTTGGCCCCGGTTTTTCGCATCTTGGCGACCGGACCGACAACTCCCGCTTTCCCTTGCAGACCGATCCGCGACGCACGGAGTGCGGAGTGGGGTGGATGAGCCCTGTGTCAAAACCTTGTGTGGTGCGAGAGACGATCTCGTCTCGGACCAAGGCCGCGTGAGCGGCGAGGGTGACACCTACTGGCTGGCGGTTGGAAGCCCGCTTTCTTTGCTTACTTTCTTTGCGGCGGCGTAACTATTCAGCAGCCGGAAGCGGTGAAACGACGAATCCGGCAAAGGCCAGGGTGAGCGCGTCGATCAGCGAACGGTTCTGTTTGCGCAGGGTGGCGAGGTAGGAGCGGATCGTACAGAAGGCTTGCATGCCCGACACAGCACGGAAACACCCCGAGATTTTCTGTTTGAGCTTGGGCATGCGGATATCGCGTTCGGCCTGGTTGTTATCGAACGGCACCCGGTGATCGGCAATGAAA
>NZ_DASXHA010000141.1:0-72956 GCF_036488795.1 Paraburkholderia sp.
CGCAGGCGGCGCTTTCGGTCTGTTCGCGCTGCCGGTGGAGTTGCCGGTTACGACCACGCTGATGTTCCGCTCGATCTGCGATATCGCGCGCAGCGAGGGCGAGGACCTGTCGTCCATCGACACGCAGCTGCAGTGTCTGACCGTATTGGGCATGGGCGGCACGTCGAAAGCTGACGACGACGCCGACTTCGGCTACTTCATCATGCGCGGCGCGCTCGCGCAGGCGGTGTCGAAGGCGTCGTCCGAAATCGCAACCAAAGGATTTACCGCGCACGGCTCGGCCGCGCTGCTGCGCCTGCTCAACATCATCGCCTCGCGCTTTTCCGTGCAGGTGAGCGAGCAGATCGCCGCCAAGTCGATTCCGGCGATCGGCGCGGTGCTGGGCGCCATGGTCAATACCGTTTTCATGGACCACTTCCAGCTCGTGGCGCACGGCCACTTCACCGTGCGGCGGCTGGAACGCCAGTATGGGCCGGAGCTCGTCAAATCCGCTTACGAGGCGATCGATATCGCGCTGGACGGCTGAGCGCTACGCTCGCTCGTCACCTGACGGATGAAGCCGGCCGCGCTGTCGAGCGCGCGACGGGCTTCAGGAATAAACGGCGCGAAGATCTGCCAGACGTGCGGCATCTTCGGCCAGACCTGCAAGTCGACCGTTACGCCCGCGGCTCGCGCATGGTCGGCCACCCGGCGCGCATCGTCGAGCAGCACTTCCGTGCTGCCGGCCTGGATGAGAAGCGGCGGCAAGCCATGCAGGTCTGCATAGACCGGTGACGCGTACGGATGGGTGGCGGGCGTGTCGCCAAGGTACACCTGCGCGGCACGGCCGATTGCCTGGCCGCTGAACATCGGGTCCGCGCCGTCGTTGCTGCGGATCGTTGCGCCGCTGGCCGCCAGATCGGTCCACGGTGAAAACAGCACGCCGCCCGCCGGCAGTGGGTCACCGGCATCCCGCAGCGCCACCAGCGTAGCGAGCGCCAGGCCGCCGCCCGCCGAATCGCCCGCCATCACGATGGACTGCGGCGGCGTGCCGCTCGCCACGAGCTGCCGATACGCGGCCAGCGCATCTTCCAGCGCAGCCGGAAAGCGATGCTCGGGCGCGAGCCTGTAATCGAGCGACAGCGTCGCGGCACGCGCCCGCGTGCCCAGGCCAAACACCAGCGACCGATGCGAACGCGGTGAGCAGAAGTAGTAGCCGCCGCCGTGCAGATAGAGGATGACAGGCCGATGCTCAGTCGTGGCGTGGGTGTCCAGCGGTTCGAGCCATTCGCCGCGCAACGGCTCGTTCGCGCCGTACAGTTCAACCAGACGCCAGCCGGCCGGCACCTTGGGCGACCACACACGCTTCGAAGTCAGCGCGCGTGCGCGTTCGACGTCGATCGTCGTCGCGAGCGTCGCCGGGCGAAACTGTCGACGCAAGTACCAGCATGCGAGAGCGCATTGCCAACTCATCGGAACACACTCCATGAACGGTCAAGGTTCACGCATGGTACGTGTGTGCACGGGCGAGCCGCTTGACGATGCGTTCTAATCCCAAGGAGCGTTCTGCCGCAGCACAACACTACGCGGCGCCCACTCGCCGCCCACGACGCCCACCACGACAGGATGCCTAGTTGGACGGCAATACCTGGCCGCGAATCTCGCCGCTCGGGTTCTGCACGGTATGAATGTTGAAATACCATTGGCCGGACATCAGGTCGGTCACCTGTTGATCGGACAAGGTAGCCGAGCCTTTGATCGGGCTGGCCAGTGCGCTCTTCTCAATGGGGATCTGGACCTTCGCGTTTTGTCCGACCGGCGCGGGGCCGTGAAAGTGCGCGCTGGTCGTCGCGCTGGAGAGCTCCTGATAGGTGATGGTCCATTGCAAGGTTTTGGTCGACGTATCGAACTGCGCGTTCACCATGCCGTGCCCGTGACTGACGCGCGGCGGCACTTCGCTCGACGGCTCCAGATCCGCCTTGAGCGCGACCGTATCTGCAAATGCGATCCCCGATGCCAGCATCCACAACATGACGGCCAGATTCAACTTTCGAAGCGCAATCATCGTTCTTAGCTCCAGACTTGTGCGCCGCAGCACCGAAGGTCCGGCAGCGCTAAACCCTGTGCGAGGCAAGCACATACTATTGCAAATCGTCTTGAGACGCCTCCGTTACGCTTGCTGCCCGCGGGCCAAATGCCTGATCTACGCGCCGCAACCCTATCGCCGCTTTCACCGCCATTTCAAAACAGAGAATTGCGAAAATTACACGCAATCACACCGCATCCCGGAGCTATTCTTGTTCTAGCGAGAAGTGACTCCTTCATCGAAGGATGTCTCCAATCTTCAACGCGGCTTCGGCCGCGTTTTTTTTCGCCCATGCAGATCGCCTTTCGGCACCGGCGACACACGCCATTACCTCGCCGGCTGCCCGATGCGACTTCGTGCCGCGGGAGTCAGGCAAGCAGGGCAGCCTGCTCTTCAATCCCATCCAGCATGGCGTTGCACTTGCGCACGAGGTCGAGCCCTTCCGCGCGACGCCGCTCCGGCGACCTGGCGGTCATACCGCTGCGGTATTGCTCCAGCGCCGCCAGCAACGGCGGGTATTGCAGCACGCCGGCCGCGCCCGCCACCCGGTGATGCCATTCCCGCAACTGCTTCAGGTCGGCCTGATCGAGCAGCGGCGGCAACGCCCGGACGTCATCGCGCACCGACGTCACGAAGGAATCCAGAAGCGCCTTTACCGTCGACTCGCTGCCCCACAATTGGGTCATGTGGCCCAGGTCGACCGGCACGAAGGCTTCGACGACGTCGGGGCCTTGCGCTGCGGCGGCCGGCGGTGAATTCTGCGCTTCCGCGGGCACCGCCTGCCGTGTGCCGTCCGGGCCGAACCAGCGGCTCAGATGTTCGCGCAGGGTCGCAAGGCGGGTCGGCTTGACGAGGCAGTCGTCCATGCCCGCGTCGAGACATTCGCTCAGGTCCTCCGGCGCCGTGTTTGCGGTGATACCGAGGATGGGTAACGGCTGGGTGCCAGCCGGCAGCGCGGCTTCGTCTGCCCGCACCCGCTGCGCCAGTTCGTAGCCGGACAGATTCGGCATATGGCAATCGGTGATGAGGCAACCGTAGCTCGTGTGCTTCAATGCGGCGAGCGCTTCGGCGCCGTCGTTCACGACGTCGCACGCAAACCCCAACAGCGCCAGCTGATGACGGATCAGCTCCTGATTGACCGGATGGTCCTCCGCCACCAGAATCAGCCGGCCGCTCGCAATCGCCCGCTCCCGGTCCGGCGGCGCGGCGGCCGCCTCGTCGGTGCCGCGCACACGCGCTGGCGACGGCGACAAACCGGTCAACGCCGCGGCGCACGCCGCACCGAGGCCACGCCAGGAAATCGGATTGATACTGACGCGCACCGCTTCGTTGATGATCCGGTAGCCGGTCGGCTTGGGCTTTTCGGTCATGCTGATCACGCGAGAATCCGCACGCGCCGCTTCGGGTATCTCGATGCCTTCACTCAGAAAAATCAGATCTGTGTTGGCCAGCACCGCCGGGTCCTGCACCCCCCCGCTAGCCGGACACACACAGCGCAGTTCGATGCCGAGCGCGGTGCCAAAGTGCATCAGCGCCTGCGCGACGCGTTCATCGGTGACGGCCACGACGCCGCGCTTGCCGCGCAGACCACCCATCCTGTAGCGCTGCGCCTCGACGGGCATCGTCAGCCGCACCGTCATGCGAGTGCCCACGCCAGGCGCGCTGTGAAGTTCCAGCGTGCCGCCCATGAGCGCGATCAGCTTACGGCAGATGGTGAGGCCAAGCCCCGTGCCGCCGAAGCGTCGCGTGGTGGACGACTCGGCCTGCACGAACGGCTCGAACAGGCGCGCCTGCACCTCCGGCGCGATGCCGATGCCCGTGTCCTCGACGCTCACCTCGAGCGTTTGCCCACGATCCGTTTGCGCCGCAACGGCGACGCGCACATCGACCTCGCCGGCCAGCGTGAACTTGATTGCATTGCCCAGCAGGTTGAAGAGAATCTGGCGCAGCCGCACGCTGTCGCCGCGCAGGCTGGCGGCCACCTCGGACGCAATATGTACGCGCACCTTCAGGCCCTTCTCATGCGCCCGCCCGGCGAGCAGCCCGACCGCGTTGTCGACCAGTTCGCGCAGGTCGATCGGCTCCGCTTCGATGGTCAGGCGTCCGGCTTCGATCTTCGAGTAGTCGAGCAGGTCATCGAGAATCTGCAACAGTGCGCCCGCGGACTCGTGGATCATGCTGAGCATTTCGCCCTGATCCGCGTTCAGACGGGTACGTTCCAGCACTTCGACGAGCCCGAGCACGCCATTCATCGGCGTACGGATTTCGTGGCTCATCATTGCCAGAAAGTCATCCTTGGCACGCGACGCGGCTTCCGCGAGGTCACGCGCGCGCGCCAGTTCGTCGGAGCGCGCGTGCTCGGCGCTGGCGTCGACCCAATAGCCGCTCCACACCACACTGCCGCCCTCCTCGCGGCGCGGCGCCAGTTCGGCACGCACCCACCTGATCCCGGCGTGCGTCCCGGACCGGAACTCCATATGGATGGGCGTCTCCGAGCGCGCGGAACGCTCGAGTTCGGCCAGCACGCGCGACCGGTCTTCCGGCCAGATCCGTTCGAAGCTGATTTCGCCCGCGCTCATCAGCGTGCTGCCATCGCCGCCCAGCAGATTCTGCGTGTCACCGCCGAGATAAGGGAACGAGTAGCGGCCGAACGCGTCACGCCGCAGCTGGAACACCACCGCCGGCAGCGAGCGCGTCACGTCAAAGAGACGCCGCTCGTTCTCACGGGCGAGCAGTTCGGTCCGGCGGATCTCGGTGATGTCGACCATGGTGCCCAGCACGCAGGCCGGCTGACCGTCCGCGCCACGGCAGATCCGGGTCCAGAACAGACCGTGGCGCATCTCGCCGGCGCGGTCTGCAAATTCGAGTTCGACCTGGCCGTGTTCGCCGGTCCTCAGCATCTGGCGGATCATGTTTTCCAGCTTGCGGCTATTCAATGCGCCCCATGCCTGCACTTCGCGGCCCTTGAGTCCGATGATTTCCTCGCGCTTCAGACCCGAGCACTCTTCGTAAGCGCGGTTGATGGCGATATACCGTCCTTCCAGATCCCGCGCGACGAGCGGATAGGGTACGGTCTCCATCATGGTTTGCTGGAAATTCAGTTGCGCCGCCAGTGCCCGTTCGGTTCGCTTGCGCAGCCGTACTTCGCGCTGCAGTAGCAGATAGGCACGCAGGGTCACCACCAGCACCACGCCAATACCGATCAGCAGCGGCAGCAAACGCACGGCCGTCACACTCCAGCCGCGAGGGTCGCCGGCATTCCCGGTCACCCATTTCTGGCGGATGCGTTGCTTTTCGGCTGCCGGCATGGCGAGCAACGCGCGGTCGATCAAGCCCGCGAGCGGCGCGAGACTGGGGCGCACCGCAAAACCGAGGGAGTCGGATTCGCCGACCGTGCCAAGAATCTTGAGCACGCCGGCGTAGCGCTGCTTCAATTCGAGGTCGACAGCGGCCACGTTGCCGACCAGCACATCCGCCTTGCGGCTCGCCACCAGATTGAGTGCATCTTCGAGGCTGGGCGCCACCGTCACATTCGCCGCAGGGATGCGGTAGGCGGCCAGCGGGATCGAGCCGGCGACGTGCGCGGAGACGGCAATGCGGCGAGTCGCGAAGTCACTCAGACTGCGCGCAACAGGCTCGTCCTCGCGCCCCACGATGACGAGCGGATAGCTTTCGTAAGGACGCGTCTTTGCGGCGCCCGCCAGGCTGGGATCGCCGGGCGAAGAGGTGGCGAGCAGCGCCAGTTCGCCGCGCTGGAACGCGCTGAGCGTCGACGGCCAGTCTTCGATCGGCGCGCGGCTGAAGCGGACACCGAGCGAACGGCTGAGATAGTCGAGGTATTCGGCGGCGATGCCGCTCGGGCGCCCCGACTCGTCGAGATAGCTGAATGGCGGCCAGCCGCGATCGAAGCCCACGGCGAGCGGCGGCAGCGAATGCAGCCAGGCCCGCTCGCCGGGCGTGAGCACCAGTCGCCGGGCGGCGGCGATGGACGATTCATCGAAGCTTTTGCCGAGCCAGTGTACGGCGATGGCCGCCTGATCGGCCGGACCCATGGCCGCCAGCGCCCGATCGAGCTGGTCGCGCAGCGCGGTACGACTGGGCTTCACGGCGAAGCGCAGTTCGCTGGGCCTGACGTTGTCTTCGAAGGCAACGCGCAGATCGCGCATTGCGTCGTTGGCGAGCGCGAATTGCACTGAAGGGGTGAAGCCGAGATAAGAATCGGCGTCGCCCTGTGCAACGGCGCGTAACGCGGAAGCGGTGTCGGTGAAGAGGCTGAATTGCGCGTGCGGGAACCGGTCGCGCAGCGTCCGTTCCAGGGCGAAGCCTCTTTCGATCGCAATGCGCGCGTCGGCAAGCTGCTCGACGCTCTGCAAGGTCGTGTCGCGAGCGTTGGCCACGACCGAAATGGATGACCGGAAGTAAGGCGCGGTGAAGGCGAGACGATGCTCCCGCTCAGGCGTGCGGGCCATGCTCATCGTCACGTCGACGTCGCCCCTGGAGACAGCTGCCAGCAGTTGCGGCATATCCGGATATAGCCTGGGCTCCACGACGACATCCGGCCCCACGAGCGCGCGCAGATAGTCGACGCTCAGACCGGTCAATCGGCCGCCCTCGAATTCCTCGAACGGCGCCCAGCCGCTTTCCAGCACACCCACTCTCAGCGTCGAGGGCGCTGCATTGCCGACGGCGTTTCCCTGTGACGCTACGCCGGGCGGGGTGGCGGCATACGCGAACTGGGCGCCGAGTAGCATGAACAGCGCGACGCAGCACCGCAACAGGGATTGCAGCGCCGCGCTCATGTTGGCGTTGGCGGGCGTCCTCAGCATGCGCGCGCCGACCGGGCAGACAGGTGAAAACTAGATGACGTCATGGCGCATTGCCTCGCGAGTAGCCTGTTGCGCGCGCGGCTTACCCCACAGGAGCGCGTAGACTGCACCGGCAGCGATGCCGCCCGCCATTGGCGCGGCCCAGAAGAGCCAGAGCTGGTCGAGTGCCCAGTCGCCGACAAACAGCGCCGGACCGGTGGAGCGCGCAGGATTGATCGATGCATTGGTGACGGGCAGCGCCACGAGGTAGATAAGCGCGAGGCATGCGCCCTTTACCAGCGGTGTGATGGAACGCGAGATGTTTTTGCGCGAGATCATCAGGTTCGCCATTACGAACGCAAACGACATCACCAGTTCGATCGCCAGCGCTGAGTGGAACTGATAGTCCGCCGGCGAGTGATCGCCGAAGCCGTTAGCTGCGAATTCGCTTGCCGCGAGGTCGAATCCCGGCCGGCCGCTTGCCACATAGGCGAGCAGCGCGGTGCCGGCCACCGCGCCGAGGATCTGAGCGG
This sequence comes from Paraburkholderia sp., assembly GCF_036488795.1. Taxonomy (GTDB): domain Bacteria; phylum Pseudomonadota; class Gammaproteobacteria; order Burkholderiales; family Burkholderiaceae; genus Paraburkholderia. The sequence continues at coordinate 7,404 of NZ_DASXHA010000141.1, forward strand.
CAATGTACGGCACCAGATCGCGCACCGGAAAACGGTTGGCGACGGCGAGCCCAATGGTGACCGCCGGGTTGAAGTGCGCGCCTGACAGGCGTCCGAGTGCGTAGGTGGCCGTCGCCAGCGCAAGGCCGAACGCCAGCGCCACCTCGAGCACGCCGTAGCCTTGCGGCGCGCCGCCCGCATTCAGAACGACGCTGCCGCAGCCCACGAATACGAACCAGGCCGTGCCCGCGCCTTCGACCGCCAAACGCTTACCCAACGTCACCATGTCGTGCCTCTGTATGCGCGTCGCACGGTGCGACGACGCATACGATGCGTCGAGTCGCCGCCATGCAGATTTTTTGTTCAGATTGGCATGCCGAATCGCTGATTCGTGAGAGGTTGACGACGCCAGACGTGAACCGCATGCCATCACGCAAGTATGAGATCGCGTTGTCATGCGCCTAATCAGACGATTCTTAATTCAAGGATTTTTCGCCCGACATGATCAGAAATTTCTCTCTCGCACGCTCAAGTCAAACCGATCTGGTGTGCGTATCTGATGAGATCGGCTTCTGATTCGAGGCCTAGCTTGCGCATCGCGCTTCGCTTTTGCGTGCTGATCGTCTTGCCGCTGCGTTCCAGACGCGCGGCGATCTCGCGGATGCGCATGCCTTGCACATACAGACGGAACACCTCCCACTCCCGCGCACTCAGGACACCTGCACGCGGTTGTGGAAACGAGCCGGTCTGGTCGAAGGCGGCGCGCACGCAGGCGGACACATAGTTGCCGCCGCTTGCCGCTGCGTGGATGGCGTCCACCAGCGCCTCCACCGTGTCGCGTTTGTCGACGACGGCCGCCACGCCCATCTGCAGCAAGCCGGCCAGTGTGGGCGGATGGCAGATCATCGTCAGTACGACGATGCGCAAACCCGGCGCGTGGCGCAGGGCACGCCGCAACACGGTGGTTGCGTTGCCAGAGCCTTCGATATCGGGCATGCCGAGATCCGACACGACCACCTCGCATGGGCAGGTGTCGAGACATTCGGCCAGCATTTGCGCATCGGCTGCCTCGCCGACGATCGACATATGTGGAAGGGGCTGCAGCAGTTGTCTGACGCCCATACGGACGCAGCTGTGGTCGTCGGCTACGATCACTCGAATTTTCGGTTTCATTTTTTGTTGTGTACTGGCCGGTACTCCCCGCACGTGGTGCATCCCCAGGAGTTGCCGGACCTTTGATTCACCGTCGCGCGGGTGGCGCGCGACGCCCGCCGGATCAGCGCCGGTTCAGTCGGCGATCGCCGGACAGCACGCCATGCTCGACCGCGAACCGGAATAACTCGCTGTCGCTCTGTAAAGCCAGCTTGCGCATGGCGGTGCATTTCTGCGCGCTAATGGTCTTGACGCTGCGACCGAGCTGGGACGCTATCTCCGTCACGCCCAGCCCCGCCGCGTAGTGCGTCAGCACCTCGAGTTCGCGCGGCGACAACAACTGGCGCACGAACTCGAGGCGGCGCGCTACGGTTGCCTCCGCGATCAGCGAGCGCACTGCCGGCCCCACGTAGCACTCGTGCGCCAATGCCGTGACGATAGCAACATGGATCAGGTCGATGCGATCGCGCTTGCTCACGAGCGCATCCACGCCGAGCGACAGCACCTGCTGCAGCGCTTGCGCCTCGGTCTCCATGGTGAGGACCACCAGCGCCACGTCCGGGTAGCGTTTCTTGAAGCACCTGATTGTGTCGATGCCGTCGCTCCCCAGATCACCCGGCATATGCAGATCCATCACGGCGAGATCGCATTCGACGCGATCGGCTTCAGCAAACAGTTCGGACGAACCGGTAGCACGCCCGACGACTGTGAGATTGGGAAAGCTGGACAGCAGGTTTTCGATTGCGAGCAAAACCAGCGGATGATCGTCCGCGATAATCGCTCTCGTGGTTGCATTGATTTCGGCGCGTTGTTTCATCGTGTTCGGTTTTCCCGATTCGTCACATCCTGTCGCTCTCTTGAGGAACAACTGGGCCAGCGGCGAGCATCAAACATTTGCCAATCGACAAACATAAGAGCGCTCTTAAATGAGAATTTTCCATTGTCATTCTGATTTAATTGATTAGTTATCCGACGTGATAATCAGACCGTTCCGTGAACTCGAACGTAGGCGAATAAAGCGGGATCGTTATCTACCCCAAGCTTGGCCATGGCAATGCGCTTCTGGCGGCTCACGGTGCGGATATCTCGTCCAAGCACGCGGGCGATTTCAGACACTGACCTTCCCCGTACGAACATTCCGACCACCTCCGTCTCGCGCGGCGACAGACAGCGCGTCGATAACGACACGGGAGGCACGCCGTCGACTTCAGTGAGCGCCGCCAGAATCGACTGGCTGATGTGCACATGCCCTGCACTCGCGGACCGGATCGCGCTGACCAGTTCGTCCATCGAGCCGGCTTTGTTCAGCAGGCTCACCGCGCCATCCAGCAAGATGGAACGCGCAATGACGGGGCTTGCCAGGCTGGTCAGCACCACGATGCGCAACGCCGGCCAGTCGCAGCGAATGCGCCTCACGAGACGCATGCCGTCGTCAATCGTGCCGTCTGCTTCAGGCATGCTCAGATCGGTCACGAGCACGTCGCACCTGACCTTCTGCAGCAGTTCAATCAGGGAAGTGGGATTCGCCGACTCGCCGGCAATGACGATGTCGGCGTGCGCGGAAACGGCGGACCGCACGCCGAGCCGCACGAAGGGATGGTCGTCGGCCAGAACGACCCGAAGTTGCACCATGTTTATCTCGTTTGTTGTATGTGTACGCGAGTCAGACGTCTGAAAAAAACGCTGTCGGGTGTTCGGCTCGACGTTCCAATTCATGGCGCGGGAACGGCGTGGCAAACTCGTCTATAAAATCAGTTTGTTCGAAAGAAGCGAATCGGAGGTTTCCGAATAGCCTTCAATTAGCAAACTTATTTCTTTCAAAAACCCTCGTATTTCGCGCACACCCACACTACACGCGCGCTGCGGCGCGCGCCCTCGCAGCGACGGCGCGCGGAAACACCGGCAGCGCGATCAGCGCAAACACACGCGCCACGGCCCACACCATGGGCCACGATCCAACTGACAGCAGCAGCGGAATGGCCAATGGCGTCACGAACAAGGTCAGGAACGCAAAGGTGTTGCCCATTGCCAGCGCCGTGCCGGCACGGCTCGTGCCCGCGAGCGTCGCCAGTTCGGTGAACGCCACGCCATGCCACGCCGAAGCACACACGCCACCCAGCATTGCGAGGCCGGGTACAGATGCGCCGTGCGGCACCACGAAGCACGCCATCGCCGCAAGTGCCGCCGCCGTCGAGCCGAGGCCGAGCAGCAGCACCCGGCGGCCGCCCCAACGATCTGTCAGCAGACCCCACGGCAATTCGCTCAACGCGATGCCAAGACCCATCATCCCGAGCACCAGTCCCAGGCCGCTATTGCCGACGTGATACCCGGAACGCAGAAAGACCGCCGTGGTCGGGAGGCCTGAAAACGCCGCGGAAAAACTCGCGTTTGCGGCAAAGCCGCCCCCTAACGCCTTCCAGCGGTGATTGACGCCGCGCGCGTGGGTCGCGTGCGCGTTTTGCGGAAATTCACGTCCCATGACGCCCCCAGGATCCGAGATGAACTGGCAGCATCGCAAGACTGGACTGTCCATCGGAGAATCAGGAAAATCATATGACTTCCATCGGATAATCCGAATCATGACCTTACGTGGATTCGATCTGACCCAACTACGTACCTTTGTCGCCGTCGCCGAGTCGGGCAGCGTGTCGGCAGGTGCGGAGCGCGTCTTCCTGTCGCAGTCGTCGGTGAGCGAGCAGTTGAAGAAGCTCGAGGAGCGCGCCGGCCAGCCGCTCTTCGTACGCAGCAAACAGGGCGTGACTGCGACGCAGGCCGGCGCGCGCCTGCTCGATCACGCACGCCGCATCCTCGCCATGAGCGAAGCCGCGTTCGAAGACCTGCAAGGCCATTCGCTAGACGGCGAACTGCGCATTGCGATCACGGACTATTACCGTCCGCACGACATTGCCCGCATTCTGAAAACGTTCTCGGAGCAGTACCCGCGGCTGAAGCTGCACGTCACCGTGTTGCCGAGCGCCGTGATCGACAGCAGCGCCGGTGACGACGCGTCGTTCGACATTGGCCTGTCGCTGCGTCTTGCCGCGCCGGCCCAGCGGCGCGGAACCGGCGCGGCTCGCGCACAGGGCACGGCCGTGCGCCGCGAGAAACTGCTCTGGGCCGTCTCCGCCGACGCCGACCCGCGCGTCGCCGAGCCCTATCCGCTCGTGCTGCTGCCGTCCACTTGCCAGCTGCAGCGCTTCGTCGTCAAGCTGCTCGACGAACGCAAGGTGCCCTACGTGATCTCGCACTCGGCGTCGGGCGTGGCCGGTCTGCAACTCGCGTTGAAGGCGGGACTCGGCATCTCCTGTCTGAATGAATCGTCGATCGGCGCCGGCGTCGTTGCCGTTGCGCCAGCGGTTGGCTTACCGGCACTACCTTCGGTTGAATTTCATCTGCTGCCCGGGCGCGCGGGTGAAAGCGAACGGGTCAGCAATGCGCATGCTGCGCTGGTGCGCCTCTTTAGCTGAGCGCAAAAAAGCGTGCCTGGCGTGGCTGGAAACACGCGTGCACTCCATTCGCAGCAGGCCCGTCTGCTGCCCGGCAAAAGCGCGGTTGAAAGCGCTCTGGATGCCGCCTATGATTAGCCGGTATCCGCGTGAATTGCATTTGGGCCCTTGTTGACGCATGCGGAAATCTCGTGCGGTCATCGGCTTGCAATAAGGTATAGCGCAGCGCAAGAAAGTAAATTGCTCACGCCCGAACACTTCACCCCACAGGCGTTTGCGCATCATCGGCGTATCGAATCTGGTAAATGCATGGCCGTATTGATTCGATCTGCTCACCAATCAAATTAATCCTTTCTGATTCATCGTTTCGCAGTTGCGGTCCAAAGCAGGTTTGAAGGGTTGTCATGCGGCGAATTTCGCATGCGTGAGTAACGTGCGTGAAAACGCGTTCTCCCGACGAGGCTTGGCGTGCATCGCAGAACTATCGGATCGTCCTTTCTGTTTTTGATTTGCGCTGCGTGGACTTGCGCGACACTCGCCGCCACCGACGCAGCCACGCCCATGCCGTCCGCCATGGACGAGCGCGTGCGCGCCTGCACCTCCTGTCACGGCGTGCAAGGCCAGGGGCTCAACAACGACTACTTCCCGCGCATCGCCGGCAAGCCGGCCGACTATCTGTTCAATCAGCTGATCTCGTTTCGTGACGGCGGCCGCACCTATCCGCCCATGGGCTATCTGCTCGCGTTCCTGCCCGACGACTACTTGCGCAAGATCAGCCAGTACTTCGCGGACCTGCAGCCGCCCTATCCGAATGCGGACACCGGCAATGTTTCGCCCGCAGTGCTGGAATACGGTCAGCGGCTCGTCACACAGGGCGATCCCGCGCGCAAGCTGCCCGCCTGCGCGGCTTGCCACGGCGCGCGTTTGACCGGCGCCCAACCGGGCATTCCGGGCCTGCTGGGTCTGCATGCCAGCTACATCGCCGGACAGATGGGGACCTGGCGCTCCGGCACCCGTCATGCCGTTGCGCCGGACTGCATGCACTCGATTGCCGTCAAGCTCACCGACCGGGACATTACCGCCGTGTCCAGCTGGCTCGCGCGTCAGCCGCGGCCGGCGGACCCGCGACCGGGCGCGGCGAGCGACGGCAAATTGCCGTTGGCCTGCGGGAGTCAACCGCAATGAAGCCGATCTCCTTCTCTCTCCTGGACGCATTCTGCAAGCGCTGCTGCGCAATCGCGTGGCGCATCGTGCTTGTGGCTCTGATCGTGACTTCGCTTGCGCCGCATGCGCCATTGCTCTCAGGCGCGTTCGCAGCCGAAGCGGCCGAAGCGGCCAGCAACGCGACGCCTGCCGACGATACGCGCCCCGACATCGTCAAGCGCGGCGAATATCTCGCGCGCGCCGGCGATTGCATTGCATGCCACACCGCCCCGCGCGGCAAGATGTTCGGCGGCGGCCTGCCCATGGAAACGCCCTTCGGCACCTTCTATTCGCCGAACATCAGCCCGGACGCTCAGTACGGCATCGGCGCATGGAGCACGCAAGCCTTCTTCAAGATGATGCGCACCGGCCGCAAACCGGACGGCAAACTGATCTACCCGGTGATGCCGATCGCCCAATACACCAAGGTGACGCGTGAAGACTCGGACGCGATCTTCGCGTATCTGAAATCGGTCCCGCCGGTGCGTCAGCCGAACAAGCCGCATGCCTTGAAGTTCCCGTTCAACCAGCGCGACCTGCTGCTCGGCTGGCGCACGCTGTATTTCCGCGAGGGCGAGTACAGGCCGGACCCGACGCGTTCGGTGGAATGGAATCGCGGCGCCTATCTGGTGGAGGGCCTCGGCCATTGCACGATGTGTCACACGAGGATCAACCTGCTGGGCGGCTCGTCGCCGCGCGAACAGTTTGCGGGCGGCTTGATCCCCGTGCAGAACTGGTACGCACCGTCGCTGACGTCGGACAAGGACGGCGGCCTCGGCGACTGGAGCGTGAAGGACATCGTCGATCTGCTCCAAGCGGGCATCTCCGATCGCGGCGCGGTCTACGGACCGATGGCCGAGGTGACCTATCACAGCCTGCAGTACATGACGGACGACGACGTCAAGGCGATGGCCGCCTATCTGAAGACGCTGCCCGACAACGACCGTGGCCGCAAAACCGGCCCCTCCGCCAGCACCGACACCAAGGTCTTCGCGCTCGGCGAACAGATCTACGCTGACAAATGCGCGCTGTGCCACGGCGCAAAGGGCGAAGGTCACGTGCAGCATTACCCGCCGCTCGCGCAGAACCAGTCGATCGAAATGGATTCGGCCGTCAATCCGATCCGGATCGTGCTGAACGGCGGCTTCCCGCCAGGCACGCAACGCAATCCCGAGCCGTATGGCATGCCGCCGTTCGGGCAGGAGTTGAGCGACGCGGATGCCGCCGCGGTCGTCACCTATATCCGCACCGCCTGGGGCAATCATGGGCACCCGGTGACGGAGCGTCAGGTCAACGAACTGCGCAAGGCACCCCTTCATTGATCCATCCACGCAGCGCTTCGAGTGAGTTGCAAGTGAGTCTGGCAAAAAGCGCGTGTGTGAGCTGTTCGATACGTTGATCCGGAGAACCTGCAGATGGACGCCAACGACACCCAGAGCACCGCCCCACCGACGGATGAAGAGGTGGAACGCGTCGTTGCAGCCGGCCCGCACGGCGCGATCGCGGTGGCCGGCGTCGCCGCGCTGGTCGTGGTGGCGATCTGGTTCGGCTTCTACTTCTTCGTCTTTCTGCCGCGCGGCGTCATTCACTGACCATGTCGACTCCTTCTCCTTCTCCCGATCACACGTCTGGCGGCCACGCCGTCGCGCTGCGCGCCGAGCGGCGCTGGGCCATTTTCGCGGCCGCCCTGATCCTGCTGATGCTGGTCGTGGTCGTGTTTACCGGCGTGCACTGGGCGATGATGCCGCCGTCGCGCGTCGAGACCGTCGATCCGACACGTCTGCAGCTCTCCGGTGAATTCGTCGAAGAGAATCTCGGCGCGGCCGTTCAGCCAGATGGCTCGGTGGTGGTGCGCTTCATCGCGCAGCAGTATTCGTTCACGCCGCAATGCCTGCTGGTGCCGACGGACACCCCCGTCACCTTTCGCACCACCAGCGCGGACGTGGTGCACGGCCTGCTCGTTACCGACACCAACATCAATACGATGGTGGTGCCCGGCTATATCGCCACGCTGACGACGAGTTTCGATCACCCCGGCGATCATCTGATGCCGTGTCACGAGTTCTGCGGCTTCGGCCATCAGACGATGTGGGCGCATGTGAAGGTGATCGACAAAGCCGCTTTCCTCGAGCAGGCTCGACAATCACGGAGGCTCAGCTGTGTTTCTCGCTAAGCGACTCGTTCTTGCGCACTTCTGGCTCGCCTTCATCACTTTTCTGCTGGCGCTCTTCATGGGCTCGTGGCAAATGCTGGTGCGCAGCCCCCTGCTGCCGTGGGTCGGCGATCCTGAGCTTTACTATCGCTCCGTCACCGCGCACGGCACTGTGATGGCCTATGTGCTGCCCACCCTGGTGGCGATGGGCTTCGGCTATGCGATCGTCGAACTGGCGCTGCGTCAGCCGCTGGTCGGGCTCCGGTGGGCGTGGGCCGGCTTCATCGTGCTGGCCGTCGGCGCGGTGGTCGCGATGATTCCGGTTTCGATGGGCGACGCGTCGGTGCTGTTCACCTTCTATCCGCCGCTGATCGGCAGCCCGCTCTATTACATCGGCGTGGTGCTGGTGGTGGTCGGTTCGTGGATCTGGGTCGCCCTGATGTATGTGAACCTGCGCGTGTGGAAGCGCGCCAATCCCGGCAAACCGGTGCCGCTTGCGATGTTCGCCAATGTGGCGGGCGCGTATCTGTGGGCGTGGACCGCGATCGGCGCGGCGCTCGAAATCCTGCTGCAGATCCTGCCGGTCGCGCTCGGCTGGAAAGCCACCATCGACGCGGGGCTCGCCCGCGTGCTGTTCTCGTGGACGCTGCATGCGATCGTCTATTTCTGGCTGGTGCCTGCGTATATCGCGTACTACACGATCGTGCCCCGCGCGATTGGCGGACGCCTCTATAGCGATTCGATGGCGCGCGTGTCGTTCGTCCTGTTCCTCGTCTTCGCGATGCCTATCGGCATTCATCACCTGTTCGCGGATCCGCAGGTCGGCGCGGGCTTCAAGTTCATGCACGCGGCGTTCACGGGGATGGTGTCGGTTCCGACGCTCTTGACCGTCTTCACGATCTGCGCATCGGTGGAAATCGCCGGGCGGCTGCGCGGCGGCAAAGGCGCGTTCGGCTGGCTGGCCGCACTGCCCTGGCGCAATCCCATGATGCTGGTGATTGCGTTTTCCTTCGTGATGCTGGGACTGGGCGGCGCCGGCGGCCTCATCAACATGAGCTACCAGTTGAATTCGACGATCCACAACACGCAGTGGGTCACCGGCCATTTCCATCTCATCTACGGTGGGGCGATCGTCATCATGTACTTCGCGATTGCCTATGAGCTGTGGCCGCAACTCACGGGACGCGCGCTCTGCTCGCTCAGTCTGGTACGCACGCAGCTCTGGCTGTGGTTCATCGGCATGATGGTCGTCACCCTGCCGTGGCACTACGTGGGGCTGCTCGGCGCGCCGCGCCGCATGGCCTACTACGACTACAGCGCACCGGGTCTAAGGGAGCAGGCCGTGTGGGTGGCCATGTCGGCCATCGGCGGTTTCGTGCTGGTGATCTCCGGCGTGCTCTTCATCTACATTCTCGCGAAGTCCCAGCTCGGACCGCGCGTGCAGCCGAACGAATTCCGCTTCAGTACGGCCACGCAACCGGTCGATCACGTGCCGGCCGCGCTCAACAGCTTCGGGCTGTGGGTCGGGTTGATGATCGGCCTCACCGTCGTCAATTACAGCGTGCCGATCTTCCAGCTGGTGCGGCTGCAGCAGACTTCCGTGCCGGCGGTCGTGGTGGGAGCCCAGCGATGAACGAGGAACGCGTTTTCAGCCTGCGTAACCCCTGGTTCAGGACAAGCGTGGGCGGTGTGATCGCATTCGCGATCATCTCGATCCTGATTGGCTTTGTCTGGCTGCCGTCCGCGAACCGCGACTTCAGCGGACACGGATTGTGGGCGACCATCTGCAGCGCCGCGGGGGCGCCATCCAGCTGGTACGACGCCGGCTCGAACCTTGCAGGGACCGCCCCTAGCGAAGTGGTCGTGCTGCCGCCGCATCGCGAACGCGTCGACGCCAGTTCGATTGGACGCGGCGCAACTTTGGCGACGCAGAACTGCTCGATGTGCCACGGCGTGCTCGGCACCGTGCAGGTGACCGCTCCGGCGCTCGCAGGTCAGTATGCCGATGCGATCTACAAGGAATTGCGCGACTATCAGACCGGCGAGCGCGTCAGCGCGGTGATGCAGCCCATCATCCGCAATCGCAGCGAGCAGGATCTTCACGACCTGGCGGCTTATTACGCGTCCTTGCAGCGCGCGGCGCCGGCCGAAAGCGGCGCATCAGGCGAGGGGCTGGATGCCAATGCGGTGAAGCTCGCGATGCAAGGCGACCCGATGCGCAACATCGCACCGTGCGCCGCGTGCCATGGACAGCTCGACCGCAAGGGCGCCGCGCCGTGGCTTGGTGGCCAGTCGTCGATCTATCTGGCGGCGCAGATGCAGCGCTTCGCCACCGGCGAGCGCCGTAATGACATCAATGAGCAAATGCGCAATATCGCGCGGCATCTGACGCCGGATGAGATCGACGGTCTGGCAAAGTACTACGCCGCGCAGCCTTGAGCGCGGTGTGACGCGCGGCGCCGGGTTCGGACCGTTCGCTTATGCGGAAGCCGCGGCGGCCGCAAGGCCGGCATTCGCGCGCAGGCTGCTTGCGAGGCGCGCGCGGGCGTCCGACGACGAGCCGTTCGACTCGGTGCGGAACACCGCCACCGCAGCCGTCAGACGGCGCGCCTGATCTTCCAGCGAGCTCGCCGCAGCCGCGGCCTGTTCGACGAGCGCCGCATTCTGCTGCGTGACCTCGTCCATCTGCGCGACCGCCAGGTTTACCTGATCGATACCCGTGCTCTGTTCGTTCGCGGCGGCGGCGATCTCACCCATGATCGCGCTCACGCGAGCAATTGCATTGACGATCTCGGTCATCGTCGAGCCGGACCGTTCGACCAGTTGCGCGCCCGACTGCACACGCGAAGTCGATTCGTCGATCAAGCCTTTGATCTCCTTTGCCGCGCCGGCGCTGCGCTGCGCGAGCGAGCGCACTTCGCTTGCGACCACCGCGAAACCCCGACCCTGTTCGCCTGCCCGCGCCGCTTCAACGGCGGCGTTGAGCGCGAGAATATTGGTCTGGAACGCAATGCCTTCGATCACGCCGACGATGTCCGCGATGCGGCGCGAATCGTCGACCATGTGATTCATCGTGCCGACCACCTGTTGCGTGAGCTCGCCGCCCTGGGCGGCGAGGCTCGACGCGCCTTGCGCGAGCGTGCTTGCCTGTCTGGCGTTCTCGGCGGTCTGCTTGACGGTCGACGTGAGTTCTTCGATGCTCGCCGCGGTTTCTTCCAGCGATGCCGCCTGCTCTTCGGTACGTTGCGACAAGTCCGCGTTGCCGGCGGCGATTTCGCTCACGCCCGTGTCGATCGATTCCGTGCCTTGACGCACCGTGCTCACCGTCGAAATCAGCGAGTCCTGCATCTTGCGCAGCGCGGTGGCGAGCTTGCCCATCTCGTTGTTGCTCGTCGCATCGATCCTGCCGGTCAGATCGCCACTCGCGATACGCTGAAACTGCGCGATCGTCGCATCGACCGGATGCACGATCGCACGCACCAGCACCAGCCGTCCCAGCCAGGCGAGCAGCAGCGCCAGCACCATGCCCACCGCGACCGCCACGCTGATCGCATAGAACCGGTCTTGCGCGTCCTGATAGCGTTGCGCGCCGTGATCGAGCTGCAGCTTCTCAAGCGTGAGCATCGATTTTTCGTAGGCGTTGTAGAGCGACGGCAGCTTGTGCGCCTGCAATTGCTGGAAGGTGGCCTTGTCGCCGGACTTGAGCGCAGCCATGGCCGGCTCGACGCCGTCGTGCAGGAACGTGTCGCGCTTGTCCTGCATATCCTTGATGAGATGCTGTTCTTCGTCATCCGAACCAGCACGGCTCACATAGTGGGCGAGGCGGTCGTTCGATACTTTGAGATACTGATCAAAGCGTTGCAGCACTGCCGACGCGCCATCCTGATCGTTGAGATCGGATAACGACGCGTACGTGGCCAACGCGAGGCGCAGGCGCAACAACTGGCCGGCGCTGCCTTCGAGATCGGCAACCGCGGGGGTGTCCACCGTATACATCTGCTGCAGCGAAGCGTTGCTCGCGCGCAGAGATAGCAGCCCGGCCGCCGCTCCGATCAGCAGTACGACGCCGAAGAAGGCGATCATCACGGTCAGGCAGGCGCGAATGGACAGATTTTTCAACACGGACTGGTCTCCTTTGGGCTTACCCGGCGGAGGTCAGCAAAGACTTCTCCTCAGGCGTGCTGCGCCCAGGCCGCATGGGCCAGGTCCGCAACTTGATTGATATTTAAGCGAGCGCCTCACAGATGGACTACGGCCAGATTAAAAAAAACTTTATAGTCGGGCCGGGCGATTGGCCTGAGCGCCTGTTGCGGCTGGCTGGTCCGCGATTCGGAGTTCCTTACCGTTCCTCTCGTGATCCTGAATATTGAGCGCTTTGCAACCCGAAGGGCTCTTCGGGCTTCGAACCGGACGGCACGTTTCGACCTTGTCCTCATTCGCGACTTGATGGAAAGTAGCGAAACGCCGTTTCCGCGGAGCGCCGCGCCATGTATGAGATCGGGTCTGCCCTGGTGGTGTTCGCCTTGCTGCTGATCAGCACGGGGGTGGGCGTCTTCGTCAGGCCGCTGCTGCCCGAAGAGCACAAGGCGCACGAAACAGTGCAGCTCATCCAGCTGGTGATCGGCATGCTCGTCACCTTCGCGGCGCTGGTGCTGGGCTTGATGACCGCATCCGCGAAAAACAGCTTCGACACGGTCGGCACCGATTTCCGCACGTATTCCGCCGATCTGATCGAACTCAACGCCACGTTGCGCCAATATGGCGAAGGCGCCGCCGAGGTGCGGCAAATGCTGCGCGCCTACACCGCCGCGGCGATTGCCAGCACCTGGCCGGACGAACCGTTTCCTGCCGGCGACTATTATCCGAAGGACGTGGGCCCGGAGAACGATCGGGACAAGCTGGAAGACGTGCGCCTCGGCGACATGCTCAATCTCGCGGGTCAAAGGCTGCGGGAACTGGTTGCGCCGGATGTGTACCATCAGAAGCTGAAAGACGACAGCATCGTGCAATTCCAGCGGACCATAGATCAGCGCTGGAAGCTGATCGAAGAAGCGCACAGCACGATCTCGAAGCCGTTCTTCATGACGCTGACGTTCTGGCTGATCGTCATCTTCCTGAGTTTTGGCCTGATCGCGCCGCGCAATGCGCTGGCGCTGGTGATGATCACGATGGGCGCGCTTTCGATCGCCTCAGCCGTCTACGTGATGGTCGATCTGGATACACCGTTCTCCGGCCCGATCGTGATTTCGAGTCAGCCCATGCGCGATGCGCTTGCCCACCTGAACCGGTAAGCGTGACGCAAGGCCCAAATACAAAGGGGCGTCCTGTTCATCACAGGACGCCCCTTTGTGGTTCCGGCGCCGCCGCGATTGCAACGGCGCCGGGCTGTGATTCGCCTCAGCAGGCGACCATCTTCTCGCGCGCCCACGCCACCGCCGCGCGCGCCGGCGCGACACCCGTGGCCTGCACGCGCTCCGCGAGTTCGAACACGCGCGGACCGATTTGCGCGACTTCCGCGAGTACCGCCTGCTCTTCGGCCGAACCCTGATATTCCCGCACACAACTAATGATGCCGCCTGCGTTCACGAGGAAGTCCGGCGCGTAGAAAATGCCGCGCCGATGCAGCACGTCGCCTTCAGCCAGCGAGAGCAACTGGTTGTTCGCGCCGCCGGCTACCACCTTGAAGCGGCACTGCGCGGCCACCGACTCCGTGATCGAACCGCCCAGCGCGCACGGTGCAAACACGTCGGCTTCGACGCCGGTGATTTCCGTCGTGCTCACCACGCGCGCATTGAAATGTTGCTGCGCGCGAGCGGTCTTGCCGGCGTCGATGTCCGACACGATCAGTTGCGCGCCCGCTTGATGCAGACGCTCGCACAGATCCCAACCCACCGAGCCGAGACCCTGCACCGCTACCGATACGCCGTCCAGCGACTTGCGCCCGAGCGCCGCTTCGACCGCGGCCATCAAACCGACGAACACGCCATATGCGGTTCGCGGCGACGGGTTGCCGCCATACACGTCATTGGCGCGCGGAATGCCGCTCACGTAGCGGGTTTCGCCTTGCACGGCGCGCATGTCGTCGGCGGTCGTGCCGACGTCCTCGGCGGTGATGTAAATGCCTTCCAGCGACTCCACCAGCCGACCGAACGCCTTGAAGAGCGCGGCACGGTCGAGCGTTTCCGGACGGCGCAGGATCACCGCCTTGCCGCCGCCGAACGGCAGATCGGCGAGTGCGTTCTTGAAGGCCATGCCTTGCGAAAGACGCAGGGCGTCGTTGTACGCCTCATGGTCCGACGCGTATTGCCAGAAGCGGCAGCCGCCGAACGCGGGGCCGCGAGCCGTGCTGTAGACGGCAACAATGGCTTGCAGGCCGGAGGCTGCGTCGGTGGCCAGCACGATGCGTTCGTGGGCGGGTTCGCCGTGCAATCCGAACAGGGTGCCGGCAGCGGTGGTCGTCAGTCGGTCCATCAGGTTTCCTTCCTTGTGGGCGGGCAGATCGGGATCCGCGCGAAGCGATCGCTTCACGCGAGACCGCAGGCCTTCCGGATCGCGGAGGCCTGCGGAGTAAAGGCGAGGCGGCTGTCGTTCAGCACGTCTCGATCGCAAGAGTGTACGAGGCCAATTCTGGAGATTTCTTCTGTTTTGTCTGGCATCATGGCTCCCGCGGCAGAAACATCGCCTGCAGTACAAGCCATTTAAAGACGATTCTTTTGCAGATGCCTACATCCATGTCCATCAAGCTCGACGCCATCGATCAACGCATCCTGCGCGAACTGCGCGGCGACGGCCGCCTGTCCAACGCCAGACTGGCCGAGCGCGTCGGCCTGTCGGCCACGCCTTGCTGGAACCGGGTGCGTGCGCTGGAGGAAGCGGGGGTGATCGAAGGATATGCGGCGCTGCTCAACCAGAAGGCGTTGGGTCTGCCCGATACCGTCATCATCGAGGTGACGCTGGACAAGCACGACGAACGCACGCTCGAGCGCTTCGGCGAGGCGCTTGCGGATTTGCCGGAGGTCGTCGAGGCGTTCCTCATCTCCGGCGAATACGACTATCTGATCAAGGTCGCGGTGGCGGGTACCGAAGGGTACGAGTCGTTTTTGCGGCGCAAGCTGTACCGGCTGCCGGGGTTTCAGAATAGCCGCTCGACCTTTGCGCTGCGGTGTCTGAAGCGGTCGGTGTCGGTCGAGCCGTGAGGGCCTCGAACGCAGGTTGCGTGATGCTGCACGGGCCAATCGAAGCGGTGCGAATCCTGCACCAGAATACCGTAGACGATTCCCTCTAGTTTTTGAACGCCCAATCCTGGCGGACTTTCAGCGTGATATAAGCTCGAAGCCAACCGGGACGCCGGGCATCCATACGGGCGCCTATCCAACGGTTCTTTTTGTAATCAGATCAAGCATGTCGCATGCAGGTCGCAGAGGCGGCGCAGCGTTTCACGGAGCGCGAACCGTCCGCTGGCATGTGTTCTGCTGTTGCTGCCGTCGCCTCAAACCAGCGTGCCGCCGACACAATCGGCGCCGCACCCTGATGGAACTTTCAATATGGAAAGCGCCAAGATTGTGGCTTTAACGACAGGAAGAACGGTAAGTGAAACGTATGAAAATGGTATTGGCCGCCGGCATCGAAGCACCGGGTAAGCACCGACTGGCGCCGCAAGACCCGCACTACCCCACTACCCTGAGCCATCCGCCCGCGCGATGGCCGCGAGACATCTCACCGGACACACCCTCGCACGCTGCCGTCCTGGCAGGGGCCGCTTGCCCCTCGGACTGATGCGAGCGTCGTCGTGCCACGGCATTGCCTTTCTTTTCCCCGTTCTCTCATCATCTCTCTGATCAGGCTATGAAACTGTCGCGTTCTTGCAGTGCGGCGCTCGTTGCGCTCATGTTCACATTGGCCGGCGGCGCGTCGGCGGTCACGGTGCCGCCCGGCGTCTCGCTCGCGGCGAAACAGGACATCACGCGCCAGGTGCCGACCGAAGTCGAATCGCTCGACCCCGCTCATATCGAATCGTGGACCGGCAACACCATCGGCCTCGACCTGTTCGAGGGCCTCACGCGTCTCGACGCCTCGGGTGCCGTGGTGCCGGGCGTCGCGCTGTCGTGGACGCGCACGGCGCCGGACACGTGGGTCTTCAAGCTGCGTCATGACGCGAAGTGGAGCAACGGCCAGCCGGTCACTGCGGCGGACTTCGTGTATTCGTGGCAACGCGTGCTGGATCCGAAGACCGGTTCGAAATACACGATCCTCGTCGAATTCATCAAGAACGCCAAATCGATCATCGCCGGCAAGGCCCCGCTCACGTCGCTGGGTGCCCGCGCGCTGGACCCGTACACGCTTGAAGTGAAGACCGAAGTGCCGGCCGCGTTCTTCCCCGAGCTTGCCGCCATGGCGACGATGGCGCCGGTGAACAAGGACACGGTGACGAAGTTCGGCGACAGCTGGACGCGCCCCGGCAATCTGGTGAGCAACGGCGCATACAAGCTGACCACGTGGGAGCCGAACAACCGCATCGTGATCGTGAAGAACCCGAATTACTGGAACGCCCAGCACGTGGTGATTTCCTCAGTGACCTACGCGATGGTCGAAAGCGACGAGACGGCGATGCGCATGTATCAGTCCGGCCAGCTCGATTACACGTACGCGATTCCCTCCGGCATCTACACGCAAGTCGCGAAGCAGTTCGGCAAGGAACTGCGCACCGGCCTGCAGATTGCCACCTACTTCTACAGCCTGAACGATCCGGATCCGGCCTTCCGTGACCCGCGCGTGCGCCAGGCGCTGTCGATGGTGATCGATCGCGACCTGCTCACGTCGCGGCTCACGCAGGCAGGCGAAGTGCCGATGTATGGCCTGATCGCGCAAGGCACCAAAGGCGCCGACGTCTACAAACCGGACTGGGCGAGCTGGCCGATGCCCAAACGCATCGAGTACGCGCGCGGTCTGCTGAAAGCCGCCGGTTATTCCGACGCCAAACCGCTCACCTTCACGCTCACCTACAACACGAACGATCTGCACAAGAAGGTCGCGCTGTTCGCGACCTCAGAGTGGCGCACCAAGCTCGGCGCGAACGTCAAGCTGGAAAACGTCGAGTACAAGGTGCTGCTGAGCGAGCGCCATGCGGGCAAGATCCAGGCATCGCGCGATGGCTGGTTCGTCGACTATAACGACGCCATGTCGTACTTCGATCAACTGCGCTGCGGCAGCGTGCAGAACGACCAGCAGTACTGCAATCCGCGAGTCGATGCGCTGATCGACCAGGCCAACGCCCAGCTCGACGACCAGAAACGCACTGCCCTGCTCACGCAGGCGCACAATCTGGCGATGAACGACACGCCGTTGATTCCGCTCTTCCAGTACTCGGCGGACCGGCTCGTGAAGTCGTACGTGGGCGGCTATCTGCCGACCAACTATGTCGACCAGCGCGCGTCGCAGGACATGTACCTGCTGGCCCACTGATCGCTGACCATCGACCACCGAAGCAACGAGATCCGTCATGCTCGCTTACGCGCTGCGCCGCACCCTGTGGGTCATTCCCACCGTTCTCGCCGTCATCACCGTGTGCTATCTGATGCTGCACCTGACGCCCGGCGGCCCGTTCGATACCGACAAGCATCTGGCCGCGGCCACGCTTGCCAACCTCAACGCGAAATACCACCTCGACCTGCCGCTGTGGAAGCAGTACCTGCTGTATCTGGACGCGCTGCTGCACGGTGACCTCGGGCCGTCGACGCGCTACGTCGACTGGTCCGTCAACGACCTGGTGAGCAAGGCGCTGCCGGTCAGCCTCGGAGTGGGCGGCTTGTCCGTGCCGATCGCGCTGGTGCTGGGCGTCGCGCTCGGCACGGCCTCCGCGGTGCGCCGCGACGGCTTGACCGACCGCGTGGTGATGCTGCTGGGCAATCTCGGCAACGTGGTGCCGCCGTTCGTGCTCGGTCCGGTACTGGTGTGGATCTTCGCCATCCTGCTCAAGCGTTCGGACGGCCATGGCTGGCTGCCCGCCGGCGGCTGGGGCGACGGCGGCTGGCACTATCGCGTCCTGCCGATGGCCCTGCTGGTGATCATCAACGTGTCGTCGATTGCGCGGGTGATGCGCGGCAGCATGATCGAGGTGCTGTCGGGCAACTTCATCCGCACCGCGCGCGCCAAAGGTCTGCCCGGCCACGTGATCGTGCTGCGGCACGCCATGAAGCCCGCGCTGATGCCGGTGGTCTCGCTGCTCGGTTCGATCTGCATTTCGTCGATCACCGCCGCGGTGGTCACGGAATCGGTGTTCGCGCTGCCGGGTCTCGGCCAGCTGGTGGTGGACGGCGCGATCAATCGCGATTACACGCTGGTGCTCGGGCTCGTCGTGCTGACGACGGTCGCAGCGGTGCTGTTCAACCTGCTCGTCGATCTGGCCTACGCGTGGCTCGACCCGCGCATCCGCTACTGAGGCGCCCGCATTGGTTTCCCTGCGGATCATTTCCCTATAGCCAGCTTGCTCACCGACATTTGCCAGCAAAGTCATGAACTCATCCACTCCCGCCGCGCCCGCCGCCTCTACGGGCTCACCTGGCAACAGACCGCGTTCGCGTAGCCCGTTGGCGCTCGCGTTTGCCCACTTCCTGCGCAATCGCGCCGCGCTTGCGAGCCTCGTGATTCTCGCGTTGATCGTGCTGGTGTGTTTTGCCGGTCCGCTCTTCCTGTCCAACGACCCCACCGCCAATGACTGGTCCGCGATCAGCATTGCGCCCACGCTGCAAGGCCAGCACTGGTTCGGCACCGACGAACTCGGCCGCGACCTGCTGGTGCGCACGCTCGCTGGCGGCCGCGTGTCGCTCGAAGTCGGCTTGCTCGGCACGCTGGTGTCGGGGCTGATCGGCGTGGCGTGGGGGGCGACGGCCGGCTACATCGGCGGGCGCACTGACGCGGTGATGATGCGTATCGTCGACATGATGTACGCGATTCCCTACATGCTGATCGCCATCCTGATGATGACGCTGTTCGGCCGCGCCTTTTATCTGGTGGTGCTGACCATCAGCGCATTCTCGTGGCTCGATATGGCGCGCGTCGTGCGCGGCCAGACGCTCTCGCTGCGCACGCGCGAATTCATCGATGCGGCGCGCGCCACCGGCGTGAAGACGCCATCGATCATCGCGCGGCACATCGTGCCGAACCTGCTCGGCGTGGTGGTGGTGTACGCGACGGTGACGGTGCCGGGCATCGTGCTGACCGAGTCGGTGCTGTCGTTTCTGGGTCTCGGCGTGCAGGAGCCGATGACCAGCTGGGGTGTGCTGATCAACGACGGCGCGCAAAAGCTGGAGTCGATGCCGTGGCTGCTGCTCTGCCCGGCCATCATGTTGTGCGTCACGCTGTATTGCGTGAATTTCGTCGGCGACGGGCTGCGCGACGCGCTCGATACCAAGGAGCGTTGAGATGGGGTTGCTCGAAGTCAAGGACCTGGGCGTGCGCTTCACGCGCCGCGAAGGCGCGCCGGTGGATGCGGTGCAACGCGTGTCGTTCACGCTCGAAAAAGGCAAGACGCTGGGGATCGTCGGCGAGTCCGGCTCCGGTAAGAGTCAGACGGTGATGGCGTTGCTCGGCCTGCTGCCGGGCAACGGCCAGGCATCCGGCGAGGCGGTGTACGGCGGGCGCAATCTGCTGACGCTGAGCCCGCGCGAGATGAACCAGATTCGCGGCGACCGGATCGGCATGGTGTTTCAGGATCCGATGACGTCGCTCAATCCGTTTCTGACGGTCGAGCGCCAGATGACCGAGGCGCTGCAGCAGCACCGCGGCGTGTCGCGCCGCGAAGCGCGCCGCCAGGCGATCGCCGCGTTGCAGCGCGTGTGGATTCCGGATGCGGCGAAGCGGATTGATCGTTACCCGCACGAGTTCTCCGGCGGCATGCGCCAGCGCGTGACGATCGCAACCGCCCTGTTGACCGAACCGGAAATCCTGATTGCCGACGAGCCGACTACCGCGCTCGACGTCACGGTGCAGGCACAGATCATCGAACTGCTGCGCGAGCTGAACCGCGACCTCGGCACCGCGATCATTCTGATCACGCACGACATGGGCGTGGTCGCGGGGCTCGCCGACGACGTCATGGTGATGTACGCCGGCCGCACCGTGGAGCGCGCGAGCGCGCAGGCGCTGTTCGAAACGCCGACGCATCCGTACACGCGCGGTTTGCTGAACGCGCTGCCGCGGATTCCGGATGGCGCGGACGAGATTGACGACGACGAAGCGCCGTTGCGCACGATTGCCGGCAACCCGCCGGCGCCGGGCGAGGCGATCGAAGGTTGCGCGTTTGCGCCGCGCTGCGCGTGCGCGACCGAGCGCTGCCATGGCACGCGGCCGGCGCTCGAGCCGATCACGGGGATCAGCGACGGATGGCGCGCATGTCTGCGGCCGGTCACAGAGATTGCGGAGGTGGTGCGATGAGTGAAATGGCGACCCAGGGTGCAATCCGCAGTGAGGGCGGCACAGCAAACCCTCCGATGCGCGGCGCGGCCGTTCCGGTGGTTTCAGGCGCAGCGGGCGAAACGGTGTTGTCCGTGCGCGACCTCAAAGTGCATTTCCGCGTGCCGCGCGGCGCTTACCCATGGTCGAGCAAGGCGACGCTGCGGGCAGTCGAAGGCATCACGTTCGATGTGCGCCGCGGCGAGACCGTGGGGCTCGTCGGCGAATCGGGCTGTGGCAAGTCGACACTCGCACGGGCGATCGTCGGCCTCACGCCGGTGACGGCGGGCAGCGTGCGCTGGCGCGAGACCGAGACGGTGCGCGACGACGGCCAGCGTCCCGCGGCTGCAATGGAGCGGCTGCGCAAAGACGTGCAGATGGTGTTTCAGGACCCGCTGGCGTCACTCGATCCGCGCATGACGATCGAGCAGATCGTCGCCGAACCGCTCAAGGTGCAACGCCCCGGACTTGGGCGTGACGAGATTCATGCGCGCGTCGTAACGATGCTCGAACGGGTGGGTCTGGGCAAGCACCATCTGTCGCGCTATGCACATGAGTTTTCGGGCGGCCAGTGCCAGCGGATTGGCATTGCGCGCGCGCTGGTCGGTGAGCCGCAGCTGGTGATCTGCGATGAACCGGTGTCGGCGCTGGATGTGTCGATTCAGGCGCAGATCGTCAATCTGCTGCGTGATTTGCAGCGTGAGCTGTCGCTGTCGCTGCTGTTCGTCGCGCACGATCTGGCGGTGGTGAAAGCGATTAGCCACCGGGTGCTGGTGATGTATCTGGGACGCGTGATGGAGCTGGGGACGAAGCGCGAGGTGTATGGCTCGCCTCAGCATCCTTATACGCGCGCTTTGCTGTCGGCGGTGCCGCGTCCGGATCCGGCAACCGAACGGACCCGCAAGCACGCGGTGTTGAGCGGCGAGATGCCGTCGCCGTTGAACCTGCCGTCGGGGTGTGCGTTTCGAACGCGCTGTCCGGAGGCAATCGGCGCGTGTGCGGAAGAGGTGCCGCTGTCGATTTCCCGCGGGACGGGGGATCGGCGGGTGGCGTGTATTCGGGTCGGGACGGCGACCACTCCCGTGTGAGACGGTGTTGCCGCAAAGGTGTTGCTGCAAAGGTGTTGCTGCAAAGGTGTCGATGCAAAGAAAAAGCCCCGCTCAATGTGCGGGGCTTCTCGATTCGCTCTGGTGGTTCAGCGGCCTGGAAGGCGTCAGAACGGAATATCGTCATCCATCTCATCAAACCCGCCGCCGGCCGGCGCGCTCGGACGGCTCGCACCGCCGCCGCTACCGCCGCGCGAAGCGCCACCGC
The DNA here is from genome assembly GCF_036488795.1 of Paraburkholderia sp. Taxonomy (GTDB): domain Bacteria; phylum Pseudomonadota; class Gammaproteobacteria; order Burkholderiales; family Burkholderiaceae; genus Paraburkholderia. The sequence goes on from NZ_DASXHA010000141.1 coordinate 29,100, forward strand.
CACCGCCCGACGCCACGCGGCCGCCACCGCCGCCGCTACGCTCGGACGGCTCACCACGGCTATAACCGCCGTCGTCACCGCCACCGCCCATCGCGCCGCCGCGGCCACCCAGCATTTGCATCTGTTCAGCCACGATTTCCGTCGAATAACGGTCGGTGCCGTCTTGCGCTTGCCACTTGCGCGTACGAATCCGACCTTCGATATACACCGACGAACCTTTCTTCAGATACTCGTTGACGATCTCAGCGAGACGGCCGAAGAACGAGACGCGATGCCACTCGGTGGCTTCCTTCATCTCGCCGGACGTTTTGTCCTTGTACCGGTCCGTCGTTGCAAGGCGGATGTTCGCCACTGCGTCACCGCTCGGAAGGTAACGGACTTCCGGATCGGCTCCGAGGTTGCCGACGAGAATGACCTTGTTCACGGATGCCATGAGTTTCTCCTGTTGATTCCGTTGCAGGTGGCGCGGCAACGCACGTTTCACATCTCGAGGCCGGGGGGCCCGGGACCGAACTGCGCCTCAGCCGGCCACCGGTGAGTTTGTTATGCCTTCTTGCGAGGCGGTTGTTTCATGTTTGCCGCGATTATAAGCCAGCAAAATACCAGCCCCGAACAGGCGAAGAAGACAGCACTCTGTCCATCCGTTTTCAAGAGCCAGCCGCCGATCACGCCGCCCAACGCAAGACCGATGGACTGGGTGGTGTTATACACGCCGGTCGCCGCGCCCTTGCGCGAGCCCGGCGCCAGTTTCGACACCAGCGAAGGCTGCGAAGCCTCAAGAATATTGAAGCCCAGAAAGTAGACAAACAGGATCGCCGCCACACTCAGAATGGTATGCGGCGCGACGCCCAGCAACAACTGTCCAATCAGGATAAGACCGATCGCACTGACCAGCACCATCTTCATCTTGGCGCGCTTTTCCGCGACGATGATGGCCGGCACCATCATCACGAAGGCGAGTCCCATGACCGGCAGATAGACTTTCCAGTGCGCCGCGACCGGCAAGCCACCCGCCACCAGAATGCGCGGCACCACGAGGAACAACGCGGTTTGCGTGGCATGCAGCACGAGCACGCCAAAGTTCAGGCGCAGCAATTCGACGTTATGCAGCACTTCCGAAAACGGCGCGCGCACATGCACCGGCTTCGGCGCGTCCGGCACGACCCACAGCACCACGCCCACGGCCAGAATCGAGAAAATGCCGACCAGCGTGAACAGCCCGCTCATGCCGACCCACTGGAACACGATCGGCGCGCCCACGATCGCCACCGCAAACGACACGCCTATGCTGCCGCCCACCATCGCCATCGCCTTGGTGCGATGCTCTTCGGAGGTAAGGTCCGCAATGAACGCGAGCACCGCGGAAGATACCGCGCCCATGCCCTGAATCACCCGGCCGACGATGATCCACGTCATATCGTGCGCGCCCGCCGCGACGAAGCTGCCGAGCGCGAAAATCAAAAGCCCGATCGCGATCACCGGCTTGCGGCCGATCTTGTCCGAAATCCAGCCGTAGAAGATGTACAGAAGCGATTGCGTCACGCCGTACGCACCGAGCGCGATACCCACGAGCAGCACGTTGTCGCCGCCGGGGATCGTCTTCGCGTAGATCGAGAACACCGGCATGATCATGAACAGGCCAAGCATGCGCAGCGCAAAAATGCCGGCGAGCGACACGGTCGCGCGCAATTCAGGCGCGCTCATGCGTGAGGATGTTGCGGACGGATTGGACATCGGGAACGTAGTTTGAATGAACGAGACGGCTTGCCGTCAGACGAGCTCGCAAGGTGAAACACGCTGGGTAAAGTGCCGCGAGGCGGCATACCGTAGCGCGCCTACCGTCGGGCGGCCCGCCGTGAGCGGCCGGCACCGGTAGCAGGCACTTCCTGCCGCCTTGTAGTCGCGAAAAATGGCCCCAGCTGGAACCCATTCAACACGGCGCTCGACCGCTGCCTTACAGTCTGCCCGCGCCTCTTGCGCGTCGTCAGGAAGCCGTAACAGCGGTCTTGAAAAGTCGTTATAGTAGCAGGTTTAGCCTCTTCCTCTTTCCGCCAGCTCATGGCCAGGTAATGGATCAACGCGTGGAACAAATCCGTATCCGTGGGGCTCGTACCCACAACCTGAAGAACGTCAGTCTCGACCTGCCACGTCACAAGCTTATCGTGATCACGGGCCTGTCGGGCTCAGGCAAATCGTCGCTTGCCTTCGACACGCTCTACGCGGAAGGACAGCGGCGCTACGTCGAAAGCCTCTCTGCCTACGCGCGCCAGTTCCTGCAATTGATGGAAAAGCCCGACGTCGATCTGATCGAAGGGCTCTCCCCCGCCATTTCCATCGAACAGAAGGCTACGTCGCACAATCCGCGCTCTACGGTCGGCACCGTCACGGAGATCCACGACTACCTGCGACTTTTGTTCGCACGGGTCGGCACGCCGTATTGCCCGGACCACGAAATTCCGCTGGAAGCGCAGAGCGTCTCGCAGATGGTCGACGCCGCGCTGGCGCTGCCGGAAGACACAAAGCTGATGATCCTCGCGCCGGTGGTGGCGAACCGCAAAGGCGAGCACGTCGAACTGTTCGAAGAAATGCAGGCGCAAGGCTTCATCCGCTTTCGGGTGCGCTCAGGCGGCGGCACGGCTAACGAGGGCGTCGCGAAGATCTACGAAGTGGACTCGCTGCCCAAACTGAAGAAGAACGACAAGCATACGATCGACGTCGTGGTCGACCGTCTGAAAGTGCGCGCCGATATCAAGCAGCGCCTCGCCGAATCGTTCGAAACCGCCTTGCGCCTCGCCGACGGCCGCGCCATCGCGCTCGAAATGGACACCGACAAGGAGCATCTGTTCAGCTCCAAGTTCGCCTGCCCGATCTGCTCGTACTCGCTGCAGGAGCTCGAGCCGCGCCTGTTCTCGTTCAACAACCCGATGGGCGCCTGCCCGGAATGCGACGGCCTCGGTCAGATCACCTTCTTCGATCCGAAACGGGTGGTCGCGCATCCGTCGCTGTCGCTCGCGGCGGGCGCCGTGAAGGGCTGGGACCGGCGCAACCAGTTTTACTTCCAGATGCTGCAAAGTCTCGCGGCGTTCTACGAGTTCGACATCGACGAGGCCTTCGAAGATCTGACGGAGAAGGTCAAGAAGATCCTGCTGTTCGGCTCGGGCAAGCAGACCATCCCGTTCTCGTACATCAACGAACGGGGCCGCGCATCGATTCGCGAGCACGTGTTCGAGGGGATCATCCCGAATCTCGAACGCCGCTACCGCGAGACCGATTCGGTCGCGGTGCGTGAAGAACTCGCCAAATACCAGAACAACCAGCCCTGCCCGGCCTGCGCCGGCACCCGTCTGCGACGCGAAGCGCGCTTCGTGCGGATCGGCGCGGACGGCGACGCGCGCGGCATCTTCGAAATCAGCGGCTGGCCCTTGCGCGACGCGCTCGGCTATTTCCAGACGCTGCGACTGGAAGGCTCGAAGCGCGAAATCGCCGACAAGGTGGTCAAGGAAATCGTCGCGCGGCTGATGTTCCTGAATAACGTGGGCCTCGACTATCTGTCCCTCGAGCGCAGCGCGGAAACGCTATCCGGCGGGGAGGCGCAGCGCATCCGGCTGGCCTCGCAAATCGGCTCCGGTCTGACGGGCGTGATGTACGTGCTGGACGAACCGTCGATCGGCCTGCATCAGCGCGACAACGACCGTCTGATCTCGACCTTGAAGCACCTGCGCGATCTGGGCAATTCGGTGATCGTCGTCGAACACGACGAGGACATGATCCGCATGGCCGACTACGTGGTCGACATGGGACCCGGTGCCGGCGAACACGGCGGCATGGTGATCGCCGAAGGCACGCCGAACCAGGTGCAGGCGGACGCGGCTTCGATCACCGGTCAGTATCTGTCCGGCGCGCGCTGCATCGAGTATCCGGACGAACGCAAGGAGCCGGACGAGCGCCGTCTGCGTATCGTCGAGGCGTACGGCAACAATCTGCAGCGCGTGACGCTCGATCTGCCGGTGGGCCTCCTCACCTGCATCACCGGCGTGTCCGGCTCGGGCAAGTCCACCCTGATCAACGACACGCTGTATCACGCGGTCGCGCATCACCTGTATGGCTCGTCGGCCGAGCCGGCGCCGTATGAAGCGATCGAAGGCCTCGAGCACTTCGACAAGGTCATCAACGTCGACCAGTCGCCGATCGGCCGCACGCCACGCTCGAATCCGGCCACTTACACCGGCGTGTTCACGCCGATCCGCGAACTGTTCGCGGGCGTGCCGGCTGCCAAGGAACGCGGCTACGACCCGGGCCGCTTCTCGTTCAACGTGAAGGGCGGCCGCTGCGAAGCGTGCCAGGGCGACGGCGTGCTGAAGGTGGAAATGCACTTCTTGCCCGACGTGTACGTGCCTTGCGACGTCTGTCACGGCAAGCGCTACAACCGCGAAACGTTGGAAGTCCAGTACAAGGGCAAAAATATCAGCGAAGTGCTGGAGCTCACCGTCGAAAACGCGTACGAGTTCTTCAAGGCAGTGCCGGTGGTGGCGCGCAAGCTGAAAACGCTGCTGGATGTGGGGCTGGGCTACATTCGCCTGGGGCAATCGGCAACCACCTTGTCGGGCGGCGAAGCGCAGCGAGTCAAACTCTCGCTGGAACTGAGCAAGCGCGATACCGGTCGGACACTGTATATCCTCGACGAACCGACCACAGGTCTGCACTTCCACGATATCGCGCTGCTGCTGGAAGTGATTCACCGTTTGCGTGATCAGGGCAATACTGTCGTGATCATCGAGCATAATCTCGATGTGATCAAAACTGCCGACTGGCTGATCGATCTCGGTCCCGAAGGCGGCGCCGGCGGCGGTCAGATCATCGCGCAAGGCACGCCGGAACAGGTCGCGAAGTCGAAGGCAAGTTTTACCGGTAAATACCTGGCGCCGTTGTTGAAACGCGCTTCCGCCAAAAAGTGATGCTGCAACCTTTGGGTTGGATACGGAAATAAGCCATGACCAAGCGTAACGAGGCGCCCGAAGACGGGCAGGTGCAGGATCTGCGCCCTCGCCCGGTCAGGCTGACGAGCGACATGAGCCTGCCCAAACTGTCGGCGGTGGAAATTGGCAGCTACCTGGCCATGCTGCTCGGCATGTGGGCGGTGCTCGATCTCAACCTGCTCGGCGCATTGCTGGCCGGCCTGCTGGTGTATCAGCTCATCCAGACTCTCGCGCCGCGTATCGAAAAGCATATGTCCAGCGGGCGGGCGCGCTGGCTGTCGGTGGTGATTCTCTCGGTGGTGATCGTCGGCAGCCTGACGGGGCTCGTGATCGGCCTCATCGATCATTTCGAGGGCGACGTGCCCAGCGTGCAGAAACTGCTCGATCAAGCCATGCAGCTGATCGACGAGGCGCGCAGCCGGATTCCGCAATTCGTCGCCAACTATCTGCCGGTCGACGCCGACCAGATGAAAAGCCGTGCAGCCGAACTCATGCACACGCACGCGGGCATGTTGCAGCAAGGCGGCAAGAATGCGGCGCGCGTCTTCACCCATATCCTGATCGGCATGATCATTGGCGCGATCATCGCAGTGGGCGCGCAGCGGCCCATGCAGCGGCTGCCGCTGTCCACGGCCTTCGTCACGCGCGTGACGCGCTTCTCCGACGCCTTTCGGCGCATCGTGTTCGCGCAGGTGAAGATTTCGGCCATCAACGCAACCTTCACCGGCCTGTTCCTGCTGGTGCTGCTGCCCATCTTCCACGACCGCCTGCCGCTCTCGAAGACGCTGGTGCTCGTCACGTTCATCGTCGGCTTGCTGCCGGTGATCGGCAATCTGATCTCCAACACCATCATCGTCGCCGTGGCGCTCTCGGTCAGCTTCCCGGCGGCCACCATGTCGCTCGTGTTTCTGATCCTGATCCACAAGCTCGAATACTTCCTGAACGCGCGCATTGTCGGCGGTCAGATCGAGGCGCGTGCGTGGGAATTGCTGATCGCGATGCTGATCATGGAAGCGGCGTTCGGCATCCCCGGCGTGATTGCCGCGCCGATTTTCTACGCGTACATCAAGCGGGAACTGATTTATTTGCGGCTGGTTTGAACGCGTGAGCGAGGCCCAAACCGGTCCATAAAAAAGGCTGCCTGTCATGACGACAGGCAGCCTTTTTTTTGCGCAGCAGCCCGACCGGTCAGATCAACGGAACACCACCGTCTTGCTGCCGTTCAGCACGATGCGGTGTTCGACATGCCACTTCACCGCGCGCGCAAGCGTCACGCATTCGACGTCGCGGCCAATCGCCGTCAATTGCTCCGGCGTCATGCTGTGGTCGACGCGCTCCACTTCCTGCTCGATGATCGGACCTTCATCCAGATCCGTCGTCACATAGTGCGCGGTCGCGCCGATCAGCTTCACGCCGCGGTCGAACGCCTGGTAGTACGGCTTCGCGCCCTTGAAGCTGGGCAGGAACGAGTGGTGGATATTGATCGCGCGGCCCTGCAGGCGCTCGCACAGCTGCGGCGACAGAATCTGCATGTAGCGCGCAAGCACGACCAGATCCGCCTGATGCTCGTCGATTACCTCGAGTACGCGCGCTTCCTGGGCAGCCTTCGCGTCCGGCGCAGACGACGTCAACGGGAAGTGATGGAACGGAATGTCGTAGCTCGCCGCGAGCTGATAAAACTCTTTGTGGTTCGAAATGATGGCCGCAATCTCGATGCCCAACTGACCGGTGCGGTAGCGGAACAGCAAGTCGTTCAGGCAATGGCCGATCTTCGACACCATGATCACCACGCGCGGCTTCACGTTCGCGTCGTGCAACTCCCAGCGCATGCCGAACTGCCCGGCGAGCGTGCCGAACGAAGCGCGCAGCGCGTCGAGCCCCGGGTCGCCGCCCACCTGCTGGAAATGCACGCGCATGAAGAACTCACCGGTATGGCTGTCGCCGAACTGCGCGGAGTCCAGAATGTTGCTGCCGCGCTCGAACAGGAAGCCCGAGACCGCATGCACGATGCCGGGCCGGTCGGCGCACGACAGTTTGAGAATAAAGCTGTGATCGGTCGACATGACCTGGGTGACTCCCTTCTTCAATGCGTATTTCGTTCAGCGCGAAGCGTAACTGCTGCGCACTGTTGATCTGCTGACCATTGCCTCGCGCCTGGTTACGCCACGGCTGGCGGCACGAACAACGCGTCGATTCCTGCGCACGCGTCTGCGTCGATCCAGCGGCGGCGCAGCAGGCAATCCAGCGTGGCGAGGCTGGCGTCGACGGTCATGGCATCTTCTTCGATCCAGCGCGCCACTTCGTCGATCCGCGCAAGCCGGTGTTCGCCTACTTCGCCATCCTGATTACGCGGCGCGAAATCTTCCGGCAACGCAAGGTCGTAGACGAAGATCTGCTCGGCCTGCGTGCCTTCCGGCAGCGATTGCAGCACATGCAGCGTGCGGCCCGGCGCGGCGCGCGCCGCGATCTCTTCAGGAATGCCCGCTTCTTCCCAGCACTCCTTGACGAGGGTGGCCGCAATGCCGAAGCCCCAGCCGATTCCGCCGGCCACCACGTTGTCCAGCATGCCCGGATCGGTTGCCTTCGTGTCGCTGCGGCGCGCGATCCACAGTTGCGGCGCGCCGTCCGCGTATTCTACGACGCCGTTCAGATGCACCGCGTAGGTCATCGTGCCGAAGAAGCGCGACGCGGCGCGTTCGATGTACGCGAGCGGCGCTGCGTCGAAGGCGTTGCGGATCGCGTACGTCTCGTCGCGCCAGCCCGGAATGCGCCCTTCCGCGGCGAGCGCGCCGATCACCGCACCCAACGCGGCGCTGCGCAGATCGACCGAAGCGAAGCCGGACGACAACACGACGCCCGCCGCGTCGATCGCGAACACATCCGGCCAGCGGGCCAGCAACGGCACGTCGGCACGACGGATCCAGCCGACCTGCTGAGCGTCGATGTAAAACGGCTGATGCGCTTGCGCATCGAAGCCGCGTGCTTTGGTAATGCAAGGCAAAGTCATGAAGGCTCCCGCACAAAACTCAATCGCGCAACGCCACGCGAATCCCGATCGCGATGAAGGTCGCGCCCGCCAGACGATCGAGCCACACGCCGACGCGCGGACGGCGCTTCAGCCAGCTGCCGATCATCCCCGCGCACACGCCGAACAGCGAAAACACCACGACGGTCTGCAGCATGAACAGCAGGCCCAGTTCGAGCATCTGCAGCGGCACGCTTTGCACGCCATGCGCGTCGATGAACTGCGGCAGGAACACGAGGAAGAACAGCGTCACCTTCGGATTCATCATGTTGCCGAACACGCTCTGACGAAACACCGACCATAGCGCCTGCGGCGGGCGCTCATGCGCGGTGGCCAACCCCTGGCTGCGCAACGCCTTGATGCCGATCCACACCAGATAGGCGGCGCCCGCGTACTTGATGGCCTGGAAAGCCAGCGGCGACGAGCGCAACAGCGCAGCCACGCCGAGCGTAGCGAGCGTGGTATGAAACGTGATGCCGGCCGCAAAGCCGAGCGCGGCCACGAGCCCTGCCGCACGGCCCTGCGAGATGCCGCGTGCGAGCACCTGCAGATTGTCGGGGCCGGGCGCCAGCGTGATGGCTATCGAGGTGGCGAGGAACAGAAGGAAGTTGGGCATGCTGCTTACCTTGTCGCAAATCCGTCGCGGGGTTGGACTCTAGTGACCGCCGAACTCCGTCACCGTATACAGCGGCAGGCCCGCCGAGCGCAACAGGCCGGAGCCGCCCAGGTCCGGCAGATCGATGATCGCCGCGCCTTCGACCACCACCGCGCCCAGCCGCTCCAGCAGCTTCTTGCCGGCCATCATGGTGCCGCCGGTGGCAATCAGATCGTCGACGATCACGATCCGGTCGCCCGGCTTGCAGGCGTCCTCGTGGATCTCCACGGTCGCCGTGCCGTATTCGAGCTGATACGACTCGGACGCGGTCTTGTACGGCAGCTTGCCCTGCTTGCGGATCGGGATGAAGCCGAGATTCAGTTCATACGCGAGCACCGGCCCGAAGATGAAGCCGCGCGCATCGAGGCCGGCGACGTAGTCGAGCTGTGCGTCGATATAGCGCTGCACGAACAGGTCGATCAGCACGCGAAACGTCTTCGGCTGCTGCAGCAGCGGCGTGATGTCGCGAAACTGCACGCCGGCCTGCGGCCAGTCAGGCACGGTGCGAATCTGGCTTTTGACGAACGCAGCCGCATCGAGCGGAGCGCTCGCAAGCGCGTTGGACATGATGACTCCCGACGGGTCCCCTTGGACCCAGGTAAAAGGCTTAAATGACTGGTGCGGCAATGCTGCGCTGCGCGCTTCTTACGACTTGCGGTACGTCCGCCGGCCGCGCGCGGCGAACTGCAAACACCCGTTTCAGGCAGCGGTGGCCGCGCCCGCCCGGCGATGCCGCGACAGGCGCTCTTCGGCGGCGGCGAGCGCTTCGGGCAAGCCGCGCAACACGACGATGTCGCTCGCGCGCAGCCTGGTCGACGGGTCCGGCTCCACGCCGCGAATGCCGTGACGGCGGATCGCCGTCACCTCGACGCCGAGCTCGAACAGCCCCAGCTCCGCCAGCGTGCGGCCCACCGCGTCCGCGCTTTCGTCGACCGGCACCGATTGTAGTCGCACCTGCTCATGGCTGTCGTCGTCGCCGACGTCGTCGGCGCCGTGGAAGTAGCCGCGCAGCAGACTATAACGCTCGTCGCGCATCTCCTCGACACGGCGCACCACCCGCCGCATCGGCACGCCCATCAGCACCAGCGTGTGCGATGCGAGCATCAGGCTGCCTTCGACGATCTCCGGAATCACCTCCGTCGCGCCCGCCGCCAGCAGCTTTTCGAGGTCGGCGTCATCCACGGTACGCACGATCACCGGCAGGGTCGGCTCCAGTTCGTGGATGTTGTGCAGCACGCGCAGCGCCGACGGCGTATTCGCGTAGGTGATGGCCACCACGGCCGCGCGGTGGATACCCGCCGCCAGCAGCGACTCGCGCCGCCCGGCATCGCCGAACACCACGGACTCGCCCGCCGCCGCGGCCGCCGTGACGCGATCGGGGTCCAGATCCAGCGCCACATACGACAGCCCTTCGTGTTCGAGCATGCGCGCGAGGTTCTGCCCGGCGCGGCCGTAGCCGCAGATGATCGTGTGGCCGCTTTGCTTCAGGCTTTGCGTGGCGATCCGGGTCATCTGCAAAGACTGCATCATCCATTCGGTCGAGGACAGCCGCAGCACGATCCGATCCGCATTCTGGATCATGAAGGGCGCGGCCAGCATGGAAAGCAGCATGGCGGCGAGGATCGCCTGCAACAGCGTGGCATCCACCAGATGCTTGTCGAGAATCAGGTTCAACAGCACGAAGCCGAATTCGCCGGCCTGGGCAAGCCCGATGGCGGTGCGCATCGCCACGCCCGGGGAGGCGCCGAACAGGCGCGACAACGCGGTGATCATCACCACCTTCAACACGATCGGCCCAATCAGGAAGGCCAGCACGATCAACGGATGCGTCCAGATCACGACCGGATTGAGCAGCATGCCGGTGGTGACGAAAAAGAGGCCGAGCAACACGTCGCGGAACGGCTTGATGTCTTCCTCGACCTGATGCCGGTAAGGCGTCTCGGCAATCAGCATGCCCGCGATGAACGCGCCGAGCGCCAGCGACAAGCCGAACTTGTCCGTGATGAACGCCGACCCGAGCGTCACGAGCAGCAGGTTCAGGATGAACAGCTCCTGCGAGCGGCGCCGCGCGACCACATTGAACCAGCGCGTCATGAAGCGCTGCCCGACGATCAGCAGCAACGCCAGCGCAACGACGATCTTCACCGCCGCCAGTCCGAGCGACGGCACGAGGCTCTCAGGGTTGCCGCCCAATGCCGAGATGACGATCAGGAGCGGCACCACCGCCAGATCCTGGAACAGCAGCACGCCGAAGATGTTGCGGCCATGCTCGGTTTCGATCTCGAGCCGGTCCGCCAGCATCTTGCTGACGATTGCCGTGGACGACATGGCGAGCGCGCCGCCCAGCGCGACGCTGCCCTGCCACGTGATGTGCATCCAGCGCTCCAGCACGAAGCCGAGCGCGACCGCCACCGCAACCGTGCCAATCACCTGCAGAAGGCCCAGACCGAACACCAGCCGGCGCATTGCGCGCAGCTTGGCGAGCGAAAACTCCAGGCCGATCGAGAACATCAGGAACACCACCCCGAATTCGGCCAGATTCTGCGCGCCCCGCGAATCCGGAACGATGCCGAACGCGTGCGGTCCGACGACGATGCCCACCGTCAGGTAGCCGAGCATGGGCGGCAGGTTCAGGAAACGGAAAACGACGACGCCCGCCACCGATGCCAGCAGCAGGAACAGCGTCATTTCGAGCGGGGAAATCATCTGAAAGCGTCCTGGTTCGTCGTCGTAACCATCGCACGCAAACCGCCGTGCGACAAGGTTGAGGGGCCGGTTAGGGCAACGGCCGGGCAGAGCGCGCCCGGCGCGGCGAACAAACGCCTTTGCTATACTCCGCGAATGATAGCGAAAATCAATGGCGACCGGGCACTTGCGCTTGCTCGCGACGTGCTCGACATCGAAGCGGACGCCGTGCGCGCGCTTCGCGATCAACTCGACGAAGGTTTCGTCGAGGCGATCGATTTCATCTTAAGCTGCCGCGGCCGCGTGGTCGTCTCGGGCATTGGCAAATCAGGGCATGTGGCCCGCAAGCTGGCGGCCACCTTCGCCAGCACCGGCACGCCCGCCTTCTTCGTGCATCCGGCCGAAGCGAGCCACGGCGACCTCGGCATGGTCACCGCCGACGACGTGTTCGTGGCCATGTCCAATTCCGGCGAATCCGAAGAGCTGATCGCGATCCTGCCGCTCGTCAAGCGCCTCGGCTCCAAGCTGATTGCGATCACCGGCAAGCCCGGTTCGAGCCTCGCGCAACTGGCCGACGTGCATCTGAACGCCGGCGTCGCGAAGGAAGCCTGCCCCATGAATCTCGCGCCCACCGCCAGCACCACCGCCGCGCTCGCGCTCGGCGACGCGCTGGCCGTGGCGGTGCTCGACGCACGCGGCTTCGGACCGGACGACTTTGCGCGTTCGCATCCGGGCGGTGCACTCGGCCGGCGCCTGCTCACTTATGTGCGCGACGTCATGCGTACCGGCGATCAGGTGCCGATGGTGATGCCCGAGTCCACAGTACGCGACGCGCTGTTTCAGCTGACCGCCAAGCGCATGGGCATGACGGCGATCGTCGACGAGAACCAGCGCGTCAAAGGCATCTTCACCGACGGCGACCTGCGCCGCGTGCTCGAACGCAGCGGCGACTTCCGCGCGCTGCCGATCGCCTCCGTGATGACCGCCGGCCCGCGCACCATCGGTCCGGATCATCTGGCCGTCGAAGCGGTGGAACTGATGGAGCGCCATCGCATCAACCAGATGCTGGTGGTCGACGACACCGGCAAGCTGATTGGCGCGCTCAATATGCACGACCTTTTCTCGAAGAAGGTGATCTGATGGCTGCCGCTCCCCTTACTGCCACTGAACGCGCCCGCCGCGTCAAGCTGATGATTTTCGACGTCGACGGTGTGCTGACCGACGGCGGCCTGATGTTTACCGCCGAGGGCGACACGATGAAGTCGTTCCACTCGATGGACGGCCACGGCGCGAAGCTGTTGCGCCAAGCCGGCATCGAAACGGCGATCATCACCGGCCGCAAGTCGGGCATCGTCGCCGTGCGCGCGCAAGAGCTGAAGATCACGCATCTTTACCAGGGCATTGAAAACAAGCCCGCGGCCTTTGCCGACCTGCTCAAGCAGACCGGCATGACGCCCGAGGAATGCGGCTACATGGGTGACGACTGGGTAGACCTCGCGGTGATGCTGAAGGTCGGCTTTGCCGCGGCGCCCGCCAACTCGCATCCTGAAGTGATCGCGCGCGCCCACTGGGTGAGCGAAGCGCGCGGCGGCCACGGCGCGGTGCGCGAAGTGTGCGATACCCTGCTGCGCGCGCAGAACAAATACGACGCACTGCTCGCGGCAGCCTGCAGCGGCGAGCAGCAGAAGGGCCTTGTCGGATGAACCAGTTTCGCCTGACTTCGCTGATCCCGCTGGTCGCGATGGCCGCGCTCGCCGGCATCACGTGGTGGCTGCTGCAAGCCACCGCGCCGCCGCCGCACGAAGGCGAGGTGAAGCCGAAGGAACACACGCCGGACTACTTCGCCGATAACTTCTCGGTGTCCGAACTGGATCAGTCCGGCGCCACGCAGTACCGGCTGACGGCCACCCATCTGATCCATTATGAAGACGACGAATTGAGCGACCTCGTCAAGCCGGCTATCCGCGCATTCCAGCCTGGCAAGCCGATCGTCACGGCAACCGGCGACACCGGCAAGGTGAACGGCGACGCGTCGATCGTCGATTTGTACGACAACGCCCGCATCCTGCGCGCCGCCGGCGACGGCGACCCGCAGATGCAGGCCGATTCCCAGCATTTTCGGGTGCTGGTCAACGACGATGTGATCGAGACCGAAAAGCCGGTTAAACTTCAGCGCGGCCTGTCTGTCATGACGGCCAGCGGCATGAACTACAACAACGTCACCCGGGTTATGCAGCTGTTCGGCAACGTCCGCGGCGCGATTGCCGCGTCCGACGCCGCCGGCAGCTCCCTGAAGCAACCCGGGTAATCCATCTCAGCGTGACTGCATGAACGAATCGTTCCACCGTTTTGATACTGGCCGCTTGCGCGCGCTTTACGCGTGCCGCGCCGGACTTGCCGCGCTGCTGGTCGCATTGCCGTTTGCCGGCTTCGCGCCGCTCGCGCACGCCGAACGCGCCGACAAGGACAAGCCGCTCAACATTGAAGCGGACAACATGACGTACGACGACCTGAAGCAGGTCAACATCTTCACCGGACACGTCGTGGCCACCAAAGGCACGATCGTGATCAAGGCCGATCGCGTCGAAGTCACCCAGGATCCGCAAGGCTATCAGTACGCCACCGGCACCTCCAGCGGCGGCAATCTGTCGTATTTCCGCCAGAAGCGCGAAGGTTTGAACGAATATGTCGACGGCACTGCGGTTCGGATCGACTACGACGGCAAGCTGGATCTCACCACGCTCACCACCAACGCCACCGTGAACCGCCTGCAGGGCCTGTCGACGGTGATGGACACGGTGCACGGCAGCGTCATCACCTATGACGGCCAGAACGACTTCTACACCGCCAAGGCGGGTAAGGACGTCGCGGGTCCGGGCAATCCTTCGGGCCGCGTGCGCGCGATGCTCTCGCCGCGTAACGGCGGCGCTGCGCCGCTCACCGGCGCTTCGGCTACGCTCGCGCCGTCCAACACGATTCAGGGAGCCCCCACGCAGTGAACTCAGTGAATTCGCCCTCCCTCCCCCATCGCAAGCCGGCTGGGACCAGCAGTTCGCTGGTAGTTCGCAACCTGAAGAAGCGCTATGGCTCGCGCACGGTCGTCAAGGACGTGTCGCTCGACGTCAAAAGCGGCGAAGTGGTCGGTCTGCTGGGCCCGAACGGCGCGGGTAAGACCACCTCGTTCTATATGATCGTGGGGCTCGTACCGCTCGACGCCGGCGAAATCGACCTGGACGGCAAGTCCATCAGCCTGCTGCCAATTCACAAGCGCGCCTCGCTCGGTCTGTCGTATCTGCCTCAGGAAGCCTCGGTTTTTCGCAAACTCTCCGTTGAAGAGAATATTCGCGCCGTGCTGGAACTGCAGCTCGGCGACAACGGCAAGCGCCTCTCCAAAGACACCATCACCACCCGCACGGAAGCGCTGCTCGACGAGCTGCAGATTGCGCATCTGCGCGGGAATCCGGCGCTGTCGCTGTCGGGTGGCGAGCGGCGCCGCGTGGAAATTGCGCGCGCGCTGGCCACCAATCCCAGCTTCATCCTGCTCGACGAACCGTTCGCCGGCGTCGACCCGATCGCCGTGCTGGAAATCCAGAAGATCGTCAAGTTCCTGAAGCAGCGCAATATTGGCGTGCTGATTACGGACCACAACGTGCGCGAAACGCTCGGCATCTGCGACCATGCATACATCATCAGCGACGGCAGCGTGCTCGCCGCCGGCGCGCCGGGCGACATCATCGAAAACGAAAGTGTGCGGCGCGTCTATCTAGGCGAACACTTCCGCATGTAACTGCGCGAGGGGCGCGCCCGGCGGCACAACTTGCCGCCTGCCCCTTGCTGCGGCGGCCAATCCGTATTTTTGACAATCCGGGCCGCCCGCCTCCTCGCAAACCCCATCCGGGTGCGCGCGTTATTGCGAATGTCGCAAGGTATCGCGCTCGTGGCAAACTCTTTACAATGAATCTCAACTTGCCATGAAAGCCAGCCTCCAACTCCGCCTGTCGCAGCATCTTGCGCTGACCCCTCAACTGCAACAGTCCATCCGGCTGCTGCAGCTGTCTACGCTTGAACTGCAGCAGGAGGTCGCGATGGCGATCGCGCAAAATCCCCTGCTCGAAAACGAAGACGACTGGATCGCCAGCCCGTTGCGGGTCGCCGCGGACGGCTCGCTGATCGCTCAGGCGCCCAATAGCGCCCCGGCCGAACAGATGGGCAACGGCTCGTCGTCCAGCAGCAGCACGGAGCGAGCGGAGAGCGGCGAGCCGCAAGGCGTCGACGAGTACAACGGCCTCGCCTCGGACAACAACGGCGACTCGACGCAGTGGAATCTCGACGACTACGGCCGCTCCGGCACCGCCTCCGACGACGACGACCTGCCCCCGCTGCAAATCCACGAATCGAGCACCTCGCTGCGCGATCACCTGATGGCGCAGCTACGCGTGACCCAGGCGGGCCAGCGCGATCGCGCGCTGATCACGTTCCTGATCGAATCGCTCGACGACGACGGCTATCTCACCGCCACCCTCGAAGAGGTGCAGGCGGATCTGCCGGAAGAGCTAGAAGTCGATCAGGACGAGCTGAACGCCGCGCTCGCCCTGCTGCATAGCTTTGACCCGGCCGGCGTGGGCGCACGCTCCGCATCCGAATGTCTGAAGCTGCAATTGTTGCGGCTGCCGTCCTCGCCGACCCGCACGCTCGCGCTCGACATCGTCGCTCACCATCTGGAGCTGCTCGCCGCGCGCGACTTCACGCGTCTGCGCAAGCATCTGAAGGCCAGCGACGACGACCTGCGCGACGCCCACGACCTGATCCGCTCGCTCGAGCCCTTCCCGGGCGCAGCGTACGGCAAGGCCGAAGCGGACTACGTCGTGCCGGACATCATGGTGCGCAAAACGTCGCAGGGGTGGCAGGCCGAACTGAATCCGGAGGTGGTGCCGAAGCTGCGCATCAACCATCTGTATGCGAACATTCTGCGCAATAACCGGGGCGATCCGGGCAGCGGTTCGCTGCGCCAGCAACTCCAGGAAGCACGCTGGCTCATCAAGAATATCCAGCAGCGTTTCGAAACCATCCTCAGGGTTGCGCAAGCCATTGTGGAGCGCCAGAAGAGCTTTTTCGTACATGGCGAAATTGCCATGCGGCCCTTGGTTTTGCGGGAGATTGCTGATACGCTGGGCCTACACGAGTCAACTGTCTCCCGTGTGACAACCGGCAAATACATGCTGACCCCATTTGGGACGCTTGAATTTAAGTACTTCTTCGGATCACACGTTTCAACGGACACGGGCGGCGCGGCGTCTTCCACGGCCATACGCGCGCTCATCAAGCAACTGATAGGAGCGGAAAACACCAAATCTCCTCTTTCAGACAGCCGCATAGCCGAACTGCTGGCGGAGCAAGGATTCGTGGTCGCACGCCGAACCGTCGCGAAGTACCGCGAAGCCCTCAAGATTCCGGCAGTCAACCTGCGCAAGTCTCTGTAGCCCGTCGCCTTCTGTGGCGGGCATTTTCCGGCCGCTCCGCTGTTGGCGGACAGGCCGGCCGATGCGACCTGCCAGAAGTCAGTCAACGGGGGACGACTCAGGCGAGCCGACAGATCGACCGGTACTGCCTCCTTCGTGTGGATCAAGCGGCCACTAGCTTGGAGAAGCACTATGAATCTGCAGATCAGTGGACACCATCTCGAAGTAACGCCAGCGTTGCGAGAATACGTGATCACCAAACTGGATAGGGTGCTAAGACATTTCGATCAGGTGATCGATGGCAGTGTGGTCCTCTCGGTCGACAACCACAAGGAAAAGGAAAAGAGGCAGAAGGTTGAAATCAACCTGCATCTGAAAGGCAAGGACATCTTTGTCGAGAGCTGTGACGGCGACCTGTACGCCGCGATCGATCTGATGATCGACAAGCTCGACCGGCAAGTCATTCGTCACAAGGATCGCCTGCAAGGTCATCAGCACGAAGCGATCAAGTATCAACCGCTGGCGCCGCAAGTGGAAGTGCCGCCGCAATAGGGGAACCAGAAGGTTTTCCTTATTTGTTTTCTGATCCAGACTTTTGCGCATACCGCCCGGCAACGGGCGGTTTTTCGTTGCAGGCGGCGCCTCGCCCAGCGCCTTCATCAAGGGGCGGCAATTCGCCGCACTCCGGCAGACCGCCATGATCTATGCATGGCGCGCCGCACCAGGCACGTCCACGCTGTTCTATAATGGGCCGGTTACCATCGGGGTCAATCGGGGTTATTCAGCCGGAGTCCTGCGCTTTCGGGCTCCCGGGCACATCGCCGTGAGCATCAGTCGTCGAGAATGGAACGCCACTCAAACGCCACAGCGAGGAGTATCCAGGCCACGTTTCCGCCTGCCAACATGAATCGTTTAGCCAAATTTCTTCCCCTCGAAAACGTCGTCGTCGGTCTATCCGTCACCAGCAAGAAGCGCGTTTTCGAGCAAGCGGGCCTGATCTTCGAAAACCAGAACGGCATCGCCCGCAGCACGGTCACAGACAATCTGTTCGCGCGCGAGCGCCTCGGGTCGACGGGGCTCGGCGAAGGCGTCGCGATTCCGCATGGCCGGATCAAAGGCTTGAAGCAGCCGCTCGCCGCGTTCGTGCGTCTGGCAGAACCCATCCCCTTCGAGTCGCCCGACGGTCAGCCGGTATCGCTGCTGATCTTTCTGCTGGTACCCGAGCAGGCCACCCAGCAACACCTTGAAATCCTGTCGGAAATCGCCCAATTGCTCTCGGATCGCGAAGCTCGCGAGCGCTTGCATACGGAAGAAGATCGCGAAGCGTTGCATCGGCTGCTCACTCAGTGGCAACCTTGATGCCTCAGCGGCAAACCGCACGCGCGCGGGTTCAGCCCCGCCGCGTCGAAACCGGCTCGTGCCGGCCAGCCGGGCTGCGCTAACGCAGCCGGCACAGCGGAAATAAGCGGCCCACATTGGAGTCACGGACTCATGGATACGTCCAGCATCAACGCCCAAAGTATTTTCGACGACAACGCCGCCATGCTGAAACTCAGCTGGCTGACGGGGCATGAAGGCTGGGAGCGCGGCTTCTCGGCGGAAACGGTGGCCAATGCCACCTCGAGCGCCGACCTTGTCGGCCACTTGAACCTGATTCACCCGAACCGGATTCAGGTGCTCGGCGACGCCGAAGTCGACTATTACCAACGGCAGAGCGAAGAAGACCGCTCGCGCCACATGGCCGAGCTGATCGCCCTCGAACCGCCGTTTCTCGTGGTCGCAGGCGGAGTCGCCGCGCCGCCGGAACTGGTTCTGCGCTGTACACGTTCATCCACACCGCTTTTTACTACACCCATGTCGGCCGCCGCTGTCATCGACAGCCTGCGTCTGTACATGTCGCGCATTCTTGCGCCACGTGCCACGCTGCACGGCGTATTTCTCGACATCCTCGGCATGGGCGTGCTACTCACCGGCGACTCGGGTCTCGGCAAAAGCGAACTCGGCCTCGAACTGATCAGCCGCGGCCACGGTCTGGTGGCGGACGACGCGGTGGATTTCGTGCGTCTCGGACCTGATTTCGTCGAAGGCCGCTGCCCGCCACTGCTGCAAAATTTGCTGGAAGTGCGCGGTCTGGGTCTGCTCGACATCAAAACTATTTTTGGTGAGACCGCGGTGCGTCGCAAAATGAAGCTGAAGCTGATCGTTCAGCTGGTGCGGCGCCCGGATGGTGAATTCCAGCGTCTGCCGCTGGAAAGCCAGACTGTCGACGTACTGGGGTTGCCCATCAGCAAGGTCACCATCCAGGTGGCGGCCGGCCGCAACCTCGCCGTGCTGGTGGAAGCCGCCGTGCGCAATACGATCCTGCAATTGCGCGGTATCGACACGTTGCGCGACTTCATGGACCGCCAGCGTCTGGCCATGCAGGACCCGGACAGCCAGTTTCCCGGCAAGCTGATCTAGGCTCGCCGACCGTTCGCGCAGTACACGCAGCACCCGGCACGCAGGCGCTAGACGGCAGACGGGCGCGCGCCCGGGGAGCAGATGCTATGATGAAACGTACAGATTTCACCACTCCATGCGCATTATTCTGATCACCGGTATTTCCGGCTCCGGCAAATCCGTTGCGCTCAACGCGCTTGAAGACGCGGGCTACTACTGCGTCGACAATCTGCCGCCGCGCTTTCTGCCGCAACTCGCCACCTACCTCGCCGAAGATGGGCAAGACCGTCTCGCGGTGGCGATCGACGCGCGCTCGAGCGCCTCGCTCGACGACATGCCCGCGATGATCCGCGACCTGTCGCGCGAGCACGACGTGCGTGTGCTGTTCCTCAACGCCAGCACCCAGGCGCTGATCCAACGTTTTTCCGAAACACGCCGCCGCCATCCTCTGTCCGGTTCGACCGCGCATGACGCCGACGTGGGCTTGCTGACCTCGCTTGAAGAGGCAATCGAACGCGAGCGTGAACTCGTCGCCAACCTGGCGGAGTTCGGTCATCAGATCGATACCAGCAATCTGCGCGCGAACGTGCTGCGTGCATGGGTCAAGCGCTTCATCGAACAGGAACACAGCGGTCTCGTGCTGATGTTCGAATCGTTCGGCTTCAAGCGCGGCGTGCCGCTCGACGCGGATTTCGTCTTCGACGTCCGCACCCTGCCCAACCCGTACTACGATCATGAACTGCGCCCGCTCACGGGTCTCGACAAACCGGTCATCGACTTTCTCGGCGCGTTGCCCGTCGTGCATGACATGATGGGCGACATCGAAATGTTCCTCGTCAAATGGCTGCCGCACTTCCGTGACGATAACCGCAGCTACCTCACCGTTGCGATTGGCTGCACCGGCGGCCAGCATCGGTCCGTGTTCATTGCCGAGACGCTCGCCGCGCGTCTTGCGAAGCAGGCAAATGTGATCGTGCGGCACCGCGATGCGCCGGTCGACGTCGGCGAATCATCGAAGCTAGTGGCTTAACCGGCCGCATTGCGCGGCCTTAACTGAAGTGTTGCGCCATGTCCTCTACTTCCGTGCTTGCCGATGTGCCGCTCTTTCCATTGCACACGGTGCTGTTTCCCGGCGGCCTGCTGCCCCTGAAGATTTTCGAAGCCCGCTATCTGGACATGGCGCGCGACTGCCTGCGAGAAAAAACACCTTTTGGCGTATGTCTGCTGAAAAGCGGCGGTGAGGTCGCGCAGCCGGACGAGCCTTCGGTGCCGGAGAGCATCGGCTGCCTCGCGGAAATCGAGGAATGCGACGTCGAAACCTTCGGCATGTTGCTGATCCGCGCGCGAGGCACGCGACGCTTCAGGCTGCTCTCGCATCGCGTGCAGCCAGACGGATTACTGGTGGGAATGGCCGAACCATTGGGCGACGACGTGCCGCTCGAAGGCAACCAGCAACTGGCTAAATTCGGCGCCTGCGCCGAAGTGCTGGAACGCATCATTGCGACGATTCGCGAGCGCGACGCGGACAGCCTGCCCTTCGCCGAACCGTTCAAGCTCGATGATCCTACGTGGGTGTCGAACCGGCTTTCGGAAGTGCTGCCGATTGCGTTGCGGGCGCGGCAAAAGCTGATGGAGTTGCAGGACGCCGGCGCGCGCATCGACGTGGTTCATCACTATATGCAGCAGCATCAGTTGCTTTAGGGTGCTGGCACGGCGCGCCTGATGCCGTGCCATGCCTCTACAGCAACGACCCCTGCAGACCGTCCAATAACTTGCGCACCGGCGCGGGCACACCGTACGCATCGATCTCGCGCAGTGGCACCCATACGGTCTCCGCGTCGCCGAGCGCGGCGCTGCCGCCCCCCACACGATCCAGTTCGGCGAGGCGCGGTTCGATATCCAGCTTGAAGTGGGTGAACGTATGCGTGAGCGGCGCCAGCGGCGAAACCGCGCCGTCACCGCCAAAGTCGCGCGCGCGGCCCGCGAGCGCCGCTTCGTCGGGCGCCTCCGGCAAGCTCCACAGGCCGCCCCAGATACCCGTTGGCGGGCGCTTTTCCAGCATCACCGCATCACCGTCACGCAGCACCAGCATCCAGGTACGGCGGGTCGGCACGGCCTTCTTCGGACGTGCCGCCGGCAGCTGACGTTGCCGGCCGGTCACATTCGCCACGCAGTCGGGGGCGAACGGGCAGCGGACACAGTCCGGCTTGCCACGCATGCATAGCGTCGCGCCGAGGTCCATCAAGCCCTGAGTGTAGGCACTCACATCCGCTTCGCTCGCGTTTGAAGGCAATAAGGATTCAGCCAGCGTCCACATGGCGTTTTCAACGCGCTTTTCGCCCGGAAAGCCTTCCACGCCGAACACGCGGGCAAGCACGCGCTTGACGTTGCCGTCGAGAATCGTCGCGCGTGCGCCGAAGGCAAATGATGCAATTGCCGCAGCAGTCGAGCGCCCGATGCCCGGCAGATCGGCAAGCGCTTCGACGGACGCCGGAAAGGCGCCGCCATGCAGTTCGACCACCGCCTGCGCACACCGATGCAGATTGCGCGCGCGCGAGTAGTACCCGAGACCGGCCCACAGGGCCATCACATCGTCGATCGGCGCTGCGGCCAGCGCAGCGACATCGGGAAAGCGCGCGAGGAACCGCGCGTAGTACGGAATCACCGTCGACACCTGGGTTTGCTGCAGCATGATTTCCGACAACCAGATGCGATACGGGTCACGCGTGTTCTGCCAGGGCAGGTCGTGGCGGCCGTGCTGGCGCTGCCAGGCAATCAGGCGAGCGGAAAAATCCGGCAAGGCGGGGGCGGCAGGCGCGACGACTGAGGTGGCTACGGCGGACGGCGTCAAGCGAGAGGGCATGAGAATTAGCGCTGGCAGGTCGGACAAAAATAAGTGGAGCGCTGCCCCTGCACGATCTGCCTGATCGGCGTTCCACATACGCGGCACGGCAGCCCCGCGCGATCATAGACGAAATAGTCCAGCTGAAAGTAGCCACTTTCACCGTTACTGCCGACGAAATCCCGCAGTGTGCTGCCGCCCTTTTCGATGGCGGCAGCCAGCGTCAAACGCACGGCGTCGGCCAGCAGGTCATAGCGCACCAGCGACACGCGGCCGGCAGCGGTCGTCGGGCGGATGCCAGCGCGAAACAGGCTCTCGGAAGCGTAAATATTGCCCACTCCTACGACGATCTCACCGGCCAGCAACGCCTGCTTGACAGAAACCGTGCGCCCGCGCGTCTGCCGGTGCATCAACGCGCCCGAAAACGCCGGCGAAAACGGCTCCACGCCCAACCCGGCGAGCAGCGGATGCTCCAGCACGTCGCCCGCCTCGCGCGGATGCCACAGGACGGCACCGAAGCGCCGCGGATCGCGATAGCGGAGAATGAACTCATCGAAGATCCAGTCCACGTGATCGTGCTTTGCAGCGGCCGGCAGGTGCGGCAGATTGCGCAGAACGCGCAGCGTACCGGTCATCCCGAGGTGCACAATGAACCAGCCCGCGTCGAGTTCGAACAGCAGGTATTTGCCGCGCCGCTCGACCTTGTTGATGACGCGGCCGCGCAAGGTTCTCGCAAGGTCGGCCGGAATCGGCCAGCGTAGTGCGGGCGTGCGCACATCCACGCGCTCAACCCGGCGTCCGGATACGTACGGCTCGATTCCCCTTCGGGTAACCTCAACTTCTGGCAACTCTGGCATGTCTTACTGGTCTGCAACTTGCGTGAGTGGTTGTGCGCTTATTGTAGCGAGCGCGTTACAATCGTCCGAAACATTGAACGGATTTCCATGAACTTGTCCTTCGTGAAGCTGTTTTCGAAGCGCCCGGCGCGTGCGGCGCGGGTGCCGCACGCCGTGTCTGCTCGCCGTATGCTGGGCGCTGCAGCACTGGCCGTATGGGCGCTCGCCGCCTTGCCTGCGCACGCGCAGGATCCATCTCCGGATACGGACGACAACTCCGTCACCATCCCGGACGCGCTGGGGCCTCAGTCCGCCGAGGATCAGAAAGATCTGCCCGGCATCCCGCTGTCGAGCCAGATCGTCTTCCAGGTGCTCGCGGCCGAAGTCGCACTGCAGCGCGGCCAGCCCGCTCCCGCCTATCAGACGTACCTCGCGCTTGCGCGCGACACGCATGATCCGCGCATGGCGCAACGCGCAACCGAAATTGCCCTCGCCGCCCAGAGTCCTTCCGACGCCCTGGCCGCCGCGCAATTGTGGCAGCAGTATGCGCCCACCTCGGAGCGCGCGGCGCAACTCGATGCGTCGCTGCTCGTGCTGTCCGGCAAACCGGACGACGCCGAGCCGCTGCTGGCCCGCGAACTGGCCAAGGTTCCGCCTGAAAATCGCGGCAGCGCCATTCTCGCGCTGCAACTGCTGCTCTCGCGCGGACCGAACCGGGTCGGCGGCCTGCATGTATTGCAGGACCTGCTCAAGAACGATATGAACCGGCCGGAAGCGCTACTGGCGATTGCCCGGCAGCAGATCGCCGCGGACGACGCTCCGGGTGCGAAAAAATCGCTCGAGCAGGCGCTGGCCATCAAGCCCGACTACCTGCCGGCCGCGCTGACCCTGTCGCAGATGGGACCGGAAGAGCGCAAGGAAGGTATCGCGTCGCTCGAAAAGTATGTGCAGCAGAATCCGAAGTCGCATGACGCGCGCCTTGCGCTCGCGCAGATGTACCTCGCAAGCGACCGTCTCGACGACGCGCAGAATCAGTTCGAGATCATGCACAAGGACAACGCGAACGACCTGACGCCGCTGATGGCGCTCGCGCTGATCAACATTCAGAAGAAAGACTTCAAAGACGCCCAGCCGTTTCTGCAGCAGTACGCGCAGAAGGCGGAGAAGACGCCGGGCGCGGATGCGGGTCAGGCGTACATCTACCTCGCCCAGATCTCGCTCGAGCAGAAAAACGACGCAGCCGCGAGCGACTGGCTCAACAAGATTGCGCCGTCCAGCCAGCAATACATACCCGCGCAGATCACGCGCGCCCAGTTGCTCGAAAAGCAGGGTAAGCCGGACGACGCCCGCAAGCTGCTGGCCAGCCTGCAGCCGCAGGACCCGCGCGATCAGGCACTGATCGCGCGCACGGACGCGGCCATCCTGTTCGATTCGAAACGCTATACGGAGGCGGAAACCCGCCTGGCACAAGCCACCGCGGATTTCCCCGATGACCCGGACCTGACCTACGACTACGCCATGGCGGCCGAAAAGAACGGCCACTATGACGTGATGGAAGCGCAGTTGCGCAAGTTGATCGAAACGCAGCCTGACAATCCGCAGGCGTACAACGCGCTTGGCTACTCGCTTGCCGACCGCGGCTTGCGGCTGCAAGAAGCGAACAAGCTGATCGAGAAGGCTTCGTCGCTGGCGCCGGACGACGCGTTCATCATGGACAGCGTGGGCTGGGTCAAATATCGCCTCGGCGACACGGCAGACGCGATCAAGCTGCTGCGCAAGGCCTACGACATGCAGCCGAATGCGGAAATCGGCGCGCATCTGGGTGAAGTGCTGTGGAAGACGGGCGACCAGGATCAGGCCCGCGCGACCTGGCGCGAAGCGCGCAAGCTGGAACCTGACAACGATACGCTCCTCAAAACGCTCAAACGTTTTCAGGTGAACGATCTCTGATGCTCATCACGAACCGCTCCACCCGTTTTGCCCGTTATACCCAGGCGCCGCGCCGCGCGGCGCTTGGGTTCGCAGTGGCCGCCGCCGTGGTGCTCGCCGGTTGTGCGTCGGTCAAGCCCCAGGGGCCGTCCACTTCGAATGCCGCCACGGCCGTCACCGCGCAGACGACTCGCGCGTATCACGGTCGCTTCGCGGTGCAGTACGTGGACCAGAACGGCGCGCAGCGCAACGCCTACGGCAACTTCGCATGGCAGGAAACTGGCGATACGGTCAGCCTGCAGCTGCGTAACCCGCTTGGGCAGACGCTCGCCATCGTGACGTCGTCGCCGGCTTCGGCGTCGCTCGAACTGCCGAACCGTCAACCGCTCACCGCAGACAATGTGTCGACGCTGATGCAGAATGCGCTCGGTTTTGCGTTGCCTGTCGAAGGTCTTCGCTACTGGCTGCAACCCTCGCCCGCACCGACCTCGAAGGCGCAGACCGAGCAGGATCCGCAGCAGCCGTCGCGTCTGAAGGAAATTCGTCAGGACGGCTGGACAATCGACTATGTGGCCTACGCGGATGCGCCGGCCACTGGCGTGAAGCGCGTCAACCTGTCCCGCGACGAACCGCCGCTCGCTATCAAGCTCGTGCTCGACCAGTAGCGCGCGCTACCCTACCCGTTTTTTGCCTCGCCTCATGATCGAAACGACCGATTCGCTGCGCGATTGCCCTGCGCCAGCGAAGCTCAATCTCTTCCTGCACATCACCGGCCGTCGCCCGGATGGTTATCACGCGCTCCAGACCGTCTTCCAGTTGCTCGACTGGGGTGACACGCTGCATTTCACCCGTCGCGCTGACGGCAGCATCACGCGTAGCACCCACGTGCCGGATGTTCCGCCCGAACACGACCTGACCGTGCGCGCCGCGACCCTGCTGAAGACGCATACGGGCACCGCGCAAGGCGTGGATATCGAAATCGACAAACGGCTGCCGATGGGCGCGGGTCTCGGCGGCGGCAGCTCCGACGCGGCCACCACGCTCCTCGCGCTCAACCGTCTGTGGAAGCTCGATCTGCCGCGCATCGAACTGCAGGAGCTGGCGCTGAAGCTCGGCGCGGATGTGCCATTTTTTGTTTTTGGAAAAAATGCGTTCGCAGAGGGTGTCGGAGAAGCATTAGAGGTTGTACAATTGCCGCCGCGTTATTTCCTGGTTGTGACGCCACGGGTTCATGTTCCAACTGCAGCGATTTTTTCCGAGAAATCGTTGACAAGAGATTCAAAACCCCTCACAATTACGGACTTTCTTGCACAACATAGTTGCAGCGCAGAATGGCCTGACAGTTTTGGCCGAAATGACATGCAGCCAGTTGTCGTGGGAAAATACGCGGAAGTTGCGCAGGTGCTTCGATGGTTTGATAACATCGCGCCGGCGCGGATGACCGGATCGGGTGCAAGCGTTTTTGCAGCGTTTCGTAGTCGCGGTGAAGCAGAGCTGGCGCAAGCCAAACTGCCCGGCGACTGGAACAGCGCAGTAACAGCAAGCCTGGATACGCATCCACTCTTTGCTTTCGCGTCATAAGTTTTGCATCGTCGAGCGGTCCTACACGCTCGGTGAAGCTCAAAGTTAGTGTAGGGGAGTCGCCAAGTTGGTTAAGGCACCGGATTTTGATTCCGGCATTCGAGGGTTCGAGTCCTTCCTCCCCTGCCAAAAATTCTCGCATTTCCTCGCCCCCCAGCCTGAAGCAGGTGCATGATGAGCAGCCATGACGGCCTGATGGTTTTTACTGGCAACGCAAATCCGGCGCTTGCACAAGAAGTCGTAAAAATCCTCGGTATTCCCCTCGGCAAAGCAATGGTCAGCCGTTTCTCGGACGGCGAAATCCAGGTCGAGATTCAGGAAAACGTACGTGGCAAGGATGTCTTCGTCCTGCAGTCCACCTGCGCACCGGCGAACGACAACTTGATGGAACTGATGATCATGGTCGACGCGCTCAAGCGCGCATCCGCCGGCCGGATCACTGCAGCCATTCCCTACTTCGGCTATGCCCGTCAAGATCGACGCCCGCGTTCGGCGCGCGTCGCCATCTCGGCGAAGGTCGTGGCGAACATGCTGGAAATCGCCGGTGTCGAGCGGATCATCACGATGGATCTGCACGCTGACCAGATTCAAGGTTTCTTCGACATTCCGGTCGACAACATCTACGCAACGCCCGTGCTGCTTGGCGACCTTCGCAAGCAGAATCACGAGAACCTGCTGGTCGTGTCGCCGGACGTCGGCGGCGTGGTCCGCGCCCGTGCACTGGCAAAGCAGCTGAACTGCGATCTCGCCATCATCGACAAGCGCCGCCCCAAGGCGAATGTCGCTGAAGTGATGAACATCATCGGTGAAGTCGAAGGCCGTACCTGCGTGATCATGGACGACATGGTCGACACCGCGGGCACGCTCTGCAAGGCCGCTCAAGTGCTGAAGGAACGCGGTGCAACCAAGGTGTTCGCGTATGCGACGCACCCGGTGCTGTCGGGCGGTGCCGGCGAGCGTATCGCCGCGTCGGCTCTGGACGAGCTGGTTGTGACCGATACGATCCCGCTCGGCGAAGAAGCTCGCTCGTGCGCCAAGATCCGCTCGTTGACGAGCGCCGGTCTGCTGGCCGAAACGTTCTCGCGCATCCGCCGCGGCGATTCGGTCATGTCGCTGTTTGCAGAAAGTTAAGTATTTGCGAAGGCGCAGCGTGATTCACGTTGCGCTTTTGCACAATCGGCATGAACGAACGAAGGTTCGTGTCGTCGAGTCTGGGGCCTCAGCCAGAATGGCGTGAAG
Source organism: Paraburkholderia sp. (assembly GCF_036488795.1). GTDB lineage: Bacteria > Pseudomonadota > Gammaproteobacteria > Burkholderiales > Burkholderiaceae > Paraburkholderia. The sequence goes on from NZ_DASXHA010000141.1 coordinate 56,766, forward strand.
GCCCCGTTTTTACTGCCTGGTCGCGGGCAGTGCATTGGAGATTCAAGATGAAAGTAGTCGCTTTCGAGCGTTCCCTGCAAGGTACGGGTGCGAGCCGCCGCCTGCGTATTTCCGGCAAGACGCCGGCAATCGTTTATGGCGCTGGTGCTGAACCGCAAATGATCGAACTCGATCACAACGCGTTGTGGCACGCCCTGAAGAAAGAAGTTTTCCACTCGTCGATCCTCGATCTGGAAATTGGCGGCAAGTCGCAACAGGTTCTGCTGCGCGACGTGCAATACCATCCGTTCCGTCAGCTCGTGCTGCACGTGGACTTCCAGCGCGTCGACGCCACGAAGAAGCTGCACACCAAGGTACCGCTGCACTTCATGAACCAGGAAACCAACCCGGCCGTCAAGCTGTCGGGCGCGGTGATCTCGCACGTTCTGAACGAAATCGAAATCGAGTGCCTGCCGTCAGCACTGCCGGAATTCCTCGAAGTCGACCTCGCGAAGATCGAAGCGGGTCACACAATGCACGCCAAGGACATCGTCCTGCCGGCAGGCGTTGCCCTGGTTGCACACGTTGAAGCTGAAAACCCGGTTATCGCTTCGGCGACGATCCCGGCTGGTGCGGTCGCTGAAGGCGACGCTGCCGCTGCTGCAGGCGAAGGCGAAACGCCGGCTGCGTAAGCTGCACAGCGAGTAATCCTCTCGATCCGTTTCAATGGAACGGACGATGTGACCCGCCGCGGTTCGCCCCGGCGGGTTTTTTTTCGGTTTTTTTCTGGTCGCGTGGTCCGCCGCCGACCTGCATCCAATCATGATCAAGCTGATCGTGGGGCTCGGCAACCCGGGCGCCGAATACACTGCGACGCGTCACAACGCCGGTTTCTGGCTGGTGGATCAACTGGCGCGCGAAGCGGGCACGACCCTGCGCGACGAGCGCCGCTTTCACGGCTTCTATGCAAAGGCGCGTCTGCACGGCGAAGAAGTACATCTGCTGGAGCCGCAAACCTACATGAACCGCTCGGGTCAGTCGGTCGTCGCGCTCGCGCATTTCTTCAAGATCCTGCCCGATCAGATTCTCGTCGCCCACGACGAACTGGATTTGCCGCCCGGCAGCGTCAAGCTGAAGCTTGGCGGCGGCAGCGGCGGTCATAATGGCTTGAAGGACATTTCCGCGCATCTGTCGTCGCAGCAGTATTGGCGGCTGCGGATCGGCATTGGCCATCCGCGCGACCTGATTCCCGAGGCCGCGCGCGCCGGCGCGAAGCCGGACGTCGCCAACTACGTGCTGAAGCCGCCGCGCCGTGAAGAACAGGACGTGATCGATGCGTCGATCGAGCGCGCGCTCGTGCAGATGCCGCTCGTCGTCAAGGGCGAGATGGAGCGCGCGATGATGCAGCTGCATCGCAATGCCTGAGGAGGCCCAGTTGAGCCGCTACTGGAGTGACATCGTTCATCGTCTGACGCCGTATGTGCCGGGCGAACAACCCGCGCTGGCCCATCCGGTCAAGCTCAATACCAACGAGAACCCGTATCCGCCGTCGCCGCGTGTGCTGGAGGCGATTCGCCGCGAGCTGGGCGATCACGCGGAATCGTTGCGGCGCTATCCGGACCCGACCGCGCGCAAGCTGCGCGAGACGGTCGCCGCGCATCATGGCATCCGCGCTGAGCAGGTGTTCGCAGGCAACGGTTCGGACGAGGTGCTGGCGCTCGCCTTCCAGGCGCTCCTGAAGCACGACAAGCCGATTCTGTTTCCGGATATCACGTACAGCTTCTACCCGACCTACGCGCGGCTCTTCGAAGTCGAGTACCAAACCATTCCCTTAGATGACGCGTTCGCGATCCGCGTCGACGACTACGCACTGCCCAACGGCGGCGTGCTGCTGCCGAATCCGAATGCGCCGACCGGTCACCCTCTGCCGCTCGCCGAAATTGAGCGGCTAGTGGCCGCACATTCGGACTCGGCGGTCGTGATCGACGAAGCGTATGTGGATTTCGGCGCGCAGTCTGCGATTGCCCTGATCGACCGCTATCCGAATCTGCTGGTGGTGCAGACTGTCTCGAAGTCGCGCTCGCTGGCGGGCATGCGGGTGGGCTTTGCGTTTGGGAATGCCGATCTGATCGACGCGTTGACCCGCGTGAAGGACAGCTTCAACTCGTACCCGCTAGATCGGCTCGCGCAAGCGGCCGCAGCCGCCGCCTATGAAGACGACGCGTGGTTCCGCGACACCTGCGCCAAGGTCGTTGCGAGCCGCGAGCGACTGTCGGCGGGACTGGGCGCGCTCGGCTTCGACGTGGTGCCGTCGGGAGCGAACTTCGTATTCGCCCGCCACCGGGGCCACGATGCGGCCACACTCGCCGCGCGGCTTCGGGACAAGGAAATCTTCGTGCGCCATTTCAAGGCGCCGCGCGTGGATCAGCATCTACGCATCTCGATCGGCACCGAAGCCGAATGCGACACGCTGCTTCAAGCATTGCAGGATATTCTGCGCGCGTAAGCGGGATAACCCGGCGGGAACAAACAGAATCAGACGGTCAGGACGAGGCTCACGATGGGCCTCGCCAACCTGCGCCAACGCCGATCAATCAGGCGCTCTTCGCGGCCTGCAGCGCGTGATACTTCGCCATCAGGCCTTCAGGCGTTTCCAGGTGTTCTGGATCGCGCGGAATGCACTCCACCGGACACACCTGGATACACTGCGGCTCATCGAAATGACCGACGCATTCGGTACATTTCTTCGGGTCGATCACATAGATTTCCGGGCCCATCGAAATTGCGTCGTTCGGGCACTCAGGCTCGCAGACGTCGCAATTGATGCACTCGTCGGTAATCATCAGGGCCATACTTCTCTCACTTCACGCCGGCATACCGCCGGCTGTCAATCCGTCAATCCGACAGTTTACGCCGGTTAGGGCTGCTTCGCCGGACCGTCCTCCTGGCCGAGCAGGGCAACCTTGTCCTTCAGCCATTTCTCGACGGACGGGAAGACAAATTTGCTGACATCGCCGCCCAGTTGCGCAATTTCGCGCACGATAGTGCCCGAAATGAACTGGTACTGATCGGACGGCGTCATGAACATGGTTTCGACGTCCGGCAGCAGGTAGCGGTTCATGCCGGCCATCTGGAACTCATATTCGAAGTCCGACACGGCGCGCAGGCCACGCACGATCACGCGGGCATTGTTGGTGCGCACGAAATCCTTCAAGAGGCCCTTGAAGCTCATCACCTGCACGTTTGGATAGTGACCGAGCACTTCGTGAGCGATGTCGAGGCGCTCTTCGAGTGTGAAAAACGGCTTTTTGTTACGGCTATCCGCTACGCCGACCACCAGCGTGTCGAAAATGCTCGACGCGCGCCGGACGAGGTCTTCGTGACCGCGCGTCAGCGGGTCAAAGGTACCCGGGTACACGGCGACTACCATGAGACTTCTCCTGTCTTCAGACGAAAGGGCACGTCAAGCGCGCCCGCTGGACGCGTTTGCCGCCGCTCGCGCACGTGACGGCTGGCCGTCCGGGCGCCTGTTTTAGAACGCGCATTATTCCTCATTTTCGCGCTGCAGCAAATGATAGTGGACCGCCCCAGCCTTTCCCTGACGGACCATGCTCCAGCCCGCCAGCGCGGGCGTCTGCGCGATGTCGAGTGCGTCGCCCGCTTCGACGTAGAGGAAACCTTCGGCGCTCACGAGCGGCGCCGCCAGCTCCAGCGCGCGCGCCAGCAGATCGGAGTCGAACGGCGGGTCGAGGAACACGACGTCGAACGAACCCGGGGCGAGGCTTGCTGCAAGGCGCAGCGCGTCGGCCTCGGCAATTTCAATGGTATTAGGCAGCAGGCGCGCCTGATTGGCGCGCAACTGGCCGGCCGCCCGCGAATTGCGCTCGACCATCAACACCCGCGCCGCGCCGCGCGACGCAGCCTCGAAGCCGAGTGCGCCGCTGCCGGCGAACAGATCGAGACAGCGCAGGCCGTCCAGACGCTGTCCGAGCCAGTTGAAGAGCGTCTCGCGCACGCGGTCGGGCGTGGGCCGCAAACCGTCGAGGTCGAGCACCGGCAGCGGCGTACGCTTCCAGTCACCGCCGATGATGCGGATTGCGTGCGGTTTGCCGCGGCCAGAGGGAGCGCTGCGCGCGCGGGAAGGAGAAGAACTGGGCATGCAGATTCGAACGGTAGACAGTGTGCCCGCGGCGCGTTGCTGCACGCGGGTAGGAGCGCCAACGTTACCACACGGGGGCGATCAGGCTCAGTGGGGCCTGACCTGGCCAGCCGGCTATTGCGACGCCGTTAGCCATGCCTTTGAGCGACGCCCTTAGGCATGCCTGATAAAATGACGGCCTTCCAGCGCCTTGCATCCCGCATTGCCACGCTGCCTGCCGCTGCCCCCGGACAACCACCGGCTGCGCGCACCGGCGCTCGCTCTCACCACGCCAGATCATGTTCAGCTTTTTCAAACGATTGAAGGGTTCGAAAGGGCCCGACGCAGCGCCGGAAGACCAGCAGGCGGCGCAGGAATCCGCCGCGCCGGCCGCCGTCGACGCGCCTGTGCAGATGCCGCCGGCGGTGCCCAAGGCGTCCGCCGTGGCCGCCGCGCCGGCCACGTCCGCTTACGCCGAGCCTCAGCAGCCGGACGACAGCGCGCTCGAAACCGTCGAAATCGTGCCGCCGCCCGTCCCCGAAGCCACGGCCAGGAAATCCTGGCTGACCCGGCTAAAGAGCGGCCTGTCGAAGACCAGTTCGAACATCACGGGTATCTTCATCGGCGCCAAGATCGACGAAGATCTGTATGAAGAGCTCGAAACCGCCCTGCTGATGTCCGATGCGGGCGTCGAAGCCACGGAATTCCTGCTCGAAGCGCTGCGCGAAAAAGTACGCGCCGAACGCCTCACGGATCCGCAGCAGGTGAAAGCCGCGCTGCGCACGCTGTTGATCGACCTGCTCAAGCCGCTCGAAAAGTCCCTGATGCTGGGCCGCGCCCAGCCGCTCGTGGTGATGATCGCCGGCGTGAACGGTGCCGGCAAAACCACCAGCATCGGCAAGCTCGCGAAGCATCTCCAAAGCTTCGACCAGTCGGTCTTGCTGGCCGCCGGCGACACGTTCCGGGCCGCCGCGCGCGAACAGCTCGCCATCTGGGGCCAGCGCAACAACGTGACGGCCGTCTCGCAGGAAAGCGGCGACCCGGCTGCGGTGATCTTCGACGCAGTCGGCGCAGCGCGCGCGCGCAAGATCGACGTGTTGATGGCCGACACCGCCGGCCGTCTGCCGACGCAGTTGCATCTGATGGAAGAACTGCGCAAGGTGAAACGCGTGATCGGCAAAGCCATGGACGGCGCGCCGCACGAAGTGCTGCTCGTCATCGACGCGAACACCGGGCAAAACGCGCTCACCCAGGTGAAAGCGTTCGACGACGCGTTGGGCCTGACCGGCCTGATCGTCACCAAGCTCGACGGTACGGCCAAAGGCGGCATTCTTGCCGCGATTGCGCGGCAACGTCCGGTGCCGGTGTATTTCATCGGCGTCGGCGAAAAGGTCGAGGATCTGCAGCCGTTCAGCGCCGAAGAGTTTTCGGATGCCTTGCTCGGCAGCTAGGCGTAAACCGCTAACCCGAAGCGCACAGCGCGCAAACAAAGGGCGCCCCATGCACGGGGGCGCCTTTTGCGCTTTTCAGCCAGACCCACCGCCTGACCACTCACGTAAGACCCAGCCTCATTCAGCATCCGGCTGCACGCCAGGCGCAGCCCGCGCGAAGGCATCCATCTGCGACGCGTAATCGTTGATCCGCTGGATGGTCGGAAACGGCGCCAGATCGATCTTGAAGCGTTGCGCGTTGAACACCTGCGGCACGAGACACGCATCGGCCAGCGTCGGCGTGTCGCCGAAACACAGCTTGCCGGTGCGCGAATCGCTCGCCAGATGTTCTTCGAGCGTCGCAAAGCCGCACTCCACCCAATGCCGGTACCACGCATCCTTCGCCGCGTCGTCCACTCCCAGCGTGTGCTTAAGATATTTCAGCACGCGCAGGTTGTTCAAGGGATGAATCTCGCAAGCGATCTGCAGCGCCGCCGAACGCACATAGGCGCGATCGGCAGGCGCCTTCGGCAACAGCGGCGGCTCGGGATGGGTTTCTTCCAGATACTCGATGATGGCCAGCGACTGCTGCATCACGTGGTCGCCATCGATACACGTGGGCAGGATCGCATCCGGGTTGAGCTTGCGATACTCGGGCTTGAGCTGCTCGCCACCGTCGCGCAACAAATGAACCGGCGCGTAGTCGTACGGCAGATTCTTCAGATTCAGCGCAATGCGTACCCGATACGCCGCCGAGCTACGAAAATAGCTGTAAAGCTTCATGCCTGGGTGTCTCCTCCCGTCGCACTCGGAATAGGGTTCTGGACTTAGACGACGCGCACGTTCAGCTCACCCAGTCCATCCACACCACCCTTCATCAGATCGCCCTTGACCACGGCGCCCACGCCTTCGGGCGTGCCCGTGAAGATCAGGTCGCCGGGATGCAGTTCGAACAACGTCGACAGATAAGCGATCGTCTCCGCCACCGACCAGATCAGTTGCGAGACATCGGAGCGCTGCTTTTCCTCACCGTTGACGCTCAGCCAGATCGCGCCTTGCGCCACTTGACCCACGGCCGACACCGGATGGATCGGGCCGAGCGGCGCCGAGTGATCGAAGCCCTTCGCCGTATCCCACGGGCGGCCAAGCTTTTTGGCTTCAGCCTGCAGGTCGCGGCGCGTCATATCGAGACCCAGCGCGTAACCGTAGACGTGCTCCAGCGCCTCATCGACCGGAATGTTCTTGCCGGCCTTGCCGATGGCCGCGACCAGTTCCATTTCGAAGTGCACGTTCTTCGATTGCGGCGGATACGGGAATTCGCCCGTCGCGCCCGGCGCCACGTACACGACCGCGTCAGCCGGCTTGCTGAAGAAGAACGGCGGTTCGCGGTCCGGGTCATGGCCCATTTCACGCGCATGAGCCTCGTAATTCCGGCCCACACAGTAGATGCGACGCACCGCGAATTGATCGCCGGACCCGACGACCGGCACCGCGACGACCGGCGCGGGAGCAAACACGTAACTCATCCCGTTCTCCATCCTTATGAATAAGCACCGCGAGCGCGGCAAGAAAGCATCGAGTTTAACGCGCCGGTAAAAGCGGCGTGCGCGGCGGCCGCAGCCGGGTGTCGCAGCGCATCCGCGCGGCAGTCCGGTCCTCCTCGCCGACCATGAACACGCGAGGCCGCTGCGGCCAACTTGCAAGATCGCAGCAGATGCGATACTCCGTACAGGAGCCATTGTTTTCGTTTGTGTGGTCCTTTGAACACCCCTGGCCGCCCGCTTCAGGCGGCGCGCCATCAAGCCCCGAATACAGTCCGATGACCGAATCAGCCGACACCGCCTCCTCCGTCTTCCCGTGCGCCCGCTTTATCAAGGAGATCGGCCGGGGGCCCAACGGCGCCCGCGCGCTGACGCCCGAGGACACCCATACGCTGTATAGCGCGATGCTGGATGGCCGCGTCGGCGATCTGGAACTGGGCGCGATCTTGCTGGCGTACCGGGTCAAAGGCGAAAGCGCCGATGAACTCGCCGCCATGCTGGCCGCCGCCCGCGCGTCGTTCGAGCCCATTCACGTTGCTCAAGGGCCCTATCGCCCGGTTTCCATTCCAAGCTACAACGGCGCGCGCAAGCAGCCGAATCTGGTGCCGTTGCTCGCGCTGCTGCTGGCCCGCGAGGGTGTGCCGGTGCTGGTGCACGGTGTCACGGAAGACCCCGGACGAGTCACCAGCGCGGAAATTTTCACGCATCTGCAGATCTCGCACGCGCAAACGCACGCGCATATCGAAGACAGCCTGGCCGCGCGCCGCCTGGCGTTCGCGCCGATCGCCACCCTCGCGCCCAAGCTTGCCAGGCTGCTGGCGCTGAGGCGTCGGATGGGCGTGCGCAACTCCACCCATACGCTCGTCAAGATCCTGCAGCCGTTCGCGCCGCCGGGCCTGAGGCTCGTGAACTACACGCATCCTCCGTATCGCGAGAGCCTCACGCAACTGTTCAGCACCCATCCCGATGCAGCCGAGGGCGGCGCGCTGCTGGCACGCGGCACCGAGGGCGAAGCGGTCGCCGACACGCGCCGTCAGGTGCAGATCGACTGGCTGCATGACGGCATCTGCGAAACGCGGGTGGCAGCCGAGCGCTCGTCGGCGGATGCGCCCGAGGTCGAACTGCCGGAAGCGCGTGACGCCGCCACCACCGCGCTATGGATCGATGCCGTGATGCGTGGCGAGGCGCCCGTGCCGGGCGCGATCGAACGGCAAATCGAAGTAATCGTGGAGATCGCCAGAACGCCCGTGTGACCGGTTGTACGCCGGACTGGCAGCACGCACGCAGCTGCGCGCAACGGCGTATTGCGCGGATCGGCGGTTGACACACCCCGGTCCGCTCGAATACATTCGTCCAATGCGTTCCCTTCCGAACACCCTCCGAATTACCTCCGGCCGCCTCGCGCGGCCCCTATCGCTACGTCTAGCGTAAGCCAGGCGTAGCGCCGCGCGTTGCTGGTTTGCGCGGTCCTCAGAGCAGTCCCGCAGTTCTGTTTCACTCCAACTCGTAGTCCCTTCTACAACCTGTCAGTCGTCTGTATTCGTCCGTTTACCCTGCGGATGAATCGCGAGGGTCAAATGCACGTGACATGCGCATTCTTCATGGTCGTTACCGGCGTCATCATCGCCATGACGTCCTTTGTTCGCGCCCGTTCGCTAGTCCCGCTAGCCACCGGCTCGCGGGCCGTGCACCTGTGGCAGCCCGCCAGCCGCTCGACGCCACCCCCCTTTGCATACGACGAAACGAACGAGGCTCACCATGTTGCGCAACCCTGCTGAAAAATACCGTCCCTTCCCTCCGGTCCGTTTGACCGGCCGAAAATGGCCTGGCCGCACCATCCAGCAAGCCCCGATCTGGATGAGCACCGATTTGCGCGACGGCAACCAGTCGCTGATCGAGCCCATGAGCATCGCGCAGAAGCTCGAGTTCTTCGAGATGCTGGTGGCGATTGGCTTCAAGGAAATCGAAGTCGGCTTTCCGTCGGCCTCGCAGACCGACTTCGATTTCGTGCGCAAGCTGATCGACGAAAAGCGCATTCCCGAGGACGTGACGATCGAAGTGCTCGTGCAGTCGCGCGAGGACCTGATCGCGCGTACCTTCGAGGCGCTCGAAGGCGTGCCGCGTGCCATCGTGCATCTGTACAACGCGATTGCGCCGTCGTTTCGCAAGATCGTTTTCAACCAGTCGAAAGACGAGGTGAAGGCGCTCGCCGTCGAAGGCACCCGGCTCGTCAAGCACTACGCGCAGACGCGGCCGCAGACGCACTGGATCTTCCAGTACTCGCCCGAAACCTTCAGCATGACCGAGCTCGCCTTCGCCCGCGAAGTCTGCGACGCGGTGGCGCAGACATGGCGGCCCACGCGGGATCACAAGATGATCGTCAACCTGCCCGCCACCGTCGAAGCGGCGAGCCCCAACGTGTACGCCGATCAGATCGAATGGATGGACCGCAATCTCGGCTATCGCGACAGCATCGTGTTGTCGGTGCATCCGCATAACGACCGCGGCACCGCGGTCGCTGCCGCCGAGATGGCATTGCTGGCGGGGGCGGATCGGATCGAAGGATGCCTGTTCGGCAATGGCGAGCGCACCGGCAACGTCGATCTCGTCACGCTCGCGATGAACCTCTACACGCAGGGCATCGACCCGGGCCTCGACTTCTCGGATATCGACGCAGTGCGCCGGATGGTCGAGCGCGCCAATCAGCTGCCCGTGCACCCGCGTCACCCGTATGCCGGCGACCTCGTCTACACCGCGTTCTCCGGCTCGCATCAGGACGCGATCCGCAAGGGCTTCGCGCAGCAGGCGCCGGATGCCGTCTGGGAAGTGCCGTATCTGCCTGTCGATCCGTCGGACGTGGGCCGTAGCTACGACGCGGTGATCCGGGTGAACAGCCAGTCGGGCAAGGGCGGTTCGACGTATCCGCTCGAGCGCGGCATGGGCTTTACGCCGCCGCGCCGCGTGCAGATCGAATTCAGCCACGCGGTTCAGGCCGTCGCGGATACCAGCGGCGCCGAAATGACCGGCGAGGCGATCTGCGCGTTGTTCGCCCGCGAATACTTCGAGCCCATCGGTCCGGCGCGGCGCGTGAATGCATCGACGGTACGCTGGGAGAATCGCGACGTCAGCGTGGCCGCAGCGAAGCGCGCCGAAGGCGAACCGCAGCAACACCATGAGCAGCACGCGCAGCAGGTTGCGCGCGCGATTTCAGCCGCTGCGGGTCAACCTGTCGAGGTGACATCAGTGGAAAGCTCGCGCACGGTGGACGGGCGCACGGCGGTGTTTGTCGGTTGCCGGGTCGGTGAGCAAGGTGTGAGGTACGGCGTTGGCGTCAGCGAAGACAGTTCGGCGGCGGTCGTGGACGCGATGGTCAGCGCGGTGAACCGGGCAGAGCGCAAAGAGATTGATTGCAGAGTGGCGGCCTAAGCCCGCCCAGAAGAGTCAGCAAAAAGGCACGGCAGGCGACGCCACAAGCAACACCCGCACACCCCGGCGCCCGCGGCGAAACATCCCGCCGGCGCGCACGGCCCGCCCACAAGGCGAGCCGGCGAGACAGGCCAACAGCTTCACTCGATCGCGCAACGGGTTGCGTGCCACGCCACCAGCCGCCACTGCCCATCTTCCTGTGTATGGATTGCGGTGTAGGCAATCGGGAACAGCAACGCGCCGTTATTCGCCTCCATTTCGATCAGCGCGCGGCCCGTGACGAGCCACGTTTCGCGCCCTACCGGCAGCACGTCCTGCGTCTGGATCTCGATCTGCCGGTAACGACGGCGTCCACCCGTGATCCCATCAATCAACTGCTGCTTCGTTTCACGCTTGCCATTGGTGTGGATATAGCTCACGTTGTCCGAGAGCAGCGTGTCGAGCAACGGCCCGTTGCCGTCGACCATCGCGCGAAAGCGGTCGCGCTCCAGTCCACGAATTGCTTCGATCACTTTTGCCGGCATTGCTCAGCCCCCTTACTCGACGAGCCGAACCTGGGCCGCGGTCGTCAGAAGTTATATTGCATAGATAGCTGGCTGAAATTTATACCAGGATTCGGCTCATTGATACTGGCGTTCGATATGTGCTGCCCGCTACCGAACGCCACACCCACATACGTCATGTCGGGGAACGGGAACGCGATGCTCGGGATGAAGGTCGAAAATACGCTGACGCTGCGCGGGACCTGCACGCCGGCAACAAGCGACATCCAGTGGTGCGTCGCCACCTTGATGCCGCCCCGATTTAGCCTCCCAAACGTCGAGCATCCAGCGAAGCTCGGTCCGAAAAAACAAGGGCCACGATAACCGTCGTTCATACGAACAATCCCGCGGATTTGTCAGGTGATTGCGCCGCAGGCAGCAACCGCGCGCTTCCCAACAGACGGCGCTCGCGAGCTGACAAATCCTGTGTCTATCGGTGCAAGTTCGCTAAGCGCGTATGATCCTACCGAAAGGCTATTAGAAGCCGCATTCCAATAGGATTACGGGAACCAGGATACCCCCACGCGCTCTAAGTATTAGCACTCGGATATTGAGAGTGCTAACATCCACGCTGGAGTCGATTTTTGACTGAGCTTTTGCCTGATTCCAAAGGAGTTTTCTACGTGAGCAACGCAATGACCCTTCCGAGTACTCTGAGCCCGTCGTCGGCTAAGGCCGCTTCGGCAGGTGCGCTGACGCTCTCGCATTCTTCGCTGCTGCCCGGACAACTGGGCAATATCGACGCCTACATCCAGGCCGTGAACCGGATTCCGATGCTGACGCCGGCGGAGGAGCGCCAGTTCGCCACTGAATTCCGCGAGCAGGCCAATCTGGAGTCTGCGCGCCGTCTGGTCCTGTCGCATTTGCGGCTGGTGGTGTCGATCGCGCGTAACTATCTGGGCTACGGCCTGCCGCACGCCGACCTGATTCAGGAAGGCAACATCGGTCTGATGAAGGCCGTCAAGCGCTTCGACCCGGCGCAAAACGTACGTCTCGTGTCGTACGCCATGCACTGGATCAAGGCCGAGATTCACGAATACATCCTGCGCAACTGGCGCATGGTGAAGGTCGCCACGACCAAAGCGCAACGCAAGCTGTTTTTCAACCTGCGTAGCCACAAGCAGGGCTTGGGCGCGTTCACACCGGACGAGATCGAAGGTCTCGCCAAGGAACTGAACGTCAAGCGTGAGGAAGTGGCCGAGATGGAAACCCGTCTGTCCGGCGGCGATATCGCGCTGGAAGGCCAGGTTGAAGACGGCGAAGAAGCGTTCGCGCCGATCGCCTATCTGGCCGATTCGCATAGCGAGCCGACCGCTGTGCTTGCCGCGCGTCAGCGCGACAAGCTGCAAAGCGACGGTATTGCGAGCGCGCTGGAGTCACTCGACGCGCGCAGCCGCCGCATCATCGAAGCACGCTGGCTGCAGGTCGAAGACGACGGTTCGGGCGGTTCCACCTTGCATGACCTTGCCGATGAATTCGGTGTGTCCGCGGAACGCATTCGCCAGATCGAAGCAAGCGCAATGAAGAAGATGCGCAGCGCATTGAACGAATACGCATAAAGCGAGCCGGCCTGTCCGGCACACTGTCAGACATCAGCCCTGCCCTCGAAAGACGGCAGGGCTTTTTTATCTCCCGCCAGCGGATTCGCACCCCGTTTCCTTGACGTATCCCAAATTAGATTGCAATACTGGGATGGACGGCACCTGCTCGCGACGCAATGCCACAGTCGCGTACTGCCGCGTTGCCAGCCCTCATCCTAAGATCGTTATGCACTCGCCCAGCCGCCTGCGCGGCGTGGATCCAGCCGGGTAGTCCGGTGTGAAGTCGTCATCGACCGATCATGACCATAACGCTAAACGACAGGACTCCTCCGCGCCCCGCCCTACGCGCGCGCATCGCCGGCTGGATGCGCGGCCCGACCTTCGGACGCGACATCGTCATCGTCCTCGCCATCAAATTTGCCTTGCTGGTGGCGCTCAAGTACGCATTCTTCAATCACCCCCAGGCTGAAAACATGTCCATGCCGCCAGCACTCGTCGCGCAAGCACTGCTGTCCGCGCCTGCATCGCATCCGTCTCAAGGTGATCAACATGCCCGCTAGCGATGTCGTCGACCTCTCGCGTCTCCAGTTCGCCGTGACGGCGCTTTATCACTTTCTGTTCGTACCCCTGACGCTTGGTCTGTCGTGGTTACTCGTCATCATGGAGTCGGTCTACGTGATGACCGGCAAGCAGATCTACAAGGACATGACGCAGTTCTGGGGCAAGCTGTTCGGCATCAACTTCGCCATGGGCGTCACCACCGGTTTGACGCTGGAGTTCCAGTTCGGCACCAACTGGTCGTACTACTCGCACTATGTAGGCGACATCTTCGGCGTGCCGCTTGCCGTCGAAGGGTTGATGGCGTTCTTTCTCGAATCGACCTTCGTCGGGCTGTTCTTCTTCGGCTGGAGCCGCCTGTCGCGCGTCCAGCATCTGATCGTGACCTTTCTCGTTGCACTTGGCTCGAACCTGTCCGCGTTGTGGATTCTCGTCGCGAACGGCTGGATGAACAATCCGGTCGGCGCCGAGTTCAACTACGAAACCATGCGCATGGAGTTGACCAGCATCTCCGCCGTACTGTTCAACCCGGTTGCGCAGGTGAAGTTCGTTCATACGGTGTCAGCCGGTTATGTGACGGCGTCGATGTTCGTGCTCGGCGTGTCGTCGTGGTATCTGCTCAAGCGCCGCGATACGGAGTTCGCGCTGCGCTCGTTTGCCATTGCCGCGGGTTTTGGCCTTGCGTCGACCATTTGTGTGATCGTGCTGGGAGACGAATCCGGCTATCGCACCGGCGAAGTCCAGCAGGTGAAGCTCGCCGCGATCGAATCCGAATGGGAAACGACACCCGCGCCTGCACCGTTTACGATCATTGGGATTCCGAACCAGACGGAAGAGCGCACCGACTATGCGATTCGCGTTCCGTATGCCCTCGGCATCATCGCGACGCGTTCACTGGATGAACCGGTGGTGGGCCTGAAAGACCTGATCGCCGAGAACGAGCAGCGCATCAAGAACGGCATGGTTGCCTACGCCGCGCTGCAGGAGCTCAAGCAAGGCAATGCCACGGACGAGGCCAAGGCCGCCTTCGACGCCACCCGGCAGGATCTCGGCTATGGACTGATGCTCAAGCCGTTCACGGCGAACGTCACCGACGCCACGCCGCAGCAGATCGCCGCCGCGGCAAAGAAAACCATTCCGCCGGTGGCGCCCGTGTTCTACGCGTTCCGCTTGATGGTGGGCCTTGGGCTCCTGTTCCTCGCGACCTTTGTGCTTGCGTTCTGGTTCTGCGCACAGCGTTCGCTGCTGCTCGACAAGCGGCGCTGGTTTTTGCGCTGGGCCGTGTGGGCCATTCCGTTACCGTGGCTCGCCGCGGAGTTCGGCTGGGTGGTCGCTGAACTGGGTCGCCAGCCGTGGACCATCGCGGGCATTCTGCCCACGGCGCTGTCCGTGTCGAGCCTCACCGCGACTGATCTGTATCTGAGCATCGGCGGATTCGTGGTGTTTTACACGGCGCTTTTCGTGATTGAAATCATGCTGATGTTCAAGTACGCGCGCCTCGGGCCGTCGTCATTGCATACGGGGCGCTACCACCACGAAGCGCCGCCGGGTCAACCGCCCAAGCCGCTGTCCACCACGGCCGCGTGATTTGCTGCCAGCCATCGGGGAACCATGATCATGGATTACGCAACGCTCAAACTGATCTGGTGGGTTTTGATCGGCGTATTGCTGATCGGCTTCGCGCTCACCGACGGCTTCGACATGGGCACCGCCATTCTGCTGCCCTTCATCGGCAAGACGGACGCGGAACGGCGCATCGTCGTGAATACGGTCGGGGCCACGTGGGAAGGCAATCAGGTGTGGCTCATCACCGCAGGCGGCGCCATGTTCGCGGCGTGGCCGCTGGTTTATGCTGCGTCGTTTTCGGGGTTTTACTTCGCGATGCTGCTGGTGCTGTTCGCCCTGTTCTTGCGGCCGGTCGGCTTCGACTATCGCAGCAAACGCGAAGATCCGCGCTGGCGCAATGCGTGGGACTGGGGACTGTTTATTGGCGGTTTCGTGCCGGCGCTGGTGTTCGGCGTGGCGTTCGGCAACCTGCTGCAAGGCGTGCCGTTCTCGTTCGATACCGACCTGCGCGTGACCTATCACGGCAGCTTCTTCGGCCTGCTCAATCCGTTTGCCGTGTTGTGCGGGCTCGTCAGCGTGTCCATGCTCACAGCGCACGGCGCCGCCTTCATCAAGTTGAAGACGGACGGCGTGATTGCGCGGCGCGCGTCGATTGCGCTGCGCTTCGCCTCGCTCGCGACAGTCGTGCTGTTTCTGATTGCGGGGGTGCTGGTGGCGACGGTGATTGGCGGCTATCAGATCGTCGATGCGGCGCCGCTCGACACGGTGGCCAATCCTCTGTTGAAGAGCGTGATCGGCGCGCCGGGGTTATGGCTTGGCAACTACTCGACTTACCCGTGGATGGTTGCGGCGCCGGTGCTTGGCATCGCGGGCGGCGTCGTCGCGTTGCTGCTCGCCCGTTCGCGCTTTGAAAAGAGCGGGTTCATCGCGACGGGACTGCAGATCGTCGGCGTGATCTTGACGGCGGGATTTTCGATGTTCCCGTTCATCATGCCGTCCTCGCTCGACGGACGCAGCAGTCTCACGGTCTGGGATTCGACTTCGAGCCAGATGACGCTGCAGATCATGCTGATCGCCGTGATCATTTTCCTGCCGATCATTCTGCTCTATACGAGCTGGGTGTATCGCGTGATGCGCGGCAAGGTGACGGCGGCGGCTCTGGAAGAGCATCGTCATACGATGTATTGAAACCTGGCGGGACAGCGAAGCGGCAGGACGGATCACCTCGCGCCGCAAACACGAGATATAAGCCTCAATGAACTAGATGCAGACGCACCGTAAACGAAAGAGCGGCGCCTGAACAGGCACCGCTCTTTTTCATACGTCGCCGCTTAGTGGCGATAAGGGCGCGGCTACTATCGCTCCCGTCTGGCTGAATTCAACCAATCATGCAGGCAAAGGCGTCGTTCCACCAGCCGCCGGCAACCGCGCCGACAACTGCTGCGCATACCGCTGCGCCGCGTCACCCAC